>JBBRWD010000008.1:0-121288 GCA_038249465.1 Limisphaerales bacterium | reverse complement strand
GTAGGACAGGACACGCCGGTTCCATTCCACGACGCCCAGCCCCATGCCCGCGACGCTCCCCACCAGGATTGCCGCGAACAACGGCCAGCCAATCCAGCCTGCTTGGATGCGCAAGAGGAAGAAGGGATAGAGAGGTTGCGGCGCGGCCAGGGCGTGGGGAGCGACGACCCAAAGGATGCCGAGCAGAGCCCCGTAGGGAGCAATCGCCGATGCTGCTGCCGCCGTCCATGCGGTCGCGGTCCCCGGCCGCCGCGAGGCGATCAGCGAGGCACCCAGGGCGGCGAGCGTGGCCGATAATCCCACCACTCCCGCCCAGAGCGGCGACATCATGATCAGCGATGCCTTCTGCGTGAGGACAGTCTGGTCGACCCACACCGAGCAGCAGGACGCAACCACTGTGAAATCGAGTTGCACAGCGAACACGACGGCCAGGGCGAAATCGGCGAGGGCGAACGGGGCGACCAGAAAAAGCGCCAGAAATTTGCGCCGGATCAGCACGGGTGATTCCAGCCGCAGATCAAACCGGTGCAGGATGACCCACAACGAGCACGCCATCGCCGTCAGGAAGCTGATCCACAAGCCGTAGAATCCGGTCTTGGTGGAGCCGAAGACGCCGAAGGCGCACATCGCTCCGCGGATGCTGCCGACGAGATGGTCTGCCACCGTCACGGAGAGGCCCAAGCCCAGAACTTCGAGCAGGAGCGCCACCTGGATGACGGTTGAGACGAGTTCCGACTGTCGCTCAAGAGTGAGTTGTAGCTCAGAGGACGCCCGCGGCCGCCAGCGCCGCACGATGCGCAGACCGACCACCAGCCCCACGAGGCATAATGCCGCCGCGACTCCGGCCTGCATGAGGCGGGCGAGAATCCAGAAATTTAGGAAGTTCGTCAGCATGGCACGGCGATCACTGGTCGGTTTCCAACGTTCCATCCACGAGGCGCAGCGCGCCATCGACCTGGCCGTGATCGAGCAGTCGGGCGTCGTGGGTGGCCACCAGGATGGTGCGCCCTTCGTCGCGCAGCGCGAAGAGAAGCTCCATGATGCGGTGGACATTGTTGGTATCCAGAAAGGCGGTGGGCTCGTCCAGCATCAGCAAAGGCGGATCGAGAATGAGCGCGCGGACGATGGCGCCGCGCTGGCGTTCGCCGCCGGACAATCGCTCCACGCGCGACCCGGCCAGATCCTCCATGCCGAAGCGCCGCAGCAATTGGCCGGCGCGTGCGATATCGGGAGGCGTCGCTCCTCCCTGGGGTGTCAGCGGGAGCAGGATGTTTTCGATCAACGTCATGCCCATCACCAGTGCGAATTCCTGGAAGGCCATGCCCACGAGCGTCCGGCGAACCAGCGACCGGTGATGATCCCGGAGGTGCGTGATCGATCTTCCATTGAGGCAGACCTCGCCCCGGGTCGGCGCGATCATTCCGCCGAGCAGACCGAGCAAGGTGGTCTTTCCGGAGCCACTCGGGCCGCTGACCACCCAGAGCTGGCCGGCGGGTATCGCCAGGCTGACATCATGGATGGCATCCCGCTCGCCCCGGGCCGCAGGGTAATGCTTCGTGAGGCCAACCGCGCTCACCATGATCCCGTTGGCGGCACTCATGAGGCACCTCGCAATAACTGGTGTGGATCCCGCATGGCCGTGCGCCAGGCGGGCACTGTTCCGGCCGCGACAAAGGGCAGCACGACCAGGCAAATCAGCACGACCACTTGCGACAGAGTCACGGCCGGCACGAGGTCGAGCGAGGGATAGATGGAACTCCAGCCGAGCAGCACCGAAGAGAGGCCGGGCGCCCGGGCGTAAAACACGAAGAGGTAGGCCGCGAAAATGCCCAGCACGGCACCACAGAAACCGACCAGGACGCCTTCCCACAAACGGGCGGCAATCACATCGCTGGTCCGCCAGCCGATGGCCTTGAGCACTCCAATTTCCCGCCATTCGGCCGGACCCACGCCGCTCAGGCGATCCCAAGCCAGAACGAGAAACGCGATCAGTGCCGGCATCAGCATGGCCCCCATCACTCCGCCGCGGGTGTCGAAGGTGAGATCATAGGTCCGGCCCATGAGCTGCCGGTCGATGACGCGGGCGTCCGGGATCAATTCGGCGATCTTGCGAGCCGCGACCACCGCCTCGTCCGGGGTGCTGAGGCGCACGGCGATGTCGGTGACCTGCCCCACTGGAACCTGGAGGAAGGTTCTCGCGTTGGTCAGACTGAGCACAATGACGTCCGCAGACCACAGGGCCACCTCCGACTTGAACGTCCCCACCAGATCCATCTGGATGCGGTGCGGACCCACCGGCAGGATGACCGCATCCCCCAGTTCCAGTCCGAGAAACCGTGCCAGCGATTTTCCCATGACCACCTCGTCCCGCGAGCCGGTTTTGGGGAGGCGTCCATCCACTGCGCCGGCCCAGGGCGAATTCGTCAGGTCCGCTTGCGCGGTGTCCACTCCCATCACGGTGAAATTACCGGCGAGGTTGGGCACGAAGAAATAGCCCCAGACGCGAGGTTCGACGGCAATGACGCCGGGAATCTGCCGGAGTGATTCCGCAAGCCCTGCTTCGATCAATGCCGGACGCCCCGCCACCAGACGCTGGACCGTCAGGTCGGGCAGCGCTTCCGAAGCCATCCGATACTCCCGGCGGAGCGCCTCGGTGAGAAAGAGCACGGAGGAAAAGGCGAAGGTCACCAGAGCCAGGGCCATTAAAATGGAAAGCGTGCGGCCGGCGCGACGGCGCGCGCTGCCCAGGGCAAAGAGGATCAAGGCGAGTTGCGTCCTCATCGGGATCTCCGGCTCTTGTTCGGTTCGATCACTCCACGGCTTCCTCCGGCCAGAACCTCCAGCGGCGGCCCGATCATCGCGCCGGCCGGATCGATGTCGAGAATGGCCGGACCGTCCGCGAAAGGCGCCCCAGGCTCGCTCAATGACGGGTGGCGCAGCCAGCGCGAAGACGAGGACAAGACCATGTCCGCCGTGCCGAACAACCGGACCACCATGCGGGACTGGCTGGTGCGCTGAGCACTCGATGCCCGGCGACGGGCTGCATCCGCGATCATCCAAACCACGGCCAGGACCAATGCCAGGCAGGTGCTCAGGAGCAGCAGCAACTGTCGTTTACTGCGACTGGTTCTCATATCCGTGGGCCATTGGCACCGGGGTGGTCATCGAATCCATGAAACCTGGGCACGACACCGCGAAATCCACCGGTGCAGCGCCAATGAAGGCGGTGCCCGCAGATTTGTCGTGTGGGTGCTGGAAGCGATTCAAGAGGATGGCAATTCCCACACCAGCAAGCAATGCCAGCGAGAGCCGCACACGGTCATGGGAGTGAAACTGCAACTCGGGCAGCAGGTCGGCGCACGCGATGCAAAGAAAGGTGCCTGCGCAAAACGCCAGCATGCAGCCGAGCCAGGCCGGATGACTTTGCGCCCACGGTCCCGCGCCGAGATGGAACAGCAGCGCGCCCAATGGCGTGATCAGCGCGAACGCCAGGTTCACCCAGTGCCTTGTCGAGCGAGCCGCTCCGCTGGAGGTCATCAACGTTATGATGGCCAGCGCACCGAGAGGTTTGTGCAGGATGATCGCCAGCGCGGTGCCCAGGCCGAGCGCCTGCCCTTGAATGCGCGCGTCCGACGCGACGGCCGCCGCCAACGCCAGTCCGTCGAACACCGAGTGGAGTGACAGGCCCAGCGCCACCCCCATCCAGTTCAGGTTCCGGGCGGAGCGCTCCGCCAGCGAATGCGGATGTCCGCAAGGTTCGGCTGGGCTGCCCTCGGCGACGTCGTGGTGATGAAAGGGCAGGAAGCGTTGGAGAAAAAAGATCGCGAGGAATCCGCCGAGCATCCACAGCGTGCCCTGGTGGATGGAGCCGAGATCGCGGCTCGCCTGCGGCAGCAGCCCCAGCAGCGACAGACCCAGCATCAAGCCGGCAACGAAACTCACCGCCACCTGCAGGCGCACGTGCGTCAGCTTGATCAAGTCGGGCAGCACGCCGCCCGCCAGGGCGGCCAGGAGCGCCACGAGGCAGTAACCGGTCAACAGCACGGTGGACGATGGGTGGGGCGGATTCATGCCATCGAGGCACCGCGCACCTCGACACTGGCTTCCCACGGTTTGGTGCCGGGATCGTGGATGCATAATGGACGTTCGGCGTGATCCGTTGGCTCTCCCTCCTCAGCAGCCCGAGTCGAGCCGAGGACAGAAGCTGCCTCGGGAACCGACGATAGCATGTCCCAAAGCCCGATGGACGACGGCGAAACGACCGTCCGAGACGTTGCTGTGGTCGGTAGATCAGAAATCCTGCGGCCGAGGATCTGACTACCCATGGTGGTGATGACCATGCTCATGGTCATGATGATGTCCGTGGTTCGTGCAACCTTCGGGCATAGCGGTCAGCTCGCCACTCAGAAAGCTGGCGACGAGTTCCTCGACCAACAATCCCGGTTGGCCGGCGCGCACATCGATGCCCTGCCGCGCAAGGAGGTCAAGCGCTCGTCGGCCAATGCCGCCGGCAATCACGGCATTTACGCCCTGTCCGTGCAGCCAGCCCGGAAAGAATCCCGGTGTATGGGGCGGAGCTGCGACCGTCCGGGTGGACAGGATGTTCTTGCGCTCGCGGTCAGCTTCGACAAGCGCGAATTGGGTGCAGCCGCCGAAATGGCCGTGGAGCCGGCCGTTCTTAGCGGGAATGGCGATCCGGACGATCGAGGACGAGGGGAGTTTTACGTGTGGGTTCATTTTTAACTTCTAGTGTCCATCATCGTGCTTGAAGGGGTGGGTGATGATCGCCGAGTGGCGTGGCAGTGGATATTTTCCGGTTGAGACGCCTCAGGAGGGGAGTTTGAACTTGGGACATTGGCTTAGAAATTGGAACGGGTTCTGGTAGATCACCTGATCGATCAGGTCTGCATTGTGACCGCGTAGGCGCATGTCCAGTGCGGTGTAGGGAACGGCCAGCGGCACGCTGTCGCCCCAGTCGCAGGCGCTGTTCATCCAGAGGCGCTCCGGGCCATGCCTTTCAATCATGTCAATCGCCCGGCTGGAGGTGCATTTTGTCCCTGGATACAGGGTCATGCCCGCCCAGAAACCGGCGTCGAGCACCATCGCGATGGTGTGTTCCTCGACGTGGTCAATGATCACCCGCTCCGGCCGGATGCGGCGGTTGTTTTTGAGCGCCTCGATCGTCAGACGGGTTCCCTTGTGCTTGTCTTCGAGATGCGGGGTGTGCGCCAGGATGAGCAGGTCGTGTTGGGCCGCGAGATCGATATGCATCTCGAGAACGGCGAGTTCGTTGCGACTGTTTTTGTTCAAGCCGATTTCCCCCAGACCCAACACCGTTGGCCGACCCAGAAACTCCGGGATCATCGCCACCACCTCGCGGGCCAGTCCCACGTCCTCGGATTCCTTGGGGTTGATGCACAGCCAGCAGAAATGGGGCAGTCCAAACTTGGCCGCGCGCTTTGGCTCGTGCTCCGTGATCTGGCAGAAGTAGTCGTGAAAGCCCTGTGAAGAACCGCGGTCGAAGCCGGCCCAGAAGGCGGGCTCGCAAACGGCGGCGCAGCCCGCAGCCACCATGTTGCGGTAGTCGTCGGTTACACGACTGACCATGTGGGCGTGAGGTTCAATGAAGCGCATGATTATTGGGGTTGGAGGTCAGGGTTGGGATATCAATCCGCGCGGGCAGCCGCTGGTTTCCGGCCGGGCCAGGCTCCGCAAGCCGCTTTGGTCGTCGCGGCCGCGATGGGCTCCAAGGTCGGGTCGCTGAAGACCATCAAAACGCGACTGGCCTTGTCGGACTTCGGCTGGGTGAGTACCACGAGCGCCTCGTGGAAGGCGGCCAGGCGGAAGTCGGCATCACCCTCCGCCGGGTCGAGGCGGTCGAGAAAGGCTGCGATCTCGATGAGCTTGTGACGCGCATCGAGAAAATAATGATCGAGAATCTGTTGTCGGCTCATGGTTTTAAGTTTCATGACATGGTTTCCTTTCTCTAAAAGGGGCCGCTCCGTTCATCGGTCAGGTGCAGCCTCGTGCGCCTTGCGGCCATACACCCGCGTGTAGGCGCTGCAGAACGGACAAAGGAGGCGCTCCACCCGGTTTACCAACCAGAAGGCCGCACCGGATTGCTGCTGCCGGGCGCGGCGGCAGACGGGGCAGTTCCGGCAGACGTTGGCCAGGGCGCGATCGAGCTTGGAGGGATTGTTTGCGTTCATGTGCAAGTCATTCGTCATCGTTGGAACACGAAACGGCTGCCCACGGAACAGGTGGTGCAAGCCTTCGGAAACTCATGCCACAGGCGCGCGGTGGCAGCCGCACCAGTGCAATGAGCCGGACCAAGCCGTGGCACGTTCATCTCGCGCAACGCCTCGACGGTTGCCTCCAACCGCTCGGGACTGGCGACCAGCAGGTGCATGCCGCCCAGCACGGCGTGGATGGGGCGGTCGCTGGTGAGGCGGCGAACATGGCGCAGCGTGTTCACCACGCCGGCGTGCGCACAGCCCAGCAGCACCACCACTCCATCCCGCGTGTCGAAGAACAGTGCCTGATCGTCCACGATCGGATCGGGCCACTGGCCAGCTTCATCCAAGAAGAACGGGCCGCCGACATCCTCGAAATCCGTCTCGCGCGGGATTTCCCCGGTGAGAAAGAAACCGTGGAGGATTTCATTGAGTTTTGACGTGCCGTGCAATTGCGCCCCATGGACGTTGATGGCGGCGAGACCCGCCTCGGAAGTCCCCACGGCACGGGAGGTGCCATCGGGATTGCGCGCGAAACGGGGAGCCAGCACCGCGGGATGCCCGAAAAGTCCCGCGCCTGGCGCGAGTTTCCAAACCGCGCTCAGTCCGCCCGTGTGATCGTAATGTCCATGACTCAGCGCCATGGCGCTGAGTTGCGTCAGATCCACTCCCAACTGCCGCGCGTTCTCCACCAGCAGCGCGCTCTGGCCGGTGTCGAACAGCAGACTCTGGTCTCCGGACTGGATGTGGAAGGATAGTCCGTGCTCCGCCATCAATCCGCGGCCCTGCACGGAGTTTTCCACCAACACGGTGACGACAATTCGTTCAGTCATGGGTTTCCACAAATTTGCCGAGCGCGGTGGCTTTCACCTGTCCGTCCTGCCGCAGTTCGGCACGCAGCAGGTGGAGGGGACCGCGCGATTCGGTGAGGCGCGCGCAAATGGTCATGCCACCATCGACGGCGACCGGTTCGCGATAGCGGACGGTCAGTTCCGCCGTCAGCGCCTGCATCCCCTGGGCAAAGAGGCAGTTGGTCATGGCCCCGTCCAGCAAGGTCGCGATGACGCCGCCATGCAGAAGTCCCGGATAGCCTTCAAACATCTCGCTGCCAGCGAAGGTGCTCTCGACACTCCCGTCGGGCTGCAGCACGAACTCCTGGGCCAAGCCCATGGGATTGGCCGGGCTGCAAACCACGCAGCGCGGATGGACACGATTACGGATCGCCTTCAAGCGTTTGGAGTCCCGAGCGGCGCACAGTGTGACTGCTTCGTTGAACATCAGGTCTGTTTTGGAGAGTTGGTGGGCATGAGGCGTTTCCGGGAACGGGCGCGGGCAGGAACCTTGCTGACATGCGGATCCCAGCAGCCCGGCATCCGAAATTCTGCGCGGCGAAAGTTTCCCACCCAAAAAGCCTGGAGCAGTGCCTCGACCTCGCCGCACAAGTGCGCCTCCACACGCACACCACCACGTTCCAAGGCCAACCGGAGCGGCTCTGAGAGGGCTGCGCAGATCAGCACCTCCACGCGGAGTTCGGCCACGCTGCGCGCCAGCGCCTCGCCGGGCAGTACGCCGAGGATGAATTCCTTCCGCTCCACTTCCCTGTCGCGCTCTCGGCGCACCACCAGCAGACGCGCCGCCGTGTCGAACACGGGCGAGACGCGCTCTTGCGAAACAGGGACGGCGACAATCATGCCGCAAAGCAATGCAGCCTCCGTGCCAGCTAACAGCGCCAGTGCCATCGGCATCTGAACGGACGGCAACGAAACTTGTTTGAAGGCCAAGATTGCAAGGGAGAAAGTGCACTGGGCATGATCGGACGGGGATTCTGGTCGTCCGCGCACAGATACCATGAGACTCGATTGCGTCGCGTTCCGCCACGGTCGCAACCTACCACCGTGGCATTCAGCATTTACCGACGGCTCGGCCTTCTCCTGTTTTCTCCAGCCTCAACGCCTTGATCTCGCGGCTGAGCGTTCGCCTGTTTGGGTCGCGATGTAGCTCTGGCTTTGGACAAAACAGAAAGGTGTCTGGGCCAATCCAGACGCCATGCAATGGTTCCGTCCTTTTACTTCTTCCCCAACGGAGCGATAACGTCATTGTTACCCTGAAGATCGCCCGCCTGTTTATCCACAACCCGGCCCACAAACTCCTTGAGGCCGCCGGTGGTCAACTGCTGCACACTGCCATCGGAGAGCCCCAACGAGCCAAACCCGACTCCATGACAGTTGTTGGTCCACGCCAATTTCGCCCACGCCGCACGCCGCTGGATCGTACGCCTCATTGCAGATCGCCTGCGCACGGATGTTCCAAGTGCCGCAGATCCGGTTGAGGAACACCATGTTGTAGTCGCCGCTCAGGATGGATTGCGGTGCCTCTTCAGTGCAATCCAGACCAGCGATGTAGCTCAGGCCGCCATCTCCCAGCCCACCCGGCTGGATGAAACCATCAACCCGCGTGGTGAAGTCAGCCGCCTGCATGGTGTTTTTGGCGTCGCTCGGGCACATGAGAATTTTGGGACTCTCCAGTTCGTTCGAGGCGGCATAGTAGTGCCTCCATGCGTTCGCTTTCTGGATGGCCGTCATGCCGCCTTCACCCAGCGGCACGGCGCAGGGATACTTGTTCTCATTGTCGAGGGCAAAGGTCTTGAACGAGAGACCGATCTGTTTCAGGTTGTTGGCGCAGGCCGCCCGGCGGGAACGTTCCTTCGCTTTGGCCAGAGCCGGCAACAACAACGCCGCCAGGATGGCGATGACGACGAGCAGTTCGATCAGCGTAAAGGCTCGGCAATCCTTCAGCGTTTGTGATTTCATATCGTTGCATCCTTTCGTGGTTCAATTTCTTTCATGGCGTGTTCGATTCTTGTTTTTGTCGCAACCGGGGGCTTGTCGGTCTTGGAAGGTTTGATGACGTCGCTGTTCTCCACACCCTGGTGCCCCGACTCGACCTGCCGTACCGCGTGTTGCCGAAATTTGGCGGTGGCTGCATCTGACATCACATTCATACGCAGGCAAGGCACCGTGCCAACCGGCAATGAGGTGACGGAGCGAGTGGAAGACACGGAAATCTGGGGAAGTCGGGCAAGAAGGCAGCGCATTCCTTGCGGAGATCGGCGCAGAAAGCCAGTCCGCTCGACGCCATCGTGGCGAAATGCCACACCGAGCAGCATGCTGGAGATGGAGGAATGCTACTCCGGCTGCGTGGTAGGCGCGTCGCCTGGCCCCAGCGTTTTGAGCTTCCGAAACAGGGTGCTGGTATCAATCCCCAATTCCCGGGAGGCGGCGGCGCGGTTGCCGACATGGCGGTGGAGCGCGTCGTGAATCATGATTTTTTCCATGGCGGCCAACGTCAGTCCGCTGGGAAGTCCCGACCGCTGGGAGCCTTCAACGTCCCGCAAATGAGGGGGCAGGTGCTGCTTTTCGACCAATCCGCCACGGCAAAGAATGAAGGCGTGCTCGATGACGTTCTCCAACTCGCGCACGTTACCGGGGAAATCGTGCTCCATCAACCGCGCCAGCACACCGTCGGACACGCCGGCAATGTCCTTCCCCTGAAGCCGGTTGAAGCGCGCGATGAAATGATCCACCAGCAGGGGTATGTCCTCGCGCCGTTCGCGCAGGCCGGGCAATTTCAGGCGCATCACGTCGATTCGATAAAACAAGTCTTCCCGGAACCGGCCCTCCCGCACCAATTGGCCCAGATCCTTGTTCGTGGCGGCAACCACCCGGACATCGCTATTCACAGACTCGATACCTCCCAGCGGCTCATAGACGTGCTCCTGCAAAACCCGCAATAGACGCGCCTGCATGGCGATGGAGATGTCCCCGATTTCATCCAGCAAAATCGTCCCGCCATGCGCCAGCGCGAAACGCCCAGGTTTGTCCTTCTTCGCATCCGTGAATGCGCCCGCCTTGTAGCCAAACAACTCCGATTCCAGCAGCGTGTCGGGCAGTGCGCCGCAATTGACTGCCACGAATCGCTTGGCCTTCCGGGGCGAAAGTTCGTGTATGGCGCGGGCGACCAGTTCCTTGCCGGTGCCGCTCGCACCTTCGATCAGCACCGTGCTGTCGCTGACCGCCACCACCGGCAGCAATTCGAAAAACTGCCGCATGGCCGCGCTGCGCCCGATGATGTTCGAAAATGAATCCTGCGCCTGTGCCTGCCGCTGCAATTCCTCCACTACCCGCAAGTCGCGAAAGCTTTCCACACCTCCGATGACGCGCCCTTGATCGTCCTTGAGGACTGCCGTCGAGATGCTGATGGGCACTCGCTGACCGGCGGTGTTGACGATGTAAACGACCTTGTTCACCACCGGCCGCTTGGTGGCCAGCGTCTGCTTCAGTGCGCAGGCGCTTTCGCAGATGCTGGCTCGAAACACGTCGCAACAACGACGGCCCAGCGCCTCATCGCGCTGGATGCCGGTGATCTGCTCGGCGGCGTGGTTGAAGGAGGTGATGCGCCATTCGGCATCCACCGTGAACACGCCATCCGGCACATAATCCAGCAAGTCGTTCAGCACGGGCCAATGCATAGCAAATCTAGAGCGGTTGGGCCAGCGCTGTCATCGGCGCCAAGCGCGCCAAGCGCATGGAATTCATCTTCGTCGGACTCGCAAGGTGTCGAAGCGTTGCCGGCTGGCGGCAAGAGACTGATTGGACATGATTCGTGACCTGCCATGCGGCCCCGTGATCGGTCACCCCGGAAATCTGGAGCAACTCTTCCCGTGACGGATCGGTGAAATTTTACAGCAGAACGACCCAAGGGCGGCCTCGAAGATTGAACGTGGCACGCGACGACGGGGAGACCAGAATCCACCCATCGGGGATACTTTACCCAGCGCGCGCGCTTCGGACAGCAGATAGCGGGGGCAACGATTACAGGCTCCCGTCCCAAATGCGGAACACAACATTGGCGAACGCCAGCAACAGAATCGCCCGGGGCGGAATCGCGGGAGATGCCATCACGACTTATTGCAGCCCTACTCGCAGTTGGAAGAACTGTTGCTGATTGCTGCTGATCGGCACCGCATCGCGCACCGTGACGCTCTCAGTCAGGCCCAGATCCACGATGCTATGGACGATGGTGATCGGTTGCCACGCGGTCGCAGTGATGTTGCTGGCGGCGACGACCGCGTAAGTCACATCGGTCGCCGCCTTGGCGCTAGGCAGCGAAACACGGTTTCAAGGAAGCGCCACAGGGTTTCACGGCTGGCAAACAAGGCTTCCAGATTGCGGAACATTGGTTCACGGCTGCCGGACAGGACTTCACGGAACGCGGACAAGATTCCAAGGCTGGCGGACAGCGTTTCACGGTTTCGCGACGGGATTCCAAGGCAGCAGGACGCGACTTCACGGTTGGGCCACAGGGTTCCATGTCGGCGCGACGAGGTTCCGTGGCTGGCGGACAATCTGGCTCAGGCAGGCAGACCGAGACTGAGCCGGACTTCGCGCCGGATGACTCGGCAGTCCGCCAGCGCGCGGCGTCCGTGCGGCTTGCCGGCATTGTGGCCGGGATAACGAAAGTCCACCGCGTAGTCGGTGAGAGTCTGGGAGCCGGGTCGAAACTCCGCCCAGAGCGGCTCGACGGGCAGTAATTGGTTCAAGAGGATTTCGAGGTCGTGGGTCCGGGGAATGGCCAGGCCCGCTTCTTCCATGCGCGCCTTGAGGTATTTCTCCGCGCATTGCTGGGCGTGAAAGCAAACGCCGCTCCACAGGGGCCACTTGCGGCGGCGGGCCAAGTCCACGGCGGCGAGGTAGTCCTCCTCCGCTTTGGCTACCCATTCACGCGTGCTGGGCTTCATACATGACCTTGCCACGCGTCATGACTTCGGTGATGAACGAGTCGCCCCGGCGCAGGCGATGTGCCACGTCTTCCGGTGCGCGAACGAGGATATCCACCGGGAAACCGGCGGAGATGCGGCGGCGAATGTCGAGAGAGGGCCGCGCGCCGCGTTTCTTCACGGGCATGACCACCATGACATCCACATCCGAATCCGGGGAGGGAGCCCCGTAGGCGTAAGAGCCGAAGATCACGATGCGATGCGGACGAAACTCCCGCGCGATCGTGTCGCAGTAGCGTTGGATGTCGGCCCAAGCAATCACGTAGGAATATTAGGCCAGTGAACGAGAAGTTGTCGAGCCCCTGCATGCGCCATTGCAGCGCCGCTGGCGAAACATCCGGATGTCGAGCGCTTCGCACTGGCGACTCAACCCTTTGGCGGTTGGGGCGCGACCATTGTTCATCTCGCGGTGCGCGGCGCAGCGAACGCCGCCGCATCTCTTCGCTTGTTCCCCCGCCAGGTCGTGGTACCTTCCGCGCCCTTGTGGATATCGCGACAGAAATAAAAAAGCGGCGCACGTTCGCCATCATCTCGCATCCGGACGCGGGCAAGACCACGCTGACGGAGAAGCTCCTCCTTTACGGCGGCGCGGTGCATCTGGCCGGCTCGGTCACCGCGCGCAAAAATCAGCGCGCCACCACCTCCGATTGGATGGAACTGGAAAAGAAGCGCGGCATTTCGATCAGCTCGACCGTCCTGCAATTCGACTACGACGGCTATCGCATCAACCTCCTCGACACGCCCGGCCACAAGGATTTTTCCGAGGACACCTATCGCGTGCTCACCGCGGTGGATTCGGTGGTGATGGTGATCGACACGGCCAAGGGAATCGAGACGCAGACGCGCAAACTCTTCGAGGTCTGCCGGCAGCGCGGCGTGCCCATCTTCACCTTCATGAACAAGTGCGACCGCCCGATGCGCGAGCCGCTCATGCTGCTGGATGAACTGGAGCGTGTGCTCGGCATTGGCGCCTTTCCGGTGAACTGGCCCATCGGCTCTGGCAGTGATTTTCAGGGCGTCTTCGACCGGCACACCAGGATGCTGCACCTCTTCGAGCGCACCGTCGGCGGAAAGTTCCGCGCACCGGTTTCCATCGGCGGCATCTCGGACCCGGTCATCCGCGAGCGGCTGGATGACGCCACGTTTGCCAAGGTCAGCGAGGAACTGGAGATGCTCGAACACGCCGGCGAAGACTTCGACGAAGCCGCCGTGCTGGCGGGGCAGACCACGCCGGTTTTCTTCGGCAGCGCAGTCAACAACTTCGGCGTGCAACTATTGCTCGACGGTTTCCTCCAGCACTCGCCCGCGCCGCGTCCGCGCGTCATCGCCGGCACGCCCATCGAGCCGGAGAATCCCGCCTTCTCCGGATTCATTTTCAAAATTCAGGCGAACATGGATCCGAAGCATCGCGACCGCATCGCGTTCGTGCGCGTGTGCTCGGGGAAATTCGAGCGCGACATGACCGTGATGCATCCGCGCGAAGACAGGAAGGTGCGCCTCTCCAGTTCGCACAAGCTCTTCGGCAACGAGCGGGAGACCGTGGACGAAGCCTTCCCCGGCGACATCATCGGACTGGTGGGCCACGACAGCTTCGGCATCGGCGACACGCTCACCACCGACCCGAAGATCCGATACAAGGAGATCCCGCGTTTCACGCCCGAGGCCTTCGCCTACCTGCACAATCCCAACACGGCGAAATACAAACAATTCCGCCAGGGACTCGACCAGCTTCTCCAGGAAGGCGTCATCCAGATTCTGACCCTGCGCAACACCGTCGCCCGCGTGGCCTTGCTGGCTGCGGTGGGTCCGCTGCAATTCGAGGTGGTGCAATACCGTCTCGAGAGCGAATACGGCGCCACGTCGCGTCTTGAACCCGCGCCCTGGACGGTGGTGCGCTGGCTCCCGCCAGAGTTCAAGGAACCAGAACTCGACGCGCTGGTGCTGCCGAGCGGCGCGCGTCTGGCCTTCGACATGGGCAACAATCCCGTGGTGCTCTTCGCCAACGACTGGTCGGCGAATTACTTCGGCGAGACCAATCCGAAAGCACCGCTCTCGCATCTGCCGGTGCCGACGAAGCAGGATTGAACGGACGATTGGCACAACGCGCTTCCTCTGCCACATTTCCACCATGACCATGAACTATGCGTCCTTTTTCGAGCAGAGGGCCGAACTCTGCGGCGGTGAGACGGTGGTGAAAGGAACCCGCATACCGGTGCGCACGGTGCTGGCCTGCCTCGCCGAGGGAGCCACGGTTGAGGAAATCCTTGTTGACTTTCCAACACTGACCGCCGCAGCGGTCCGGGCCGTGATCGCCTTCGCGGCCGCATCGGCTGAGGAGGATCTCCCGTTGCCGGCGACTCCGCTGGTCGCATGAGAATCAAGCTGGACGAGAATCTCCCGGAATCGCTGGTGGCGGCCCTTGCCGTGCTCGGTCACGACACGGACAATGTCACGTTGGAGGGTTTGGCTGGCGCGGCGGATCCGAAAATCTGGCAGGCCGCTCAAAACGCCGGACGCCTTCTTATCACTCAGGATCTCGATTTCTCTGATCTTCGCCGATTCGCGCCCGGCCAGCATCACGGACTGCTGTTGATTCGTCTCCGGCTTCCCGGGCGTCTGGCGTTGGCCCGACGTCTCGTCGAAGTCTGCCAGATGCCGGAATTCAAAGGATGGTCCCGCTGTTTTGTCCTCGTCACCGATCGAAAGATTCGCGTGCATCGCCCGCCATCGTAGCCTCCTGGTTTCAATCTGGATCATGTCCACCCTCCTCACCGCCACCGATATCGTCGTCCGGCACAATGAACGTGTGCTGCTCGACCGCACCACACTCACCATCGGCGATCAGGATCGCATCGGCATGGTCGGACGCAACGGCTCCGGCAAGTCCACCCTCCTGCGCATCATGGCCGGATTGCTCGCGCCCGACTCCGGCGAAGTCACGCAGCGGCGCGACCTCGCCATCGGTTATCTCCCGCAGGCTTTCGCGCTCGAACCCGCGCTCACAGTTGAGGAGAACATCCGCGCCGGCGCCCGGCACGTCCTCAATTTGATTCACGAATTCGAGTCCTTGCCCGCGGAGTCGCGCAAGCACGCCGAGCTGGAACAGCGCATCCACACGCTCGACGGCTGGGGACTCGACCATCGCATCGCCACGGCGATGGCGCATCTCAACTGCCCGGCGGGCGACCGGCGCATCGATACGTTGTCCGGCGGCGAACAGCGGCGCGTGGCGCTCTGCCGGGCCATCATCGCGCGGCCGGATTTGCTCATCCTCGACGAGCCGACCAACCATCTCGACACCGATTCCATCGAGTGGGTGGCGGATTACCTGGAGAATTACCCCGGCGCGTTCCTGATCGTGACGCACGATCGCTATTTCCTCGATCGCGTCACCAACACCATCGTCGAACTGGCGAACGGCCGGACCTTTTCCCACACCGGCAACTACACCGATTACCTGCTGGCCAAGGCCGAGCGCGATGCCGCGTCGGAAGTCATCGAGCACAAGCGCCAGATGTTTCTCAAACGCGAACTGGCCTGGGTGCGCCAGGGACCGCGCGCCCAGCGCAGCAAGGCCAAGAACCGTTTCGAGCGTTACGACGAGGTCGCCGCGGATCGTCCGCCCGAACTCGACCGTGACGTGGATCTCGTCATTCCGCCGCCGCCGCCGCTCGGCAATCGCGTCGCGGAATTGATCGGCGTGGGCATGGAACTCGGCGGACGCCGCCTGTTCTCCGCCATCAATCTCGAATTCGCCGGCGGCCAGCGCCTCGGCATCACCGGCCGCAACGGCCTTGGCAAAACCACGCTGCTCCGGATTCTTCTCGGTCAGCTCGCCCCCACCGAGGGCACCGTGAAAGTTGGCCAGCTCACCCAGTTCAACTACGTGGACCAGGGGCGCCTCCAACTCAACGAAGAGCGCACCGTGCTCGATGAAATCAGCGACGGCGTGGAGTTCGTGCTGTTTGGCGAAAACCACCTCTCGCTGCGCGCCTACCTCAAGCGATTTCTCTTCACCGACGACCGCATCGCCACGCAGGTCAAGTATCTCAGCGGCGGCGAGCGCAGCCGGCTGCTGCTGGCGCGCATTCTCAAAAACGGCGGCAACTTCCTCATCCTCGACGAGCCGACCAACGACCTCGACCTCGCCACGCTGCGCGTGCTGGAGGAAGCGCTCATCGCTTTCCCCGGCGTCGTGCTGGTGGTCAGCCACGACCGCTATTTTCTGAATCGCGTCTGCACCGGCATCCTCGCCTTCGAGGGCGAAGGCCGCGTGAGCTTCAGTGCCGGCGACTACGATTACTACGTCGAAAAGAAGCAACGCGCCGAGGTGGCGGCATCCCGGCAGGGCGCCGCCATTCCCGCGCCAGGCAAATCAGCGGCGTCCTCCCGAGACGCCGCCACGCTGAAGCCCGCCAAGCCGCGCAAACTTTCCTTCAAGGAGACGCGCGAACTCGAAGGCATGGAAGCCGTCGTCATCGCTGCCGAGGAAAACATTGCGCGCATCGAGGCGCTCTTTCTCGAACCGGACTTCCACCGCCGACACGGTCAGCGCACCCACGAGTTGACCGCCGAACTGGCTGCGGAAAAGAAGCGCGTCGTCCAGCTCTATGAGCGATGGCAGGAACTGGAGGCGATGCGCGCCGCCAGCAAGGAAAGTGCGCCGTGAACCCACTGTTTGTGGGACGGGTTTGCAACCCGTCCTCGGGCTCGACGTGGATTTGCAGCCCATCATGGGTCGCGTGGTTTGGGAGGCGGGTTGCAAACCCGTCCCACGCCGCCAAGGTTCACGCTTCCATTGCGTGGTCGGTGAATTATGGAGACTCCCCATGATGCTCATCCGAACGCGCGTCGGCCCGAGCGCGATTCATGGCCAGGGCCTTTTCGCCATCGAAGCCATGCCACGCGGCACGCCGGTGTGGCGATTCGAGCCGGGCTTTGACCGCGTCTTCACCGCCGCGCAGCTCGTGGCCTTCCCGCCGGCCGTGCGCGAGCACCTGCGCTGGTTTGGATTCTACAGCCGGGAAGACGGCGGCGTGACGCTGAGCGGCGATCACTCGTGTTTCATGAACCACTCCCCGACGCCCAATACGGGCGCGCCGCTGGAGGCTGTGCCGCCCATCACCACCGTGGCGTTGCGCGATATTGCCATGGGCGAGGAACTCACCTGCGACTACTTCGCCTTCGACGCCGAGGCCGCGCGCAAGCTTGGGGCGGCTTGAGCGGCCAAAGTAGCACAGCCGTCCCGGCTGAACGATTTGAAGGAAAAGCCGAAAACAAAGGCGGATCGACTCATGCAGGCGGGACGCCTGTGCTACGCTGGCAAAGCCGGCGGGCCTCCGTTCAGCTACGGCGTGACTTTGCGCAGGCGATAGAAACGATTCTCGCCAGACGAGGCGTTGGCAGGGTGGGTGAAGCGTCCGTCGGCCTGGGTGATGTCTTCCGTTACCGGATTCCAAGTCGCGCTGGAATCAAGCGAGGCACTGGCTTCGAGTTGGAAATTCGTTGCGTAACCGGACCAGGAGACGAGCAGCGCGGCGCTGGTGGTTTGCAGGGCGAGGGAAGGTTCGTCCCAGGCGAACTTGGGAATCATCAGCGAGCCGGGAATGGGCGGGAGGCCGAGGAGGTTCAGCGCGAGATTGCCCGTATCGGCATTGCGGAGCGGCTGCGAGCTGGCGGAGTAATCGAGCCAGTTGGTGCCGGGATCGGCGCGGTTCGAGAACAGGCTGTAGAGATCCACGCCCGCGGGGATGCCCGAGCCCCAAAGGAGGAGGGGAATCTGAAAGACTTTCGTTCCATTGCCCATCCAATGCCCGTTACCGGCTCCGCCGTGGTCCGCGGTCACGATGATAACGGTATGATTGGAAAGCATTGGATCGTTCTGGATGGCGTCAAGGATTCGGCCAATCTGCTCATCCAAGTTCACAATGGAGTTGCTCCACTCAGACGAGCCCCAACCCCAACGATGCCCGACTTTGTCCGGGTCCGCGAAATGCAGGAAGGTGTACCGCTTTGCTGGCAGGAATTTAACGTCTTGGACGAACAGGCTCACGAGTTGGTCAGCATACGAGTCGGCCCCTACTGAATAGTCAATTTTGTTGGGACCATTGTCGGGCGGAATCAAATCCGGCCCGCCATACTTGGCGTTATAGCTGCGTTCGCAAATTGAAAGACTGGCCGCCTTTCCGAAAAGGAATCCGGTGCTCAACCCATGGTCATGCACCACGTCAAAGACGCTGGCTTTGTAGGGCGCGTTGGTGTTTCCCGCATTATGAATGGTGTTGCCGTCATCAATGGTCGCACAGACGTCGGGGAGATACCCGTGGTGGATGGTGTTGGCCATGTTTGTCGGCTGCTCGACCGGCCGCCCCGTCAACATGCTGAAGTGATTCGGAATCGTGGCAGAGTAGGCGTCGCAACGGGCGTTGTAGGTGATGGCGCCTTCGGTCTGGAGCCGATGAAAATTGGAAAACACATTGGGCGCGGTATTGACGTAGCTCTCAATCCAATAGCCAGCTCCGCCATCGATGCTGATGTGGACCACGTTCGAGATACCGCCCGCGGCAGCAACCTCAATTGGAGCGGAGGATAATGTCGGTGCGCTCGGCGCGGGTGCGCCGCTCCGTGGTGTGAGCATCAGTCCGGCGGGTGAGGCATCCGGGTCAGGCGCAAGAGCTGCCCTCAAACCAGCACCAAAACAAATCCCATAGTAGTCTTGTGGGTCAGTGGTGTAGGGATGCAGTTCGACCGCAAGAATGTTGGTGCCAGTGACGAGGTTGGTGACAGCCAGGCCGGAAGCAGTGGCCCACGGGGCACCGCCTGAACCTCGTTCGCTGGCAGCACGCGTCCGGTAGCCGGGGGACCCGCCCGGCATATTGTAGCGATGCAATTCGGCTCCGTTCAGATAAAATACCGCGCCATCGTCCACGGCATAGCTCAGAGCAAGCGCGCCCGGCGCTTTGAATCCCTCGGGCAAAACGAAACTGGTTCGGAAATAGAAGGTCGGCGAACCCACCTTGAGCACCGTGTTCTTTGGAGATGGAATGAATCCATTGAAATAGAATCCATAGAAATAGAAAAGTCCCCGCCCGATCGTCTCCCAGGCTGGATCGGGAATCTTCCACTGGCCGCCATTCCGATAGTCGTTGGTGAACTCGTTGTAGTTGACCGCCGCCCAGTTCTGCCCGCTCAAATCAAATCCTTCAGACCAATTCCATTGAGTGTTAGTGGAAACCACCTCGCGCCACATGGCGATGCCGATACGACTGTTGGGTGCGATGGTGTTCGTGTACACGTCCTCCACATTGTTGACGGTCAGGACATAATTGTTCCCTGCGGTCCACGGCGACGCATTCCTGAGGCGGACCAGGTTGTTCATGACCAGGGCGTTGGTGATCACGATCTGGTCGGTGCTCCCAAGGAGGGTGATGCGGTAGTTGACAATGTTGGTCGCGTTCAGGGCGCGGACGCTCTCACTGAATGTCACGATGATCCAGTTGGTGGTTTCACTGGCCACCGCTGAAATCAAAGTTGGTGGCGTATGGTCCTCGATCACGGTCAAGGTTGCGACGGCACTGGTCGCGCGGTTCACGGTATTGGCGATGATGACCCGGTAGTCACCCGCTGAATTGGTTGACACGAATGGGATCGTGTAGGTGGCGTTGGTCGCTCCGGTGATATTGCTGTTTTTGAACTGCCACTGATACGTCGGAAGGCTGCCGGAAACACCCGCCGCGAAAGTGGCGCTGCTGCTCAACGCCACCGTCTGGCTCTGTGGTTGATTGGTAATGACTATCGCGTCGGGGATGAACGCGCTCACGGCACAACCGAAAACGAGGTCGGAACTTAGCGAATCGCCGTTGTGCAGTGAAACTGCCAGCAGATTCTCGCCCGCCACGAGATTGGTAGGAATGAGTGTGACAATTTCGTCCGCGGTTGCATCCCCGGACAAGCCACTTGCCGGCGAGGTGAAAAGCGCAGGGTTGGCGGTAACGCGAACGCGGGTCAGTTGAGCGCCATTGAGATAAAACACGGCCCCGTCATCAAGGCGGTTCGTGAGCGTGAGAATGGCGCCACGCGGATCTCCCGGCAAGTTGAAGCGCGTACGGAAATAGACGCAATGCCCCGACGGCCTGTAGGTGATCGGGTTTCCGAGGAGTGTCCGGATAAGTGGAATAACGTTGAGATTGTCATCGAAGCCAAACATTCCGGGACCGGCGGCCCACGCTGAATCGTCGTAGCCGGGTTGCTGCCAACCGGTGCCGTCCACGTTGGTGGTTTCGTTGTAGCGCCACACGTTGGTCATGGCGAGAACGGTGAAATTCGTCTCGGCCCGGGTGGTCACACTGAAGAACAGCGGAGCGACGGCGATGAGGAGACGACCGAGCCTTGGCGAGGGCCGGAACAATGAACAGCGCGCATTCATGGGATTTTGTTGGAACTCTTGGCGATGAATAAAGAGTCACCTCCGATCCCGTGCCACACAATTCTTGCCTTATTCGCCACGGAATTTGCCGGCCAAGGGCAGCCACCCCGAATGTCAAATCGCGCAACAGGACGACAAATTTTGGCGTAGCGGCGCGTCGGCAGACCGCCGCATTCTTCTCCCTCGATTAATCCTGAACTCCGAAGTGGGGGAGCACACCCGCCCTCGGGTGTGGCTGGACGCGCCGCGCGGCCAGCACGCTGCGCCTCCCGCTGGTCCGAGGCGTCCTTGCACTATTTCACGCACCCCGGGTTTTCCGCGAGGGCGCGGAAAACTGCACCCGGGGCGGGTGCGCTCCCCATCCAATTTCGGAGTTCGGGTTTAATGGCGGCGCTCCGCCGAACCGACGCTACGAGTCACCGCACCGCCACCGCGCCGTCCCACGAGGTTCCGCCGAGGCTGGCCGAGCCGGTGACGCCGGATTTGCGGAAACCCACCAGCGTGGTCTTGCCGCCGAGCGTCACGCGCGCACCGAGCGCCGTGTCGCTCTCCACGCGCTCGGCGATCCATGCGATCTGTTTGCCGGCGCGATACGGCACGAGGATCGTCAGCATCCCCACACCCGCGCTTTTCTCCGGCGTGCCGGCTTCGACGTGCCATTGATTCGGGAATTCCTTGCTGGGCGGCGGCGTGAAGCCATCCCACTGGCGGAACTTCAGCGGCGCGGCGGCGAGATACTTCGCGGTGACGCCCGCCGCGGGTTGCGCGACGTTCAGGCTCGCGCCCGCTTCATCGATGGTGAACGGCTTCAGCGCGTGCAGCATGAACTGGAACGTGCTCGGTCCCTTCGCCGCCAAGTCGTCGCAGATTACGATGCACGGCGTCGCGCCTTTCACGAAAGCGACGTGCCGCTGGTAGCGCGTGAGGCGTCCGCCGTAAGCCGCGGTGGCGTCGCCGACCAGGTAGTCGAGTTCCGGCGTGAGTTGCGAGTCCACGATGCGTCCGTGTGGCGCGGCGGTGTGTTTGATTTGTCCCTCGCCATTCACGAGCACGCCGTTGTGCGCCATGGTGCTGTGGACCCAGTTGTAGTGGAATTTGCTCCCGTGCAGATCGCGGTAGGTGCAGGTGGTCAACAGCGCTTCGCCATAGGCGTTCAGTTGAAAAATATTGTGCGGGTTGTGCCCGTGGCTCTGCGTGCCGAACGGCGAGGATTTGAACAGGAAATGCACATCGTCGCGCGCGTCGAGCAACGTCGTGTGCAGGCTGGCCACGCCGATGCCGTGGAAGACTTTCGATTGCGGCAGTTCCGTGGGCGGCTTCGCGGCGGGCAAGGCCGGGAGATTGGCGGCGTAGAGAAAGCCGAGGATGCCGCCTTCGCCCTTCATGCCCCACGTCTCGGTCCACCAGCGCCAATACGCCGCGTGCCCGCCGTCGGGCTGACTGCCTTTCATGCGAATGTGATATTCCATGAAACCACCCACGCCGCTGGAGGGCGGGCGAAACGAGAGATCGCCGAAGCCGGAGTTGGGTGAATGCGGCGGCGTGATGTAAAGCGGGTAGTCGCCCACTTGCGCGAAGAATGGTTTCTTCAAGCCATCGATGCCCAGCGCGCTCTGGGCGACCTGGAGCCACCACACGGACTTGCCCAGGTAACCGGCCCAATAACTCACGCCCTCGTGCCAGCCGCCGGTGTCATCCGACCAGATCGGGTAGCACGAATAAAATTTGTTCACCGCGTAGTCGAGCCACATCCCGGATTCGGGAATCTCGCCGAGGAACGCGATGCCCGCTTCGCCGATCTTGTGCCAGATGCGATTGCCGTGGCTGTTGAAGGGTCGGTTCAAGTGGCCCGTCCCCTGCCCCACCTCGCCGCTGTTCCACGCGTCGGTGACGCGGCGCAGCATGCTGGCGCAAATCTTCGCGCGGTCCTCCGGCGTGAACATGTCCCACGCCCAGTCATAGGCGCGCGCGGGACGGTAGAGCATGGGTTTGCCGGCCTCGCAGTTCAGCTTGAAGTTCGTCGGGCCGTCGGGATTCCACGAGGCAAGATGCAAAACCCATTGGCGCGCGGCCTCGCCGTATTTCTTGTCACCGCTGATCAGGTACACGAACGCCAGCGTCTCGGCTTCCACGCACGCCTTCTCGGTCTGCGTGCGGTTGGGCCACCAATACTTCACCAGTTCCGCGTTCTCCTTTTGCGTCGCCGAGCCGAGATGCTCGGGCTCCGGCGTCGGCCCGGCTTGGATGATGCCATCGGCCTCGGCACGGAGTTTGTCGAAGCGTACTTTCTCGCCGCCTTTCACCAGTTCGCGCAGGCGCGGCAGATCCTCCGGGCGCAGAAAAAGACGCGGGTGCCCCGACGGTACGCGCTCGCGCTGCTGGGCGCGCGTGGGCATCGGAAACGCCGTGGCGATGGCGGGCACGATGACCGACCGCACCGTGCTCCACGTCGAGGTCGCGCCGGTTTTGTTCACGAACGCGTAGCGCCAGAACCACGTTCCGGGCGCGAGCGGCGCAGCGTGGGTGTAGGTGTTCCAAACAAAACCGCTCGCCGATGCGGCGTTGCTGAAATCGTTCTGCGTGGTCCACTGGATGAGATAGGTCTGCGCCTCCGGCTCATGCAGCCAGATGAACGAGGGCGGATTGAGCAGCACGGTGCTGCCATCGGCCGGGCGATAGCCGACCTCATCAGGTTTCGGCGCGCGATTGGCAACCTGGGGCGCAACCGCGGCGGAGGCCAGCCCGGTAGAGAAGATCGCGGCCAGGGACAGAGCGACGAAGGATTTCATGAAGTGAATTCTCCGGAGCGATCCGTAGGCGGTCAAGAGGCAAGCCATCCGGCTTCGCGTCCTTCGTCCCACTCCGCCTCCATTGACATCGCTGCGCGCAAGAGCCGGGAACCTGTCCGTCCTTCGGTCTTCAATCCGGCTCACTCCATCTGGCTCGGTAGCGTCGGCTTCTGACCTCCATCTTCAACCCAGATTTCGCAAACAAACCGCGCTCACCGAGCGCCGCTAAAGATTGTGCATGGGCTGCTGCATGGCCGGATTGCATTGCCCACGCCACGGCGCTCGGTTAGAAGCGTGCCCAGTCAAAGCGCTTCACGAACCACGCCATGAAGATCCATCTTGCCTACGGCCAGCACGGGCTCGCGGTCGATTTCCCCGACGACCGCACCACGGTCATCCAGCCAACACACACCGCGGGTTTGCCGGATGAGCGAACTGCCATCCGGGCGGCACTCGCCAATCCCAACGGCGCGTGTCCACTGCGGGAATGGCTGCGTCCCGGCGCACGCGTCTGCATCTCCTTCACCGACAGCACGCGCGCCACGCCCAATGAGCGGATCATTCCCTGGTTGCTCGACGAGCTGCATGAGGTGCCGCGCGAGAACATCACGTTGCTCAACCAGACCGGCACCCATCGCGGCAATACCCGCGCCGAGTTGGAGCGGATGCTTACGCCGGAAGTCGTGGCGAACTACCGCGTCATCAACCACGAATCCGAGAACGCGGCGGTCATGGTCCAGTGCGGCACGATGCGCAACGGCACGCCGGCGTTGCTCAACCGCCATCTCGTCGAGGCGGACGTGCGCATCATCACCGGATTCATCGAACCGCATTTCTTCGCGGGCTTCAGCGGCGGCGTGAAGGGCATCATTCCCGGATGCGCCGCGCTCCAGACCGTGATGGCGAATCATCGCGCGGACAACATCGGGCACGCGCAGGCCACCTTCGGCATCACGCGCGGCAATCCGCTCTGGGAGGAGTTGCGCGAAGTCGCCCTGCGCATCGGGCCGAGCTTCCTCCTCAACGTCACGCTGAACGAGCAGCGCCAGATCACCGGCGTGTTTGCCGGTGATTTGATCCAGGCGCACGCGGCAGGCTGCGAGTTCGTCCGGCAATCGGCGATGCAACGCGTGGTCGCGCCGTTTGACATCGTGGTCACCACCAACAGCGGCCATCCTCTCGACCTGAATCTTTACCAGGGCGTCAAGGGCATGACCACCGGAGCGCGCATCGTGAAGCCGGGCGGCACCGTCATTCTCGCGTGCGAATGCCGCGAAGGCGTGCCATCGGGGAGTCCTTGTGATCGACTGCTGCGCAGCGCGCAAGGGCCGGAGGAGATTCTGGAAATGGTGGCGCGTCCGGGTTTCTGCATGGCGGAGCAATGGCAGGCGCAAATCCAGGCGCTGGTGCAGCGCAAAGCCGAAGTGCTGGTGCATAGCTCGCTGCCGGATGAAGTGCTGCGCGCCTGCCACCTCGCGCCGTGTCCTGACATCGGCGCGGAAGTTCGTGCCCGCCTGGCACGACTCGGACCTCAAGCGCGCGTCGCCGTGCTGCCGCAGGGACCGCTCACGATTCCGTATCTGGGATGAAAGGAGCACAAATCGGCATGGGATCAGGCGCTATGAGGGCAGTCGCCAGCATGAACGCTTTCACGCAAAAGGAGCGTCTGTTTCTCCCGACGGGCACGTATCAAAGAGGCGCAATGTGGTTCGACCGGCCCTATTCGGCTCTTTTCATTGCAGACAGAGGTCAAGGTGAATTTGCATTCGACTGCGCTTTGCGGCCGAGCAAATCCGAGGATGGATTGGAACAGTGCATTGGAATGAGGCGAGGTTACCGACGGCGACCAAGCTGTCGAGCGGGTTATTCAGATGAACGAAACATGACTCGCGCATCACAACTGGGCGCGGCGCTCAGCGACACGAGACCCAAATGAGAGTGCTTGCGACTTGTCGCCGTCGCCTTGCGAAAGGCTTCGTCACTCCGCGAGCCGCTGAACGCGGCTCTGCCGGGCCGACAAGTTGGCCCGGCGATGAAAGCGGCGACAAGTCGCGCGCACTCCAAATCAACCCCTCGACCTCTCTGGCTTTATTGGCCTTCAATCGCACCCGCCGGATTGACATTCATCAAGGCCGCATCTGCCCTGCCCTTCTTCAATGGTCGCCATGAAGACCCTGCATCTTTCCCGTCGCTCGTTTCTCGCCAAGTCTGGCAACACCGCCGTGGCTGCGCTGGTTCTGCCCACGCTCGCATCATTCGCCGCCCAACCGGTCGCCGCGAAAGCGCCCCTCCGGCTCCGTCTCGGCGCGCCGGCGTTTGCCAAAACGGACGATCCGGAGCAACTCGCGCTGGCCCATCGGCAACTGGGCTATCGCGCGGCGTATTGCCCGAACGTCGCGCTCAACGACAAGGAGCGCATCCGCGCTGTGCGCGAGGAGTTCGCGAAGCACGATGTCGTCATCGCCGAGGTCGGGCGCTGGGTGAACCTGCTCGACGCCGATCCTGCCAGGCGCCGCGAGAATCTCCAGACGGTCACAGACGGCCTCGCGCTGGCCGAGGCGATGGGCGCGCGGTGCTGCGTGGATATCGCGGGTTCGTTCAACAAGAAGATCTGGTACGGACCGCACCCCGACAACTTCTCGCCGAAGTTCTTCGACGCCGCGGTGGAGAACGCGCGCAAGATCATCGACGCGGTGAAGCCGACGCGCGCGGCCTTCTGCTACGAGATGATGGGGTGGGCGCTGCCCGACAGTCCGGACAGCTACCTGAAGCTCATCAAGGCGGTGGACCGGAAGGCGTTCGGGGTGCATCTCGATCCGTGCAACCTGGTCAACTCGCCGGAGAAGTTTTATCGCAACACGGATCTGCTGAATGAGTGCTTCGACAAGCTCGGCCCGTGGATTGCGAGCTGCCATGCCAAGGACTTGAAGTGGGAGGTGGAGATGAATGTCCATTTCGTCGAGGTCGGACCCGGCAAGGGCTCGATGGATTACGCCACGTACCTGCGCCGCCTCGCCGCCCTCCCGCAAGCGCCGCCGCTGATGATCGAGCATCTTGCCACCGCGGACGATTACGCGCAGGCGGCGAAGCACATCGTGGCAGAAGGCGGAAAGCTCGGGCTGAAATTCTGAATCCACCGCTGGCTGTCGAGCCGCAAAAGTGATGTCTGACCTGCCTGTCGCACCCGCCGCATCCGGTCCCATCATTGGCCACACGCCACCTTTGTGCGTGCCACAGTGGCGCCGGGGCGCCGTGCTCTTGTTCTGAACAGGTGTCCGGTTTTGGTCGGGAGTCCTTGAAATGCCTCCTTAACCCCTCTCGTCCAATCACCGATAATGCCTGCAGCATGAGCTGGTTCCAGGGTCTTTCCATCAAGCGAAAGCTACTGACCATCCTGCTGCTGACCAGCGTCCTCTCCCTCCTGCTGGCCACGGCGGGTTACTGGTTGCTTGATTGGATTGCCCTGCGCGCCACCATGGAGAAACACGTCAGCCGGATGGCCGACATGGTGGCCATGCAATGCTCCCGCCCGGTCCATGAAGGCGATCTGGTGTCGCTCAATGATTCGCTCGCCCTGCTGCAAAGCGACTCATCGGTGGTGGCCGCCTGGCTGGTGGATCGACAAGGAAAGGAGCTGGCCGTTTTCCCCAAGGCGCATCCCGAAAAACTTCCGCCGCTGATGGCCCCCGGAACCGCTCCGGAGTGGCGTCCATCCGGCACGTTGTATCTGAACCGGATGGTGCGTCATCAGGGACGCGAGGTGGGCGTGCTGTGGATCAAGAGCGAGACCGAGTTGTTCTTTGCCGACCAGTATTATCACTTCCGCATGGGCACGGCGGTCTTGATCGCCGGCGTCCTGTTGTCGTTCGTGGTGAGCGTGTATCTGCAACGCCTCCTTTCCGCGCCGATCCTGGCGTTGAGCGAAACCGCCCGGCTCATCAGCCGGCGGCAGGATTATTCGCTGCGCGCAGTCAAGACCAGCCACGATGAGATGGGCACGCTCATCGACAGCTTCAACGAAATGCTGGCGCAGGTCCAGTCGCGTGACCGGGCGTTGCAGGCGCGCCAGGACGAACTGGAACGGCGCGTGCAGGAACGCACCGCGGCATTGCGCGACGAACTGCGCGAACGCAAGAAGGCCGAGCAATCACTCTGGGAATCGGAGCAGTTGTTTGCCCAAATCGCCCTCACCGCGCATGACATTCTGTTCTCGCTCCGTCCCGCCACCGGAGCGATCGATTACTTTGGCCAGACCGAGGGAGTCCTGGGTTACAGCCATGAGGAGATGCCCCGGAGTTTCGGCGTCTTCCTGGAAATGGTGCATCCCGAGGATCGGGCCGCGGTCCAGACAGCCCTCGATGAATCCTGCCGTTCCGGACAGCCCGCCTCTACGGAGCATCGCGTGCGGGCGCGCGACGGCAGCCACGCCTACCTCGCCACTCGCGGGCGGCCGGTTTACGGATCGAAAGGCGAGGTGACCCGCTTCATCGGCGCCTGCTCGAACATCACCGAACGCCGCCTCGCCGAGGAAGAATTGAGCCGCGCCAAGGCCGCCGCCGAGCAGGCCAACGCCGCCAAGACGCAGTTCCTCGCCAACATCAGCCACGAACTGCGCACCCCGATGAACGGCATCATTGGCATGTCCGATCTGCTCCTGGAAACCCACCTCCAGGCAGAGCAACAAACACTGCTCAAAACCGTCCGCGAGTCCGCCGGGACGTTGCTCCATCTGGTCAACGACCTGCTCGATTTCTCGCGTGCCGAGGCCGGCAAGGTGCGCCTCGAAGCCCGCCCCTTCGACCTGCGCTCCTGCCTGGATGCCACCCTGCCGCCGCTGGCCTTGCGCGCCTGCCAGAAAGGTTTGGAACTCGCCTGCGATCTTCCGGCGGAAACCCCCAACGGGCTCATCGGCGACAGTGGCCGCCTGCGCCAGGTGCTGGTCAATCTCCTGGGCAACGCCATCAAGTTTACCGAACGCGGGGAGATTGTTCTGAAGGTCGCCGTCCTCGGCCAGAGCAACGACGCCGTTGAACTGCAATTCACGGTGCGCGACACCGGCATCGGCATTCCCGCCGACAAGCAGTCCGCCGTGTTCGAAGCCTTTACGCAGGTGGATGACTCGCACAGCCGGACGCACGGCGGCGCGGGCCTCGGCCTTGCCATCAGCAACGATCTCGTCCGCATGATGGGAGGACGTCTGTGGGTCGAGAGTGCTCCGGGCGCGGGCAGCTCGTTTCATTTCACGGCGCGCTTTGTGCGCGAGCAAAGCCTGGCGCCGCTCGCTCCGGCGGCGCGGCACCTGCTCAGCGGTCGGTCCGTGCTGGTGGTGGACGACAACGAAACCAGCCGGCGCATTCTCGAACAATGCCTCACCGGATGGGGCTTGCAGCCGGTTGCGGTGGCTGACGGATATGTGGCGCTGAGCGAGATGCGCCGCCGAGTGCTGATCGGCGAACCCTTTGAACTCGTCATCGCCGACGCCGACATGCCGGGCATGACCGGCTTTGAGCTGGCGCAACGTCTGCACGGCAATTCCTTTCTCGCTGGCCCGATCATCATGATGCTGCCTGCCTCGAACCCGGTGCATCTTGCGGGCCGTTGCCGGGAAGTCGGCGTGGCCTGGCATGTCGTCAAACCGGTCCAGCCTTCCGCGCTGCTCGACTGCATCATGGAAGTCCTGGGCGAATCGGCAAATTCAGTGGCGCCCGCCGATGAGCACGCGGCGGGCGTCAATCTCCAACCGGCCCGCCCGCTGCGACTGCTGCTGGCTGAGGACAATCCGATCAACCAGACTTTGGCGACGCGCATCCTCCAACAATGGGGGCACACCGTCGCCATCGCCGCCAACGGACGCGAAGCCGTGCAACGGCTCGAAGCGGAGACATTCGACCTCGTGCTGATGGATATCCAGATGCCGGAGATGAACGGACTCGAAGCCGTGGCACGATGGCGCGCGCTTGAGCGTGCCCACCCCGAAAGACGGCGGCTGCCGGTCGTCGCCATGACGGCCAACGCCAGAGATGGGGACGAGCGGCGCTTTCTCGATGGCGGCATGGATGCCCATCTCACCAAGCCCATCGACCGGCGGCGGCTCTTTGAAACCATCGAATCGCTGCGGGGTGGAGAAGCCGGTCTGACGGAGGTGGCGCAGCCCGACGCGGCCGGGGCCAACGCCTCCGGGACGATGGCCGACTTCGGCGACACAAGGCTGAATGCGGACAACGCTCTCGCCTGCGTGGATGGGGATCGGGCTTTGCTGGCGGAATTGGCGGGCATGCTGCGGGACGATCTGCCCCCTCGCCTCGCCGCGCTGGAGGCCGCCATTGAGGCGCGGGATGGCGGGCAGCTTTTTCAGGTGGCCCACACGCTTAAAGGCGCGGTGTCGAACTTCGGCGTGCCAGGAATCCGGCGTTTGCTGGTGGAGGTGGAGGAATGCGCCGAGAACCGTGATTTCGCCGGGGCGGCGGCCCGCCAGCCGGCTTGCCGCGGCCTGCTGCAAAATTTTAGTGAAGAACTGCTGGCATTCAGCCGAAAGGAAGCTGCATGAAAATACTCATCGCGGAAGACGACGCGGTGACACGGCGGTTGCTCGAGGCGAGCCTCAGCCGTTGGGGATACGAAGTCGTCGCCGCAGCGGATGGTGCGCAGGCCTGGGATTTTCTCCAGACGCCTGACCCGCCGCAGTTGATCATTCTCGATTGGTGCATGCCGCAGATGGAAGGGGTGCAGGTGTGCCGTCAGGCCCGCCAGCGCCAGAGTCTGCGCTCGGCCTACATCATTCTGCTGACTTCCCGCGGCGCCAAGCTGGACATCGTCCGCGGACTCGAAGCCGGGGCCGACGATTACATCACCAAGCCTTTCCATCCCGATGAACTGCGCGCCCGCTTGCAGGTGGGCTGCCGTGTCTTGCGACTCCAGCAGGCTCTGGCCGAGAGGGTCCACCAGCTCGAAGAGGCGCTGACCTCGGTCAATACCCTGCAAGGTCTGCTGCCCATCTGTTCCTACTGCAACAAAATCCGTGACGATCACAACTACTGGCATCGCCTGGAAACATACATCGCCGGACACTCTGAAATCCGTTTCAGCCACGGCGTCTGCCCGGACTGCCGCGAAAAAATCAAAAGCGAACTCAACGCCGCCTGAACTCCCCTGACCGTCCCCACCTCCCTCCCATCACCGCCCATGAATACAATCACTGCCCACTCCGCCGCGCCGCAACACACGGTCTTCCTCGTGGATGACTCCGATGTGGTGCGCCAGCATCTCACGCAACTGGTGCAGTCCGTGCCGGGTGCGCAGGTGATCGGCGAGGCGGATATGGCCTTTGACGCCATCTACGCCATCCGCCGCTTGAAACCCAGTGTGGTGGTGCTCGACATCGCGATGCCGGGCGGCAGCGGAATCGAGGTGCTGGAAGCCATCCGGCGCGAGGCGCATCGCCCGACGGTGATCATGCTCACCAACTTTTCGCAGGAACGCTACCGCGAGCGCTGCCTCGAATTAGGAGCCGACCATTTCCTCGACAAGCTTTCCCAAATCGACCGCCTGCCGGGGGTCATTGCCCATCTCGGTGAACTGGCCGAAGTGGCCGCATGAGCAACGGGACCACCCCTGCTGGCCCCGCGCACCCACATCCACCCCAATCCTGAACAGGAGCGACCGGAATTGACGCCGCTCCAGTTTCCCGGTTTTCTCGGATGCGGAACGAAAATCTCCTTCTGATTTCAGCGTCCCGGCTTCGACCTTCGGCGGCAGTCCGCGTCCCGCCCCCCGCACGGAAATGACGTTTGCCTTGTTCCCTGTTCTCTGGCAATCAAGGGCCACGACAATGAAACGCATCGCCTTGATTCTTTCCGCCGCCGCCCTGGCCCTCGTCGGCGGCTGCCTCGAACGCTCCACTCCACGACCCGAATCCCGCACCGGCACGCTGCTGCGCCTGCATTTCAGCGGCACCGCCGCCATTGAGCAAAGCGCCGAAGCCACCAAGCTCAAGGCGATCCTCGGACTCCCCACCACCACTGGTTTACGCAACGAAACCCTCGGCAAACTCGCGCGGGCGCCGCACACCTTCTGGCGCAAATCCCTGCCCGCCGGGGTGCCCGACCAGGCGGGATTGATCCAGCCGCTGCTCCAGGATCTCGTCCGCTCCGAGTGGCTGCTGGAAACGCGCGGCCCGGTCGGCGCCTCCGAAACCATTCTCGCCGTCCGCCTGGCCGATGACCGCGCCCGCGCCTGGAACGACGCGCTCGGACAAATCATCGCCGGCTGGAAGCTGGGTGCCGCCACCCCGCTTAAATCCGGCACCGGATGGGAGCTTCATCGGGCCGACCCGCCGTTGTTTGTGCAATCCCAGCGCGCCGGCCAATGGGTGTTGTTGGGTTTCGGTTCCAAGCCGCTCACGCTCCTCACGCCGCTCGCCCAGAAGGCCGCCAAGGGTGAATCACTCGCCGCCGCCGCCAAGGACTCCGTCCTGGAAGTGAACGCCGATCTGCCGGCGCTGCGCCCGTGGTTTCCGGTCCTGGCGAAGTTTCCGCTGCCGCCCGCGCGCCTGAACGTCCTGGGCCGCGGCGAGACCCTGCGCACCGAACTGCGCCTGACCTACTCCGACAAGCTGCCGCTCAAGCTCGATGCGTGGCAGATTCCGCGCAATTTCATCAATGATCCGCTGATCAGCTTCACGGCGATCAGAGGTTTCGCGCCGCTGTGGTCGCAGTTCACGGGCTTCGATCCGCTCCGTCTCGATCCGCCGCCCAACCAGCTTTTCCTGTGGGGCATGGACTACAAGCAAACCCAACTGTTCTTCGCCTACCCGTCGCCCAATCCGACCAACGCCGTCAAGGATCTCGCCGTGCGTCTGCCGATCTGGACGACCAATTTCCTGGAGCGATCGTCCGGCAGCTTCATGTTTGTCAGCAACCGTTCCGAGGTGTTCTGGCAGGGATTGCCCTTCATCATCCCGAATGTCCGCCCGATGGTGGATGGCCGGCAGAGTTACGTGAGCGGCGGTTTGATTCCCCTGCCCGGCCGCACCAATCCGCCGCCGCCCGACCTCTACGCGCAGTTCGTCAGCCGCGACAACGTGGTCTATTACGACTGGGAACTCACCGGCACCCGGCTCAGTCACGCGCGGCAGATGTATCAACTGCAGAGCATTCTCAACCGGCGCCAGATCGCGGGCACCAATGCACCGGTGGAACGTTGGCTCCTCGACCTCGTCCCGCAACTGGGCAACAGCATCACCGAAGTGACACAGGCTGCGCCGAATGAACTCCTGCTCGTCCGCAAGTCGCATCTCGGCCTCACCGGCTTCGAGCTGGCCACCCTGGGACGCTGGATTGAATCGCCGTCTTTCCCGTTTGGCTTCGACCAGCCGCCACTGATCGCCCGGCCAAACCCGGCGGGTGGCGCCCCGGCGACGAAAGCGGCCCCGAAGCGATGACCATGAAGCTCGGCGTCAACATTGATCACATCGCCACGCTGCGCGAAGCCCGCTACCGGGGACGCAACATTGGCGAGCCCTCGCCGATCGAAGCCGCGCGCATCTGCGAAGCGGCGGGCGCGCATGGCATCACTGCGCATCTGCGCGAAGACCGCCGCCACATCCAGGATCGCGATGTGCGAATGTTGCGCGACATCGTCACCACCAGGCTCAACCTGGAGATGACCAACACTCCGGAGATCGTGGACATCGCCCTGAAGCTGAAGCCGGACATTGTCTGCGTCGTTCCGGAACGCCGCCAGGAGGTGACCACGGAAGGCGGGCTCGATGCCGCAGGACAGGAAGCCACGCTCGGCGAGTTGCAGAAGCGCATGAATGATGCCCGGATCGAGGTGAGTTTATTCATCGGTCCGGACCTGCGCCAGGTGGAATCGGCTGCGCGCATTGGCAGCCAGTTCATCGAACTGCACACCGGACAGTTCGCGGAACATCATCATGATTCGCGCCTGCGCGACGCCGAGTTGCAGCGCCTCATCGATGCCGCCGAACTCGCCCACCAACTCGGCGTCCGGGTCAACGCTGGCCACGGGTTGAACTTCGAGAACGTCAAGACGCTCTTCGCCGTGCCGCATCTGGTGGAGTTGAACATCGGCCACTCGATCGTCAGCCGCGCCGTCTTTAGCGGTCTGGGCCAGGCTGTGCGCGATATGCTGGCGGCGATGAAGGGTTACCCGGGCTGTTAGGAGACATCGAGTGTCATGGAAGCTTCCGTGTCCCCCATTCTTCTCATGGCGATGCTTGCAGGCATCCTCGCGCTGATTGTCACTGTCGTCGCCTTTCGTATGCGCCCAGCAAAGCAATCTCGCGTCGCAGCAGCAGTCGCAGTGATCCCGGCGTTGTTGATGCTTGCCATGTTTTATTCGCTCGCGATTCACATGCGCCAGAGTCTTGGAACTTGGCCAACTTCCATCGGCGAGCGCGGCTTTCCAACGCGATTGGTCACCCACGCCAACCTCGCCACGGATTATTTCAGTATTTTGGTGTTGTTCAGCATTTTTGTGTGGCCTGCCGCCTTTCTGGTTTGTTTGTTCGTTCGGCGTTGGAGAGTTTGCGTTTACTACTTGGGTTTATATGCTCTCGCCTGTCTTGTGAGCTTCGGCGCGATGTTGCTTGCGCCGTCACAGTTCTTGAATTGGTGGTGGGATTGAAAATACTTTCACCTAAACCCGGTTGCTCGACAGCACCAAACTCTAAAATTTCGCTATTCACCTTGATCCTCGGCACTGGCATCGACCTTATCGAAGTGGAGCGCATCCGCGATTCCTTCACGCGCTTCGGCGAGCGCTTCCTCAAGCGCGTCCTGCATCCGAACGAAGTCGCGTATTGTCTGTCGCACAAGGATCCGGGGCCGTTCCTCGCCGCGCGCTTTGCCGCCAAGGAAGCCATCTCGAAAGCCTTCGGCACCGGCATCGGCGCTCAACTCGGCTGGCAGGACATGGAGGTGGGACGCAAGGACAGCGGCGAACCGTTCGTCATTCTGCACGGCAATGGACTGAAACTCCTGGCCGAACGCGGCGGGCGCATCGTGCATCTGACTCTCAGCCACACTTCGGCGCACGCCACCGCGATGGCCATCCTCGAAAGTTGACCCGGCCGTATGACCTCGAACTCCGAACGGGCGTTGCTGTGCGGCGTCGCTGCGCGGGGACCACACGCCGCCGGCGTGTCGTTTTCGGCGGCCCGCCGAAAACCTCGTCCTACCAACTTCCGGGCGCGGGAAAGCGGAAAGAAAAGTGTGAGACGATGGTTTGGGCGGGCCGCCCAAACCAGCACGCGGGCCGCGCGCGCTCCCCAATCTTGTTTCGGAGTTCGGTTTGCGATCAAGTCGTACGCGCTCACCGCCCTGCTGCTGACCCTTTTCACCTGCCAACACACCATGAGTCAGGGAAAGCTACTGCCACCACGCGTGGTGGAATCCAAAATCCTCGCCACCGACCGCACCGTGCGGATTTACCTCCCGCCATCTTACCCCAGTGCGCCGCGACGGCGTTTTCCTGTTCTGTACGTTCACGACGGACAGAATGTGTTCAGCACCGCCGGAACCAACGCGTGCTTCGGTTGGGGTGGCTGGGATCTCGACCACACCGCCGACCGCTTGATTGCGGAAGGAGGCATGCGCGAGATCCTCATCGTCGCCGTGGACAATTCGCGCTCGCGCTACGGCGAGTATCGCGGACTGACGCAGCCCGTGGATTCGTCTGCCTCGACCAACACCGCATTCGATCGCTACGCCAGGTTTCTCGTCTCGGAATTGAAGCCGCTGATTGACCGCGAATTTCGCACGCTCAAGACACCCGTCAGCACCGCGGTGATGGGCTCGTCGCTCGGCGGCATCACCAGCCTTTCACTCGGCTGGGCGCATCCGGAGACATTTGGCAACGCGGCCAGTCTCTCGGGTTCGTTCCAAATCGAGAAGAAGGCGTTCCTAGAATATGTGCTTCGCCCTGCGACGCGCCGACCGGGCAGGATCCGCGTGTATCTGGATAGCGGCGTGGGGGATTTCACCGGCGACGATGATGGCCGGCGCAACACCACGGCAGTGGCCGTGGAACTGCGCCGTCTGGGTTGGAAGGACGGAAAGGATCTCCTCCATTTTGTGGACGATACTCCGATGAACGAGACGCAACTCGCGGCGGCAGGTTTGCGCCGCGACAAGTGGGAGGAGGCGAAGCACAGCCAGCACAATGAATTTTACTGGCGCCAACGAGCCGGGCGGGCGCTGGTGTTCTTGTTCCCGCCGAAGTGAAGCTCCGCGTAGCGGCGTCTCGGCAGAGCGCCGCCAATCTCCAGAATGGAAAAAGCGGCGCTCTCCCGAGGCGCCGCTACGGGCGCGCCGCCATTGCGAAGACCGACCGTCATTCGCCGCCTCAATCCGTGGTTGAGGCCACTTCGCTCAACGCAAGCTGTCGCCGCACCGTCGGGAAGAATTCCTCCGCCACGATGAAGCCGATGCAGTCAGCCGCGCCACACCGGCATGGATAATCGCGATACGCATCAAGGTCGTAGCCGTAGTTGAAGGTCAGTTCGTCCCCCACCTGGATATCGCGCACCGCCACGATCCAGATGCTGTCCTCCTCGTTGACCGCCTCACAATTCGGCGCGCAACTGTGATTCAGGAATCGCGCCGGATTCCACGCCACGCAGCCGTCGATGTCGTGCTGCTCGTCGAGGTAGAAGATGAAGCGGTTGTCAGCTTCGCAGCGCTGGCTGGCCTCCTCCTTGGAGATTTTCTCGCCGACATATTCAATCACCCGTTCGCCGGCAGAGATCGCTTTTCGGGCGAAAGCGCCGGTGCCGTGGATCGACGAGGTGCGGATTTCAACGAGGAGATTTTCGGCGGTCGAAACGGTGTCACTCATGGAGCGTCATTCTTCGATGCGATAGAGATGAGAACGGGAGCGGAGAAAAAGCGCCCTGCCCGCGACGGCCGGCGAGGCCATGAAGCCGTCGCCGAGTTGATTGGTGGCGATGGGCTTAAATTCACTGCCTGCCTCCAACACGGTGATCTTGCCTTCCTCGCTGGAGACGTAAATCCGTCCGTCCGCATAGAGCGGCGCCGCAGAGTAGTTGCCGCGCAACCGTTCGCGCCAGACCTCCTTGCCGGTCTTCGCTTCGAGACAGGACATGATGCCGCCATCGTCTTCGACCGAGTAAAGGAGGCCATTGACGAGCAGCAGCGACGGCTTGCGCGCGACGTTGCGCCGAGCCTTCCAGACGACTTCCATCTGACCTTCCCTGGCCAGTGGAATCTTGGTGGCATCATCAATGTCAGTCGCGTCGATGACTTCACCGTTTCGGCCGGGCCGGATGGCGAGCAGGCGTCCGACCGACCATCCAGTCGGCGCAAAGACCAGTCCGTCACCAACGATGGGGCGCGTCCCGGCCGAGTAGGTGGTGTGCTCTTCGACCCGCCAGAGCTCCCTGCCATCTCGCGGATCGTAGCCATAGGCCGCCATCGAACCCAGGCTGATCATCTGGGGCTGACCGTCGAAAAGCGCCACGTGCGGTGTGGCAAAGGCCTTTCGCAAGTCGCCGTCCGCCTTCACCTTGCCGTCCGGATCGAGGTCGCGATAATTCACCGAGCGCGCCGTCTGCCAGACCGTTTTGCCGGTCTGCTTGTCGAGCGCAACGACGTATTGTCGATCGCTGCCGTCGAAATGCATCAGGAGCAGATTCTCCCAGAGGATTGGCGAAGAGCCCGCGCCGCGAAAGTGATTGCAGACAAAATCGCGCCGCTCCCAGAGCACCCTGCCAGTCTGGGTATCGAGACAAGCGGTGCCCGGAGAACCAAACGTGACATAGAGGCGCCCCGCCTCGATCACGGGTGTGGGCGAGGCGTAGGAATTGAACGGATGCGCGTATTGCGGAGCTTCGATGTCGAACAGTTTCAGGTCTCGAACCACGCTGCCTGATTCGCGGTCAACACAAACTGCGCACAACTGCCGGCCATTGGTGGTGGCGGTGGTCATCCAGATTTGATTGCTCCAGATCACCGGCGAAGACCAGGCGCGACCGTGAATGGGCGTCTTCCACTTGATGTGGTTCGTCTCGCTCCAGGTGAGCGGCAGACCGCGGGCATCGGCGTGGCTGTTCCCTTCCGGGCCGAGGAATTGCGGCCAGGTTTCACCGGCGCGGAGAGGCGTGACCAACGCCGCCGCGAGCAGCGCCACGAGGCTGAGGAGTTTTTCGTTCATGACTTTTCCATTAACACTTCAAGGTTTCGGAGGGTCGGCTGGGTCGGATGCAACCTCGCCGGCGAATTTCCATGAAGCCTGCGTTTCCGCAGTGAGGGGCAAATCCAGGATCCCGGAACGAATCAACTCAATCGGCACCGGCCCGGAGGCCAGAATCCGATCGTTGAACTCGCGCTCGCTCATCCTGCCCGCGCCAACGATTTCCTGATGCAGCGCCCGGAGCTGCAATCCGCCAATCATGTAGCCGCATTGATAGAGCGGCGAGTAACCGCTGCCGATGTAGCGGCGCACTTCGCTGGTGGCGCCGAGGCGCTCGTGTCCCACACGATCGACGAGGAAATCCACCATCGCCGCCGGCTGCATCTGGCCGAGGTGAAACTTGAGGCTGACGAGAATGCGGGCGCAGCGATGCATCCGCCAGAAGAGCGCGCCCATGCGTTCCTCCGGTGTTCTGAGATACCCGAGATCCCACAGCTTCATTTCCCAGTAGAGCGGCCAGCCCTCGACGTAAAACGGCGTCGAGAAGATTTGCCGGTAAGGCCGATGACGCGCTGCGCTGAACGCCTGGAGGTGGTGGCCGGGAATCAATTCGTGCGCCGTGACGACGCGGGTGAAGGGCCGATTGTTGCCGCGCATGGCCATGAGCTTGTCGGCGTGCGTCATGTCCTCGCGCGCATACGCCACCAGAATTGACTGACCGCCATAGGCCGCGTAGGGCATCGTCTTCTGCGCGTCGGGTGAAAGCATGGTGATGCGCCAGGTTTCCACACACAGCGCCGGAACGCTGACGAGATCACGCTTGGTGACGAAGCTGATGGCTTCGCTCGCGCACTCCGCCACGACATCGTCCTGACCGCCGGGAGGCGCGTAGGCGGATTTCACCCGTTCGAGGGCTTTCTTCCAGTCATCGTCCAAGCCCAGTTCGCGTGCAGCGATCTTCATCTGATCCTCGCACCACGCAAACTCTCGTTCTCCAATGGCGAGCAATTGCTGCGGCGAATAGGCGAGCATCTCGCTGGCCAGCGCCTGCCTGAGTCCGGCCTCGCCAATCGCTTCGCCGATCAACGGATCCTCCTCCTTGCCTTTCAAGCCGGCGATCTCCTCGCGCAGAAACTTGGCGTAGTCCTCCAGCGCGCGGCTGGCCTCCTCGTATGGCTTCTTCGCCCACCAGCCGAAGTCGGGCTGGAAACCGTCATAGAAATCGAACCATCGCCGCAGCGTGCCGCGGATTTCCGACGTGGCCTCGGCGGCGCGCTTCGCGACCACTGGCGAAATCTTGATCGGCTCCCCGCCCGGGTTGACCTTGCCCTCGTCGGACTTCTTCTCCTTCTCCTTGCGACCAGATTCAATGCGCTCGCGCAGCTTCTTCACCGTCTCCGGCAGGGCCGCGATCTTGGCGGCGCAATCCGGCGGGATCATCGGGCGGTTGGTCCATCTCTCCTGTTCGAGCCGTTGAATCTCCGGAGCAAAGGCGAGTAAGTCCTGCATCTCACCCAGCCAGCGACGTTCTCGTTCGAGGCGATGCAGTTCTGCCCCGATTTCGTTCCGCAGCAGCAGATACTCAAGCCGCTCCTCTGGCGGCAGCGCGCTGAACTTGACGCCACGCAACCGCTCCTGCCAGGACCGGTTCAGCTTCTCCAACCGTTCAAACCGCACCTCGGACCACGGCAAATCATAAAACCGGGTCACGCTGCCGCGATCGGTTTCATACAGTTGCACCAGGGCAGGCAACTCGGTGCGGCCCGCCGCCACGGCTGCGCCGACGGTGAGGGCACGGCCAGCGAGGAGGACGCCGCACAGCAGGGCGGTCGCCGCGGCTCGTGAACAAGGATGGCGCATCAATTTCATTTGTCGTCGTAACGGCAACGCTGGCCAAGCTCCGCGACCGCGTCAACCCATCATCCGCAGACTGGCGGCCCGGGGGCGCATCTCGACACTTCCCCCGAAGGCAACCGGGTTGGAGCGCGAAGTTGACGTCGTTTCCTCGTTCGAGAGACCGTCCGCCAATGTTTCGCCAACACCCATCGAACGCGGAAGCGGCCTCAAGGCCGCGCGCCGGGGGCAGTGCGCGGATGCGCCCGCGGTCCGGCCTTCCCTTTTCTTCCTGCGAAGCCTAGGCTGAACACAGAAAGACAAGCCGAACCACGAGGCCATTATGATTCAGGACACAATTGGTCGCATTGAAGAGCGGATTCAGAACGCGGCGGCGGTGCCGTCGGACACCAAGGCGGAGTTGATCCGCCTCCTCGGCACACTCAAGACCGAGGTGGAGCAACTGTCGGAAACAGAGGCTGACAGGGCGCAGAGCATCGCGGGGTTCGCGGCTGTCTCCGCGCACGAGGCGACGCGCGCTGACGGGGACCGCGAACTGCTCCAGCTTTCGCTGAAAGGCTTGTCCTCCACGGTGGAAGACTTCGAGAAGACGCATCCGAAGCTCGCGCAGGTCGTGAATTCCATCAGCACGACGCTGTCAAACCTCGGCATCTGACCCACCGGCAGCCTCGCCCCAGCGTTTGGCACCGCCAAGCCGGAGGCTCGGCAGGACTCGTGCAATCCAGAGGATTGCGCCACTACCAAAATCACTCACGCACGGTCGCACCAAGCGCCTGCTTGAATTGCGCCACGACTTTCTCGTGCGCGGCATTCACCTCATTGTCCGTCAGCGTGCGATCTGGATGCCGGTAGGTGAAGGCGTAGGCCACGCTCTTTTGTCCGGCAGGAACGTGCTGTCCGCGGAAGACATCAAACAATTCCAAGGCTTCCAGATTCTGCGGCTTGGCCTGGCGCACAGCTCCCAGCACGGCGTCATGCGTGACTTCCTCGGTCAGGAACATCGCCACGTCGCGGCGCACGCTGGGGAATTGCGGCAAGGTTTTGAAGGATCTGGCCGCATTGCGCCGAGCGAGCAGCGAATCGAGGCTTAACTCCGCCAGCACCACGGCATCGCGCAGATCGTAGCGCTTGGCCAGTGCGGGCAGCAGCAGCCCCATCTCGCCCAGCGCAAGCTTGCCGCCAAGCTGCAAGGCCGCCGATTCGAGGAACAGCGTCGTGCTGGCCGGGCGCCGCGTGCAGGTGACGCCGCGCAGGCCGGACTGCTCAAGGAATTCCTCCACGAAGCCTTTGAGGTCGGAGAGATCAAACTTGGCGTCGCGTTCGCCACCGCTCCAGAAAGCCGGCGTCCTCTGCCCCGTGAGCGCCATCGCCACGCGGCGCTCCTCCTTCACTTGACCGTTCACCATCGTGAAGACGCGTCCCACTTCGAACAGAGCCACGTCGTTGTTCTTGCGGGTGAGATTGTGGCGCAGACTGTCGAGCAGACCCGGCAGCAAACTCGGGCGCAGCGCATTCATGTCGCTGCTCATCGGATTCGACAGCGGAACGAGATTCTCGGGCGCAGTCACCAGCGTCGCCGAAGCCTCCGCGATCAGCGTCTGGCCGGTTGCTTCGCTGAGACCCAGTCCGCTGAGAATGCGGCGCACCTCGGCAATCTGGTCATAAACCGCGTCGAACGCATTGGCGCCGATCGCGCCCCGCGGTGGAGTCGAGGGAATCTTGTCCACTCCATGCAGGCGGGCCACTTCCTCGATCAAATCAATCTCGCGCTTGAGATCAACGCGAAAGGTCGGAATGCGAAACGAGACTGGCTCCGGCGCCGTGGGAGTATCGTCCAGCGGACGCGGCTTGCGCGCCGATGCTCTCACGCCGAGCTGGTTGAGATAATACTCCATCTCCTCCGGTTTGAGATTGATGCCGAGCAGTTCGTTCACCTTGGCGTGACGCAGTGTGATCTGTCTCGGCTCGGCTGGCGCGGGATAGGCATCCACAACTCCCCCGGCAAGCTGGCCACCGGCGGTTTCGAGGATGAGTTGCGCGGCGCGCTGGCTGGCCCAATCGCTGATGCTGATGTCGGCACCGCGCTCGAAGCGATAGGACGCGTCGGTACGCAGGCCGGTTGTCTTGGAGGTGCGCCGGATGTTGGTCGGCTTGAAATAGGCGCTCTCCAGCAGCACATCGACGGTACGCTCGTTGATCTCGGTGTTCTGTCCGCCCATCACGCCGGCGAGAGCGATGCCTTTCTGCTCGTCGGCAATCAGCAGATTATCATTCGCGAGCGTGTGCTTCTGCCCGTCGAGCGTGACGAATAGTTCGCCCGCCTGCGCGCGGCGGATGACGATGGTGGGCTTGCCATCAGCGCCTTTGCCGACGAGGTGATAATCGAATGCGTGCAACGGCTGGCCGCATTCCATCATCACGTAGTTCGTCACATCCACCACGTTGCTGATGCTGCGAATACCGACCTTCTCCAGCGCGCCGCGCAACCAGTCGGGGCTGGGGCCGATCTTCACGCCGCGAATCACCCGGGCGGTGTAGCGCGGACAGAGGTCAGCATCCTCTATGCGCACGGCGACCAAATCTTCGCTTCTGACTTCTGACTGCTGACTTCTGACTTCTGGAATCTTCAGCGCATTTCCGGTGACTGCCGCGATCTCCCGCGCGATGCCGATGACGCTGTTGAGGTCCGGCCGGTTGGGCGTGATTTCCAAATCATAGATCACGTCGCTCCCGGAGCGCCCGAGATGCTCGGCGAAAGGCTGCCCCACCCGCGCATCGGCGGGCAGAATGAGCAATCCATCCGCTTCCGCGGCGAGGCCAAGTTCCTTGGGCGAGCACATCATGCCGTGCGACTCGACGCCGCGAATCTTGCCGACCTTGATGGTGAACGGCGCCTCGCCGGGCTTGGAGGGAAGCGACGCGCCGGGCAGGACAAGCGGCACCTTGTCGCCCGCCTGGAAGTTTTGCGCGCCGCACACGATCTGGCGCTCACCCTGGCCGTCGTGGACGCGGCAGACGGAGAGTTTGTCGGCGTTGGGATGCTTGTCGCGCGTGATGACTTGCGCGACGACGACGCCTTCAAACTCGCCGCCGAGCTTGTGGACGCCCTCGACTTCGAGTCCAAGCATGGTCAGGCGCTCGGCCAGTTCCTCGGGCGACCAGTTGAAATCAACGTATTGTTTGAGCCAGTTAAGGGTGACTTTCATGAACTAAATGCTTTCAAACCACGTCCCGTCCACGGACACGGATTCGATCATCACTGTCGTGACGCCGAGTTTAAGTTCCTTCAATTTGTCAGCCAACAAATCGCCATCAACGAGGTCAATTGGCGGTGCTCCATCCCGAGTCGCCTCTTTGATCGCATCGCGAGAGAATGTTCCAGTCGTGATGAACAATCCTTTGTCTGCACGGCCAACCATCGCACCGCGAAAATCGCGGATCTCGCCTGCCCCGACCACTCCCTGCCAGCGTTTGCATTGGAACACAACGTGGAAGCTCATGAAGCCGTGGATTCGCGCGATGCCCTTTCCATCGATTCCCCCGTCCCCGGTGCGTCCAACAACTTCGACCTGAATGAAACCTGATTCGCGCAGAACCCGTTGAATCAAGCGCTCAAACGCAGCAGGCGAAAGAGTCTTCGTAAGGATGGCGTGCAGCGCTGCACGCCATGTCTTCGCCTCTTCCGGTTTCTCTGACTCAGCTTGATCACCGTTCTCTTCGCTCGCGGGTTTTGCCTGTTTGGGTTTTCGGTCTAGTTCACGGACGAAACGCTGAACTTCTTTTGCATCCACCTCTGAGACGGACTCTGCCTTTTTCGTGAGCGACCAAAGTCCGCGTTGGGGACTTTCCAGAAATCCGAACTTCTTCAAATACGTACGCGCCCATGCCATTCGATACTGGACCTCGGTCTGGTTGCTCGTTTCCTGATCGTGGAGGACGGTCAAAACGCTTTCGGGCAGTTGCAGATTCTCCGCGACGCGCTGATAGATTTCGTCGGTCGAACCGGAGCCGCCAAGCTCCCGGAGCGCTTGAAGCACTGGATTCATCAGCCGGTCATAGGTGGGAATCTTCGCACTCTTGCTATTGGTCTCCATAGACGATGCTGGTTTCCGTGATTGAGCTATTCCATTCGGTGCCATTTCAGAGCTGCTTCGAGAATAGAGTGCCGTCCCCATAAAAACCGGATATCGTTGATGCCCAGCGCAACATGGCAAACACTTCAATGGCGACGCCCATTAGGCGTAAGCGAGACGACCCTTTGGCTCCGGGATGGGCCGGCCCAGCGACTTGGCCGTCTCGATCCATTCCTTGATGACGACATCCACGTTCTTCAGCGCCGCCTGGCGGGTTGGGCCATCGGCCATACAGGCGGGCAATTCCGGAACTTCGGCGATAAACGCCTCGTCCTCGGCACTCCAATAGATGATGACTTCGTATTTGGTCATAGCGATTCGTCCGCCAGTTTATGCTTCAAAATCACATTGCGCACCTGTTTGACCTGATATGCCTTGGCGCTCGCACCCTTCGGCTGCAGGTTGAGGATTTCTTCGACCTCATCCCTGAAGAAAATGTGGTGGCTGCCGCGAACCCGCATCTGAAACCCGAGTCGTTGCAGCAAATGACACAGACCGTCGAACGGAATGCCCGCGTCCAAAGTGCCCCGCAGAATCCTGTCTAGCAGTTTGTCGTGCTTGCTCATTTTAGAACTGCCTCAAAAACCGCACGTCATTCTCGTAGAACAACCGGATGTCGTTGATGCCATAACGCAGCATGGCAATGCGCTCGATGCCGAAGCCAAAGGCCCAGCCGGTCCAGACCTCCGGGTCGTAGCCGACGTTCTCGAACACCTGCGGATGTACCATGCCGCAGCCGGCGATCTCCAGCCAATCCTTGCCCAGCTTCTTCACCAGCGCGTTGGTGAAATCGATCTCCAGACTCGGCTCGGTGTAGCTGAAATAGTGCGGGCGAAAGCGCAGCTTCACGTCGTCGCCCAGCACTTCCTTGAAGACGAACTCGACCGTGCCCTTGAGGTCGCCAACGGTCACGCCCTTGTCCACGTAGAGCCCCTCGATCTGGTGGAAGGTCGGATTGTGCGTCGCGTCGGCGTTGTCGCGGCGATAGACGCGTCCGGGGGCGATGATGCGAATCGGCGGCGGCTGCTTCTCCATCACGCGAATCTGCACGGAACTGGTGTGGGTGCGGAGCAGAAGCTTTGAGTTCGGCGCCTTCTGCCTGACGTCGGACGAGTCCGCGTTCACATAAAATGTGTCCTGCGTGTCGCGCGCCGGATGGTCCGCCGGCGTGTTGAGGGCGTCGAAGCAATAAAAGTCCTGCTCGATCTCAGGACCGTCGGCCACCACGAAACCAATCTTGCGGAAGGCGCGGACGATATCATCCGTCACCTGGGTGAGCGGATGAAGTTTACCCAGCGTGCGACGGCGTCCGGGCAGAGTGAAATCAGTTGGCTCTTTGGGCAACGCCGCCTTGAGTTCCAGTTCATCACGGCGCGCAGCGAGGACCGTTTCCAGTTCCACCTTGGCCGCATTGATCGCTTTGCCGGCGATGGGCCGTTCCTCCCTTGTCAGCGATCCCATCCGTCTCATCAGCGCCGTGAACTGGCCGTTCGGACCGATCCATGCGCCCTTGGCCTGTTCGAGCGCGGCGAGGTCGGCGGCAGCGTTGAGGTCGGCGAGCGCGGCCTGTTGCAGCGGAGCGATATCATCAAGAAGTGCCATACGATTCGTGCGGCGGAGGATAGTGAATGGAGCGCGGCGACGGAAACAAAAACGGGCGGCCTGCTGTCAGGTCGCCCGGGTTCTGAAGGGTGTTCGTCTTCGGGTTGGCGAAATCAGGCTTTGACCACCTTGGACTTGAGGGCACCCTGCGCGAGCTTGACCAGTTCGAGAAAGGTGGGGTTGTCCTGCGCGGCGATGTCGGAAAGAACCTTGCGGTCGAGCGCACACTTGGCCGCCTTCAAGCCTTCCATGAACCGGCTGTAGGTGATGCCGGCGGCGCGGGCCGCGGCATTGATGCGCGCCTGCCAGAGGGTGCGAAAATTCCGCTTCTTGGTCTTCCGGTCGCGATAGGCATACGCGCGCCCGTGGTCCACGGCGTCAGAAGCGTAGCGATACAGTTTGGAACGGCGACCGCGAAAGCCTTTCGCGGCGCGGATCACCCGTTTGCGGCGTTTGCGGGAGGCGGGGGCGTTGGTAACTCGCATGGATCAGTAAATGGTCAGGGGTTGGAGATGGGTTAGGAACGGTGACTGAAAGGCAGCGCAGCCAGGATGCGGTGCGCGTCGGTTTCATGCACCAGGGTGGACCCGCGCAGGCCGCGGCGGCGCTTCGGCCCCTTGGTCTGCATCAGGTGACGGCGACCGGCGCTCTTGCGGAGCACCTTGCCGGTGGCGGTGATTTTAAAACGTTTCGCCACGGACTTTTTCGTTTTGCTGCCTCTCGCTCTTCGCATAAATTCTCGTTAATCAATCTTCAGAAAGAGCGCGCAATATAGTGACCTCGCGTTCGGAATCAAGCGGTAATTTGGAAGCTGTCGCATTCGCGTGTTCGCTGGAAGGGGAACGGGGCAATGATGAAATAAATCTCCCGGCCGCCCCTGGAGCACAGCCGGCTTGAGGCCCGCAATCCCCCAACCGAGACGCATTGAGACGGCTCAGCGTGTCACCGCCCGCGGCTTGTCCGTCAGGGCGTCGAGATAGGCCACCAGGACGTCGGCCTCTGCGTCGGTCAGCGTTTTGTCGAGCTGAAGGTGGGCCATCTTGACAACCGCGTCGCGCAGGGTCGCCACCTTGCCATCGTGGAAATAGGGCGCGGTGAGCGCAATGTTGCGCAGGCTCGGCACCTTGAAGCGGCCCCGGTCCTCTTCGTCCTTCGTCGCCTGTTCACGGCCGAGATCCTTCGTCTCGTACGGGTGAATGAGGCCAATCTTCTGATACGAATTGCCGCCGAGCACCGGGCCGACGTGACAAGTGCTGCAGCCGATCGAGGTTAAGAGGTGAAGCCCCTTCAATTCCTGAGCGGTCAGCGCCTGATCGTCACCCTTCTGAAAGTCGTCGAAGCGATCCCGGGTGATGAGGGTGCGCTCGAAAGCCGCGATGGCTTCCGCCAAGTTGTCATAATTGATCGGGTCCGCCATGCCGGGGAACGCCTTGGCGAACATCCTCTGGTAGGCGGTATCCGCGTTGAGTCGCTTGACCGCCTCGGCCTCGGCCGGCATTGCCATCTCGACCGGATTCAGCACCGGGCCCTTGGCCTGCGCCTTGAGATTCTCCGCGCGGCCGTCCCAGAACTGCACAAAGTGAAAGCCCGCGTTGAGCGTGGTGGGGGAATTGCGGTCGCCGCGCTGACGCTTGAAGCCCGGCGAGGTCGGCTCGTTGTCCACACCTCCGAGAAACTCGTCGAGGCGATGGCAGGAGTTGCAGGAGAGAGAATTGTCGATCGAGAGCTTCTTCTCAAAATAGAGTTTCCGGCCGAGTTCCACCCGCGCGGGCGTATCGGCTTCGCTGCCCGGCATTTTGTCGGGCAGCGGGCCAAACAATTCCCTGGCCTTGGCGCGAAGGGCGGTGACGGATGGCGCGGCGCTGGTTTCGGCGGCGGCGAGGGAGCCGGCAAGGGCTACGGATCCAAGGAGGATCGTGAGAGTCAGGCGGTTTTTCATAAGCGTGGGATGGTTGGTGTATTGGTTGTGATGAAGCGCGCGGTCGGCTGACCCGTGGCCCCAATTTGCAGGGCAATGATTGTATCCGGCGCAATCTCCAGTAAAGCCCCTCGCACCAAGTAGCGGCGGGTTTAATTCTGACAATTCGCGAACTTGCTGTGGTTCCGATGGAAGTGCCCGAAAGCACGCGGGAGGCTTGCGCTCGTTGATCTCCTTATGGGTGAAACCCCCCCTTGTCGCCTCAGCGGCCGTGTGTTTTAATTTCCCCATGAAATGCATTCGCACGCTACTTTTGAGCGCGGTCGCTGCGGTGTCACTGCTGATCCTGACCGGGTGCCAGACCGTCGGCGAAACCGGCCGCAAACAACTGGTGCTCGTCTCCGCCGGCGAGGAAACGCAACTCGGCATCCAGAGCTTCAATCAGTTGAAGAAGGAGACGCCCATCAACCGGAATCCCGCCATCAACGCGATGGTGCAGCGCGTCGGCAAACGCATTGCCGCCGTCTCGGGGCTGCCCAACGCGCAATGGGAATTCGTTGTTTTTGAGAGCAAGGACGCCAACGCCTTCTGCCTCCCCGGCGGCAAGGTCGGCATCTACACCGGCATCCTGCCCATCACCAAGGATGAGGCCGGCCTCGCGACGGTCATCGGTCATGAAGTGGCGCACGCCTCCTTGCATCACGGTGCGGAACGCATGTCTCAGGTCATGGTGTCCCAGGGAGTGGGCTCCGTGGTCGGCTCGGCCGCAGCAAACAGCAAATACCAATCGTATGTCATGGCGGCCTACGGAGGCGTTTCCAAAGTGGGCTTTGAACTTCCCTACAGCCGCCTGCACGAGTCCGAGGCGGATCGCGTCGGGCTTAAGTTCATGGCCAGGGCGGGATACGATCCCGAGGCGTCCGTGGCGTTTTGGGAACGCTTCGCCGCCTACAACTCAAAGGGTGGCGCTTCTGCTGCCTGGTATGAACAATACTTCCGAACACATCCGCTTGATCAGAACCGCATCAACGATCTGAAGAAATGGATGCCCGAGGCGAACGCGCTCTACAAGCCGGCGAAGTAATCGCGCGAATGTTTTTCGCGGCGCAGCCTGATTGGGCGCCATCGTTCACCCCTCTTTCATGCAAGTTCCGTTTCTCAACCTCGGCGCCCAATACGCGGCGCTCAAAAACGAATTGCTGCCCGCCGTGGAAAAGGCGCTGGCCGGCGCCCACTACATCCTCGGTCCCAACGTGACCGCCCTCGAACAGGAAGTCGCGCAGCACTGCGGCACCCGCTTCGGCATCGGCGTCAACTCCGGCTCGGATGCCCTCACCCTCGCGTTGCGCGCCCTTGACATCGGCCCGGGCGACGAGGTCATCACCACGCCGTTCACCTACATTGCGCCCGCGGAGTCGATTCACCAGATGGGCGCGCGCATCGTCTTTGCGGACATCCATCCGCGCACCTTCAACCTCGATCCCGCCGGGGTCGCGCGAAGAATCACGCCGCGCACCAAGGCGATCATTCCCGTACATCTCTTCGGTCAGGCCGCGCCCCTGGAGGCGATTCTTCCGCTGGCCGAGAAGCACGGACTCGCCGTGGTCGAGGATTGCGCCCAGGCCATCGGCGCCACGTGGCAGGGCAAGCCGGTGGGCGGACTCGGACGCATCGGATGCTTCAGCTTTTACCCGACCAAGAATCTCGGCGCCGACGGCGACGGCGGGATGATCGTCACCGGGGACGAGGCGCTGGCGAAAAAGCTGCGCATGTTGCGCGTGCATGGCATCGAGCGGCGGTACTTCCATGACCTGCACGGGTTCAACTCGCGCCTGGATGAACTTCAAGCGGCCATTCTCCGCGTCAAACTTCCGCACCTCGCGGCATGGAACGCGCGCCGCGGTGAAATCGCGCGCCGCTTCGACGCCGGATTGGCCGGCCTGCCGGTCGAGTTGCCCGCGACCGCGCCGGGCAACGAACACGTCTTCCATGTGTATGCGCTGTTGACCGACCGGCGCGATGCGATGATGCAATTCCTCGGCGACCACGGGGTCGCCTCCATCATCTACTACCCGCGACCGCTGCACTTGCAGAAAGTCTATGAAGATCTCGGGCTGCGCGAGGGCGACTTCCCGGTGGCCGAGGCGGTGTCAAAACGCATCCTCCCGCTGCCCATGTATCCGGAACTGACCAACGAGCAGGTCGATTACGTCACCGCGACCATCCGCCGATTTTTCGGCCGGTAAATCGGGCGCAAGTCTCACCGGATAGGGGTAGGGACCAGGGATTGTACCTGGCCCCTCCCTCCGAACCGGACGGGCGGATTTCCCGCATCCGGCTCTCCAGTCAGTGGGTTCGTAGTTTTACGATTGAGCGCGTCCACTCGTGTTCCGCTGCCAAGGACAACAGCCCACAGCGCGCAAACCATTCGTTCGGCCAGCGTTGGTGGGTGGCCCCCATCCCTTTGCCCACGCCATCCAGCCGCCATGGCAGCACACTCCGCAGCCTCCGTCTCACGTAGCCGTCCACGCTCGCAAACACGTTGGCCTTGCTGTGCTGGAAATACGCATACCAGCCCCGCAGGCTCTTGTTCACGTCGGCGATGATTTCGCTCGGGCTGCGTCCGTCCAGCCGCGAGGTCTTCGCTCGCACCCGTTCTTTCAACTTCTCCAGGCTTTTCTGGCGCGGCCATTTCATGCCGCGCTCGAAATGATACCCGAGGAAGTCAAACCCTCCGGGCGCGCTCGCGTCCACCACGCGCGTCTTTTCAGGATGCAGGGTCAGCCCGGCTTCGTTCACCCATGTTCGCACTGCTTCCAGGGCGGCGTGCGCCTCGGCTTGGGTACGACAGAGGATCACGAAGTCGTCCGCGTAGCGCACCATCTCCCAGCCCGCCGCCGCCATCTGGTGGTCCAACGGGTTAAGATACAGGTTCGCCAGCAGCGGGCTGATGACGCCGCCTTGGGGCGTGCCTCGTTGGGTGGGTTGCCAACCCTCGGCTGCTTCCAGCACGCCGGCCTGGAGGAAACTTTCCACCAGCGCCAGCACCCGCCCGTCGCCCACGCGTTGTTTGACCAACGCCAGGAGCCGCTCGTGCGGAATCGTGTCGAAGTAGCTTTTCAGGTCGGCGTCCACCACCCAGTCGTGGCCTGCCTTGAGCAGCGTGTCCACGCGCCGCAGCGCGTCCTTGGCGCTTCTCCCCGGACGGAAGCCGTCGCTGTGCTCGGCGAAGTCCGTCTCAAAGATCGGTTCCAGAACGTGCCGCAACGCGCCTTGCACGATGCGGTCGCGCACCGCCGGGATGCCCAGCGGTCGCTTCTCCTTGCTGCCGGGCTTGGGTATCCAGGCCCGCCTCACCGGTTGCGGTCGATACGTCCCGTCACGCAGTTGTTCGTGCAGTCGCTGAAGTTCATCCTCAGCCCGTCGCCCGAAGTGCGCCGTCGTTTGTTCGTCCGCTCCCGCGCTCCCGCCGTTGCGCCACACCTTGTGGAAGGCGCTTTGCAAGTTGGCGGGGGCATAGGTCTTGTCCCACAGTCGGAACCCGACCTGGTCTGCTGGCTCACTTGAGGCGAGCCGCGTCAACATGGCTTTTGTCCAGACGCAACGTTCCACCCACCACCACGGGTCACGCCGCGCGGGGGCTTCTCCGGCTTGTTGAGAGGGCGTTGCCGCCGCCACTGTCGCCGGGGTCGTTGTGATGTGTTCGTCGTGCTGGTTCATCGGCCATCCACTTTCCTGCGTCCCTTGGCTCCACGGTCGTTACCCGCTTCCTCGCTACTACGGACGCTCTGACTCCCGCCGGGCGGTTCTTCGGGCCACTTGACCCTGAACGCCGCTTTGACCCCGGCGGGTCTCCCTGATTATCGCGGGAGGACTTCCGACCATTCCGTCTCCAACCATCGGCGCGACGACCAGGGACGCACCCGGCTGTCCGGCGATTCGGCTCCTCGCCTATCGCCCGCTCTACAGGCTTCGCCAGTCGCTCGAAGGCTCGCCCGTCCACGCCGACCGAATCGAGTTCACGTGCCTCTGTGTATCGAGGCGTTGTTACGGACTGGTCGTTCTCGTTCCGTTGCTCTCCACCCCGTGTTGCCACGACGCAGTGACGGTTCGATACCCCACGGCTCTTCGCCGCAGGGAAACGGACTTGCACCGTTCTGTCTTCCTGCCTTCTCAGGCGCACGAGCGCACGCCGCCCGCGCGTGTCCCGACCGGCGCCTCGCCGGTCGGAACGGAGACGCCACCCGCTCACCAGACGGTGACTCGGTCGAGCGCACCTCGTTGGTCGGCGAGGGCGCGTGTGCTCCCCATTTCAACCGCATGGATACATGCTCAGCCCGGCGCTTCGCACACCGTCGCCGTCGCCCGGCAGGTTCGATCCGGCCAACGGATTGCCCCGAGCGGGAGGCGGCGCGACAGGTGAGACTTCTCCGGTTTTGCGCGGCGTGCGCGGGGTGATTTGAGCGTGGCGGGCAAAGGGCCCGATCAATTCGGTCCCACTCCGGCCATGAATCTTCGCCAACTCCATCTTGCCAAATCCAGCGATGAAGAATAGCTTTCGCGCCGTGGCCCCGCAGAAATCATGCGACCAAGGAAGGTCGAAAAACGGCACCGGAGTCAGGTCAGCGTTGCGACGCGGCTTGGTCTTTGGCTCTGGATTTATCAATTCAGTGCGGCCTCTCCAGTCTGCGAAAACCGTCTTGCTCGTCTCACCTCCCGCCCGTAGTCGAAGAAAGGCTACCGTCATGAAAGAGTCTTGCCCCGTCTCCGCATCCACCCGAACCGCGCTCCACCTCGGCACCCTGTTGCTTGCGGGCCTGACCCTGGCCATTCCGGCCAGCGCGGCCCCGCCGTCGCCGACGATTGTCTGGGTCGGCCCCAGCGGCGGCAACTGGAATAACACGAACAACTGGAGTCCTACCCGTGTGCCGCTGGCCACGGACCATGTGGCAATCAACGCCGCCACCAACGTCACGGTCGTCCTCGATGTCTCCGCCAGCATCGCCAGCCTGGCGCTGGGCGCGGACAGCGGCACGGCCACCCAGCGGCTGGCGTTCAATTCAGGCGTCGGCTTGGCCGTGGGCACCAACAGCGTGGTGCGCAGCCTCGGCGAGATGGTGTGGCCCAACGGCGATTACGCTGCGCTTTCCGGCACCGGACTGCTGGAAGTGCGCGGCCTGCTCGACTGGACCGGGGGCCGGGTCTGGAGCCGCGTCAGCATCGCGGCCGGCGGGCGGATGCGGCTGGGGGGCGGCACTTACATGCGGCTGACTTCGGGCAACGGAGCCAGTCCCGCGGCCATTACCAACGCGGGCACGGTCACCTGGTTGGGCGGCCAACAGCTTTACGCCTACGACAATTCTCAGATTTACAATTCCGGTCGCTGGGAACTCGCGGCGGATGGTCAGGTCATCGGCGGGGGCGTTGCCACCTTCTACAACTCCGGCACCCTAGTGAAAACCGCCGGGAGCGGAACGTCCTACCTGAACTCGTTAAGTCTGGTCAACTCCGGCGTCGTGGCGGCGGACGTGGGCACGCTGGAACTGCAATCGGGCGTCGTCTCCGAATGGCGGGCGGGCGGTCAGATCGCCGGCGCGGGGCGTGTGCTGATGACCGGCGGTTCCGCCACGCTGGCCGGGCGCACCACGTTGAATGGCCAGTGGGAATGGAATTCGGACGGCCTGGCTGTCCTCGGTGCGGGGGAAGTGGGCGGGCCGGTGCCGCTCCATTGGACGGCGGGCCGGGTGGCGGGCGCGCTGACCGTCGCTGCGGATGGACGGGTGGACCTGCGCGGTGGCTACTATACGCGGCTTTCCTCTGGAGTGGACACCAACCCGGCAGCGCTTACCAATCATGGGGTAGTCACCTGGGCGGGAGGAACACCGCTGTACGCCGGCTATGGCGCGCAGATTTACAACTCCGGCGAGTGGCGACTGCAAGCCGACGGCACGGCGTTGGAGAACGCTGGCGGCAATTGGGCCACCTTCCACAACGACGGCCTGATCACCAAGACCGCCGGCGCCGGTGACAGCGCATTCGGCACCAGCGTCACAATCCAGCGCGGCACGGTGAACGCCGACACGGGGACGCTGCGTTTCAATGCCAGCACGGAGTGGCCCCAAGGCGCGCAGGTCACAGGCTCCGGTCGGGTGCTGCTGGCTTCCGGGAACGCGAATCTCGCGGGCACGATCACCCTCAACGGCTCCTGGGAGTGGGGCGGCGTCAGCATCTCCGGCACGGGTGCCATTTCCGGGCCAGTGCCCATGATCTGGCGCTCGGGGCGCAACTTTGGCAACCTCACGGTGAATCCCGGCGCGCGGCTGAATTTCTCTGGCGAGTACTATCCCACGCTCGCCTCCAGCGATGACGCCAGTCCCGCCATGCTGACCAATCGCGGCACGGTCTCCTGGCCGGGGGGCTATCCGCTCTACGCCGGCTACAGCGCGCAAATCTACAACCACGGCCAATGGCGCGTGGAGGCCGACGGCACCGCTCTTTCTTACACGGCGGGCGGAGGCAACCCCACCTTTCACAACTTCGGCACGTTGACCAAAACCGGCGGCACGAACGAAACCCTCTTCACCGCTTCCAGCACGATCAATCGCGGTGTCATGAACGTCGCGGTGGGCACGCTGCAATTCAACGCCAGCACCGAGTGGCCCGATGGCGGGCAGATCAGCGGAGCGGGTCGCGTGCTCTTGTCTGGTGGCAACACTCTCCTTTCCGGTACCACCATCCTCAATGGCTCCTGGCAATGGTCAGGCGTGAGCATCTCCGGAACCAGCGCGATCTCCGGCCCGGTGCCGCTGCTCTGGCGGTCGGGGCGGCACTTCGGGAAACTCACGGTGAACCCCGGCGCGCAACTCAGCTTCTCCGGTGAGTACTATCCCACACTGGCCTCCAGTGATGACGCCAATCCCGCTGTGCTGACCAATCGCGGCACGGTCTCCTGGCCAGGGGGCTATCCGCTCTACGCCGGCTACAGCGCGCAAATCTACAACCAAGGCCAATGGCGCGTGGAGGCCGACGGCACCGCGCTTTCTTATACGGCGGGCGGAGGCAACCCCACCTTTCACAACTTCGGCACGTTGACCAAGACCGGTGGCACGAACGAAACCCTCTTCACCGCTTCCAGCACGATCAATCGCGGTGTCATGAACGTCGCGGTGGGCACGCTGCAATTCAACGCCAACACCGAGTGGCCCGACGGCGGTCAGATCAGCGGCTCCGGTCGCGTGTTGCTGACTGGCGGCAACACCCTGCTTTCCGGCAACACCCTGCTCAACGGCTCCTGGCAATGGTCGGGAGTCAGCGTCACCGGCACGGGCGCCATCTCCGGCCCGATCCCGCTGATCTGGCGCACCGGCCGGCTCCTCGGAAATCTTACCGTCGCCTCGAATGCGCAACTGAACTTCTCCGGCGAGTATTTTCCCACGCTCGCCTCAAGCGCTGATGCCAATCCCGCCATCCTCACCAACCGGGGCACGGTCGTTTGGCCAGGGGGCAATCCCCTTTACGCCGGCCTGAGCGCGCGAGTTTACAACCTGGGCCAATGGCGGCTGGAGGGCGGTGGCAGCGCGTTCAACTACACCATCGGTGGCGGTCCGGGAACGTTCTTCAACAGCGGCACCCTGCTCAAGACCGGCAGCGCGACAGCGGACATGACCAGCTTCTCTCTGAACAACTCGGGCCGAGTCAGCGCGGAGGCGGGACAGTTCACGATCAATGTTCCTCCCGTAAACTCCGGCGAGTTCTACTTCCCGGTGCGCGGCCCGGTCGCCGGAACCGACTTCGGCGTCATCGGCATCGTGGGGGCCTACAGCCATCAGGGCACGCTCCGCGTCGAGATGATGAACGGTTTCACTCCGGCCATCGGACAGTATTTCGATGTCATCACTGGCAACGCGCTCGGCGGCAACTTCGCAGCGCTCGCCCTGCCCGCCGTGCCGCCGGATCAAGGCTGGACGGTGGATTACTACTCGACGCTCACGCGGCTCCGGCTGGCGGACAAGTGTTTCGCCGACGGTCTCGTGGGCTGGTGGACCGCCGACAGCGGCGCGAGCGATCTTACGGGCGCGCACAATGGCACCTTCGTCAACGGTGCGACGACGACCAATGGTTTCGTCGGCCAGGCTTTCTTCCTCGATGGCGTGAACGACTACGTGGATCTCGGCAACTGGTCGCCGGGCAATCGCTGGACAATCCAGGCTTGGGTGAAGCTCAACCAAATCCAGGCGGGTCGGCACAACTTGTTCGGCGGGATCAACGAAAACCGCGACTGGGCGCTCACGGTCACGGACGGCTACCTTGGCCTGAGTTACCGCCCGCCCAACGGCGTCGGCACGACGTTCACCAATGCGGCGCCCGCGCTGACTAACACCTGGTATCACCTCGCCGGCTCGTGCAACGGCTCCAACGTCGCGCTCTACATCAACGGGGCGCTGGTGGGCACCGCACCCTCGGACCCGGATTATGCCCCCACGATCACGGGGCTGCGCATCGGCTCCGCCTCCTACGCCGTGGCGGAAAACTTCGCCGGACTCGTGGACGAAGCAACGGTTCACAACCGCCCGCTCACCGCGCCCGAAATCGCCGCGACCTACAACAACGGTACCGGCGGACGCTGCGCCCAACTCGGCCTCGGCGTGCTGGCGTTCGCGCCGTCCGGCTTCGTGACGACGGATGTTTCGCAGCTCCGCGTCACCTTCAATCAGCCGTTCCAGACCAACACTTTCACCGGCAGCGACGTGGCGATCACCGGCCCGGCGGGCGGTGTCGCGAACAACACCTTCACCGTCCAGCCCGCCACTCCGTTCGATGGCCGCACTTTCCTCGTCAACGTGCCGACCCTCACCAACGAGGGCGTTTACTCAGTGTCCATCGGCCCGGACATCCTGACGATCGCTGGAATTCCGATGCCGCTGGCCTACACTGCGTCGTTCACCCTCGACAAGGCCGCGCCGCGCGTCATCGCCTTCACGCCGGTCTCACCGGTGACCAATCAGATCACGACGATGGACGCCACCTTCTCCGAGAACATGAGCGGCGCCACCGCGCAGGCTGGCGACCTCACGATCACCGGCCCGGGCGGCGCGTTTGCGACCGACGTGGCGCAACTCGCCTCGAACCGCTTTCGCTTCACGCTCAACCGCCCGCTCGCGCAAGGCGCGCAAACGGTTCTCCTCACCGGCATCACCGACCTCGCGGGCAACACCATGACGCCTTACACGAATGTTCTGAGCGTCGAGAATCCCGATTTGATCCCGGGCATCGTCGCCGCGCCGGCACTGGCACTGGCGGGTCAGTCAATCAACCTGATTTACGCCGTGACCAACGCCGGCAACGCCGCTGCCCCCGGGCCGTGGCGCGCGGATTTCCTCATGTCCACCAACGCGGCCGGGGCGAACGCGGCGCTGCTCGGTTCGGCCACGGTCACGAATCTCCTTCCCGCTGGATCGGTGCTGACGCTGACGCAGAGCATCGTCTTCCCGCCGGGCCTCGTGGGCACCCGCTTCCTTGGTGTTCGCGTGGACGCTCTCGATGTCCTGGTCGAGGCCGTCGAGACGAACAACACCGCGTGGGCTATCACCGGGACTGCCGTCAGCGCGCCCGATCTCGTCGTCACCAACCTCGCCGCGCCCGCCAGCGTGGTGCGCGGCGGACAGCTTGCGGTGACCTGGACCCGCGCAAACATCGGCAGCGCGCCGACCTTCGTGGCCGGGCAGGATCAAGTGTTCTTGAGCGCGAGTTCCAACTCGACCGCCGGGGCGCGTCTGCTCGCCTCGGTGCCCGGTGCAGTGCTCAACGCGGGGGCATTCCTTGCGCGCACTCAGCTCGTCACGCTGCCGCTGGAGACGACGCTGCCGTCGGGCAACTACTTCCTCCTCGTGGTGGCGGATTCCCCCGACGCGCAGGCCGAGGGCAACGAGGCGAACAACGTCGGTTTCCGCAGCCTCGCGCTGACCGAGCCGCCACTGCCGGATTTGAGCTTCGCCTTCTTCTCACCGCCGACGAGCTTCCTGCCGGGCGCTTCCATGGAGATCCGCTGGGCGGTGACCAACGAGGGCACGCTGGGGTTGACCAACGCTGTGTGGCGCGAGCGCGTCGCCTTTTCGAACAGCATCGTGGGCCAGCTCACGCTCGGCGATTTCATCTTCACCAACACGATTCCCGCCGGCGGGGCGATCACGCGCACGCAAGCCGTGGTGTATCCGGTCGGGCAGATCGCCGAGGCGGGATGGGTCCGCGTGACTCTGGATTTCGGTGATGCGATCGTGGAAGCCAGTGAGGCGAACAACATCGCAGTCTCTGAGGCGCCGGTGCCGGTGCAGCCGATGCTGGCATTGACGCTCACCCCCGCGACGCTGGATGAGGGCGCCATCACGCTCGCCACCGTTCATCGCAACGGCGACACCAACGCCACCGTTCTTGTCGCGGTCACCAACGACTGGCCGGCGCGGCTGACGATGCCATCGCAGATTGTCCTGACCGCCGGCGTTTCGCAGGCGACCTTCACCGTCGGCTATCCCGAGAATGGCGTTCCCGAAGGCACGCGCCTCGCGCACATCGGCATCACCGCCACGAATTACTCGGGTGAATACGAGGTGTTGACGCTGGTGGATTCCTCACAAACCGCGCTCACGCTCACGCTCGAAACCAATCGCGTGCGCGAAGGATTCACGGTTGCTGCGATGGTCTCGCGCGGAGCCGCCGGGCCGGAGCCGCTCGAAGTGTTTCTCTCCACCGCCGACCCGCTCTCGCTCACCGTGCCGTTCTCCGTGACGATTCCTGCAAACCAGGCATCCTTCACGTTCGCAGTGCTGGCGACTGATGACACCTTCTTCAACGGCACGCGCACCAACCGCGTGCGCGCCGCGGCGGTCAATTACGCGGAGAGCTTCGCCACCTTGATGGTGTTCGACGACGATCTGCCCGTGGTTTCGCTCGCGCTCTCGCCGGCGGTGGTTTCCGAAAACGGCGGACCACAGGCCGCAGCGTTGAACGTGCTGCTCTCCGCGCCCGCGCCGCGCAACGTCGTGCTTGATCTCGAATCCAGCGACCCGGCGCGCGCCCGTGTTCCGGCCGCCGTCAGCGTGTCTGCCGGGCAGGTCGCGGCCTCCGTTCCGGTCGAGGCGATCGACAATCTGTTCTTCGGCAGCAACGCGCCGGTGTTGTTTCAGGGCTTCATCCACGAGGCTGGCAGCTATCAATACATTGGGCAGACCGCGCCGGTGCTGCTGACGATTCTCGACGACGAAGGCCCGTCGCTGACGCTGCGGCTGGATCGCGATCTGGTCGAGGAAGGCTTGCCCAATGCCGCGCAGGGCACGGTCACGCGCAACGGTTCCATCGCCGCGGCGCTTGTGGTGACGCTGCAAAGCTCGGACATCACCGAGGCCACCGTGCCCACTTCGGTCACGATTCTGGCGGGGCAGGCGAGCGTGACGTTTGCCGTGGCTTCCATCGCCGATGGCATCACCGATGGCGCGCAACGCGCCACCATCACAGCGTCCGCCGCGGGCTTTGCTCCGGCGAGCGCGCCGCTGACGGTTTCCGATCTCGACCTACCCGATTATCGCGTGGCGAGCGTGAACGGCCCGACGACTGCGACAGCGGAAAGCACCTTCTCCATGAGTTATCGCGTGAGCAACCAGGGTCGCGCGCCGGGCGGATCAAATCTGCTCACGAAAGTCTATCTGCGCACCGACCCGCTGGCGTTCGGCGGCATTCTCGTCGGCAGTTACACGCTCCCCTCGCCGCTGCCCGCCGGACAGTTCTTCGAGCAAAGCCTGCAAGGACGCTTTCCGGATCGTGTCGGCCGCTACTACCTCGTTGTGCAAACGGACGCCGATGGGCGCAACGCCGAAACGCTCGAAGACAACAACCAGCTGGTCAGCGCGCCCATCGAACTCACCGCGCCGTGGACGGCCACCGTGCAGACGCCGGTGACGCTTGCGCCCGCCCGCACCGCGATTCCGATGACCGGCCAGGCGACGCGTCCCGGAGGTTTCGCCGTGGCGAACACCCTGGTGAGCATCCATGTCATGCACGAGGGATTCCTGCGAACCGTCGCGGCCTTCACCGACGCAAGCGGAAATTTCTCCGCGACCTTCCAGCCGCTGGCGGGCGAGGCGGGCTTCTACGAAATCGGCGCAGGCCATCCTGGCGTGACTTCATTGCCGGCTGAGGATTCCTTCAACCTCATCGGTCTCGCCGTGAATCCCGCATCGGTCCGCGTCGAGATCAAGGAGGGTGAAATCGCCACCGGCGGCGTGCTCGTGACGAACCTTGGCGCGCTGCCGTTGACGGGCGTCGCCGCCAGCGTGATCTCGGGTCCGCCGGGATGGAACACCGTGCTCAACTTCACCAACTCGACGCTGCCAGCCGGCGGCGCGGGCGCGCTGGGCTTCAGCGTCACGCCGAACTCCACCGGTATCGGCACCATCATAGCGCGGGTCACCGCGGACGGCGGCGTAACGAATTACCTCACGCTTACCGTCGCGGTCGCGCCGTTGACGCCCCGGCTCGTGGCGGAACCGGCGTCGCTTTTTGCCGGCATGGTGCGCGGCGCGCAGACGGTGGTGAATTTCTCCGTGGTGAATCAGGGCGGCCTGGCCACCGGGCCGTTGAACGTCTCGTTGCCGAATGTTCATTGGATGCGCGTGGCGTCGCCGAATCCCATGCCCGCTCTGCCGCCGGGCGGCTCGAACGTCGTCACACTGCTGCTCTCTCCGCCGGCGGATCTCGAGCTCATTCCCTACGATGGTGCATTGCAACTCGTCGCCGCCAATGCGGTGCTGAACGTACCGTTCCAGTTCCGCGCGCTCTCGACGGCTACCGGTGACCTGCGTGTGCAGGTGGTGGACGAACTGACTTACTACGCGGAAGGCGGGCCGATGGTGTCCAACGCGCTGGTCATCCTGCGCGATCCGCAGACGCACGATGCCATCACCAACCTCAACACCGGCACAAATGGCTTCGTAGATTTCGCCTCGCTGACGGAAGGTTACTACGAGGTGGATGTCTCCGCCGATAAGCACACATCTCACCGCGGGCCGACGTTCCTGGCCGCGGGCCGCACCAATGATCTGGAGATCTTCATCAGCCGCACGCTGGTGCAATACATCTGGACGGTGGTGCCGACCGAAATCGAGGATCGCACGCGCATCGTCATCGAGACGGAATTTGAAACGGTGGTCCCACTGCCGGTGGTGACCATCGAGCCGGCCTACATCGATCTCGCGGATTTGCCGGAGCCCGAGGCGCAGGTCGAGTTCCGCATCAGCAACCACGGGTTGATTGCCGCCAAGAATGTCGCGATCGAAATGCCGACCGGCTCCGGCGTGCAGTTCGACACGGTGGCCTCGGATCTCGGCGACCTGCCGGCCAACAGCTCGATCACCGTGCCGGTGCGTGTCCGATTCCCGACCGGTGGATCCGCCGCCCCGCAAGGGCTTAGGGCCGCGGGCGGCGCGTTGAGCGGATCGCGTGACCGCTGTTACTACTACATTCGCGAGCGCCACGAGATTCCCTGCGGCAAACGCACCAACACCTATTACACGGTGAGCGCAATTCGCGACTCGAAGGCGCAGGGCTGCAGCGGCGGCGGCAGTGGATCGAGCGGTCCCGGCGGCGGAGGCGGGCCGGTGTTGAACGGCGGTCCGCTCTCACCCTACGGCACGACTTCCGGGCCGGGCGGCAACGCGTTTTTCGCGCCGCGCATCATTCCGCCGGTGGATGAGAAGTGCGGCTGCGAGGGTTTCGTGCCGACGTGCCTGGAGGCGGGGGGCTCCGTTTCGCTGCCGACGGTGAAGGTGAGCCGATTCGAGGCGTCGCTCAAGGCTTCGGGTTCAGGCAAGATTTGCACCTGCTGCGACGAAGATGGCAAAGGAACCAAGAAGGAGATCAACGCGAGCATCGAAGGGACTCTGGAACTCAAAATTCCCATTCCGACGGGACTGCCGAATGTGGACGCCAGTTTCAATGCCGGCCCATACCGGTTTGAGGGTGAATTCAATCTTGGCGGCCTGGACTTGATTCTCGCGCCAAAACTCAAAGGCGAGTACCAGTTGACCGAGGATTGCCATGGCAAAAACAAACGCGAATGCACCACTGTCTCCTCGGAGGCAACGGCCGAGTTGAAGGCCTCGATTGGGCCGAAATTCAGGGTGCTTCAAGGCGGTCAGGAAATCGGCGTCGCTGAGGCGACCATTTCCGCCTCCATCAAAGGCGGCTTTTCTGCGAAGATCACCCAATGTACGCCCGGCAAAAGCGAATCCATGGTCTGCATTTTGCCGGTGACGGTTTCGGCTGGCGTCACCGTGAAATTCCAGACGCCCGGCGGCTCGGCGGTTGAGTACACCAGTGGCGTGTCGGCTGATTTGATCGGAGAGCAATGCAACAATTCACCCGCGCCCGCCTCGGTCGGAGCTGGCGGTGGAAACTTCGCGCAACAGGTTGCTGATGCCTTGGAGGAGGCGTTGCGTCGCGCCCGGGAGGAAATTCTCCGCAAACAAGGTATTCAATCTGCCGCCGCGCCCGCCCCGGCCGGGCTGGCGCCTGCTGCCGCCAACCCAGGACCGCACGCTGCTGCCGGCGGCGAGGTCTGCGCCCGCGTTCGTCTTCGCATCAATCAGGATCTGGTGATGACCCGCCAGGCGTTTGACGCCACGCTGGAACTCATCAACCGCGATCCCATCACGTCGCTCAACAACGTCGGCGTGAACGTGCAGATCTTCGATGCTTTTGGCCGGGACGTGACCGATCGTTTCGGTCAGCGCCCGCCTGCTGTCAGCGGCATGGGTGCGGTGGATGGCACCGGCTCGCTCGCGCCGGACTCGACGGGCCGCGCCTCGTTCATCCTCGTGCCGAGCCGTGAGGCCGCGCCCGAGCAGCCCACGGTGTACTTCGTCGGCGGCACGCTTTCCTACAAGCTTGGCGGGTTGACGCTCGAGATCCCGCTCACGCCGGCACCGATCACGGTGTATCCCGATCCGCGCCTGAAGATTCAGTACTTCCACCAGCGCGACGTCCTTTCGGATGACCCATTCACGCGCGACGTCATCGAGCCGACGATCCCGTACAGCCTCGCGGTGATGATCAACAACATCGGCCGCGGCGAGGCGAAGAATGTCCGCCTCATCTCCGGCCAGCCCCAGATCATCGAGAACGAGCGCGGCTTGTTGATTGATTTCAAGATCATCGCCACCGAAGTCGCCGGGCAGGGGGTGACGCCGTCGCTCACCGCGGACTTCGGCCGCTTTGATCCGGGCCAGATCAAGATCGGGCGCTGGCTGATGACCTCCACGTTGCAGGGCTTGTTCATCAACTACAGCGCGACCTTCGAGCACCTCGACAGCCTGGGCAAAACCAACCTGTCGCTGGTGGATGAAGTCACCATTCACGAGATGATCCGCCTCGTGAACGCGGGCGGCATTTTCCAGGACGGCAAGCCCGACTTCCTCGTGAACGATGATCCTGATCCCGACGATCTGCCGGACCACATCTATCTGAGCGATGGCTCGACGAATCGCGTCTCCGTCATCCGCGCCGCATCCGCAGACGGCGCGCCGGTGGCTGGCGATTTGAGTGTCACGCTCACTGCCGCGATGCCGTCCGGCTGGGCTTACCTGCGCGTGCCTGATCCGGCGAATGGCGCGTACCGCCTCGCCCGCGTGCTGCGCAGCGATGGCGGAACGGTCGCCGTGGACACGAATGCCTGGCAGACGGATCGAACCTTCATCGGGCGCACGCAGCGGCCGATCCGCGAGAATCTCCTGCACCTGCTCGATTACGACAGCACGGGAAGTTATACGCTGATCTACGAACCGCTGCCGGCCACCGACTTCATGCCGCCGTCGAGCACGGTGGCTGCGTTGCCGGCTTACAGCATGATGCAAATTCCGGTGAGCTGGAGCGGCACGGATCAGGGCGGCGGCTCGATTGCCCGCTACGACATTTACGTGGCGGAAGACTACGGTCCGTTCGTGCCGTGGCTTCAGGGCGTGCCGCAGCAAGCGGGCATCTTCGAAGGCCAGCCGGGACGGCGTTACGAGTTTTACTCCATCGCCACCGACACCGCCGGCAATCGCGAGGCCCCGCCGATTTACGCCGACGCGCAGACGGTCGTGGCTCTGTCGAACAATCCACCGTCGCTCACCCTCAACGCGCCGGCGGCCATCGACGAAGGCAACGCGCTTGTCATCACCGCCGACGCATCGGATCCGGAGATGCCGATGCAGAGCCTGCTCTTCACCCTGCTCGACGGACCGGCGGGCGCGGTGATCAACCCCGCCACGGGCCGCATCGACTGGCAAACCGGCGAGGGCGTCGGTCCGAGCACGAACTTCTTCCGCGTCCGGGCGCGCGACAACGGCTTGCCGCCGCTCTCGGCGACCGGCGCAGTGAGCGTCGTGGTGCGAGAGGTGAACTCCGCGCCAGTGATCACTTCGATCGCTGATCGCATCGTCAACGAAGGCGCGCTGCTGACATTCGCTGTGTCGGCCTTCGATCCCGATCTGCCGAAGCAGTCGCTGAGTTTCACCCTCGGAACTGGCGCACCGGCTGGCGCGAACATTCAGCCGCTGTCCGGCATCTTCTCGTGGCGCCCAAGCGAAGTGCAGGGTGGCCACACGAACTCCATTGCCGTGGTGGTGACCGACAACGGCTCGCCGAGCCTGAGCGCCACGCAGCGTTTCAACGTGGTGGTGCGCGACACGCAGGGCGACCTTCGCCTCGCCCTCGGGCAGACCAACGTCCTGCGCGGCCAGACCAGCAGTGTGCCAGTCCGGTTGGTTTCCGGCATCGAACTGGGCGACATCCGCTTCGCGGTCGAGCAGCCCATCACCGCGCTCACCAACCTCAGCCTCCTGCCCGTCGCGCCCGAACTCGCCTCGGCCACGCTGACGCCGCTGGCGGCGAACCGCTCGCAACTGGTGTTCACACCGCAGGCCGGACAATCCTTCCTCGGCGATGCGTCGCTGGCGTTGCTGCGCTTCACCGCGCTGCCAGCGGGGCCGTCGGTGGTGCTGCCGCTGCAAATGACCAACGTCGAGGTGCGACGCATCGACGGCACGCCGGTAAATATCGTCCGCACCGGCGACGGCCGGGTGTTCGTGGTGGGCGCGGAACCGCTGCTCGACATCCATCCGCCATTGCCGGGCAGTCACCGGCTGACCGTTTACGGCCAACCGGGCCGCGCCTATCAGATTCTCGCGTCTCCGGCCGTGACGGGTGCGCCGTGGAATTCCGTCACGAATTTCACGCTGACGGGCGAATCGCAGTCCGTGCAGTTGCCGGCCGGGCCGGGCAGCACCTTCTACCGCGCACGGGAGCAGTGAGGCGGCGGCGCTCCGTAATGGCCATCGACTCGGGGGGCAATGTCGGGCAGCGCCCCAGTTGGCGCGCGACGAAGCGTTTTTGATTTTCCATCAACGATGCCGTGATAGTCTCGCCGCCAGACTGCAGACGTTGCAGTCCAGCCCATGCGTTTCGTGCGACGATTGATCGGTGTAGTCCCACTGTTGTTGGCGATCAGCCTGCTGGCGTTCCTGCTCGTGCGGGTGGCGCCGGGCGGTCCGTTCGACAAGGAACGCGTGCCGGCCTCGCCGGAGATTCGCCAGCATCTCGAAGCCAAATATCACCTCGATGAACCGCTCTGGCGGCAGTATCTGCGCTGGCTCGGCGACCTCGCGCACGGCGACTTCGGACCCTCGCTCAAATACCGCAGCCACACCGTCAACGACATCCTCGCGCAGGGGCTGCCGGTGTCGCTCACGCTGGGGCTGCTCGGTTTCTGCTTCGCGCAGGCGGTCGGCATCCCGCTCGGCTTCTGGTCGGCGGCGCGGCGCGGAGGCTGGGGCGACTGGGTCGGAAGCTTCTTGGCCATCCTGGCGATCTGTGTGCCGGCGTTTGTCGTCGGACCGCTGTTGGTGATGGCGTTCGCCGTGCATTGGCATTGGTTTCCGCCCGCGTTGTGGGGCAGTCCGTGGCACGCGGTCCTGCCGACGGTGGCGCTGGGTCTCTATTTCTCCGGCAAGATCGCCCGGCTGATGCGCGAGGGAATGCTCGGCACGATGCAGGAGGGATTCATCAACACCGCGCGCGCCAAGGGTCTCAGCGAAACCGCCGTGCTGGTGAAGCACGCATTCCGTCTGGCCGTGCTGCCGGTGGTTTCATTTTCGGGACCGCTGCTGGCGGACCTGCTCACCGGGTCGTTCGTGGTGGAAAACATTTTTCGCCTCCCGGGCCTGGGCGTGTTCCTCGTGAACAGTTCGCTGAACCGCGATTACCCGATGGTGGTCGGCCTCGTGTTGCTCTACGCCGTCTTGCTGGTCTTTCTGAATCTGCTGGTGGACCTCAGTTACAGCCTGCTCGATCCGAGGGTGCGTCATGAGTGAAAGCAGCGCGAACCCGACCGGCGCGACTGTGGCGGAGGGAATCCTCCTGCCGGCGAGCCCGGTTCATCTCAGTCCGCGCCAGCGCGCTGCACGGCGTTTTTGGCGTAATCGCTTTGCCGCCGGCAGCGTCGCGTTGCTTGCTGTGCTTGGGCTGTTCGTCGTTCTGTGGCCGCTGGTGTCGCCCTTCCACGCGGACGCCGTGTCGGACGCACAATTCCAGCCGCCCGGACTCCACCATTGGTGCGGCACCGATGTCCATGGACGCGATTTGCTGACGCGCCTGGCAGTCGGCGGACGCATCTCGCTGCTGGTCGGCGCGGTCGGCGCGGCGGTCAGCCTGGTCATCGGCGTCACATGGGGCGCGGTGGCCGGCTATCTCGGCGGACGCTGGGATGGATGGATGATGCGATTCGTGGACATTCTCTACGCGCTGCCGACGATTGTCTTCGTGATCGTGCTCTTCACCACGCTGGAAGGTTTGTTCAAGTCGTGGCTCGCCGGAACGTCCGGAGCCTCGCTGGCCGGCTGGTCGCGACTGCTTTTTCTCTTCGCCGGACTGGGCGCGGTGAGCTGGCTGACAATGGCGCGCATCGTCCGCGGGCAAGTGCTGTCGCTGAAGCATCGCGCCTTCGTCGAAGCCAGCCGCGCGCTCGGCGCCAGCCACGCGCACATCCTCTGGCGACACATCCTGCCGAACATCTCGGGCACGGTCATCGCCTACCTCACGCTGACGGTGCCCGCGGTCATGCTCTACGAATCATTCCTCAGCTACCTCGGGCTGGGCATCCAGCCGCCGATGGCGAGTTGGGGATCACTGATTGCCGACGGGGCCGGGCAGTTGAATTCGATCCGCATTTACTGGTGGCTGCTGGTCTTTCCGTCCGGCTTCCTCGTGGCCTCGCTGCTGGCGCTGAATTTCATCGGCGACGGCCTGCGCGACGCGCTCGATCCCAAGAGCGGCAGTTGAGAAAAATTCGTCGAAGTTGATTCAACCACTGTGCTGGCCACCGCCCGGCCAAAGTTTTCCCTCGCCAAACGGCCCCGCTCGCCTAAAACACCCTCCCTCTAATTGCCATGACAGAGCAAATCATCATCCTCGACTTCGGGTCGCAATACACCCAGGTCATCGCCCGGCGCATCCGCGAGTGCAACGTCTATTCAACCATCCTGCGCTACGACACGCCAGCGGCGGAGATCGCGAAGCTCAAGCCCAGCGGCCTCATCCTCTCCGGCGGCCCGTCGAGCGTGTATGCCGATGACGCGCCGCTGCCAGACAAGGCCATCTTCAAGCTCGGCCTGCCCGTCCTCGGCATCTGTTTTGGCGTGCAAATCTTCGCCCAATTCCTCGGCGGCAAAGTCGAGAAGGGCCAGAAGCGCGAATACGGCAAGGGCACGCTCTCGGTGGTGGACACGTCGTGCGCGCTCTTCAAGGGATTGCCGCGCGAGTTGCAGGTGTGGAATTCCCACGGCGACAAACTCACGCGCATCCCCAAGGATTTCGTGGTGGTGGCCACGACGGAAAACTCGGACTACGCGGCCATCGAGCATCCGCAGAAGCGATTCTTCGGCCTGCAATTCCATCCCGAGGTGGTTCACACGCCGCGCGGTCGGGAGGTCATCAGCAATTTCGTTCACGGCGTGTGCGGCTGCGGTCGCGACTGGACCATGCGCAGCTACGTGGAGCAGGCGGTGGAGGAAATCCGCCGGCAGGTCGGCAGCGAACGAGTCATCCTTGGCTTGAGCGGCGGGGTGGATTCCAGCGTGGCGGCGGCGCTGCTGCACCGGGCCATCGGCGACCAGCTTACCTGCATCTTCGTCAATAACGGTGTGTTGCGCGCGAGAGAGGCGGAAGTCGTGCAGGAGGTCTTCGGACGCAATTTCAAGCTCAAGCTCCAGTACGAGGAAGCGAGCAAGCTGTTCCTCACCCGGCTCAAAGGCGTCACCGAGCCGGAGCGCAAGCGCAAGATCATCGGCAAGACGTTCATCGAAGTCTTCGAGGCCGCCACGAAACGGGCGGGCAAGGCGAAGTTCCTCGCGCAAGGCACGCTCTATCCCGACGTGATTGAGTCCGTGCCCATCGCCGGCAATCCGGCGGCGCTGATCAAGAGCCATCACAACGTGGGCGGCCTGCCCAAGCGGATGAAGTTCCAACTCGTCGAACCGCTCAAGTGCCTCTTCAAGGACGAGGTGCGCCAGCTCGGACTCGAACTCGGCCTGCCCAAGGAAATCGTCTATCGCCAGCCCTTCCCCGGGCCGGGACTTGCCGTGCGCATCCTCGGCGTCGTCACGCCGCGGCGGATCGAGATCCTGCGCAACGCCGACTCGATCGTGGTCGAGGAAATGAAGCAGAGCGACTGGTACTACAAAATCTGGCAGAGCTTCGCCGTGCTGCTCCCGGTCAAGAGCGTGGGCGTGATGGGCGACGAGCGCACCTACGATTACACCATCGCGCTGCGCGCCGTGGAATCGCAGGACGGCATGACGGCCGACTGGGTGAAGCTGCCTTACGACCTGCTTGAAAAGATCTCCAGCCGCATCGTCAACGAAGTGAAGGGCGTCAACCGCTGCGTCTTCGACATCACCAGCAAGCCGCCCGGGACCATTGAGTGGGAATAAAGCGCGAGACCGATCTCACGCCATGCCGATGGAAGCCAAACCACCACGTCAGTCTGGCAATCGTCCGGGGTGACGGCGGACGACAAACAACGAACGCCGCCCGGACGTGGCAGCACAAGCTGGCCCACCTGCCACTTTCTTTGCGGGCCACTGCTGCGCACCGGCAGCTCATTCTCCTTTTGAGGAGAACTGGTCTTCCTTGTTTTTGAACAGCAGGTTGAACGTCGTCAGCGAGCCGTAGCAGCGCGTGACGTATTGTTGCATCTCCACCTTTTCCCCGTCGCTCAGCGAGGGATGGCTGTTGATCTTCTGTTCCAGCACCCGCAACTGATTACGGATGCCCACGAGCTTGTGGAAAAAAACTTCGAGGGGCACTTCCTTTGTCTGGAGCGTGGGATCAGTCGGGTGCAACACCATCTTTCCCCGGTGCCAGCGCGCGCCCAGTTGTCCGACGGAGGCGTCAGGCCTTTCGTAACCCAACCGGTCAAGCACCGCCTCAATGGTGGAATCGAGAAATTGTTTGAGGGGAACGTCCAGGCCTGAAACAGCCACGCTCGGCTCGGCCGGGACCAGTTCGCTCAATTCGGGATCGACCGTTCTCAAGCCGTCATCAAACCGGATTTCGGCTGATTTCTCGGCGATCGTCTTGACCGTGCCGATGCCGTATTGTGGATGCTTGACGCGAAGGCCAATGGTGAGTGCTTGGAGTTTCATGGGAGAGAAATAGCCGCCGGCACACCTCCCCGCCAGCCGAGATTTGTCTGCTGGGAAGGAAACAAATTTGATGAAGGCGAATGTTGATTCATTTCGTCGTCGCTGCCCGCGCCATCTCGGGCCACAGATAAGCCCCCAGCTTCATCCCGCGTTGGAAGCAGGTCAGGTCGAATTTTTCATTGGGCGAATGAGGATTGTCATCGGGCAGCGCGAGGCCGAGCAGCAGCGTGTCGGCGCCGAGGATTTCCTGGAATGAAGTCACGATCGGAATCGAGCCGCCTTCGCGCATCAACACCGGTTTGCGTCCGAACGCTGCTTCCAGCGCGCGCAGCGAGGCCTGCGCCAGCGGGCCGTCCGGCGAGACGAGATACGGTTTGCCTCCGTGCCCGGCGTGGACTTTCAGACGCACGGAGGGCGGGCACAGCTTCTTGAGATGCCGCACCACCGCGGCGCGCAGTGTCTCTGGATTCTGATTCGGCACGAGGCGGAAGGTGAGCTTCGCCCGTGCCCACGAGGGGATGATTGTCTTGCTGCCTTCGCCCTGGTAACCGCTGGTCAGGCCGTTGATCTCGATCGTCGGACGGGCGGTGCGCTGCTCGGTGGCGGTGAAACCCCTTTCTCCGCACAATCGCGGCACGCCCAGAAACTTCACCAACTCGCGATCATTGCCCGGCAGACGCTTCATCTGCCGCCGTTCGTTGGCCGAGAGCAGGGCGACGTCATCGTAGAATCCCGGGATGGTGATGCGTCCCTTCTCGTCGCGCAACCGGGCCAGCAACTGGCACAGCGCGAGCGCGGGATTGTCCACCGCGCCCCCATAAATTCCCGAGTGCAAATCGCGCGACGGGCCGTGAAGTTCGATCTCCACCGCCATGATGCCGCGCAGCGCGTAGGTCAGCGCCGGATGCTTCGGGCTGGGGATGCCATTGTCGGAAATCACAAACGCGTCGCAGCGCAGCGCGTCCCGCTGCTGGCGCAGGAATTCCGGCAGGCTGCTGCTGCCCACTTCCTCCTCGCCCTCGATGAGAAACGTCAGGTCGCACGGCAGTTCGGTGCCGGTTTGAAGATACGCCTCGACGGCTTTCAGATGCGCGAAGTGCTGGCCTTTGTTGTCGCTCGAACCCCGCCCAAAAAGAGCCCCACCCCGGACCGTTGGCTCGAAGGGCGGCGTCTTCCACAGATCAAAGGGTTCGGCGGGTTGCACATCGTAATGACCATAGACGACAAAGTGCGGCTTACTGCCCGCTTTCCCACGCCGAGGTGTGCGCGCAAGCACCACCGGGTGGCCAGCCGTGCGGTGGACCTGCGCTTCGAGTCCGGCTTGGGAGAAATTTTTCCGCAGCCACTCGGCACACGCGACCACGTCCTTGCGGTGCTGTGGTTGACCCGACACGCTCGGGAAGCGGACAAAGTCGCAGAGTTCGCGCACGAAACGCGCCTCGTGGGTCTTCAGATAATCAAGAACGGCTTGCATGGATGGTGTATTAGCAGGCGGGGCTGAAGGTTGCAAAGCTTGCTCGTGGATCGAAGGGCGCGGAGTTCCGCGGCGCTCCAGATGATCTGATCACTATTCCGTGAACTGCAGCGTGCCGAATCGCGCCGGAACATGAAACGATCCGGTGAGCGTCGGACTCCACGCCAGCATCGCCTCATTCGCCCGATCGCATCGGAAGAGATTCATGCGCCAGCACACGCCCGGCTTCGGCCTGGTTTCGCTCAATGCTTTCAGCGGAATGCGCCATTCGCACGACCACACCTTCGTCTTCTTATCAATCCGGACCGCCGACTCGAAGCCGCTGCTCCACGCAAAGTCACGTTCTGGGAGCCGGAGCATGAGGTCGAGTCGTTCGTTGGAGGGCGCCACCTGGAATTCGGAGTAATGGTTGAGGTCGCCGGCGTCGGCGTTGATGAACGCCTCGACCACATCGCGATCCCACAGGCTCGCGCCTGCTTGCTTCATATCGAATCGTTCGCCGTCGCGCCGCGCGGGATCGAAGACGGTGAGCTTCGTGAATGGACACTCGAAACCAAGATAGAGGTAGTTGTCGGACCAGAGCAGTCGCACCCGCGTCGCCATCTCCGGACGCGCGACCGAATCGCGGCCGGAGTATTCAAGGCTGGTCGGATGGGCGGTCTGCCAGATGGCTTTGGAGAGATCTCCGTCGGGGGCAAAGTCACGGGCTACGCGGCGTGCGGTGGCCGTCGGCAGCGGCAGGGAGCGCGCCAGCAGCTTCCGCGCGTTGTCGAAATACATTTTGCGGAGCACCGGCGCGGGCAAGCCGATGGAGTTGATGGTCCAATCTCCCTGGATGGGTGTCATGTGTTCCCAGTTGCGGTCGCGCGTTTCGAGCCAGCGCCAGTGCTTCGCAAAAAACACCTCGGCGTCGGCATTGCCGGGCGGAGGCTCGTTGCCGCTGGAACCCAGAATCAACCGGTCATAAACCATGAAATCCGTGCCGAAGACGATCCGGTCCTGATGCTTGAGGAAGAGGCGCCGCACCTTGTCCGGATCGTGCCGGCCAATTTCCGGAATGCGCGCAGCGAGATCCGCCATCATGTTCGGATACCGGCTCAGCGAGGCGTCCACCCAATCGAGTTCCTCGGCGTTGTTGGCGAAATGCACGCAGACGAAGGTCGTTCCCGGATGGCGAGCGATGACCCGGTTGAGCGACTCCAGCAATTCCTTCCACGGCGGATACTTGTTCGTGTCGCCGAACCACCAGCTCTTGTGATCCTTGAGTTCCTGCCACCGTTCGTTCTTTTCGTCGAATGGAGCCCAGAAAGCCTTCGGGTCGGCAACGTGGATCGAGACCGGCATCCCCAACTCGCCGCAGCGGTGCCAGACCGGATCGAGCTTCGGGTCATCCACCCTGATGACCTTGCCCTGACCGTCGCGCACCGTCAGACCGAGGCGCTTGAATTCCTTCAAACCTGCAGCCCCGAGCCGGTGCCCTTCCTCGATCTGCCTAATGGCCCGTGCTGAAAAGTCCGGGGCGTCCCACCCAGCGTAATCGAGAATCATGGAGTGGAGGAACCGTCCCGGATGGAGCGCGTCGGTCAAATTTTTGCCGCGCTCGAACTCAGAGGCCCCTCCGCCCTTGGCTGGCGTGACCGTGCCGGTGCCCAGATTGACCGCGAGGCCGATGCCGGCGGCGTCCATGATGCGCACCGCGCGGGCCAGGTGCTGGGTGGTCATCTGGATGTGTTGATGCAGATCGAGCAGCCGATGCTCCGCACGCCAGCGTTCGGCTTGCTGATGGACATCTGCGAACTTATCCGCAGCGCCCACGCCCGAACGGGCCAGCAGCGCCACCACGCTGAGGATGAGTAATCGAAAGAAGAACGGGGTCATGGTTTGAGAATGTCGAAAACCGCCAAAAGGTCGAGCGACATTGCGCAGGAAGTCTGCGGTGCAGATTCACCGATTGACCGGATTCTGGCTGGAGATCCCGCTGCTGACCTTGGCAAGGCCGGAGCGTTGGCGGAAGCTCGCGGTAATCCAGTTCACGGTTTCTGACCACGCGAGTCGGCCTCTTTGGGAATCGTGCAGGCAGCCGTTTTGGTCCTCCGCAGGACGATCCAAGGAGGAACCTGCCTTCGAGCCAAATTCATCCCCCTTCAAACCAGTGGTTTCCACTGTCGAAAAAGAAAATCACGTCGCTTGGATTTCCGGCACTGGATTTGCGGCTTGACGGGCTTTCCGCACATTCTTATCGTCGGCATTGTAATAAAGTTTGCTGGTCTGCCAGCGCGAATGAGTCGGGGATAATTCTTCCGACTTTTTTGTTCTCCGCATCGGGCGGGACGATTGAATATGAACGCTGATTTCTTAGCCGTATTGGAATACTGGGAACGGGAGAAGGGCATCAGCCGCGAGGTGTTGGTCACCGCGGTCAATGAAGCCCTTGTCTCGGCGGCGAAAAAAGCCGTCGGCCCGGCGCGCGAACTGCGTTGCGTTATCGATCAAAAGTCCGGCGACATCAAAGCCTTCGCCAAACTGATCGTTTCAGAAAAGGTTTTATCCAAGCACGACCAGATTTCTTTGTTCGACGCACGGCGGCTCAGCCCGGAAGCCAAGGTCGGTGACGAACTCGAAATGGAAGTGACCCCCACCGGTTTCGGACGCATTGCCGCGCAGTATGCCAAGCAGGCGCTCCTCCAGCACGTCCGCCGCGCCGAAAAACAACTGATCTTTGTCGAGTTCAAAGATCGTGTCGGCGACATCATCAGCGGCGTCGTGCGTCGTTTTGAGCGTTCCGATGTCACCGTGGATCTGGGGCGCTACGAGGCCACCCTGCCCAACCGCGAGCGCGTGCCCACCGAGGAATATCAGGTTGGCGAGCGCATCCGCTGCTACGTGAAAGCCGTCGAGAACGGCCCTCATGGACCGGAGATCATTCTTTCCCGCGCCGATCCGCATTTTGTCATCAAGCTCTTCCAGCTCGAAGTTTCGGAGATTAACGACGGCACCATCGAGATCAAAGGGGTGGCGCGCGAACCCGGTTTTCGCACCAAGCTGGCGGTCCATACCCGCGACGAAAAAGTCGATCCCGTCGGTGCCTGCGTCGGTCTGCGCGGCCAGCGGGTCAAGAACATCGTCCGCGAACTCAACAACGAGAAGGTGGACATCATCCGCTGGGACGCAAATCCGAAAGTTTTTATCACCAACGCCCTGGCGCCGGCCAAACTCAAGATGTTTGAGATGGATGAAGCGAACCGCCGGGCCAAGATCATCGTCGCCGAAGACCAGCTTTCCCTGGCCATCGGCAAGCGCGGCCAGAACGCGCGGCTGACCTCGAAGCTCACCGGCTGGCACGTCGATATCGAGGCCGAGTTCGTGGCGCCCAACGGCTTCGAGGAACAGAAGGCCAAGGCCATCCTCGGCTTGGCCGGCATTCCCGGCATCACCCAGGAACAGGCCGACAGCCTGGTCAATGCCGGCATCAACAGCTTGGAAATGTTGTTGCAGGTGGACCAGAATGACCTCGAAGAAATCCCCGCGTTTCAAGGCAAAGCGGCGGAGATCCTCGAGGCGGCTCGCACTGAATTCGGCCGCCGTTCCATCCAGCTCGGCGGAACCGTCAGTCATTGATTGGATATGCCGTCGGCGTCACCACAACCAGTGTGACAAGCCTATGAAAAGCACAGGCTGCACCCGGCGGAACGACAGATTTTATGCCCGTTCGCATTTACGAAATCGCAAAAAGGCTCGGAGTAGAGAGCAAGATCATTCTTGTTAAGGCCAAAGAACTGGGCATTACCAACGCGCGCGTCCCTTCCAGTTCCCTCGATAAAATCACCGCGGAATATCTCGAAGAAAAACTGGCTTACCTAAAAGTGGTCGCACCGCCAGTTGTCGAACCCGCGCCGCCCGCCGCCGCCGAACCCAGCGTGGCGCCGCCGTCGTCGGAGTCGGGCGCCGAACCTGCATTGATCTCCCCGGCTCCCGTGGTGGAGGTTTCTCCGCCTGTTGAAGCCCTGGCGCCGGCACCCGCTTCGCCGCCGCCGCCGCCTTCCGCGCCAACTCCCGCTGCGCCGCCGGTCGTCGAATTCATCTCCGCGCCCTCCGAACCAGTCATTGCACCAGAACCCCCGGCTGCCTCGCCGTCTCCAGATGCCCCGGTGGTCGTGGAACCTCCGACGCAACCGCCCAAGCCCGTCGTCCCGCCAGCTCCACCAGTTCCCAAAGTGGGGGACAAGGTCGGATTCATTCAGCTTCCGGTGCGTGGACCTCGCCCATCAGAACGCGGGGCCAAGCCCGCTCCACCGCCAAGCCGCGCCGCGGGTCCCGTTGCTCAAACCCGTCCCGAATTCGGTCGCGGTCAGATGCGCCCGTCCGGACCGGGCGGCAGGTTCCAACACCAGCAACATTCCGGCCCTGCGCCCCGCCCGGCCCCGCCCCGCCCTGCGCCGCCCGCCGGCCCGAAATATGTCGCGGCCAGCGATGCCCGGCTGATTATCATGAAACCGCCGATTGTCGTGCGCGAACTCGCCGACAAACTTGGCCGGAAACCATTCCAGCTCATCGCCGACCTGATGGAGTTGAAGGTGATGGCGAACGTCAACCAGGCGATTGAGGAGAAGATCGCGCAACAGTTGAGCGCCAAATACGGCTTCCGTTTTGAAGTGGAGAAGCGCGAGCGCGGCGGTGGCGTTCACGCTCCGCAAAAGAAGCAGCCGGACACCGATCCCGAAGAAAAACCAGAAAATCTGCAGCTTCGCGCACCGGTCGTCACCATCATGGGGCACGTGGACCACGGCAAGACCTCCCTGCTCGATGTCATCCGCAAGACCAACGTGGTGGCGGGAGAGGCGGGCGGCATCACCCAGCACATCGGCGCTTACACGATCGCGTTTCCGCATCCTGAAAAGAAAGGCGAACTGCGCCAGATCACGTTCCTCGACACGCCGGGTCACGCCGCGTTCAGCGCGATGCGGGCTCGTGGCGCCAACGTCACCGACCTGGTCATCCTCGTGGTGGCCGCCAACGACGGCGTCATGCCGCAGACTCTGGAAGCATTGAGCCACGCACAGGCGGCCGGTGTGCCGATCATCGTCGCGGTCAACAAAATCGATCATCCGAACGCCAACCCGATGAAGGTCCGGCAGCAATTGCAGGACAAGGGGCTTGTGCCCGACGACTGGGGCGGCAACACCACTTTCGTCGAGGTCTCCGCGCTGACGAAGAAGGGCGTCGATCACCTGCTGGAGTTGATTTTGCTCCAGGCGGATTTGATGGAGTTGAAGGCCAATCCGAAGCGCCCCGCCAAGGGCAACGTCATCGAATCTGGCCTCACCCCGGCCGGTCCGACCGCGACCGTGCTGGTGCGCAAAGGCACCTTGCGCCTGGGCGACTCTGTGATTTGCGGCCAATGCCACGGCAAGGTTCGCGCGCTCATCAACGAGGAAGGGGAGCGTTTGAAGGAAGCGGGGCCGTCCGTCGCGGTGAAACTGCTGGGTCTGGACGGCGTGCCCGATGCCGGCGATGAGTTCGCCGTGGTCGAGGGCGACAAGGTGGCGCGCGCGATGGCCAGCGAACGCATCGACGCCAAGCGGGCGGCACCCAAGGCGGCGCAACCGGCGGTGAACCTCCAGGACTTTTTCAAGAAGTTCGACACTTCAATGAAAACCCTCAAGGTGGTCGTCAAGGCAGACACGCAGGGTTCGGTCGAGGCGATTGTCGAGGCGATCAAGAAGATTGAATCGGAGAAGGTCACCCTCGAGATCGTTCACAGCGCCGTCGGCACCATCACGGAGAACGACATCAACGTGGTCGCCGGGAGCACCGAGGGCAAAGGCGGCATCATTTTTGGATTCCACACGCGCATCGACACTGGCGTGGCCGATCTCGCCAAGCGGCACGGCGTGGTCGTCAAGCTCTACGCGATCATTTACGAATTGATCGACGAGGTGAAGGCCGCCATGGCCGGCCTGCTCGATCCGATTCTCAAGGAAACCGTCATCGGCGTGGCGGAAGTCCGGAAGGTTTTCGAGCTCTCCAAGGGCGGCAATGTCGCCGGCTGCATGATTGCCAGCGGCCGGGTGGCCCGCGGGCGGGTCCGCATCCGCCGTCGTCGTGAGCTGGTTTTCGAGGGGGTCATCGGCGCCCTGCGCCGCTTTCAGGACGAGGTCAACGAAGTGCGAGCCGGCATGGAATGCGGCATCCGCGTCGATGGCTTCAATGACTTTCAGGAAGGCGACACCATCGAGTCCTACTCGGTGGAGAAAATCGCGCCGGAGCTTTGATCCCGGCTGGAAAGGACGCGTATGTCATCCCATCGACTCGAACGGGTGCGCGAATTGCTCAAGCGCGAGGTCGGCGAGGCCATCCGCCGCGAAATGCCGGTGGACGAGGCGGGCGTCGTCACGGTGAATGAAATTGAGGTTTCCGGCGATCTGCGCCAGGCCACGGCCTACGTGAGCGTCTTTGGCAGCGCGGAGCAGAAGAAGACCGGGCTGCGCCTGCTCGAAAAATGCCGCCCCCGCATCCAGGATCACATCGCCAAGGCGGTCATCCTGAAATACATCCCCAGCCTGCGCTTCGTCGCGGACGACTCCATCGACCGCGGCAACCGCGTGCTCTCCATTCTCGATCAGTTGGAGCACGAGAACCCGGACAAATCGCGGCAATGAAATCCACCCGTCTCATCCAGCGGATCCTCGACAGCATCCGCCAAAGCGAAACGATCTGCATTGTCGGCCACGTCCGTCCGGATGGTGACTGCATCGGCTCGCAGGTCGGCCTGGGGATGGCCTTGCAGGCGGAGGGGAAAATAGTTGTTTGCTGGAATGACGACCCTTTGCCGAAGAAGCTCACGTTTCTCGATCCGCAGAAACTCCTGCACCAGCCCGTGCCGGGACGGGAATTCGACTGCGTGATCGCCACTGACTGCGCCAGCTTCGAGCGTCTGGGCAAGACCGGCGAGCACATCCAGCAGCGCAAGCTCTTCATCAACATCGACCACCACCAGAGCAACACGCGCTACGCCGATCTCAACTGGGTTTCGTGGCGCCAGCCCTCGACGGGCGAATTGATTTACCGTCTGCTGCGCGTGGCCGGCTGGCCCATCACGCCGGCCATCGCCGACTGCCTGTTCACCGCGGTGTCCACCGACACCGGCTCGTTCCAATATCCCTCGACCCGCCCCTCGACCTACACGGTGGCCGGACACCTCGTCGAGCGCGGCGCGGATCTCGCCAAGGTGTGCAACGAGGTCTATCAATCGTATCCACTCTCCCGCGTCCGCCTTGTGCAGACGATGCTCAACCGGTTTCGCCTCGCTCACGACAACCGCACCGCCTACTTCTGGCTACGCAAACGCGATTACCTGCGGACGGGCGCCGAGCCGGATGACTCGGAGGGATTGATCGACTACATCCGCGCGATCGAGCCCGTGGTGGTGGCCTGCATCTTCGAGGAGATGGAGCCGGGCCTCACGCGCATCAGCCTCCGCTCGAAAAGCGAGCAGGTGAACGTGAGCGACATTGCCAGCCAGTTCGGCGGCGGTGGCCATCAAGCCGCGGCCGGCGCGCGCCTCACCGGCAAACCGATTTCCGTGCAGCGCAAAGTGCTGACGGCCATTCGCAAGGCCCTCAACTCGCACCCGTAAAACCAGGCGCCCGGCGCCCGATTCTTCCCCTCATGCCCGTCATTGAATTTGATCCTTTTGATGGCGCCCTGCTGGTGGACAAACCCGCCGGGCCGACTTCGCACGACGTGGTGGATGACATCCGCCGCGAGTTTGGCCTCAAGAAAGTCGGCCACGCCGGCACGCTCGATCCCAACGCCACCGGTCTGCTCATCCTCCTCCTGGGCCGCGGGACCCGGCTCTCCGAGCGCCTCATGTCCGATGACAAGGTGTACGAGGGCAGCATCAAATTCGGCGAGACGACGGACAGTTATGATTGCGATGGCGAACTGCTCGCCTCGCTGCCCGTTCCGCCGCTGACCGTCGAGCAATTGAACGCCGAGGCCGGGTCATTTATTGGCGATCTGATGCAGACGCCGCCGATGGTCTCCGCAGTGAAGCAGGGCGGCGTGCCGCTCTACAAACTCGCGCGCAAGGGCATCGAAGTGGAGCGCAAGCCGCGCCTCATTCACATCTACAGCCTCAAGTTCACGCGCTACGAGGAACCGCTCGGCTGGTTTAGCGTCGCCTGCACCAAGGGCACCTACGTGCGCAGCATCGCCCACGAACTGGGCCAGAAACTCGGCTGCGGCGCGAACCTCGCCACGCTGCGCCGCACCGTCTCCGGCAAATTCGATGTCGCCAGCGCCACGCCCCTCGACGATCTGCTCCGGCTGCCCAAGGCCGAACTCGTGAAGCGGGTCATTCCCATCCTCAAGCTGGTCAGTTGACGCGCCCCGCAGCGCATGAAGGTCATCCCCTACGCCCCTTCTGAGATCTCAGTTTTTGAATTTGAAATTTCAAAGGGATCCTGCGCGGCCATCGGCGTGTTCGACGGCGTCCATCTCGGCCATCAGCAGGTCATCCGGCAGACTGTTTCCGATGCCCACCATCGCGGCGCCGTGCCAATCGCCGTGACCTTCGACCGCCACCCTGCGGCCATTGTCGCGCCGCAGCGCGTGCCGCCGATGATTCAGACGCTCGCGCATCGCCTGGAGTCCATCGCCGCATTGGGCATCGAGGTCGCGTGTGTCATTCGTTTTGATGAAGCCTTCAGCCGGCTTTCGGGCGAGGAATTCGTGCGCCAGTTGCTCCGCGACTTCGGCCGGTTGCACAGCATCTGCGTGGGCGGCACCTTTACCTTCGGCCATCAGCGCAGTGGCAATGTGGCGCTCCTGCAAAGGATGGGGGGCGAACACGGCTTCAGCGTGCATGGCCTCGCTGCGGTGTCGCTGGATGGAGAAACCATCAGCAGCACGCGCATCCGCGAAGCCATTCGCGCCGGCCATCTCGATCTCGCCGGACAGATGCTCGGTCGCGATTACAGGCTGACCGGCCCGGTGGTGCGCGGCGATCAACTCGGACGGCAGCTCGGCTTCCCCACCGCCAACCTCGATGTCACCGGCCTCGCCTTGCCGCCGCATGGTGTGTATGCGGTCGAAGTCTCGCTGGATGGGCGGCCACTGCCCGGCGTGCTCAACCTCGGCCACCGGCCCACGGTGCAGGATTCCGCGCCGCAACTGCGCGTCGAGGTTCATCTGCTCGATTTCACCGGCGACCTTTACGACCGCGAACTCGCGGTGACCTTTATTCAGAAGCTGCGCGACGAGCAGAAGTTCCCCTCGCTTGACGCGCTGCAGGCGCAGATCGAGGCCGATATCGCGGCGGCCCGCCGGGTGTTGGCAACGTGATGGCGGCTGTTGCCGGCGATCGAGGGATTCATCCCCTGCCCTTGCCTGCCACGCTTGACTTCAACGGCTTGCTGCCTAGCTTTTCCAGCATGTCGAAAACCTCCGGCGCGAAGCCGAAGAAAAAGAAAGCCCTCATGCTGGGCGTCGGGCTGGATTCCGATGGACACAAGCGCGTGACCACGGGATCCAATTTCGCCCTCGTGGGTGGCTCGCAAGAGACGCACGAGGAGATGACGGAGAAGGCCATCAAGATCAACGAGAAGCTCACTGAGCGAGGCAAAACGCTCGACTCCGTCGGCGAGGCTGAATTCGATGACATCGCCCACGACGTCGGCCTGCGCAAGATGCCGCCGCCGGATCGAAACTGATCGCCCTCCCGCATGAACGGCGGCTACGATCCCTACCTGTTCCTGACCGTGCTGCTGGTCTGCGCGGTGGGATTTGCCATCGCCCCATTGGCGCTGGCCTGGCTCTGGGCGCGGACCTTCTCACCCAACAAACCGGGCCACGAGAAGAACGCCAACTACGAATGCGGTCTGGAGTCCCAGGGCACGGCTCGGATCCAGTTCAAATCGGAATACTACCTGTACGGCATCCTGTTTCTCATCTTCGATGTCGAGGCGATTTTCCTGCTGCCGTTCGCGGTCGCCTTCACCGGATTGCCGGTGGGGGCGTTCATCGCGATGCTCGTCTTCCTGCTCCTGCTGGTCGAAGGTCTGGCCTGGGCTTGGATGAAAGGCGTGCTGACATGGAAGTGAGGCACATGCGGCGCGATGGAATCGTGGGATAGTGGAGTGATGCAACCGAACCCCAACACGCCCACGCTCCAGCAAACCAGCCCCCCGCCCAGCTTGGACGAGGGATTGCGCAGTGAACTCAGCAAGCAGGGTGTGTTCACCACGACCATCGAGGAACTCTACAACTGGGGACGCAAGAACTCCGTCTGGCCGCTCCAGTTCGGACTCGCCTGCTGTGCCATCGAGATGATCGCCGCGTCGATGGCGCGCTTTGATCTCTCACGCTTTGGCGCGGAAGTCTTTCGCCCTTCGCCGCGCCAGGCCGATCTCATGATCGTCGCTGGAACCGTCACCAAGAAGATGGCGCCGCAGGTGGTGCGTCTCTTCAATCAAATGCCCGAGCCGAAATACGTCATCGCGATGGGCGCCTGCGCGATCTCCGGCGGTCCGTTCAAACAGGGCTATAACGTGCTCAAGGGCATTGATCGCTACCTCCCGGTGGATGTCCACATTCCCGGCTGTCCACCGCGGCCCGAGGCGCTCATCCACGGTTTGATGATGCTCCAGCGCCAGATCGCAGCCCAGAAACTGACGGGACCAGAGCGCGCGGGACACTTGCTGGCCAACGTTCCGGGCGAATACGCGGTGCCACAATTTGGCGCGCACGACTTGGTGCCTGCTTGCAACCCGGGCGTGTGGCATCCACCGCAAGTCCAACGCAACGGCTGAGGTGCAGTCATGGAATCGCTCGAACAAATCAAGGCCCGCGTCGAAGCTGCCGTGCCCGGTGCGCTCATTGAGATCGTCCCCAACGGCAGTCCAAGCGCGCAGCATTCATTGCTCGTCGATGGCGTTCAAGCGGTCGCGGTGGCGGCGTTCCTGCGCCACGACGCGGAGTTGCGTCTCGATTACTGTTCGAGTGTCACGGGCGTGGACTGGCTCGATGCGGAACTCACCGAAAAGATGAAGGTGAAACAGGTCATCGACGGCGTCGAGCAGGAGGTTGAGCAGACGCGCAGGACGACCCGCCCAGGCTACCTTGAAGCCGTGTATCATCTCTTCTCGATGGAGAAGAAGCACGGGCCGCTCATTCTCCGCCTGCGCACGGAAAATCGCACGAAGCAAACGCACCTGCCATCCCTCACTTCTGTGTGGCGCGCCTGCGAATTCCAAGAGCGCGAGATCTTCGACCTGTTCGGCATCGTCTTCGACGGACACCTCGATCTGCGGCGGATCTTGATGTGGGATGATTTCAAGGATCACCCGATGCGCCGCGATTACGTCGCGCCGGATGATTTCGAATACGAGCCAACGCCACATGACGAGGTGCTGGAACGTGCGACGGAGCATTATCCGCGTGAGGTGCCGTCGTGAGTGAAGACAAATTGCATGACGCGCAGGCGGCGTATGGCGCGGTCAATCCGCGAAGCGAGTATGCGGCCTTGCAGGGTGAAATCTATCGGAGCCGGGTGTTGCGCGCCCGGCGGGAGTCCATCGAGGACAAGCTCCTTGCTGGACAGGAGTTGTTTGAAGCGGCTTGTGAGATCACTCTTGCCGGCATCCGACACCAGAACCCCGGCATCTCGGAAGAGCGTGCCCGCGAAATCCTGCGCAACCGTCTGAAGCTTGGCCGGAAGCTGGAGGCCATCGAATGACCACCACCGATATAGCGTTGAAGGTGGTTGAAGCCCTGAACCGCGCCGGCATCCCGCACATGCTCGTCGGCTCTTTTTCCAGCAACGCCTACGGAATCGCCCGATCCACCAAAGATGTGGACTTCGTGGTGCTACTGGACGCTCACTTCACCAGCAATCTTGCCGTCCTCCTCGGCTCCGAGTTCGAGCCGGAGCCGCAGATGTCTTTTGAAACTAATACCGGCACTCAACGGCAGGAGTTCATCGTCATGGGAACGGAGTTCAAGGTGGAATTGTTTCGCCTCTCCTCCGACGAATTCGATCAGCAGCGGTTCGCCCGCCGGCAATCCATCGAGTTGCGAGGACATCATGTATTCATGCCGACAGCCGAGGACGTCATCGTCATGAAACTGCGTTGGGGTCGCAAAAAGGACCAACAAGATGTCTTTGACGTCATGGCCGTCCAGCGGGGCCGGCTCGACTGGGCTTACATCGAGAACTGGTGCCGCCGCCACGGCACGTTTGAGTTGATGGACCAAATCCGCCGCGCTGTCCCCGAAATCTGAATTCGCATGCCGGAGATCACCGCTCAAACCGCCCCGCCCAACTTCGAGGTCAAACCGAAGCTCGCTCCTGATGGCGTGGTGGAAGGCGACTTGCTCGAAGTGTCGATGGGGCCGCATCACCCGTCCACCCACGGTGTGTTCCGCATGGACGTGGTGCTCGATGGCGAGCGGGTGCGAAAGCTCAAGCCGGTCTTCGGCTACCTTCATCGCAACCATGAGAAGATCGGCGAGAACACCAGCTATCTCGGGTCGATGCCTTACACGGACCGGCTCGATTACTTCTGCTCGATGACGAACAACTGGGCCTATGCGCTCGCCGTCGAGAAACTGGTCGGCCTGCAGGTGCCCGAGCGCGCTGAGTATCTGCGCGTCATTACGGCCGAGTTGACGCGCATTCAGAACCATCTCTGCCTGATCGGCTTCCTCGTGCAGGACATGGGCGCCCTCGGCACGCCGCTGATGTATGCGTTTCGCGAGCGCGAAAAAATCCTCGACCTCTTCGAATCGCTCAGCGGCGCGCGGATGATGTGCAACTACATGCGCTTTGGCGGCTGCCGCGTCGATCTGCCCCCGGGCTGGCTGGAACAAGCCCGCGCCGTCGTGGCGCGGCTGCCGCAGGTGTTCGACGAGTTCGAGACCCTCTTCACGGGAAATGAAATTCTCCTCGTGCGCACCCAGGGCGTCGGCGTGCTGCCCGCCGCGCTCGCGGTCAATGCGGGCGTCACCGGGCCGATGCTGCGCGCGAGCGGCGTCAATTACGATCTGCGCAAGGTGGACCGCTACGGCATTTACGACCGGTTCAACTTCCGCATCCCGCTGGGGGACCACGGCGACACTTACGACCGCTACATGATTCGCGTGCTGGAAATGCGCGAATCCGTGCGGATTCTTGCACAGGCTCTGCGCGAGATTCCGGCCGGCCCGATCGTCGATGCCAAAGCCAAGCAGCGCGGGCTGCGGCCCAAGACCGGTGAAGCTTACGGCCGCATCGAGTCGCCGAAGGGCGAACTGGGCTTCTACCTCATCAGCGACGGCAGCCCGAATCCGTATCGCTACCGCGTGCGCCCGCCGAGTTTGATCAACCTCACCGTGCTCGAAGACATGTGCCTCGGCCATTACATCGCCGACGCGGTCATCATCCTCGGCAGCGTCGATATCGTGCTGGGCGAGGTGGACCGGTAAGGAGCGCGACACTGAATCAGAGTCACGGCCGCCTGAACTCAGAGTTCGCGGCTATGAACCTTGAAACCGCAGATGAACTCAGATGGACGCAGATAAATCTGATAAACCCAACGGGTTGTGCTGAGAATGGGCTTCACCTCAACGGTGAAAAGCATCCCTGCCGCAAACCGTTGGAATCTTCGTTCATCTGCGTTTATCTGCGGTTCAAACGCTGAATTAAGGATGAAAAATGTTCCGCTTCATCTCGAGGGATCGCTGAACTGCTCCGTTCGTCCGTTGGTCAGCCATCAACTCGGCGCGGCACAATCCACATCACTGCGAGGCGACATGTTCACAGTTTCGGCCTGCCGTTGTCGCGAACTTCGGGGCGGGTTCCGAGATGGGTTGCCAATGGCTTGATGCTCCCCACCTTTGTTGAAATGGCTTGCGGCGCTTAACATCTCAACACCTGCGGCAGGAGTTGGAAATGGGCGTCGGACGTGCAAAGGACGAGGCTGTGCTGGAGGACGAGGGCGGCTACCCAAAGATCGTTCGTCGGAATGGCGGCGCCCTTGTTGCGAAGCTGGAGGTAGATCTGCGCGTAGTGATGGGTGGTCTGCTCGTCAGGCAGCAGGATGGAGACCCGCGGGCTGCTGAGGAAACGCTGGAGGTTGGCGGCATTGGCTGATTTCTGATTCCCGGCGGCAAAGCCGGCGCGAAGTTCGCCCAGCACGATGAGCGGAAGGTGGATGTGGCGCGCGGTCCGGATGATCTGGACGCGGGCAGGGTCGCCGCGCATGAAGCCGCTGAAGGCGTTGGTATCGAGGGCAACATTCATTTCCAGGCCTCCTCGTCCACGCGCTCGAAGTCGGCGACGGCGCGGTCGAACGCCTTGTCTTCCTGCCACGAGCCGATGAGGGCATCGAGGTCGGTATGTTCGACAGGCTTGGCGTCGAGTTCGAGGCCGCGGGCGAGCGCTTCGACGGCGACAGCATTCAGGCTCTTGGCCTCCTGCTTTGCGCGACGGCGTAACGCACGGTCAATCGCGGCGGGAACGGCGCGGATGGTGTATTGCGTGTTCATCATGCAGGCAGGGTAGTCGGAAGATGCAGGCACGACAACGCTTTTGGCGAAAGGCCGGAGGGCTCAGGCTCTTCGTGCCCACTCTGAACTACCGTGAGGCGAGGAAAATCTGCCGCCGAAACCGCCGGGACAATCGGACGTCAGCAGACGCGGATCGTTTCCATCTTCAGCAGTTGCCCCAGTTTGCGGATCTTGTCCGCGATGTGGCCGATGCCCACGGCGCAATGGTGGGCGGGGCCATGCACGTTCCATTCATTGACGAAGCGGCGCGCGCCAATGCTGAAGCGATAGCGGCTGTTGGTGTTGCCGATCTCGAGAATCGGACCGGGAACCGATTCCGCCTCGGCGACGAGAAACTTCAGTTTGCCGTCCACGGTCTGCACCACGGAGAGCAGCGTGACGGGACCGTGCTTCACAGACATCTCCACGGAGAGACCGCGGCCCACCTTGCCGTGATAGACCTTGAGCGGGCGCACCTTGGTCTTGCCTTCGGCGATGGCGATGTGGCCGGGGCCATCGTGGCCCATGAGCACCACGTCGTCGTTGAAATCCATCGCGTAGTATTCGGTGAAAGAGCCGCCCACCCCGAATGTGTCCATGATTTTCATGGCCTGGGCATTCTTGATCTCCAACTCCCCCGCCACCGGCACGCCGCGCGCGGTCAGCAGCGAGTTGCCGAGGATGATGGAACTGATGGCATCCTCGTTCTCCGCATTGCCGGTGCCCATGTAGTAGTAGGCCATCGAGCCGAGATCGTGAATCTTGACGAGCCGATCCAGGGCGACCGAGGTCCGCGCGGCCCGCTCCAGTTCTGACTGCGAGCAGTCTGGCTGCACGTCGAACGCGCGGCGGAACTCGGCGACGCGTTTTCGGATCGCTGTGACGGCGACTTCACGGCGGAGCGCAGCCAGTTCATCCACTTCCACGATTTCAATGTGCCCTCCGAAGCAGGCGCATTGCTGCGTCATGTCCGAATAGATGTCGAGCATCCCGCCGTAGTAATGGCCCATCACGCCGAGACGGTTGTGTTCCATGACATGCGCCACGCGGGCCGCTTCCATCCACTGGTCCACCTCCTGCCAGCAGGGCGGATCATCGCCCAGGATGCCGGTGATCTGGTGAAAGGCGACGCCGGCGCGGTTAAAGACATTGGCGATCTCCGGCACAGGACAGGCGGCGCAATGCGCCAGCCATTCGCCGGTCATCCTGGTGCGGTCGCCCATCTGGTTGAAGGCGGCGTAATCGATCGCGGCGGAGGGCTGGAGATTGAGGATGATGACCGGAACCCTCGCCCGCCGCACGACCGGCAGGACGGTGGACGACAGCGCGTAGGTGGTGACGTGCAGGAAAATCAGATCGACATCCGCCTCGCGGAACTTGTGCCCCGCCTCGAAGGCCTTGGGCGGCGAATCAATGAGGCCCAGATTGACCACCTCGACGCCGGGACGCCGGAGGCGTTCCTCCACCTGGCCGAGGTAGCCTTTCAACCGGCGTTCGAGGCCGGCAAACTGCGGCCAGTACGCGTCGAGCCCGATTCCGAAAAGTCCGACTTTGAGCGTGTTCATGGATGTTTGATAAAACCACCGAGTTACTAAGGCAACAGCAGCGTGCGGTAGAATCGCTGGGCGTTCTCGCCGGGATTGTCGGTGATGATGATGCTGTTGCTCGTGGCGGTCAGATCCGGCAGGAGCGGAAGCCAGGTGCCCGCGCCCAGGTCGTCGCGATACTCCACACGGTAAACATGACCCGGCACCGTGCTCAGCGCAAAGGACACCACGTTGCCTGGCAGCATTTCGATGTGACCAAGCTGCGGCGCTTGCGCCGGAAACGGAAGTGCGTTTGGCGCTCGCGGGGTCGGTGCCGGCATGAAATAGCGGGAGGACGCGCCGTCGGGATAGCGTCCCTCGCTGATGTTGTTGGTCTGCGGGCCAAAGGAGATGGCATCAATGAGCGTGCCGTCGCTGGCATAAAGCCCGATGGCTTCGCCGTCGCGCGCGAGTTGGAAACTCACGAACAAATCGGCGCGATTGGTGGAGTTGTAGGCCGGTTGGTTGTTGGCCCATACCAACAGAAAGCCACCGGGAGGAATGACGTAATGTCCGTTGTCCGGGATCTGGAATTGCGTCGGGTTGGCGAGGTTGTCCGTGAAGAATAAACCGCCGAGGTTCGCCGGAGTCGCACCGGGATTGAACAGCTCGAACCAATCATCGTTGTTGCCATCGACGGGGTTTTGGATAAAGCCGGTGTTGCCCGCCATCCATTCATTGATGAAGGCCACCAGCGGCGGGGCGGTGTTGTCGTTGGGCGCGCCCGGGGTCGCGAGGGAAAATTCCTGCCGGTAAAACGGCTGCGCGTCGGGGTAATCGCCGTGGCTGTGGCCAGGCGGGCAATGGGTGTAATTGAGATAATCCAACACCTGCGCCCCGCGCGACAACACCACGGCCCCGCCCGCAGGCGCCAGGCGGAAGCTGGTGTGCCACTCCGTCGGCGTGGTCTGCGCGGGCTGGCCGTCCGCAAAGAGAATCTTGAATTCACCCGGAGCGATCGCCGCCCCCGCCGGGAAGGCCCACTGTCCGAGATTGGTGTAATTATCCGAGAGGTGGAGGCCCTCCAGCGACACCGCGTTGGAGCCGGCGTTGAACAGCTCGATCCACGGCTCGTGCGCACCGGTGTGGTCCGCAAGGCCGTTCAGGTTCACGGGCTGCACTTCGTTGAGCCACAGCGGTGGAATGGCGGGCACGAGGTTGGACGTTCCGGTATTGGCCCTGCCCGGCGTGAGGCTCACCACGGCCGGGGTGATCAACTGCGGCGGCACGTAGCGATCCGGGACGACGAATATCTGCACGTTGGTGGCGCTGTTCAACCCGATGCCGGGCCGCAAGCGCACCGTCAGAGTGTTGGGATCCCGGGTCGCATAATACCAGTAGCTCAAAATGTGACCATTGGTGGGAGCCGGGACGATCATCTGTTGGGTGATATAGCCTGGCCCGCCGCCCTGCCCAGTGAACACCACATGCAAGCTGCCGGTCCCGGAATGCACCACGTCATGGGCAAGGTGAGAATTGGTGCCCACCGTGCCAACGAACGCCCACGGCCCGCCCTCGCTGGTGGAGAACGGCCCCTCAAAATCCCCGTTGCTCAGCAGATTGACGGACGGGTTGTTCGTGTCCACCAGCCGGAGGTCGTCGAGGTAAACATCGCCGGCCGCGCTCAGATAGATCAGGTTGGATTGCAGGGTGGTGGTGGTGCCCGTCACGTTGGTGAGGGAGACGAAGCGCCAGCCCCCGTTGGTGCTGCCGGTGATGTTGGTCGCCGTGGACCACACGGCCGGGACATAGCGGGTGCCCCAGTTGCAGGGCCGGCTGTTGTCCTGGGTCGGATCGATCAGTTGGATGGACGAAGCGGTGATCAAGTCGTTGGTGCCCGTCGGCCAGGGGCGGACCGCCTCGTAGCGCACTTTGTCCACCGCCAGGTAAAGGGTGTTGGTCGTGTTGTTGGTGACCACCGTCACCGGTTGCTCCAGGGTCAGGGTCTCGCCATCGAACTGCAGGTTGCCGTTGTATTTGCCGAAGAGGGGAATGGTCGAGCCATAGGCGCTCAGGAAAGCGGACGGATCCTTGACCAGCACCAGGAAGCTGCGCGGGCCGAGGAAGGAACCTGGCGGGAAGGTGTAGTCCAGCCCGTTGACGCGCCAGGCGGACAGGTCAAAGGTGAAGCTGGAGTGGGTGTTGAACAGCTCGACATACTCCGCGTCGGGCACCAGCGGATGGAACAGGATCTCGTTGAGGACCACGCTTTGCCCGGACGGCGCGACGCTTCCTGTGAAGGTCGCGTTGATGGTGTAGGTGGAATTGCTCGCCGCGTTGCCATTGCGATCGAAGCCGGCCAGCAACAGTTGATTGTCGCCCGCGACCAGCGGAACCCGAATCGTCCAGTTGGAAACCGTGGTCCAGGTGATGGGATACTCGATGCCGTTGATCGTGATCGTCTGCACGCTGACTGGCGCGCGTCCGCTCAAGACGAGCAGGTTGCTGCTGGTGTTGATGTTCGTTGGCGTGGTCAGGGCGAAGGTCGCCGCGACCGAGGCGAGCTGGGTTTGCAGGAACCCCCGGCGCTGGAACATCCATTCGGGGATGGACAAACCGTAGGCTCCGCTGGCCACGAACGGCGAGGCGAAACTGAGCCCGGCGGCGCGGTAGGCGTTGTCCTTGGCGGTGAGGATCGAGGTAACAGTGCTGCTCGGGAGGATGTTGTTCATCCCGAATTCCAACTCCCGCCAATACCCACGGACAAACGCCGGCCAGGCATACATGCGGCGCACGGTCGGATCGACGTTCGACGGGAACAACGCGTCGTTGACCGGATCGTTGAACACCCCGAGCCCGACATCAAAATCCCATGGAATCAGCCGCCAGCCTGTGTCCTGGGTCTGGTAGAGGAAGGTGTTCTTGGCATTGGGATTGCCAAAGCCATCCCAATAAGAGCACAGGTCGTTCATGGCAAACATGCGCATCCAGTCCTCCACGTTGACCAATCCTTCCACGGCAGACTGGTAGGCATTGGACGGAGCATTCATCGCTTCGACGAGCGCCAGCAGGCCGCTGTCGTCGAGTTGCGAATCGTCGGCGCGCGCCCGCCAGTTCCAGCGGTAACGCGCTGTCTTGAGCGTCCCGCTGGAGGTGAATCGCTCGAGGGAATTGATCAGGATCTGCTCAGGACTGCCGGCGTCGGTGCCTTCACTCCATTGGGTGGTCTTGATCAGCTTGCCATCCGGGTCGTCGTGGAACCATTCATCGATCAGGTCGCCGCCGGGTTGCTGCGTGTCGTGATAGACCGAGCCGCGCCGCACGCCGTTGACGAACATGTACACGTCGCGGCGATAGAGATTCGGCAGGTTGTATCGGTCTGCGATCCAGTGCATCAACTGCTCGCGCTGGTTGGTGGCATCGCGAATGGGAATGTCGAGCCCCAGCTTGTCGTCGCCGAGCACTTCATCATCGCCAGGCAGCAGGATGTCGTAGGCGCAAAGGTTGCCGACGGGAGAATTGAAACCCGGTGACCACGCAGGGCTGCCGCCGTAGAGGCTGGCCGCGTTGTAAACGACGCGCGTGTTGCCATAGACGTAGGTCACATCGAGCGGGTCGTTGCTCAGATTCCCGCGTGTTGACCAGGTATCCAGCGTCGCCTGGGTCATCCAGATGCGATAGTTGGCGAACGGCCCGGCGATGAACTGATCCCCGACGCGCACCAGGCATTCGCGGGCGGGTGCGTCCGCGGGGAAAACGCTCGTGGCCGAAACGCCCGCGGCGTCCACGGCCTCGATGCGGAAGGCGATCAGGGTGTTGGCCGGTTGTCCGGGAATGGTGCCGGTGAAGACACCGTCCCCGGCCAGCAAATCACCGGTGGTGCCGTCGTCGCGCATCGTGATTGCAGTGAGAGCCGCGCTTGGGTCCAGACGATACTGCAATGTGACACCCGGCACGCCGTCCGGATCGGAGACGCGGGCGACAACGCGGATGGGTTGGTTGGCCGGAGGCAACACCGGGCGATGCGTGACGTCGCTGATGGCCGGACCGGCGTTGGCCCGGGCGCGACTGTTGGGTGCGCCGGGCGTGCCGAGATTGGGCGCGATAGTGAGCCGGGCGGTGGCCTCGAGTCCGCCGCCGCGCAGGCGCATCAGGAATTCCGGCACGCCCGCCAGCCAGCGCACCCTGGCGCGGAGCGTGACCGCTGAACCGGCCGGAATGGCAGCGGTGAGCGGGCCGCGAACGCGATTGCCGATGGGTTCACCGCGATCGCTCGCGCGCAGATGCAGCGAGCGCGCGCTGTTGTAGCCGCTGGTGGATTCGGCACTCGAACGAATTTGTGTTCCCTGAAAAGTCCATCCACCTGTGCCGGACTCAAACGTGCCGTTGGAAACCCGGTTCACGCCGCCGTAAACGACTTCCACGTTGTCCACCAGCGCTTCGCCCTCGCCGAGCAGAAATAGTTGCACCTGGTCAGCGCTGACCCCAGGCATGGCGTTATCATTGGTGCCGGTGAATTCGATCGCGGTCCACGCACCCTTGGCGCTTTCGTCGCTATCGGCCCAATTCGCCGGGCTGCGCGTGTCGGCGTGAGGGTCGGTGAGTTCTAGGCTGCTGCCGCCGCCATCGGCGAAGCGCGACCAGCGGCTCTTGTCGAAGTAACTCACCTCGTTCACCACGACGCGAAACGTGTTGGTGACCCAAACGCCGCTGGTGTTGGTGGTCACAGACATATCCGGCCGTTCCAGCGCGATGCGCTCGCCGCCGTTGGCCAGAGTGCCGCCATAATTGCCGAGGCAATTGGCCGCCGTGAGGCCGGGATAATTGGTGCGGAGATGCGCCACGTTATTGGCCACCACCAGGTATTGCCCGGGAGCCATCACGGTCGGCTTGGGGAACGCGAAATCGATGCCATCGGTCAGCCGCCAGCCGCCGATGTCGAGGACGTTGGTGCCTCGATTGAACAGTTCCACGTACTCATCCTCGCTGTTGCCGGAGATCGGGTTGAACAGGATCTCGTTGAAAACCACCGGCGGCAGGAGTGCCGGGGCGTTGTTGGTGCCGGGCGTCCGGAGGGAGAGCGCGGAGAACGTGGGCAAGCCATCTGGGTAACGCCCCAAGGACACGCCCTGCGCCTGCCCGCCGAAGCGGACCACATCGATCACGCGAGTCTGATTCGAGTTCACCAGATAGGCCGTCTCGCCGGCGGAACTGAGCCCGAAACCCAGTTGCGTTTCGTCGAGCACGACAAAGCCCTGCGGCGCGAGCACGGTACCGTTCGGGATGCGAAACTTGTTGGTGTTCCGCTCGTCGGTGAGCCAGCAGCCGCTCAGGTCCGCGGTGAACGGGCTGTAGTTGTGCAACTCGATGAAATCCACCAGCGGCGGATCGGAGTGCGCGAACACTTCGTTGATGACGACATAATCCTGCGGCGCGGCGGCCACTGGCTCGGGCCCGCCAGGCGAACCATTCATGTAAGCGCTCGCCGCCCAGGCCTTGGGGTTCTGTTCGCCGAACGACGGCCGCGCCAGCACGAGCGAGTGACCCGTGCCATCGGCTGCCGTTGGCCACGGCGGCTGATCGGAGTAGGTGACCTCGAGCACGATGGCGCCCGAGCGTTTGACGAGTCGCACGGTGCCGCCCCCATTGGGCAGACTGTTGGTGAAGCCGCCAAGGACGCCGGTGATTCCATGCGTGGCTTCCACATCGGCCGGCACCGGCGCGACGACGAGAAAGCCCTGGGCGGCAATGCTGGTTCCGCCCGGGAAAATGAAGTCCACATCTCCTGCGAGCTTCCAGCCGGCGAGATCCTCCGGCCAGGGATTCGAGTTGAAGAGTTCAATGAACTCGACGATGCGGCCATCGGTGCGGTCACGCGGATGATACATGATTTCCGAGAAGGCCAGCCCGCTGCGGCGGCGCGGTGGCCCGATAGGTTCATAGGCCGGTTGCGCAGGTGGGGAGAAGATGGTGGTCAGCGTCGCCGCAGTGCTCGTCGCAGAACCGGCGTCATTGGAAACAACCACATCGTAGGGTCCGCTGTCGGACGCACTCACGGAACTGATGGAGAAACTGGCATTGGTTGCGCCGATGATAGGACCGCCGGCGCGCCGCCACTGGTAGAAGAATGGTCTGCTGCCAGTGGCCTTGACGGAGAAGGAGACAGGATCCTGCAACGCGACCGTCGCCGACTGCGGATGGGCGGTGATGGTGGGCGGCGTGCCCGGAGGGATCGGCGGCTCCGCGGTGCCGCTCAGTTCGGCCCGGAATCCGGTCGGGTTGACCGTGGTGCCGGCGTTGTTGATCACGAAGTCGAGCGTGTTGGTGCCGTCGATGAATCCGCTATTGAGGGTCCAGTTGCCCGAAAACGCGCCGAAGTTGCCATCGTAGTTGATGCCGGTGCTGGCGCCATTGATCAGGATGTCGGTCGCGCCGTTGTCGGAGGTCCAGCGTCCGGTGATGACCGCCGAGTCAGGGTCCAGTCCGGTCAGCGTGAACGTGAGGCGATAAACGTAATTGCCGGGCAGGTTGCCGGTGGCCTGGCTGGCCAGAGGCGAGATCCATTTCGAGGCCGGACCGTTGGCAAGCCACACTCCACTGGCAATGGGCCAGCCATCGTTCATGACGATGGCATTCGGTCCAGGAACGCTGGCGTCGGCACTTTGGATGAGGCGGAAGTGGGGATCAACGCTGCCTCCTGCCAGCAAGTTGCTGGTGGCGCCCACACCTGTGTTGAACAGACCGGGAATGGGGGCGGCGAAAAGCTGTCCGGCAACGAGCAATGACAGCACCACTCCGGCGGGCCAGGCGGCGAACGGGGCGCCACGGAACCGGCGTCTCGTCGGACTAAGATTGCGATTGATGCTTACCTGACGGACACCGCTGCGCAGTATCCTGCCATCCTGACTTGAATCATGCGTCCACATAAAAACAGCAAATTATAGGCGGCTTCGGTCAAACATCAGACCAAAGCTAACCCGGTTATTTCACAAGTTTTGGTGGTTCCGACTGGCGACAGAGCCGACGCGCCAGCCGGACCATTTCGTAGCGCAGGTTTCCAACCTGCTGTATCGCGGATTTCCAATCCGCCCGCGCAAGGAGGTTCGGACAGCCGGCCGACTAGAAGTCGGCGACACAGCAGGTTGGAAACCTGCGTTACGAGCATCCGGCGCGCGATCCGGGAACAGGACGGGTGAAATATCCGGGCTAGGCGGTGCCAACAATGAACGACCTCAGCCTCGGCCCAGCGGACGATCCCGCAGAAACTGATGCCGGGAGCCACGACCTCGTTGAACGCGGGCATGCTGTTGGCCAACAGCACAGCGAACAGGGCAAGGCTTAATTTCATCAGCAAAAGAGACCGGGAACTCGCGCCCCCGGTCTCGCACATTAACACAGCGCGATTACGGCTGGACGCGCAGGAACAGCGCCGGGCTGTTGGTCGTGTAGATCGTCGCCGGGCTGACCGTGCCGATGGTCGTCCAGGTGCCGCCTACTTGAGTGGCAGCCTCCAGGCGGTCGCAACTCCCCGTGGGTGTCCACGACACGGAAAGTGTGTCGGGCGCAGTCCGAGTTATGGCCAGAGTCGGCGCCACCCTCGTGCCGATGCGCACCAGGCCATCGAGATCCACACGCAGCGCCGTTGGGTTGGGAGTCGCCGGCGCGTTGTTCATGATGAAGCCCACCGTGTTCGGTCCAGCGACGAATCCATTCATGATGGTGAAGGGCAGGAACGAACTGAAGGCGCCGCCGCTGACGCCCTGCGACACGCCGTTGACCACGATGTCCACCAGCGTGTTGTCCACGGCAAACTGTCCAGTCAGACGGAACGTACACATATCCACACCGGTCAAGTCGAAGGACGTCTGGTAGGTGTAATTGCCTTGGGCGTTGCCGACGTTCTGGTCGGCGCGTGGCGCGATCCACTTGGACTTTGGACCGGCGCTGAGCCACGGACCGACGGGCGACGCCGCCTGGTTGATGACAATCGCGTCCGGCCCCACGTTGACCGGGTCCGCGCTGCTGCCAATGATCCAGTGCAGGTCGATCGAACTGTCCGCCGCGAGCGCGCCGCTGTTCTCCACGCCGGTGCTGTAGATGCCGGGCACGCGGCGATAGAGGACGGCGAGCGCCGCCGGGGCGCTGTCCGCGAAACCGAAGGCGTTGATCGCGCGCGCGATGTAGTTACCGGTGTTGTTCGTCGTGACGTTCACGAGCGTCAGCGTGGCATTGGTCTGGCCGACGAGCGGGGAGCCATCCTTGCTCCATTGATAAGTCAGCGGATCGGTGCCGGTGGCGCTGACGGTAAACGTCACGGTGTTGCTCTCGATGACCGCCGTCTGACTGATCGGCTGCAGGGTAATGCTTGGCGGAATGCTCGGCAGGATGCGCGCATTGCTGGCCGTGAACTCCACGCGCAGGCCGGTGTAGCCCACCGCCGCCTCGTTCTCCACCACGAAGTCGATGGTATTGCTGCCCGGGAGGAACGAGGCGTTCGACGTGGAGATGAGGAAAGCCGTGTAGCCGCCGAAGCCGGAGGTTTGCGGATTCCCCGTCGAGACTCCGTTGACCAAAATATCGCGTCCCGTATTGTCCGTGGCCCATCCGCCCCTGATGACCACCGTGCTTGGGTCGCGGTTGGTCAAATCAAAGGTGGTGCGATAGGTGTAGAATCCGACCGCGCTGGCTGCAGTGTTCAAGCGAGGACCGATCCACTTTGAATTCGCGGTGTTCGCCAGCCACGCGCCAGCCACTGGCGATATATCCTCCACGACCGCATCTGGCGAGCCAGTGTCAGGATTCGCGGTCAGAACATAATGCGGGTCGTTCAAACCATCTGCCAGCGCGACGCGATTCGTGTCCAGGCCGGTGTTGAAGAGGGTGGAGATGGGTTCGTACACCGTGAGACGGGCCACCGAACTGGTGACCGAGCCGCTGGTGTTATTGATGACCACCGTGTAGTCCGCCTCCGCCGACTTGGCGACGGCGCTCAGAACGAGGGTGGTGTTCGTTGCGTTCAGAATGGCCGCGCCGTCCTTGCGCCATTGGTAAGTGAGGGGAAGAGAGCCGAAACCGGCCGCCGAGAAGCGGGCATTCCCGCTCACGCTCACAATCAGGTTCTGCGGCGCGCGCAGTACCGAGGGAGGAGTGCCGGCGGGCAACGCCACAACACACACATTGTCGATGAGCGCGGTGGTGTCGCCGCCGAGCGGGTTGCTCTTGATGAAGCTGAGCAACAAATCAGTCGCGGTGGCGATGAACGGATCGCTGGTGACTTCGATGTACGGATTCGAGCCGCCGACCGGAGCGCGGGTGTGCGCCGGCACAATCGTGGCCCCGCCAATCTGCACTTCGATGCCTGGAGCATTGCCACTGCGGGCGTTCTCAAAGTAAACGACGTAGTATTGCTCGCCCACAATGAAGCCGCTCACGGTCTGGCTCAAGGCACCGTCAGCCTGCATGAACGCGACCTGGTTGCGGTCGGGAATGGCTCCGTTGTCCGCAAAGGGGCCGGCACCGCCGTTGACGCCGTGGCCGCCCAGCGCGCTCCAGCCGGTGATCGGCCCGTTGCCGCTGACGTAGCCGGGGCCTACGGTAAAGGTATCCGCCTCAAAACTCGGGTTCACCAACGGAAATCCGATTTTCACCACCGCCACCGCGCTGGTAGCCGAGCCGCTGTCATTGTTCGCAATCAGCGTGTAATTTCCCGCATCGCCCGGCGTGGCCGAGGCGAGGGTGAAGGTGCTGCTGATCTCGCCAACAATATCGCTGCCGTCTTTCTGCCACTGGTAGGTCGGAACAGGCTCTCCGGACGCAGCCCCGGCGAGCGTGAAGGGCTGTCCTTCGCTCACGCACCGGCTTTGCGGATGGGTGACGATCTGCGGCGCGGTCGGCGGGGCGCTCAACTGATAATTGCTGAATCCGTAGGTATGGATCGAGTTCCCCTGCAGCCGGGCGTAGGTGAGCGTGATCGAACTGGCCGTCGCGATATACTGGTAGGTGAAACGGATGCCGTTGTTGTCACCAAACTGATCCTGATTCACTGTCAAACGATCGTTGCCCACGCTGAACGTCGCGGCGCGCGTGCCATCTTCAAATCCGACCGCGTAAATGTTCGCCACGTATTCCGCGCCGGGGATCAGGCCGTTGAGCGTGATGCTCTGCTCGGTTTCCGTCCCTGCATAGACGAAGTCGTTGGCCAACTGGCGGCTGCCCCCGCTCACGTTGTTGCCGTCGTTGATGAACACATTGGGCAGGCCCGTGGTGGAGAAGGTCGGACCCGAAGGATTGCCGCCAGCCACCCCGGTAAACACGATGCTGTCGATCGTCGTGTTGACCGCGCTGCCGAAGCTGTATGCGTGCGTGTAGGTGTTGAAGAATTCAATGCCCGCGCTCGCGTCATCGTTCCAGGCCGAGTAGGACCAACCGCTGTTTCGGGGCGCAATGCTGAAGTCATCGAGCAGCAGTGTGCGGTCTCCGGGTGCGTCGTTGCGCAGCGTCATCGTCTGGTCCGGGGCTGTGGCTGTGAAGTCGAAGGCGAAATATTTGTAGGGGTTGGCCCCGCCCACGGGGGTGACGGCGGTGTTGATGATGTTGTTGGCGTCAATGTCAACCTTCAGGTTGGGCGTGCTGTCATCGCCAAGGCCAGTGCGCGCGTTGACCCGGAAATTCACCTTGTAGGCCTGCCCGATCGTCAGCCCGGAGATGACCGTACTCAACGAGGAGTTGACATCATTCTGGATGAAAGCGACCTGGCTGCCGGAGGGAATCGTCCCGTTGTCCGCAAAGGGACTGCCGCCGGCGGGATTGATGCCCGCGCGGCTGTCGTTACCCGCCGTCCAGCCCGTAATCGGGGTGTTCCCGCTGATGTAGCCGGGAAAGACGGTGAAGGTATCCGATTCAAAACTGGGATTGGTGATGGTCTGGGCCGGTAAACGGAACGGCATGACCGCCGCGAGGAGGAGAGCAAGCGGGATCACTTGCAGTGATGATTTTTTCATAATAGGAAACATGAGGGGTTCTTTCGCCGGTAGTAAACCAAAAACTCGCCCGACCGGGAATGCACAGAATGACATTTGGGATGCACTTCTTGACATCCGCGCCAGCGCCGCGCAGCATTTTGGAATCCCAAAGCCCACGATGACGGCCCACTCAGAGACCTTCTTCCGCTACCTGCCGACCAACGTGGCGGACCAGCGCTGGGGACTCCATGCCACCACGGTGGGACGGAGTTCCTGCCCGCCCCACATGCCTTATCCGCAGGGCCAGCATCCTCAGGTTTACGACGTATTACGATTCTGGGAACGCGGCCGGGTTTTGTCGGAGTTCCAGGTCGTCTATATCACACGGGGCGAAGGCAGCCTGGAAACCGCGACGGCCGGCGCGCTGACGCTGCGCGCGGGCCAGGTCCTCCTGCTCTTTCCCGGCGAATGGCATCGTTACCGACCCGCCCTGAAGGTGGGCTGGGACGAGCATTGGCTGGGGTTCGATGGCGATTCCGCGCGATTGCTCCTGCACAACCGGGTGATTTCGCCCGCCAAGCCGGTCTTCGACGTCGGCGCAGACAGTGAACTCATGGCGGCCTTTGCGCGGGCAATCGACTTGATCAAACTGGAGCCACCTGGCTTTCAGCAGACGCTGGCCGCACTGGTGCTGGAAGTCCTTGGCCGCATCTGTTCGGCACACCGCCTGAGAGAAGCCGGCGAGCAGGGGCTGCAGCCGATAGTGCGCGAAGCCAAACTGCTGCTCGCAGAGCAGTTGGTGGAACCGGTCGATTTGGCCGGATTGGCCAGCCATCTGGCCGTGAGCTACAGCGCCTTGCGGCGGGCCTTCAAACTGCACACCGGTTTCTCGCCGCATCAATACCAACTGGAACTCCGCCTCAGTGAGGCGAAGAAGCTGCTGGACGGCACCGTGCTGCCCGTCAAGACGATTGCCGACAAGCTCGGCTTCCACAGCCCCTACTACTTTTCCCGCCTGTTCAAGAAGAAGACAGGACTCTCGCCGGAAGCCTGGCGCCACCAAGCCCACGGCGGCGACCACTTGGACCGAAAGTCTCGCTCCACCTGACCGAGAGAGCCTTTAAGCGGGCGTTCGAGGCCGGTAAACTGCGGCCTGGAGCGCCTCGTCAGGGGAAATCTCGCGCCTCTGCCACGATGAAAGTCCGCGCCCGGACGACAAGAATTTGGAGTGCGGTGACTTGTCACCGCTTGGGCGACTTGTCGCCAAAGCAGAGCCGCGTTCAGCGGCTCGGGACAATCACCGGACGCCCTCTCGCGTTCAACGGCGACAAGTCGCCTGCGCGAAAGCGGCGAGAACTCGCCGCACTCCACAGCCTGTGGTTACGGCGTCACCCGCGCCATGCCTCTGCGTTTATCCTCGTCTGCATGGATACGTCTCAGGTTTGGTCACGGCAAAGGCGACCACCCGACCCTGCCCTTGCCACCTGTCAGCGCCCTCGCAAGCCATGAGGACTTTGTTCTGGGATTTGTCTTCGCAGCCCTGCGCCGGGACACCGCGGGAGTCGGTTGACGATTTCCAGCCGAACCGGGTCAAGAATCGCCATGCCGCAGTCAAGAATTGCCATGAACAAATGTAGATGACCGGCCTAGCCTCGGGCGTCAGTTTCTCTGAACAACAAAACCGATATGCGCATCACCTGTCTGGAAAACCCTCAAGGAACCGCCCGCCGCTGCGGATGGCTTCGCACCTCCCTCGCCGGCGCGCTGGTCGTCGCCGCCTCCGCCATCTACGCGGCCGATGGCCTCAACCTCCCCGTCGCTCCCGGTCCGTTCCAGCCGACGATGGAGTCGCTGACGAATTACGCCTACCCCGACTGGTTCCGCGACGCCAAGTTCGGCATCTGGGCGCACTGGGGTCCGCAGGCGGTGCCGATGGATGGCGACTGGTACGCCCGCGGCATGTACGAGCCGGGCAACGGCCACTACAAGTATCACACGAACCACTACGGTCACCCTTCCGAGTACGGCTACAAGGAAATCATCCCGCAGTGGAAGGCGGAGAAGTGGGATCCCGATCGCTTGATGCAACTCTACAAGAAAGCCGGCGCGCGGTATTTCGTCAGCATGGGTTCGCACCACGACAACTTCTTCCTCTGGAACTCGAAGCTTCACCAATGGAACGCCGTCAACATGGGACCGAAACGTGATGTCGTCGGTGACTGGCAGAAGGCCGCGCAGAAAAACGGCCTGCGCTTCGGCGTCTCGGAACACCTCGGCGCCAGCTTCACCTGGTTCCAGGCCAGCCATCGCGCGGACAAGACCGGCCCGAAGGCGGGCGTGCCTTACGACGGCGCGAACCCGCAATACCAGGATCTCTATCACTTCCCGGCCGAACCCGGCGACACCGGCTGGTACAGCAACAATCCCAGGTGGCACCAGCAGTGGTACGACAAGATTAAGGAACTGGTGGACAACTATCATCCCGACCTCCTCTACACGGACGGCGGCGTGGCCTTCGGCAAGGATCACGTCGTTGGACTCAGCATGATCGCCCATCTCTACAACCAGGACGCCGCACGCCACGGCGGCAAGAGCGAGGCGATCTATAACTGCAAGCAGAAGTCCGATGGTCGTTGGGTCGAGGACATCGAGCGCGGCATCCTGCCCAAGATCGAGCCGTATCCGTGGCAGACCGACACTTCCATCGGCGACTGGTACTACAATCGCAACTGGAAGTTTCGCCCGGTGAGCTGGGTCATCCACATGCTGGTCGATAACGTCAGCAAGAACGGCAATCTCCTCCTCAACGTCGTGCAGCGCCCCGACGGCTCGCTCGATCCCGAAGTCGAAACCATGCTCGAACAGCTCGCCGCCTGGACCGCCATCCACGGGGAAGCCATTTACGGCTCGCGGCCGTGGCTCGTCTATGGCGAGAGCGCCATCAAGGTGAAGGGCGGCAACTTCAAGGAAGACTTCAAATACAACGCGAAGGAAATCCGCTTCACCACCCAGGGCGCGACGCTCTACGCCACCGCGCTCGGCTGGCCGGAAGACGGACAACTCGTCATCCGCTCCCTCGCCAAACCCGCGGGCGAAAACGGCAACAACCTCACCACCGTCAGCCTTCTCGGTTACAGCGGCAAAGTGGATTGGAAGCAGACCGCCGAAGGTCTCGTCGTGACTCTCCCCGCGCAGAAGGTTTCCGAGTTTACCGCCGCGCTCAAGATCACCGGCACCGACTTGAAAAACATTCCCTTCACCGTCCCCTCGGCGGCTCTCACCCCCGATGCCAAGGGCAACCTCGTCCTCTCCCCGGACGACGCGGAACTGGATGGCGGAGTCAAAACCGAAGCCCAAGGCGGCCAGCCCAGCATCGGTTTCTGGGATAACCCGCAGGATTCCGTTTGCTGGAAAGTGCGCTTCCCCCAGGCCGGCACCTATGAAGTGACCACCGCGTGCGCCGCCTCCGCCGGCGCAAGCGAACTGGCCATTGAAGTCGCCGGACAGAAAGCCGCCGCCACGATCAGCCAGACCAAGAGCTGGAGCGACTTCACGCCCGTCTCTTTCGGAAAAATCACCATCGCGACGCCCGGCGAATACGTGGTCACCGTCCGCCCCGCCAACGCCGCCAAGTGGAAAGCCGTGAACTTGCGGGCGGTGAAGTTTGCGCTCGCCAGGTAATCACGGAGGGCCGTCTCGAATTCCGAATCGTGATGAGAGTAGGTCTGCGTTGCTGCGCGGCCCCATCATGGCGGCGCGGCAGCGCCGCTCTACCGGAATGCCCCAATCCATCGCGCGCCCCTGAGAGCCTGTCTGAAAACCCCGGAGCGCGGCTGTTGCCGGCGTCGCGTGCCGTGCGGAATTGAAGTGATCCGGCTCACGCCGGATGCTGCGAAAGGACGTGGACGCAATGAAGAAACTCTCCGGGGAAAGCTTCAAACGCCCACGGTCGGCGCCGATCAAGATAAATACCGCAGTGAGGTCGAAGGTGGAAGTGATGACGACGCGGCACGGGCGGTCTCGGACCGCGTCTTATCGGCAATCAACCTTTGGCCGGTGTGTCGCGGCGGGGGAAGAGCGGCGCGGGCGCGCCAATGGTGTGACCTTCGGCCAGCCGGCCCCATTCAGCGTCGGCGTAGGTGGATGGCTCTCCGGTCAGCCCGAGTTGCGCGTAAATTTTCGCAGCAGTCCCGGGGATGAACGGCCAGAGAAGGACCGCTAGGACGCGGCAGACCTCGGCCAGATTGTAGAGCACTTCGTCGAGGCGCGCGGCTTGCGCGGGATCTTTGGCCAGCTTGAAGGGCGCGGTTTGATCCACGTATTGGTTGGCCCGCGTGACGAGCGCCCAGATGTCGAGCAACGCCGCCTGCAAGTGATGCGCACGTAGGTTTTTCTCCACCGCCTCGCGGGCGCTCGTGGCGTCGGGAGCAAGTTCCATCGAGCGCGCCGACAGCTTGCCGCCGCGGTAACGCTGGAGCATCGAGAGAGAGCGATTGACAAGATTGCCCAGCCCGTTGGCGAGTTCGGCCTGGTAACGCGCCGCGAAACCGGCGTCGGTCCAGTTGCCGTCCGGACCGATGTCGAGTTCGCGCACCACGTAGAAGCGGAAGGCGTCGATGCCCCAATCATCGATGACGGCGATGGGGTCCACCACGTTGCCGGTGGTCTTGCTCATCTTGTGTCCGTCCTTCTGCCACCAGCCATGCGCCAGCACCTGTTTCGGCAGCGGTGCTCCGGCGGCGTGGAGCATGATGGGCCAATAGACGGCGTGGAACTTCACGATGTCCTTGCCGATGACGTGAATGTCCGCCGGCCAGAGTTCCGGCGCGGGCGTGCGACGATCCGTCGGCGTGAAGCCATCACCGAGCACGGCACCGGCCACGGGATCACCGAGCGCGGCCGGAACGCTGAAGTAATTCGTCAGCGCATCGAACCACACGTAGTTCACGTAGTCGGGGGCGAACGGCAGCGGGATGCCCCAGCCCAGGCGCGCCTTGGGCCGGCTGATGCACAGGTCGTCCAGCTTTTCCTTGCGCAGAAAGCCGAGCACCTCGTTGCGCCGCGAGTCGGGCTGCACGAAGGAGGGGTTGGCCACGATGTAGTCGATGAGCCATTGCTGGTGCTGGCCCATCCGGAAGTACCAGTTCTCCTCGACGAGCGCCTTCACTTCACCCCAGACGGGATCCCAGGTGCCGTCGGGGAGGCGATCCTTGTCGGTGAGGAACGTCTCTTCCTTCCACGAATACCAGCCGGTGTAGGGCGCGAGGTAAATGTCGCCCTGTGCGTGGAGTTTGTTCAGCAACGCGGCGACCACGGCCTGGTGGCGCGGCTGGGTGGTGCGGACGAAGTCGTCGTTGGAGAGGTTCAGGGCTTTGGCGAGCGCCTGGAAATTGGCGGCGAGTTCGTCGCAGTAGGCTTGGGGTGTTTTGCCTTCAGCCTCGGCCGCCTGCTGCACCTTCTGGCCATGTTCGTCGGTGCCGGTCAGAAAAAAAACCGATTCGCCGAAGCTGCGATGCGCCCGCGCAATGACGTCGGTGATGACTTTCTCGTAGGCGTGGCCGAGATGCGGCTGGCCGTTCAAATAGTCGATGGCAGTGGTGATGTAGAAACTCTTGCTCATGCGCGGCGGCAGTGTGAAGCAGCTCGAAGACGAGTGCAAAGTGGAAAGATGCGGCCGACCGGCCGTGGGCGCATGACGTGCGCTGCCCCGCGCTGCCCACGGTTCGGCTGGGATTGCGGAGCGCCGATCTCCGATCCGGCGCATTTCTGCGGTCTCGTACAACCAGCCGGGTCGGAGACCGGCGCTCCGGGGGGCAAGACCTGCCCGCGAAACTTGGCGAACTGCTCCCCCCGCTCAGCCCTGCTTTGCCGTGACAGCGGCGGCGGCGCGTCCGCCGAAACGGCGATAGAGCGCGTTGCCGATCGGAATCAAGATGGCAGCCGTCAATGCCCCGGCGAGCACATCCACCGCGTAGTGGTAGCGGCAATAGACAGTGGAGATGCACAACAGAATCGCGATTGTCAGATGCACCCACCGGATGGGCCGGAGGTACTTGAAGGAGAAATAAACCGTCGTCAGGGCAATGGCGACATGGCTGCTCGGAAACGCCGATCCGTAAGCCTCAAAATAGTGGTAGATCCACTTCATGATCTGAAAGAACCATCCCGCCTGAATGCTCTCCGGAACCTCGGTCAGCCCGGGTGGAATGAGTTCGGCCGGCAGGGTGAATCCGTTGCAATCGCGATAAAACATGCGCGGGCCGATGACGGGGGTGAAGATGTAAATCAAGTAGCAAACGTAGAAGACAAACGACACCACCGACACGTAGTGAAAGAACTGGCGCCGGTCGCGCAGGAACAGCGCGAGGCCCACTCCGACGATCATCACGTAATAGGAGAAGTAAGAGATGTAGAAAATCTCGCTCACGAGCGGATAGGGAAACCAATCCATCAGCTTGATGCTCGGTTGGAATCCGAAAATCGAACCATCCAGCCGCACAAACAAGGCGTCGATGTAGCCGCGGTGCAGCATCTGGTTCAGCTCGCCCGTTTCGCGATAGAAGGCCGTGTAGAGCAGGACCGGATAGAAGTGCCGGAGGAAATCCAGCAGGCGGTTGCCGGGCCGCGCGGCGTTCGCAACAATGAACCAATGCACCAGACCGAGGCAGATCAGATGCGCCGTGACCAGCCAGGGCCACGCCTGAACCGTGTCGCCATGCAACAGCAGGATGAGCAAGGCCACCAGCGCGAGGTAACCCTGCGTGGCGTAATCGATGAACGTGTAGTGTTTCATGCCTCCTCGTATGCGCGTCCCCATCACAGCCAGCCCTGTTCGCGATACCACGCCAGGGTCCGCGCCAGACCCTCGCGCAGCCGTGTCGGACAGCGCAGGCCCGTCTCGCGCGCCAGCCGACCCGGGTCGCAAAGCCAGGCAGGCGCGCGCAGCTCAGCGTACTTCTGACGATTTAACACGTTCGGTTTGCCGGTGAGATGGGAGATCCATTCCTGCGCCACGCACACCGGCCAGAGCAGGCCGGTCGGCAGCGGCAGCGGCAGCGTCCACGTCTGCATCAAGGCCGCGATCTCGTCCGCCAATTCTCCCGCGGTCGAGGACTCATCCGCCGCGACGAAATAGGTTCCACCGGCGGCCGCCGGGGCGGCGAGACAATCCACCGCCACGCGGGCCAGATCCCCGACTTCGACAAAACTCAGCGCCTGCCGTCCGCCACCAAAGCGCGGGAGCAAATGGGACTTCACCGCCTTGAACAGGCGCAGAAATTCTCCGTCACGCGGTCCGTACACCGCCGGGGGCCGCAGGATGACAAATTCACACCGGCATTCCTCGCGCACGACGCGTTCGCCGGCCAGCTTGCTGCGGCCATATTCCGAGACGGGCTGCGGCGGATCCTCTTCGCGCAACGGCCGGCCCGGCATCGTGGGACCGGCGGCCGCGAGGCTGGAGATATGCACCAGCCGCGCAAGGGCGCCACCGCGCTGATGGATGGCCGCCACGAGATTCCGGGTGCCCCGTTCGTTGACCGCGTAGAATCCGTCGGTGGTAAGCGCCTTGACCGCGCCCGCGCAGTGGATGACGTGGGTCACATCGCGCACCGCGGCCGCCAGGCTGGGCGCCTCGTCGATCGAGCCGGAGCGAATTTCAACCTGCTGGAGATGCGGTTCGATGAACTGGCGGTTGCTGGCCGCGCGCAAGAGCAGGACGGTCTCGATGCCGCGGCTCCGGAGGACATCCAGAATGTGGCTGCCGACAAATCCGGTGGCGCCGGTGAGGAGGACTTTCATGCGCGAAATCAGCGGGGAGAAACCGGCGCGCACGAGCGGCGGCATCGGCATCCACCGCTCAAAGGAGACCCAATTGTTTGCCGACCTTGCCGAGTTTCTCGAGCGCGAAGTCGATCTGCTGGTCGGTGTGGGTGGCCATGAGGCTGATGCGGATCAGTTCCTGTCCGGGCGCCACGGCGGGCGACACCACCGGGTTCACGAACACGCCCTCTTCCTGGAGGTTCTTGGTGAACTGAAAGGCGGTGAGGAGGTCACGGCTATAGACCGGAAGGATGGGCGTCTCGGAAGCACCGAGGTTGAAGCCGAGTGACAGCAGACCTTCCTTCATGCGGCGGGTGTTGTGCCAGAGACGCGCAATGCGTTCCGGCTCCGCGATCATGATCCGCACCGCCTCCATGACTGCCGCGACGTTCGCCGGGCTCATGCTGGCACTGAAGATCAGCGCGCGGGAATTGTGCTTGAGATAGTCGATGGTGGCCGCATCCGCCGCGATGAATCCGCCGAGGCTCGCCAGCGATTTGCTGAAGGTGCCCATGATCAGATGCACCTCGTCCGTCAATCCGAAGTGGCTGGCGGTGCCCGCCCCGTGCTCGCCAAGCACGCCAATCGAGTGGGCGTCATCCACCATCACCGCCGCGCCGTATTGCTTGGCCAGCGCGACCAGCTCGGGCAATTGGATGATGTCGCCTTCCATGCTGAAGACGCCGTCCACCACGATGAGCTTGCCGGCCTCGGCGGGAATCTTCTGCAGCCGCTTCTCCAGTCCCGCCATGTTGCGGTGCGGAAAACGCACGAATTCACCGAAGGAAAGCTGGCAACCATCGACGATGCTCGCGTGATTGCTCTTGTCGCCGAGGATGTATTCGCCGCGGCCGACCATGGCGCTCATCACGCCCAGATTGACTTGAAAACCGGTGCTGTAGAGAAGCACGGCCTCCTTCTTGACTAGCCTGGCGAGCGCCAGTTCGAGTTCGAGATGGATGTCGAGCGAGCCATTCAGGAAACGCGAACCCGCGCAGCCGGAACCGTATTTGGCCACCGCGGCCCGGGCGGCCTCCTTGATCCGCGGATCGTTGGTCAGGCCGAGATAACTGTTCGATCCGAGCATCAACACCTTGCGTCCGGCGATGGTAACCTCGGTGTCCTGTGCCGACGAAATTGTCCGGAAATAGGGGTAAAGCCCCGTGGCGCGCACCTCGTCCGCCGCAGTGAAATTGCGGACCTTGTTGAACAGCGGCACCAGCCGGGAAGCGGATTTGACGCTGCCGGAGGCCGATGGGGAATTGAGGGGCACAGCCGGCCCGGCACCGCCATGCCCGACCTTGCCGGGCGACTCGGTTTCGAGCGTCGGCGTCTTCTGCGAACGGATCATAGGGCTGTAAAAAACATCGGACGATCACCGGTTCAGACATGGATTGGACGACGTGCGACGGTCCGAAAGAATCCGGACCCCCTCACTCACCGGCTCCCAACTCCACTGCTGACCACCCCGAATCGAGCCAAAAATGCCCGCTGAGGAAACCAGCCTCAGGGAATGCGTCGCTGAACCAAAACACGCTCTTAACTTCGTGCGGACGAAGCGTCGATTTAATGGCCAATTTCTGTCAAGCGGTTTTACGGACGACACGCTCCACCGTAGCGGCGTCTCGGCAGAGCGCCGCCATCTGAACGAGAGGAAATTTGCGGCGCTCTGCCGAGTCGCCGCCACGCCATGCTTGGCAGACCAGCCTCCCCCAATCATCGGGCCGGCTCAGTCGTCGGGGCGATGAGCGGCACGGCGTTGGTGGCAGGCTCCTGGCCGGTGAGACGTGCGATCTTCTTCTCCAGATTCTTCTTCGTGCCGAGGTAGAGCGCATTGGTGACTGCGCCCAGACTGGCACGGGCGTCACCAAACTTCCCCGCGTTGATTTGCAGCCGGGCGTAATGAAGCTGGATGCCTTCGCGCTCCGTGTCCTCGCCGGCCAGTTTCTGCGCCTCACGCCACGCGGCGACGGCTTCGTCGTAGAATTTCTCTTCCGCGGCGCGATCTCCCTCAGGCGTGCCGGTCTTTTTCGGTTTCATGCCGTAGTAGCTCTGGGCGAGTTCAGTCGCGAGATGGAAGTTTTCAGGATCAATCGCCAGCGCTTTGCGATAAAGCGCCATCGCCTTGTCAAAGACCTCATCCTCGGAGATGCCGAAGAAATTCGTGGCGTCGCGCCGGAAGAGAAAAACCGTGGTGGCGAAGTTCTGATAGTACACCGACTCGCGCGGGTCCAGCTCGATGGCTTTGGCGTAGCAGGCAAAGGCATTCGTCACCGGCCCGTTGTGGCCGTAGTGATTGGCAAGATTGTTCCACGCGGCCGGATTCTTTGGATCGAGTTCGCGCGCCTTCTCCCAATGCTCGGCGGCGGCGGACTCCTCGCCGAGATCGTTGAGGAAGCTGCCAAAGGCGAGCCGGGCGCGGGCGTGCCCGGGATGTTTTGCGAGGAAATCTTCGTAGCCCTTGCGGACCGGCGCCAGACGCTCCCGGATGCGGGCGCGCAAGGTGATGGCGCCAAGTTCGTCGCCCTTGACCTTCTCGCGCGCACTCTTGGCGATCATCGCATCCACCTCTTCCTGCGCGGCGTCGTCGGCCGCGAGCAGCTTCTGATAGTCGCGCTCGATGGGATCGTTCTTGTCGGGAATCTCGATCTTGATGCCGGCGGATTGATCCAAGGCATCGCGAAGGGCGGCCGGCGCATTGCTGACGGCGAGGGCGGTGAGAATTCCGACGAGCAAGTCGTTCACGCGCGCAACGTAGCACGCAGGGCGGAGCGCGGGAACGGGAAATTGCCGGGGGCGCCTCGGGAAACGGAACTTGAATCCGCGCCCGCTCCTTGCGTCAACTGTCGCCATCATGCGTCCCATCGTCGCCATCGCCCTGCTGCTTTTCGCCACCGGCACCGTTCGTCTGCCGGCGCAGACCGTCAGCTACGGGCCGTCGATGCTGCGTCCGCCGACGCCGACGCGCGAGTTCCGTGGCGTGTGGGTGGCCACGGTCAACAACATCGACTGGCCCTCGAAGAGGGGTCTCTCCACCGCCGCGCAGCAGGCGGAATTGCGCGCCATCCTCGACCGGGCGGCGGTACTGCGGCTCAACGCCGTCCTCTTGCAGGTCCGGCCCGCGTGCGACGCGCTCTATGATTCGCGTCTCGAACCGTGGTCGGAATATCTCGGCGGGCAGATGGGCCAGGCGCCAAAACCGTTCTACGATCCGTTGGAATTCGCCGTGGCCGAGGCGCATCGGCGCGGACTGGAGTTGCACGCGTGGTTCAATCCCTTTCGCGCCCGGCACAACACCGCCGCCTCGACGATTGCGCGCAACCACATCAGTCAGACGCGGCCCGGGCTGGTGGTGAATTACGGCCGGCAGAAGTGGCTCGATCCCGGACAACGGGAGACGCACGAGCATTCGCTCAAGGTCGTCCTCGACGTGGTGCGGCGTTACGACATCGACGGCGTTCATCTCGACGATTACTTCTATCCGTACCCGGAGCGCACGACGGATCGACGGCCAGTTGATTTCCCGGACGGAGCAAGCTGGCAGCGATACCAGGCCGCCGGGGGCCGTCTGGCCCGCGACGATTGGCGGCGCGACAACGTGAACAGTTTCGTCCGCCGCCTCAACGATGCGGTCCACGCTGAAAAATGGTGGGTGCGTTTCAGCGTCAGCCCGTTCGGCATCTGGCGCCCGGGCAATCCGCCACAGATCAAGGGATTCGACGCCTTCGCCGAACTCTCCGCCGACTCGCGCAAATGGCTCGCGAGCGGCTGGCTCGATTTCCTCGTGCCGCAACTCTATTGGTCGAGCAAGGAACCGGAGCAGAGCTTTCCAGTGCTGCTCAACTGGTGGGCGAAACAAAACGCAGCGCAGCGCCATGTGTGGCCCGGCATCGCCGTGACGCGCGCAGGCAATCCCGCCTGGGGTGCCGAGGAGATCGTGCGCCAGGTGAAGTCGAGCCGCGAGACGGCGGAGACGCGCGGACAGGTCTATTGGAACATGAGCGCGCTGCGGAACAACAGCGGTTTGGGAGTCGCGCTCGCGCGGCAGGTTTACCAGGCGCCAGCCCTGACGCCGGCCTTCCCCTGGCTGGCCAAATCGACTCCGTCCGCGCCGCAGGTGTCCTGTCGCGACGCCGGCCGCGATGGGCTGCGCGTGAACTGGAAAAATCCCAGCGGTTCAACTCCGGCGCGCTGGCTGGTGCAGCAACGCACCAGTGGAGTGTGGTCCACGCAGGTGATGGCCGGCCGCGAGACGACGCTGGTACTCGGCTCGCGGGCGGGTTATCCGGAAGTGATCGCCGTCGCGGGATTGGACCGCGCCGGCAATGCAGGCTCGTCAACCGTCATGCAACGAACCTCAAAATAGCCGATCGGACCGGGGTCAGACGCAGTTGGAGTACACCGGGCGGAACATCTGCGCCTTGACGAACGCGGCCAGGTTGTTGGGCCGGCGCTTGCACGCGAGTTTCAGGGCGTACGCCTCCTCGATGACGCTCACCGCGATCTTTGCCGAGACTTCCTGGATGCGCTGGAGCGACGGGTAAATCCGACCTTGTTCAAGATCGCTTTCGAGCACCTGATCCGCGAGGGCACGAGCGGCCTGGAGGAACATCGACTCAGTGACATGCTTTGCCTCGCAGGCAATCACCCCGAGACCCACGCCCGGGAAGATGTAGGAGTTGTTTCCCTGGCCGGGCACGTAGGTTTTCCCATGGAGCGTCACCGGCGCGAACGGACTGCCGCTGGCGTAAATGGCGCGTCCCTGACTCCAGGTGTAAGCCTGCTCGGCGGTGCATTCGGCCTTGGAGGTGGGATTGCTCAGCGCGAAGATCACCGGGCGCTTGTTGATCCGGGCCATTGCCTCGACCACCGGCTGGGTAAAGCTCGCCGGCATGCCGGAGACGCCAATGAGGATGTTGGGTTTCAACGTCTCGATCGCCCTCGCCAGGTCCGGACAGGCTGGATGCTCGTGCGCAAACGGCAGCTTGTGTTCGGCCAGCTTGGTACGGCTCTTGACGACGAGACCTTGCGAATCGACAAACCAGCACTGCCGGCGCGCCTCGGCCAACGGCACGCCTTCGCGCTCCATGGCGGCCACCACCAACTCGCCGATGCCGATGCCCGCCTCACCAGCGCCGAGGAAAAGAATCTTCTGATTCTTGAGCTTCCCGCCGGTCAGACGCATCGCAGAAAGGACGCCCGAGAGCGTGACGGAGGCCGTGCCCTGGATGTCGTCGTTGAACGTGCAAACTTTCGTTTGATACTTGTGCAGCAACCGGAAGGCGTTGGTGTTGGCGAAATCTTCAAACTGAATCAGCGCCTTCGGGTAGAGCTTCTGCACCGCCATGACGAATTCGTCCACGAGTGCATCATATTGCTCGCCGCGGATGCGCTTCTGACGCAAACCGGTGTAGAGCGGATCGTTCAGGAGGGTTTCATTGTCGGTGCCCACGTCGATGAGCACTGGCAGGCAGACGCGGGGATTAATTCCGGCGCAAGCCGTGTAAAGGGAGAGTTTGCCCACCGGAATACCCATGCCGAAAGCACCGAGGTCGCCCAGCCCGAGAATGCGTTCGCCGTCGGTGACGACAATCACGCGCACATCCTTGTCGGGCCAGTGACGGAGGAGCCGAGCCACCGAACCACGATCCTTGGCGGAGATGTAAATGCCGCGCGGCCGCCGGTAGATGTGCCCATATTCCTGGCAGGCGCGACCAACGGTGGGCGTGTAGATGATCGGCATCATCTCTTCCACGTGCTGCATGATCACCCGGTAGAAAAGCGTTTCGTTGCGATCCTGCAGGGCGATCAGGTGGATGTACTTCTCCAGATCGTTCGGCTTTTTGTGGAAGTTGCTCATGACCCGCTGCACCTGCTCGTCCTGCGTGTTGACATGCGGAGGCAACAGCCCGCGCAGGCCATGCGCGGCGCGTTCTTCGGCGGTGAAAGCCAGTCCTTTGTTGAAGCGCGGATCCTGCAACAAGGCCATCCCACGGGGCAGCCGCGGCTGATTATTTTGACGGGAAGCGGTGGGGCGTTTTTTTGGCGTCGATTTGCTCATATTTGACAGTGATTTTTCATGCGATCTCACCGGCTGGCGTGCGGAACGCCAATCTCCACCGAGGGGAATGGCTGCAACGACCGCGCGTCTGGCTGGTGTTAAGCAGACGTTCTGCATCACCAAAGAATGTATGGCAAGTATTTATGCAACAGAGCCTCCCCAATGGGCGCATCTTGACACTGCCCCCGAAATCCTCGGAACGACACCCTCCCCTCCCGCCGTGCGGGAGGGGAGGGCCGGGGAGGGGAGGCGCGTGATACCAAGGAAGACCAAGGAATGAATGCCCCCCTCCCTTGCCCTCGCCCCACTCGTTCCTCGCGGGGCGAGGGAACTACAGCGGGGGCAGTGTCGAGATGCGCCCCTCCCCAATGCGTTTCAGGCTTGCGCACCATCGTAGCAGACCCACACCAAGCCTCGTCTGTACAGCGCCGCAGGGTCGGCCGTCGGAAGCCGCGGCGCACGCTGGGGCAGGCGCGACCTTCAAATACTTCCGCAACGAGCGTTAGCCAGGGACGTCAGACCGCAGAGGGGTGCTTCCACGGCGCACGGTAGTCGCGCTTCAGCAACTGCGCCGCCGGGACATTGTCGATGATTTGTTCCGAGGTTGCGTCCCAGGAAAGTTTCGCGCCGACCTGGTAGGCGATCATGGCAAGCTGCACGGTGGCTGCGGAATAGAATCCATCTTCTGGCACGCACATTGGCTGACGTCGCGCACGCACCGCCGCCAGAAAATCCGCCATGTGTTTCGTGCCGGCGTCGGACTTGACCTCGTTCACCTTGCGCTCAGCCTTACGGTCCTTCGGGACCACGATCCATTTGTCGTCGGTGACGAAGACGGTTTCTTTGTCACCATGGAAAAAGATGCCGTTGGCCACTTCCGGGGCAAATTCGGTCGCACCCCAGATGTGATGTCGCCAGGTGACCGGGCATTTGGCGAAATCGAAATGGGCGGTGAGCACGTCAGGCGTGGTGATCTTGCCCTTGAGATGATAGATGCCGCCGGTAGCTTGCACGCTTCGCGGCACCGTCTCGCCAAGAATCCAGCGCGTGGCGTCGATGAGATGGATGCCCCAATCGACCAGATGTCCATTGCCATATTCCTTCTCGAGGCGCCAATTCATGTGACCGATCTGCGGTGAATACGGCAGCTTGGGCGCGGGACCGCACCACAAGTCCCAGTCGAGCGAAGGCGGCGGTTCCTGCGGAGTCGCGTCCTTGGTTCCGGCGGTATAGTGAATCTGCGCCTCAACCTGCACAATGTTCCCTGCATTGCCGGCCTGGAGATAATTCCGCGCCTGTTGAACCGCCTCGCTCTGGCGCCGCTGGAATCCGATCTGCACGATGCGCCCCGATTTTTTGGCAGCATTGACCATCGCGCGTCCTTCGCGAATGTCGTAGGCGATGGGCTTCTCGCAATAGATATCCAGCCCCCGATTTAGCGCGGCAAGGAACGGCAGCGCGTGCCATTGCGGCGGCGTGGCGATGATGACCGCATCGAGTTCCGGTGTGGCCAGCAGATCGGCGTAGTGCTTGAATGTCTTTGGCGGCGTTCCCTGCTTCTGGGCGATCTTGTCGGCGTTCTGCCGCAGGTGCTCGCTGTCCACATCACAAATCGCGGTCACCTCGACGCCTCCCACCTTGAAGGCGGCGTCCACATCGACCATGCCATACCAGCCGGCGCCAATGAGACCGATCCGAAGTTTTTCATCCTCGGCGGCCATACTGGCCAGGCTGGAGGCGGCAAGCGCACCCGCGGCGGTGGTGCGGAGGAAGGAGCGTCGATTCATGGAAGGCGTTGGCGAGTTCATGTTTGTTCTCAATGGTTTGGTGGTTTGCTGCGGGCGTAAGAATCGGCAAACCGCAGCGCCTGTCAATGCCGGCACCGGAACATGTGGCCGAACCCGGCGAGGTTCTGGCCATGCCCCGTCGCCAGCCGCCATTTGGCAGGTGCGGCAAGTCGAGTCAAAACTTTGCCTGCGAGCAAAATATTCCACTTGAGCATGGGCCCTCGACTGACGATGTTATGCCCGGAAATACAGCCGACCGCCGCCGTGCGCGACGGATGTTCTTTGAGAAACATTTTCCGGTTTTAACCCTGCCCATGCTCGTGATTGTCCAACAGCTCCTTGAACCGTAATTGAACGTAACGGAGCCTTAAAACCGGGTGTCCGCCGACAGGCCTTCACTGGAAGTCGAACGCGCCCGACCGGGCTCCACCTATATCAGGTAGTTCAAAGGAACAGTTACACACGGCATCTACGGCGGGGTTTTTTTTTGTCCCACCGCCCGTCGGACCCAAATCCGGCGGGCGGATGTGCTTTCCGAAACGCCCCGGGAACCACCCGCGCTTCGGCTGGCGGGGACGCGCCAGTTTCTTCCTTCAGATTTTGAATTATTCCCTGATTCTGACCTTGGGTTCCCGGTTTTTGATTTCATCTGGAGCGGCCTGCCCGCCTGCCAATGTTGTGCTTGCCAAACGGACTGATGGCCCTAGATTCACGCCCTTAACTTTTTGGAAAACATGATGCTCCATTCACTGACCACACTGTTTGCCATGGGAACGCCGCCCGGCGACAAGCAAAGCCAGGCTCCTTTCTGGGTGCAATTCTTCCCGCTGATTCTGCTCTTCGTGCTGATGTATTTCATCCTCATCCGCCCGCAGCAGAAGAAGGCCAAGGAGCACCAGAAGCTCATGGAAGCCATCAAGTCCGGAGATAAAATTGTCACCACCGGCGGCATTGTCGCCACCGTCGTCGCCGTCAAGGAGGGCACCCTCACCGTCCGCTCCGCCGACACGAAGATGGAAATCATCAAATCCTCCGTCGCCCAGGTGACGGAACGCGCCGACCAGTCCTCCACCTCCAATTCGTAATCCATGAACAGAAGTCATCTTTGGAAGCTCCTGCTGGTCGTTTTCGTGCTCTCGTGGGCCGTGTATTCCCAGATCCCGTGGAAGGGACGGAGCGTGATCTCGGTTTTCCAAGAACGTTCCGTGCGCGACAAGCGCGACGCCACCTACACCAACATTTTGCAGCAGGCGGAGGCGATTGCAAAAGCGAACCCGCAACGCAATGCCTACTCCTGCCTGAAGGAAGCGGTCGGAACCAACGAGGTCGCCCGCTACTTCCCCTTCATCAACGTGAAGAGCGAGAAGGAGCCGACCACCTACGTCCTGCAGCGCTTGCAGCGGCTCTCCGCCGGCAAGGTCAAGCTCGGCCTGGATCTCCAGGGCGGCACTTCGTTCCTCGTGGGCATGGATTTCGATGCGGTGGGCGCCCGAGGAACCAACTCGGATCGCGGCTCCGCACTCTCCCATGCGGTGGAAGTGCTCCGCAAACGCGTGGACCGCCTCGGCGTGGCCGAACCCATCATCCAGCCGCAGGGCGAGGACCGCATTCTCGTCCAGCTTCCTGGCCTTTCGGAAGCTGAGCGTGAAAGCGCGCGACGGTTGATCCAGGCAGCCGCCTTCCTCGAATTCCGCATGGTCCACCCTGAGAGCCAGGCGCTGTTGCAACAGGAGATTGTTGAACCCGGCTACGAAGTGCTCATCGAGCAGCGCAACAACCGCGACGGCACCAAGACCATCAACCGCTACCTCGTCAAGAAAGGCGCCGAGCAGGGATTAACCGGAAAGTACCTGAAACGCGCCATGGTCACCCGCCATCAGGTGACCAACGAGCCGGAGATTGACTTTGAACTGACCCCGGAAGGCGCCACGATATTTGCCGACATCACCAAGCAATTCAGCCCGAAGGGCAACAAGCACTACCAGCTCGCCATCGTGCTGGACGGTGCCCTTTATTCAGCGCCGCGCATCATGGGTGAAATTCCCGGCGGTCGCGGACAGATCACCGGCAGCTTCGACGTGCGTGAGGCCTTTGAACTGGCCAACGTGCTGGAGAATCCCCTCGAAGCCCCGGTCAAGATCATCCAAGAGAACTCCGTGGACCCGTCGCTCGGCAGCGATTCCATCAAGAGCGGCATCAAGGCCGCGGTCATCGGCGTGGTCGCTGTCGCCGCATTCATGTTGGTGTACTACCTCATGGGCGGCGTGGTGGCCAATGTGGCGCTTATCCTGAACATCATCATCCTGATCGGCGTTCTGTGTTCGATCGACGCCACTCTCACCCTGCCCGGCATCGCCGGCATCGTGCTCACCATCGGCATGGCCGTGGACGCCAACGTGCTGATCTTCGAACGCATCCGGGAGGAATCTGAGGCCGGCAAATCACTGCGGGGCGCGCTCTCGGCCGGCTACGACAAGGCGTTCAGCACCATTTTCGACTCGAACCTCACCACGCTGATATCCTCCTCCCTGCTCATCGTCATGGGCACCGGACCGGTCAAGGGCTTCGGCGTCACGCTGACCATCGGCATCACTGTGAGCATGTTCACCGCCCTGGTGGTCACACGCCTCATCTTCGACTTCATGCTGGCGAAGAACATGATCCGGGCGCTGCCCATGTTGCGGCTGATTCACAACACCAAATTTGACTTCATGCGCTGGGCGATTCCGGCTTTCGTGGCCTCCTGGGCGCTGATTGCCGTCGGCAATGGCTACGGCGTGTTCGTGCGCGGCCATGATGTCTTCGGCGTGGAATTTTCCGGCGGCGAGAAACTCGTGCTCAACTTCGACCAGAAGAACAAGGTCGAAGTGGACAGGGTCCGCAAAGCCGTGGAAGCCCTCGGTCTCGGTGGAGCCACCATCCAGTACCAACGCGAAATGACCGGAGGCAGGGAGGCTCTGGAAATCACCACCCGCCTGGCGAGTGGGGCCGAAGATCCTGGGCAGGGAGGCCAGAAAGTGCTCGCCGCCCTCAAGAAGGATTTTCCGCAGGCCAGCTTCTCCGAGGCCAGCCGGGAAACAGTCGGCGGCGTCATCGGCAAGCAAATCCAGAAGAACGCCATCGTCTCCGCCCTGCTGGCCATGTTCGGCATCCTGGTTTACGTGGCGTTCCGCTATGAATTCTCGTTCGCCATCGGCGCGGTCGTGGCCATCATCCATGATATCTTGATGACGTTGGGGGTGTTCTTCCTTTCGGGCTATGAACTGAGCGGGCCGGTGGTGGCCGCGTTGCTGACCATCATCGGCTTCTCCATCAATGACACCATCGTGGTCTTCGACCGAATTCGCGAAGACCTGCGCATGGGCAAGCGCGGTTCGTTCCGGGACATCATGAACGATGCGCTCAACCGCACCCTGAGCCGGACCATCATCACCTCCGGCACGGTCTTCCTCGCCACCATGTCGCTGTTCGTCTTCGGCGGAGGATCGGTCAAGGACTTCGCCTTCACCTTCCTGATCGGCATCATCGTCGGCACCTACTCGTCCATCTACATCGCCAGCGCGCTGGTGCTCTGGTGGCACAAGGGCGAGCGGCCCACCCTGGGTTCCAGCGTGACGATGGAAGGCGCCGCGTCCACCGCCCAGGTCCACGTCTGACGCAGCGCCATGCTTGCAGACGCGGCCATCTCGGCGGTCCACTGGACTGTCTTTGTCGTCGCGATTCTGTTCTTCCTCGCGCTGGACCTCGGCGTGTTTCACCGCCGCGCCCATGTGGTGCGGCTGCGTGAAGCCCTCACCTGGACGGTCGTCTGGTTTGCCACCTCGATGGCTTTTGCGTTTCTCATCGCTCCCCAGGTGGTGTCCGAGTGGGGACGGCGGGAGACGGCGGAATTTGTCACCGGTTACATCATCGAACTTTCGTTGTCGATGGACAACGTGTTCGTCATCGCGCTGATTTTTTCCTACTTCGGGGTGCCCATCCAGTTCCAGCACCGCGTGCTTTTCTGGGGCATTCTCGGGGCTCTCGTCATGCGCGGCGTGATGATTTGGGCGGGAGCGGAGATGCTGAAACACTTCGACGTTCTGTTCTACGTGCTCGGCGTTTTTCTGGTGGCCACCGGCGTGAAGATGCTCTTCACGAAAGAGGAGGCGGTGGAGCCGGAGAAGAACCTCGCCATCCGCCTCGCGCGGCGCCTCTTTCCGATTTCGCCGGAGATGCATGGCCAGCATTTCACCACCCGCCTGCCCGATGGCCGCCTTGCGCTCACGCCGCTGGCTCTGGTGCTGCTCATGGTCGAAACCACCGATCTCATCTTCGCCATCGACTCCATCCCGGCCATCTTCGCCGTCACCACCAACAGCTTCATTGTTTTCACCTCGAACGTGTTTGCCATCCTCGGCCTGCGCTCGCTGTATTTCGTGCTGGCTGGCGCCATCGGCTATTTCCGCTATCTCAAGATGGGGCTTTCCGTGGTGCTGGTCTTCATCGGCGCCAAGATGATCGCAGCCAAGCTCGGCTACCACCTTTCCACCAATCTCTCGCTCGGCATCGTCGCCGGCATCCTCTTGATTGCCATCGCCGCGTCGATCCTGATGGGGTGGCGTGAGAAGCGCCGGAAACCCCGGTCGTAAGTGCGATGACCGGAAAGGATGAGGTGCTGACACGACCTTGGAATGGGCGACAAATAGATGCCTGGTCCCACCGCTCAACGGGTAGGGCGCGTCTGTCCCCAGCGCGCCGTCTGGCGGCCGGGAGTGGTTCGCGGCGCGCTGGGGACAGACGCGCCCTACCCTGTCCGAGTGTCATCCATCCCACCGCTTGGGCAGTATGAGCGGAAGGACAGGCTGTTCGGTTCTTTTCACACCTCATACCGCCTACCTCCCAATGAAATACCGCTGGTCCATCGCACCGCCACAGCCGGCCCTGGGCGAATTTCTCGCGAAGTCCGCCGGCGTCTCGGCCTTGCTCGCCCAGTGCCTGCTGAATCGCGGCCTGAGTGAGCCGGAGCCGGCCGTGCGATTCCTGGAACCGCGCCTCAAGCACCTCGCCGATCCCTTTCTTCTCCCGGACATGAACACCGCCGTGGAGCGACTCCTCCGCGCGCATGGCGCCGGCGAGCGGGTTGTCATCTTTGGCGACTACGACGTCGATGGGGTCACCGCCACCGCGCTGCTCACCGAGGTGCTGCGCGCGCTTGGTTGGAGCGTCGATTATTATCTTCCACATCGCATGGACGAAGGCTACGGCCTGAGCCAGACTGGGGTGGAGAATTGCTTCGAGAAGTTCCGGCCGACATTGCTGCTCGCGGTGGACTGCGGCTCGACCGCGAATCAAAGCATCGCCTGGCTGCACGAACGCGGCGCGGACGTCCTCGTCCTCGACCATCACCAGCCATCGCAACCGCCGCCGCCCGCCGTCGCTCTGGTCAATCCGCAGCTTGCAGCGCCGGGCGCGCCGTCCTTTCGCGAACTCTGCTCGGCTGGCCTGGCCTTTAAACTCGCGCACGCCCTCGTCAAACGCGGACGCGAAACCGGCCTGGCCGGCGCGGCGGAGTTCGATCTCAAACCGCTGCTCGATCTCGTCGCGCTGGGCACCATCGCCGACCTCGTGCCGCTGACCGGCGAGAATCGCATCCTGGTCAATGCCGGACTCCAACGATTGAATGTTTCCCGGCGGCCGGGCCTGCTCGCCTTGTGCGAAGTGGCCGGAGTCGAATCACCCATCGGCGGCTACGAAGTCGGCTTCCAACTCGCGCCGCGCCTCAACGCCGCCGGCCGCCTTGAGAACGCCCTCGACGCGCTGCACCTTGTCCTGGCCGACAGCATCGAAGCGGCGATGCCGCTGGCGCAGAAACTCGACGCCCACAACCGCGAGCGCCGCGAGATTGAACGCAACATCGCCAAGGAAGTCATCGGCGCGGTTCAGGCGCGCTTCGATCCGGAGCGCGACTTCGTCATCGTCGAAGGCCAGTTGCTCTGGCACATCGGCGTCGTCGGCATCGTTGCCTCGCGCGTACTCCAGCAATTCCACCGCCCGACCATTATCCTCGGCGGCGACGGCGACGAATGGCGTGGCTCAGGCCGCAGCATCGACGGCTTCGATCTCGCCGCCGCGCTGCGCGAATGCGACGACCTGCTGGTGCGCCACGGCGGGCACGCCATGGCCGCCGGCATCACGATTCATCCCGACAAGATGGATGCCTTGCGCGTTCGTCTCAATGACCTTGCGCGGCGAAGTCTCAAACCCGAGATGCTGCAACCCAGGCTGCGCCTCGACGCCGAGGTCAGCGCCGGCGATCTCACACTCGAACGGGTGCAGGAACTCGCCCGCCTGCAACCGACCGGCATGGGCAATCCGCCAGTGCAGCTTTGCCTCCGCGGCCTCACGCACGCGCGTCCGTTGCGCCGCATGGGGGCGGACCAGCAACATGTCAAACTGTGGGTGACCGATGGACGGACGGTGCTGGAAGCGGTCTGGTGGGGCGCGGGCGGCGGCTCGCTGCCGGTGGGGCGCTTCGATCTCGCCTTTGCGCCGCAGATCAACGACTACAACGGCAACGTCACGGTGACGTTGAAAGTCCTCGACTGGCAGGCGGCCTGACTGAATCGGGCGTAGCGGCGTTTAGGGAGAGCGCCGCTAAAATTTAGAGCCGAAGTTGGCGGCGCTCTCCCGAGACGCCGCTACGCGCACCACTTTCACCGCACGGGGTGCGTTTCGCGTTTGACGGGTTAGCCTCAAAATCGCTTTCGTTGTCGTCCATCAAGCGTAAGAGTCGAAGAGAAGATTTGAACCAATGAATTCCGCCATCATCGTCGCCGCCGGACGCGGCACCCGCATGGGGCCGAACGTGGACAAGCTGTTCCTCGAAGTCGCCGGACGTCCCGTCGTGGCGCACACCTGGCAACGCTTCGAGGATTGCGCCGCGATTGGCGAAATCATCCTCGTGGTGCGCGAGAGCATGCAGTCGGCGTTCGGCGAAATGCTGCGGCAGTTCGGATTTCGCAAAGCCGTCCGCTTCGTGGCCGGCGGCCGGGAACGTCAGGATTCCGTGTGGCACGGGCTTGAGGCTCTTTCGCCACTCGCGGAGTTCGTCGCCATTCAAGACGGAGCACGGCCCGCAACGACGCCAGAATTGATCACCGCCACTCTCGCCGCCGCGCGCGAATCCGGCGCCGCCGTGGCCGCGCAGCGCGTCACTGACACCATCAAGGAATCCTCCGACGGCAGGACGATTTGCGGGCACCTGGATCGCGCCCGGCTCTGGGCGGTGCAAACGCCGCAGACGTTCCGGGTGGAGGTCATCCGCCGCGCCCTCGCTCTGGTGCGGGAGAAGGGGTTGCTGGTGACGGATGACACGGCGGCTTGTGAAGGGATTGGTCAACCGGTCCGACTGGTGGAAAGCGCCGCACCGAATCCGAAAGTGACCGTGCCGTCAGACCTGCCGGCCATCGAACTGCTGTTGCGGCGCCTCAGCGCGTGACTCCGCGCGCCGCGAAACCGCAGCCTCACTCGCCCGGTTTCGACGGCAGATCGGTCGCCCCTCCGTTCCACCCACCCGGTTCACCCGGTAGGTGGCGCAGAATCTCCTCGATGATCCAGGCCAGGAAATGAATTTCGAGCAGCGCGGCCTGCTTCTGGTGCCCGAACTTCTCCGCTTCGTCCAGGTCGTGAGTGTCCATCTCCGTCTGCCCAATGTCCTGCCGCGCGGCGACGAGCAGACGATGGTCGTTGAGCGCCGCCAGCAGGGCCGGGGCGTCGTCCAGCGGCACGGCGATGCGGGAGGTGCCCAGCGCCGTGCGGGTCAGTTGCCGATACCATCCTTCCACCTGACGAAGACGGGCGGTCTTGCACTCGTGCAAGGCGTGCTGCCACTCGCGGATTTCCTCGGCCGAAAGACCGGCGCGCTCGCAGCCGCGCGTGGCATACCACGCCGCTCTGCCCCGCTCGTCGAGTTCGTCCGGCGCCAGCACATAGTTCTTGAGGATGGCGCGCAGCACGCGCAGGAGGATGCGTGCCTCGATGAGGTTGAAGGTGAAGACCAGTTCGCTGCCCTTGACGGCGAGGTTCATGACCCGGCCCTCTCAATGGTGACGGTGAGGCCGAAGGACTGGATTTGCTGATGGTACAACTCGGCCTTCTCACGAGTTTCGGTGGCGACCAGGCTTTTGCCCTCGCGATGCACTTGCAGCATGTGTTGGGTGGCCTTCTCGCGGGTGAAACCGAGCACGCGCATGAACACGAACACCACGTAGCTCATCAGGTTGATCGGATCGTTCCAGACGATGACGTGCCAGTTCTTCTCAAAGGCCGACTTCAATTTCTCCGCCGTGTCCCGGGAGGTATCAGGTACAGTCTCCACCCCAAGCCGGAGCGGAGTCGATGGCGGGGAGAACACCCCTGTGCGGACGGGTATCATGGGCCAGGATGCTACCAAGGCAGCGC
>JBBRWD010000007.1:0-121332 GCA_038249465.1 Limisphaerales bacterium | reverse complement strand
GGTCTTGGAAAATAGTGAAGTTCGCGCCGGGCGGGCGCACGAATCCGACTTCCTCGCTGAGGCCGAGGTGGTGGTTGAGGACGTTCCACATCGCGACGAGCGGCGTGGGGAAATTATACCAATCCCACAACATCTGCCCCGGCCCGCTGTAATCCCAGAAGCTTTGCCCGTGGGCTTCGTAGGCCAGGTGAAAGAGGATGCTCTTTTTCTGACCGGCCGCGGTCATCTCCGCAATGCTGTCAGCCTGCGCGTTCGCGCTTTGCGCGCTGGTGAGATGCGTGCAGGCGATGGGTTCATCCACGGCAGTGTTGGAGTAGGCCCAGCCTTCGTTGAACCACAGTTCGACGTTCTGGCCGCCCGCCTCGTCCATGTTTTGCCGCATCCGCCTGATGCCCTGAGCGTCGGTCAGCCAGCCCGCGTGGTAGTCGTGCCACGAGACGACATCCACATACTTCAGCCCGCCCGCTTTGAAGAGCGCCGCGTTCACCGGGCTGGGGATGCCATAGACGTTGTTGACCATGATTCGCGCCGTCGGATCGGTCGCGCGGATGAGCTTGGCGGTGCGGATGGTGAACCTTGCATATTCAGTGTGGCGTTGCTCCCATTTGTCGAACTCCGGCTCGTTTTCGATTTCAAAGATGACCGACTTGCCTTGGAAATGCGTGGCGGCGGCTTTCACGAATTTGTCCCACGCGGTTTCGATGGTGAGGTCGTCCCAGCGTGGGTCTTGCGGTCCCCATCTCATATCCAGCGGGAGGGGTTGGCCGCTGTGCTCTTTGTCCATCAGCCCTGGCGGCCAGCCGTAGAGCACGACGTGCTGCGAGAGCCCATGCTGCGCGGCGGTGTCGAATTCCTTCTCGAACCAATGGAACGGGGCGCCGGCCTGCGGCTGGAAGTTGTGCCACTTGGTTTCGGGATACCAGCGCGTCCAGCCAAATCCAATGCGTTGCATTTTCTGGATCACGCCGAGGCCGCCCGCGAATGAGCCGCCGAAACGCTCGCGGAAATCGGGCTTCGTGGCCGCCTTGGGATACGGGAGGGAGGTCAGCGGGAAGTCCGACTTGTCCATGAGCGCGCCCTTTTCATCGAGCACCGAAAGACGGGCGAAAACGAAGCCATTGCGCGTGAGCGGGAGCGGCGTCGGCGCGCTGAGCGTCTGGCCCGCGAGGAGCGTCACCTTCCTGTCCACCGGCGGCGCGACGGCGATCTCGCCTTCGTAATCCACAAGTTGCCAGCGCACGGTGACCGCGCACGGCTGCGCGCCGGGATTCGAGACGTGCGCGAGCATCTGAGCAGTCGCGCCCTTCTCGAAAGCATTGCCCGCCGCGCCTTCCCAGCCGGGGAGGTTCGCGCATTCCGCCACCGCTTCGACCTCGCGCCGCGGCACATAGGCCGGCGTGCCTTCCTTGCCCACGGACACGGTCACGCCATCGATGAGGATGGGCTGATCGTAGCCGCCGATTTGCACGAGGTAATGCGGGTTTGGCCAGAAGCCATCCGGCGGCACGTCCGCCATCCAGGTGAAAGACACGCGTTTCCATTCTGTGCCGATCTCCGCGCTCTGCTCGGCTTCGCGCATCCAGAGCCGCTTGGCCTTCGTGCCCGACTCGCGCGCGCTCGGCGGCATCTGCACGCCCACGCGGCCCGGCTTCTCGCCTTTCACGGAAAAGGAAACCGTCATGGGCTGCCCGCGTTCGGCGACAAAGGGCGCGCTCATGACGTTGCCCTTCGCCAGGCGCAGCGCGAACTCGCCCACCACCGCATCGCGCACGAGCGTGTGGTGTTTCGAGTCGATCTGGTGCCAATACAGCAGTCCGCCCTCGAAGGAGCCGTTGCGGAGCAGATTCTGGGGCGCAGCGAAAGAGGTGGAGGCGAGGACGTTGAAAACCAGCCAGCGAGCGAGAAAGGTCATATAAGTATGGTCACCAAAACTTTAACTCCTAGCAATACCAGCGAAGCAGTCTGAAGCAGGGATTTCATCGACTCGAGAATGAATTATTGAACTGCCGCAGGCGCACGTTTCTGTTCTTCACCTTCATCGGCGGGCCGGTGTGAACCTGAACGGCGAGGAGGCCGGAGAGGGCGCGGCGCGGATCGTGGTCGCGGACTTCGATGTCAAAGAAGATGCTCATGGGAGATTGGTTTCAGCGTTTGGTTTTGTGGGATTGGGTCTCCAGAGGAACATGGCGATTTCTCCGTAGCGGTCGTCTTCCTGAAGTTGGCGCCTACCGTCCGCCTCCATAGTTCTGCGGAGGAGTGACGGGCAGAAGGGCGTCGGTGAAATCGGTGTCAATGAACACATTCACCCGCTGCTGGCCCGTGCGGAAGGCAGGGTCAAAGTATCGCTCCCGGATCTGCCAGCCATTCAGGTCGAGGAGAGTCGAGAGTTTGACGTGGACTGCCTCATGGTCGTCCGACTTGCGGCGCACGACGGGCGCGTGCCAAACCCCCTCCTTTTTCAGACGCGTGACAATCGCTTCCAAATCCGGGTTGGGATGCTGCACGCCCACATACGAGACGCCGTTCATTCCCTGTTCATAGTGGCCTCGTATCTCCCGGCAACTGTCACCCACGACGTCGCCCTGCGGATACTTCGCCTTGTCGCGATCGTAGAACCATTCGTTGAAAGCCAGTTTGTTCATGCGCTGCATATTGGCGCCCAGCAGCGAACCCGTGTAGCGCTGATCGTAATCATGCGCGTCGTTCTGCTTCACTGCCCATACCATCGGATTCGCGGCGTGGAACGGGAAACTCAGCGAACCGCGTCGCCACGCCATGGGATCGCCCACATTGCCGTAGTCCAACAGGACGCGATAGGGCGTGGTCACGTCGGGAATTGCCGCCAGCGCGGCGCAGCAGGAATCCACGAACTGCCGGGCCTTCAAATCGCGAAAACGATACCAGTCATGCCCAGCCGTGCCGCCGAAGCCCTGGGGCGGTTGGAGTTTGTCGAACGAAGCCTGCGGATTGCCCCAGGCTGCATGCAAAGCCGGGAGCGATTGACGATAGCGGCCCGCGAGCCACGAACGAAATTCGGCAAGGAAGGCGGGATTGAAATCCTCGGCTTTCTCATGCGCATAGACGATCTCGGCATCGCGCGTGACCAGCGGGGCGATGGCGAGGATGTGCCCGGCGTTTTGCCGATCCCGGTATCTCTCGCCCACCTGCTGGAAGAAGTGGATGGCCCGCCCAAAGCGGGGACTGGCGAATGACATCCGGGTGGTCTTGTCCCAATTACTGTCCACGGCTCCTTCCGAATCCACGACGCAATCCTCGCGCTCAAAAACCAATCCGTCCTGGGGCCGGCGCAGGCTGACCGTCAGAATCACCTTCAGCCCCTTGCCGATGGCGTAGTCCACGTTGTGATCCAGTGCTCCCCAATCGCCACCGTTTTTCACCGCCGCCGCATGGGGATGGATATTGTGCCACCAAACATTGAAACGCACGGCGTTGAAACCAAGCCGGGCCGCGTAGGCGATATTGGTTTCCCAGCCGACCCGATCATAGACCCCGTAGTGCAGCAGATACATGTAACTGGCGATATTCCACCGCGTGCTCCGCAGTGATCCATTCCCGACGGAAGTCACCGATTCCGCTGGCTGATCAGCGGCGCCCGCCCGTGACGTCGCCATCAGCATAATCACGACGGCCAGTGAGTTCAGAAGGCGGGCCAGACGGCATCGAAGGGGTGTCGGATTCATACTCGCCGGAGCCTGAGTGTTTGCCCACCCTTTCTCAAGGCCGGAACTCACGAAGCCGCACGTTCTTGAACTGCACTTTCATCGGCGGGCCGGTGTGGACCTGAACGGCGAGGAGGCCGGAGAGGGCGCGGCGCGGGTCGTGGTCGCGCACTTCGCTCATCACCACATCGTTGATGCGAAGCACGATTATGTTGCTGCGCACGATGACGTGGTAATCGTTCCAATCAACGTCGCGCACAGCCTTGAGCAGTTCCTTCGGGTCACCCACGGAGCCGGCGTCTTTGCGTTCGCCTTTCTCGGTGTAGAGGACTTTGCGGCCGCGGTCGGCGAGCTTTTCGCGGAGGAGGTATTCCATCACCACACCCGTCCAGACATGGTCCGCGGACATGTCCGCCTGCACGCCGACGAGGGCCTCGGCCTTGCTGCCGGGGGCTCGTTCCTTCGCATGGAAATAGATGCCGGAGTTACCTCCCTGCAGCTTATACGAGCACTTGAGGTCGAACTCCGCCGGTTCGCCCTTGGTCCAGATCAGGAAGTTGTTCTCCTTGATGCCGCCCTGGGGGGTGATGCCGGTGATGCAGCCGTCCTGCACGGACCAATAATTCGTGTCGCCCCGCCAGCCGGTGAGGTCACTGCCGTTGAAGATGGAGACAAAGCCCTTTTCCAAATCGGTCTTGGGCTGCGGCACCGACGTGGTATCGGCAGGCAAATCGCCGAGCGCGAACTGCACCCCGTCTTGCAGGAACCGCAGGAATGCAGGGTCACGGAACGCATTCTTGTTGTGACCGAGCGCGGAGTAGAAGCTGCGCCCCTTGCCGCAGGTCTGAATCCACGCCAGCGGATAGTCCTTGTCCGGGCGTTGGCCTTTGTCTGTCGTCTCGCTCAGGTCGAGGCTAACCAGCACGCGCACCTTGTCGCGCGCATACGGCGGGTCGAACTGGAACAGTTCATCGAGCCACGGCAGCGGCAGCGCGGCCTTGCCGGCCCACGCCGCATTGAGTGGATGCGCCGTGTCTTCAACGCGGATGCTGGCGGGCTCCGACTCCCACGGGTGGTTGCGGAAGCGGCCACCGATGAGCTGGCGGAATTCCGTCTCGGTCGGATTAGCCGGGTCTTTCTCCCACACGCTGGCGCTGTGGATGCCGACCAGGCCTTTGCCGCCGCGCACGAAATCAACCAAGGCACGCATCCGCGCTTCCTCGACTTCCGGCGGGCCGAAGACATTGAGCATGGTGTTGTTCATCACGACCGCGTCGAAGTCGCGCAACCGCTCGGGCGTTAAGACGCCGGCATCCACACTCGTGGTTGTGGTGAACGCGCCGGTCTTTTCCCCCATCAACTCCAGCGCCCGCGTGGCCCACGCGATGGCTTCGTCGTGATAAACGCCACGGGTGAAGTTGTAGATGAGCAGGCGGCGCGGTTGGGTGGGCTTGGCCGTGGCTTGAGCCGGAAGGTTCTGCTTCAGGAGCGCCACGTCGGCGTCAGTGAGCCGTGGCATGGGCCGCTGCGCCGCTACTGAAACGGTTGTCGCCAGAATGGCGAAACATAATATCCGTGATAGCCGCAGGATTTCGGGGCGTGTGGTCATGGTGTGTCGAGTGACTGGGTTAGTTTGCGCGCCGGCTCATTGCGGCGGTTATTTTCGAAGTCCGCCGTCCTCGGCCGCACTTCCCAACTTCAAAGGTTTGTTAGTGGGTTGAGATTTCATCTGCGGGTCTTGCTGGCTCAATAACTCAGCAGCACCACTTCGTGGAGGTCGCTGATCAAGAGCTTGATTTGCTGGCGCTCGCGTCTCAGTTCGGTGGTGCGGTTCCAGGCAGTGACGTTCTTAACAGGCTCCGGGGTAACGAGGCTCGCGCGAAACATCGGGGCGTCCTCGATCAGACCGGGGAGGACGTAAGGTCGCTCCTTCACGGGCAGGGTCTGAGGTGTCGCGTAATAGGCGATGAAGTGAACGCGCAAGGTGCGGTTCGTCGGATCGTCGGTGACGACGGTCTCGACGTTCGCCGGGGCCTCGATGCGAACGCGTGGTGACGGGTGGAGGAAACGAACAGCGTGTGAGAGCAGGCGGCGCGCTTCGCCCGTGTGATGCTCGCTGGCGGTCGCGAAATCGGGCGAAGCCGCGATGGTGAGCACTGTTCCCTTTCCGATTTGGTTGACCAGAATGGCCGGGCCGACGGGCGTATCGGCGCTCATCGGCCAGTCGGTCCCTTCCTTGCCATCGATCTGGCGCGTCGTCCGGTGTGGCTTGAGCAGTTCGCCGACCGGACGCGCGGATGTGGGTTCGTAAATGGAGGCCGGGCCATTGACGAGGAAGGGCCAGTCGCGCGGCAGGTTACTGGCGAGCACAGGATCGTTCGTGCTTCCTTTCCCAAACCGCAACCAATTGTCCGCCGAGTCGAGCCGGCCTGCCGATTTCGCGCCGATGAGTTCGCTCAGTGCGAATCCGGCGAGTGGCTTCCCCATCCGATCGAACTGGCCGGTGTGCCCGGTGACGAGCAACTTGCCGCCGGCCTCGACGTATTGGCAGAACAGCGCGATTTCATTCGTCGAAAGAATGCCTGTGCCCGGCAGTATGACGACCGGGAAACGTTGCAGCGTGTCCAGGGTTGCGTTCTCATCAAGGATGACGCCAAACGGGATGTGCTCATAAGTCATCGCCTTGTGCGCGCCGAGAAAGCTTTGCATCCACAGCAATGGTTTTTCCCGGCCCACCCAGTCCCGTGTGCGGCTGTTGTAGTAAATGCCAACGTCCTGCACGGGCGTCTGGCCGAAATGCGCCCGTTTGTCCCGCGCCTCCGCGAACGCCGCGCCGATGCGCTGGTAAGCCACCGGATCGAGCCAGCCGTCCAAGCCGGTCTTGTCCACCATCGTCGCGAAGGTGCCGTGTGACAGGAGCGTGAACAGTTCCCAGCGGAGGTCGTTCAGCGGCCGCGTAGTCTGGTCGTGATACATGCGCACCCCTCGCTGCATCGCCACTTGCACGCGCTGCTGCGGCGCTGCGGCCCGATAAAACTCCGCGTTCAACCCCACGGTCAGCGCACTAAAGCCCCACACGCCGGTCTCGCCCGTCACGAAATCGCTGTTACCCGCATGTTGCACAGGACGTTGTCCCACTTCGAAGCCGAAGGGCGGATTGCCGTGGTAGTTATAGTCCACCGTGGCGCGCGGGTTGATCGACTTGATATAGGCGTAAAGCGCTTTTTCGAAGCGTTCACTCGTGGCGTAGCGGAACTCCAGCATCCGGTCCCAGTCCTCGTCCCAAGTCGCGCCTTTCGGCATGGGCCGGTTGAATTGCTTCTGAAACTCGCGCCGACACACATCGCACCAGCAGCCGTAGGGCGGGCCGAAGCCTTGGTCTAGCATGTCGATGTGAAAGCCGTCGATGCCGTAGGCGAGTTGTTCCGCGACGATGGCCTTCATCGCTTCGAGATAGCCGGAATTGTAGCAGAAGCGACCAATGGACTTGCCGTCCGCGCCGCGCATTTCCCACTCGGGATGCGCTTTCAGGAAATGCCCGCCCTGTTGCACCACGCAGTAAGCGATGATGGGCAGCTTCGCCAGGCGCGCCTCGTCCACCGCCTCACGCAGCGGGTCGCGCTTGCCGAGACCGGGCGCTTTGGGCAGGAGCTTCGAGTCATAGTAGGCATAGTCGCCGTCGCGCACCCACACTACCAGATACTCGCTGTGCGCGGCGAGGGCGTGACGGACGATCTCCCGTCCGTCGAAGCGGGCGCAATAGCGCGTGTCGTTGGTGTCGCTGAAGCCAAACTGCGCTCCGGTCGGGCCGACCTCCATGCCGATGATGGAGCGTTCAAACCAAGGTTTATCGGCGCCTGGAACGCGGAGCCCGGCACTTACCAGGACGCTGAGGCAGACGAGTAATTGCAGTCTCATAAAGTCGGTTGAGCGGACGATCTATTGGCGTGGAATCAAGGCTTCGCGGATGAAGTTTTCACGGGTTGGTCAAAAGTTGTTCGCCGCGACGGAATCAAAGGTAGCGGTGGTTGAGGCAAAGGTATTGCCCGAGCAGACGAAGAGGCCGATGCGGCTCTGATCATCGAAGGTCGAGGGAAAAATCATCCGCGGTTCGCCCCAGGCGCGGCCATCCGTCGAGGTGAAGACCTGCGTTTGCCCGCCGGCCTGGGTGAGCTTTAAATGGACCGGTAGTGTGACTTTGCCCAAGTCTTTCTTCTGGCCGCCATCTTGATCGCCGGACTTGCTCCGCCACCGGCCGATGAGTGACCCCGACGCCTCGACTTCAATAAGCACGTAGCGTCCGCACTTCTCGATGAGCGATTCCCGGATCATCAGTCCAGCGACTGGAGGCTGCAGATTATCCCATTGCTTGGATGGCCCGCCAACGTGCGGGGCGATACTCGTCAGGTGGGCAGAGATGGCAACGTCGCCTGTCACCGTCTGGCTGACGAAGGTTCCTTGATCCCGCACGCGTTCCCAAAACGCGGTCATCGCATGACCGCAGCCCGTCAGCGTGAAGACGCCCTCTGCCACCGAAATCGCACCGGGAATGATCGGCGCGTTGAGTTCCTCGCAGACCCAGCCCGCGGGGAGTGTGGAAGGAGCCACCGTCACGGTGCAGGCCTGCTGCACCTTGTCGATCATTGCGGTGAGGGTGCAGATGCCGGGCTTTTTGCCGACGGCGACGGCAATCTGCTCACCGACCCTGCGCACTTCGGCCACCGTGGGATCACTGCTTGACCACGCCACTTCCCGCTCGAATGTATCCGTAGGCGCGAGCGTGACGTTGAGTGTCGCTCGCGTGTTGACGGCGAGGTTTAGGTGTTTGTGACTAAGGCTCACGCTGGCGACGGCGACTTTGGGACGGCAGTTAATCGCCTCATTTAGTTCCAGCGTTGCGATCGAGACACCTTCGCGGGCGGCAGTGACGTTCAGCCGGTAGATATTCCACTTGGCTGGCTTGGCGATGGTGAACTCGCGGCGGCGCGTCTGCGCGCTGAACCCGGGAGTGTTCTGAATGTCGAGCGACGTCCAGGTTACCCCGCCATCGTTAGAGCCGGACAATTCCAAGCTACGTGGCAACCGCTGCGAATCCGGACAAAGGAGCGCATACGAAGTGACGAGGTATTGCCGCCCATCGACATATTGGCACTGCAGCCAGCTCGCCGCAGACTTATCGCTCCACGCCGTCTTGTCATCGAGATCGAATGCCTTGCTGGCGGTTGAAGCGATGTCTGCCGCGCCCGCGCTGGTGATCTGACACATCCCGGCTGTGGCGTAGTATGCCGTGTTAAACGTGAGCCCTGTCGGACGCGCCTTGCCACCGGTCATCATGTCTTCCAGCGCCGCTTCGACTTTGGCCTTGGGTAGCTTTCGATTTAGAACGAGATAGGAGTGATTGGTATTCCCATCCACCTGCCACGTGTTGATTCCAGTGGTTGCATCCACCACATTTCTGCCACCGCTGATGACTGAGTAGAACGGCGCCGCACCCCGCACCGCGACGAGGCACGAAACCGGATCCCAGCTCAAGCGGTCTGCGGCAAAACCGACGTCGGGAGATATCCCGTAAGCCATGGTTAGCGGATTGTGCTCCGGCATCTCGTAGGTCACGCGGCGACCTGAGCAAGTCGATCCGCCTTCCCCATTGAAAAGTATGGGAGTCGCCCAGTTGGAGCATACCAATGCCGCCGCAGCGGGGTCTTGTTTGAAGTTCCACTCCGCGTCTTTGTTGTTCGCCTGGGGAGGGTAGTTCCCGCCCATGACCTCGAGCCGCTTCACCTTCTTCGCCATGAGTGCGCGGCCATCCAATGGGCTTGTTTTGTCCGGGATGGACTTCAACAGGTTGGCCAGATTCCGCAACGGACCTACTGCCACGATGACCACGCTGCCATCGGGTTGTTGCGAAAGAATCTGGCGGTAGAGCGCGACTGCATCCGGGTAATCCTTGCCTGCTGCGAACCGATGGGGGAACCGTTTCGCCAGCTCCGTGGTGTAATGCGGACCGACGAGTAACCCAGGGTCTTTCAGCGTCCCCACAGGAATCTCCGGGCGACCGAACCAAGTGTTAATCGCATCCAGAGCCGGGGCTATCGCGTCGGCGGAAACGCACCCCATGGTGGCAAGAAGCTTCACCTCACCACGTTCCACGGCACCGTGCAGGATGAAGAGTGCGCCCACATCATCGCAGTCCCCGCCCATGTCCGTGTCGAAGATGATGTTCAGCGGCGCTGGGGCCGCCCGGCCTACCCGAGGCGCAGCAAACAGACTGAGAGCGATTGCGGTCAACAGGGAGAAGCGAGAGAGTAAAACCATAGCACTAAGCCTTGGATGTTAAGTATCACTTCAGCAGAACGACCCAGCGCAGGCTGTTGGACGGCTTCGGCTGCCAGTAAGGGTGCAGGGTCAGGCTGTTGATTTTGGTGGCGCCGGCCTGATCGCCGAACTGGATGCTGCCGCCGTCGGCGGCGTTGAAGGCGAAGGTCACGCCGACGTTGCTGCCCGCCTTCCAAGGTGTGCCGCCCAAGGCGCTCCAGGGAATGGCGGCGCGGTAGTGTGTGCGGCCATTTTTGTGCTCGACGGAAACCTCGGCCCGGATCGCGTGCTGGTTGACCTTGCCGCGCTCCTGGCGGGGGAAGTAGTGACCGCGCGGGATGCCGGGAGCAAGCAGGCACCACAGTTCCGGCTTGCCGTCATCGCATTGGTAAAGGGCAAACTCATAGTCGCTGTCCGGCACCGAAACCCACCGGGCGGGGATGCGCTCGACCGGGTAAGTCAGGTCGTGGGTGGAAGTCATCGCCGCCTCGGGCGGATCGACGTCGATGGCGAACTGCAGCGAATCGCCGCTGAACGGCAGATCGTCGGTCATGCGGGAGCCGCGCGGATAGACGTAGGAGATCTCATCGAGGGACGCGTCCGGCCGCTTGAGCAGAGTGTAAGCCCAGGCGTACGCGAGGGGGTCGCCAGCAGCCTTCCTGGCGTCGGGATTGGCTTCGAGGAGGGCCTGGTAAGCGGGCCAGAGCGGGTTCTTCTCCGCGGCGTCCCTGGCGCGCTTGTCGCTCGGTTGCGTGATCAGTGTCAAGTAGGGGCGGAGCATGCCGAAGCGACGTTCCCCCTCGGCCTGGCTCCAGAAGTAGCGGCCGTCGTTGCGCGTCGCTAGGCGCGGGCGCGATTTGATGCCGGTGGCGTCAACCGTGGCTGAGACGTGCAGAAACCGCTCGTCCCAGGCCAGTTTGAAGGTGCCGCGCCGCGCAGGCACGGTCGCCGCCGCACGTTTGACGAAGGGCAGCCAGAGCTCCTCGATCTCATTGACGCTCACCTTGCCGCGCGGACGCAGGACGGTGGCGCCGGGCCAGGCGTCCCAAGTCGTGGCCGTGGGCGTCCCATGGCTGATCACCAGTGGATGCACCACCTCGGTCCAGGTGCTGGGCGCAATGCCTTCCTCGGCGGGGGTGAAGACGAAGCGCAGGGGCAGCCCTCCAGCGGCCGGCACCGTCACCGAAACGCGCGCCTCGGTGTGGCCACCGGCGGTCAGTTGCACCGGAACCTCGGTCGTGAAGGCGGTGTCGCCGAGGGCGGTGCCCGTGAGCTTCCCCGATACCGGCCGGTTGAGCACGTTCTTCAGCGTCACTGGCAGCGTGGCCGGGGCAGTGGCCGCAGGCAGCCCGTTGAGGCCGCCTGGCGCGATATGCACTGCCTGGAGGCCGCTGATGGTTCCCGCGCGCACCGCGGCGATGACCGCCCGGACACCTTGGGACGACCACATGTAGTAGGCGCTGGTGTCGAGCGTGAGCGTGTAGCCCCCATCGGCGGCGCGCGGCACAGGGTTGCCGTTGAGATCGCGCACCTCGATTGCCTTGCCGGGATCCGCGATGACGATGGTGCCGTTGGGTCCCTGCAGCACCTGCCACCAGGGATAATCGCGCAGTCGCCCGCTCCCGGTCGAGGTGGGTTTGCCGTAGAGCACCAGCCGGGCGTCGGCGTCGGTGCCGAACTGGAAAAGGTGAGGCAACTGCGTGGGGCTGGCCATGCGGTTGAAGGGCCGGTCCTGAATCAGCGCGTTCCATACCGCCAGGGCTGCCAGGACGGGGGTCGGCGTGATCACCCCCGCGCGCCTGTCCTTGGGGTTCTTGCCGACGGGAAGATCCCGGTCCTCGCTCCCCGGCGCATATGACCAGATCATGTCATCGGTGCAGGGGTTGATGAATTTCTGGCCGTTAGCAAGGAACTGCGTCATGAACTGGACCGCGAGCACCTGCGAATGCACGCCCCAGGTCTCGGTCTCTCCACTGACGACGCCGTACTGCTCCGCCACTCGTGCTCCATAGGCGGCCCAGACACTGACGTAGTGGTCGGTCATCAGATCCACCATGCGCATATGGTCGCGCGAATCGCCGGACAGCAGCTTGTCCTCGGTGTTCATCACCGAGCACGCCGCCGCCACCTTGATGCGCTTGTCCACGGACTTCACCCCGTCATGCAGGCACTTGAGTATCTGCCGGTAGCGCACCGAATCGCCGTTCCATCCGCTGATGCTGTCCGGCTCCCACGGCTCGTTCCAGTGCTCGATGGCCCACAGGCCGTTCTCGCCGCCCGTCCAGTGGCGGCGGGCGAAGTTGGCGAACCACTGGGTCAGTTCGGGGTCGCGCGACGCAGGCAGGATGCGGGTCATCACCACGCCCGAGGCGGACCAGGGCAACTGCGATTCCGATTGAGCTCCGGCGGTCATCAACACTTGGATGCCGTGCTCGCGGCAGGCCGCGAAAAAGCTGTCGAGGCGATCATCCACGCCGCCGGTCGCATCGCCGGGCGTGGCCAGGCCGCCGCCGACCTCACGGCGAACCAGGCCGAGGCCAGACCGGGCCATCGCCGAGGCCACCATCGTTGGCTTGTGCGGCGGATTCCACGGCGTGCTCGATGGGAAGCCCCATTCCACCATGACCTGCCGGTAGGCGCCGAGGCGTGGCTGCGGCCTGGGCACGCGAGCGATGCTGCCGAGCAGCGTGCGACGGCCGTCCGCGCGCTTCAGCACCAGCGCATACATCCCATAGGCCTCGGGCACGCTGATCTCGCCAGCTAGTTCGTCGTCGTTACCGGCGAGGGTGGCGAGGGCGGTCTCGGTGACCGCTACGCCGGTGGTGCGGATGATACGCCGGGCTTTCCTGCTTTCCACGAAGCCGGTCTCGGTCGGATCGAACTGGGCGGTGTTGAAGGCGACGGCCTCGATAGCTCCACCATCAACGCCTGCCTTGGGCTCGGCTGGCCTGGCCAGGCCGAGGCGCACCTTTTCGCCCGGGAAGAAGAGTCCGCCGCGCACCGACAGACGGACGATGTGGAACTCCTGCTCGGTGCCGTCGGCGCCGACGATCTTCACATTCTCGGGGTCAGATCTCCAATCGACGCCGAAGCCGGCGTGGAGCGGCCGGGCAAGCATAGCGCAGACGAGGAGGATCAGGGTGGTGCGGAGGTGCATCATGGTCATAGTTGCATTTTGTCTCAGGGGTCGGTGTCTAAACATGTTAGGCGGTCACTTAGGCGGGTGTGCCTGCTGCTACTTCTTGAAGCCCAATTCATAGACGACAAGATCCCGAATCTCGGCTCGTCCCCGATCGACAAACAGGCCCACTTTGGCCTGTTCGATGTTCGAATCCGAAATGGCCAGGGCAGACTGTAGGACCAGGATATCATCTATATACATTTCAAAACGAGGCGGTCGGATCACGATCCGCAGCACATAATCCTGATCGTGCTTCACGGGGAAGCGACGCGTCATTGACTCGCCGAACATGGGCGTGGTCGCTGCCCGCACGGTTTGCGCCTCCGCGTCCAGCAGGAACACCGTGTCCTTGCCCCACCCCCCGGACATGTTTCCCCAGACGATTCCGGCCGCGACGCCCTGCTTGAGGCGCAGGGTCAGTCCGATTTCCACACGGCGAGAGGGTATGTTCAAACTGGCAATCTGCCAGCCGCTGCTCGAGTCTCCCGCATAGGTGCCACCGTTCCGTTTCCAACTGCCGGCCGGCATGGTCCATCGGTAATGGCTGGGAACGAACGATGGATCCGGCGGCAGCACTTTGGAGTCGGCGATGGTCCGGAGGCGCAAACCCTGAGAGCGGGGCGACCACGCCGCGCGCAGATGCCCCTTGCGATCGGTGCGCAGCCGCAGCGGGGGAGAAAGTGTTGCCGGGCCGCCAGGATTGCCCTGGATGGCAAAAAGATGTCGTTCGCCTTTGAAAACAAAAGTCCGGCAGGAATAGCTGGTGTGCTGGTCTCCGCCGATCACGACATTGTCGTCCCGAAACTCGCGATAGGGGCCCTCCGGCCGATCCGCCACCGCGTAGATGGTTCCGCGCGTCACATTGGGATCGGAAAAATAACCGCGATTTCCGTACTCATGGCCCGTCAGCGCGGTCAGATACCACTTCCCATTGATTTCGAAGACATCCGGCACCTCAATGCACGCGTATTTGCCCGGCGCAAAGGCCGGCGGCAAATGCTCCCAGTGAATCAAGTCCCGTGATCGGACCGCCGCGATCACTCCGCCGTTGCCCAGTTCGGTGGCAGGCGCCCGTGCGGCATAAAAGCCAAGCCAACCTCCTTTTCCGGGATCAGCGATGACAACCAGGTCCCGACAGTCAACGACGGCCGAGGGTGTTGAAACATACCAGCGCGAATCGGGTTCGATGATCGGATTGCCTGTGTGACGCTGCCAGTTCTGGAGGTCCTGGCTCGTGGCCAGCCCTGTGCGTTGCCTCGCGCCATCATCCGCTTTCGCACGCATGGTGTAGTAGAGGTAGAACAGTCCTTTGTGTGCCACGACCGATCCCGTGTAAGGCTGCATATCATCCAGCGCCCCGGAAGGCCCCGGAGGCAATCCGAGTGGCAATTCCACCCAGTTGATCAAGTCTTCGGAAACTGCCTGTCCCAAAGTGTCTTCTTCCGCGGGCAATCGCTTGGACTTGCTGGCAAGACGCTGCAGATGAAACATGTACGCTTTACCTTCGTGCTCGATATGCCAGGCGTCCCACATCGACATGCCCTCGGGCCTGTATCCTGGCATCTGTAAATCGTTCGAAGGACCAGCGGCAGCCTGACCTGCAGCGGTCCCGGCCAGCAGTGTGAGGGTGAAGGCGACGAGTAAGACGAGACTTGATCGTGCAGGCATAATAGCCATTGGGTGTTTCACGAGATGGACCGGCAAACCGGTTGCTTCACCGTTCAAGTTCAAGGCGCTACCGCAAGCCCGGCATTGTCGCGGGATTCCACCGATATAGGAGGTTTTTGCTACGGCCGTCTTCCTCCTGAATAATGAGGTATTCACCATTCTTGCGTTGATAGACGCTGAGGCATTCCACGGCGTCCATCCAGCCGGTGCCCCAGTTCTGCGGTGGCTCGATGTAGCCCACTGTTGCACCCGTCTTGCCATCGTACACATCAATATGTCCCCGGCCGATCGGTTGGTCGCCCACCTTGCCGCGCTCCGCGACGGCGACAAAGGCATAGTCTCCGGCGACATCGAAAGAGATCGGCTCGCAGGGCGTTCCCGGTTGGAAGGTGCAGACCACGTGCCAGGCCGCCGTTCGATTGCCCGTGCTCCATCGGTCGTAACGGGCAAGGTGGTTGCCCATGGATTTCCAATGGTGCGTCTTATCGCCGCTGGTGCCCGCGAGATACATCACATCTGTGGCGGGGTCGTAGCGGACGCGGCGAATAGCGTTGATCGGCTGAGGTGCGGGGATGGTGGTAAAAGTGCCGTCATAAATCGGCACGCCGTGGCGATCCAACCCCTGATAGGAAATCTTGCGCAACGGCCCCCAGCAGGTCATCCAGATATCGCCGCGCGTGTCCATGTAGGCGCTGTTACCGCCGTATGCATCGTGGACTTTCGTCGGCGTGTACTCGTCCGCGTCGAACTGGCCGTCGCCGTTCAAATCCCGCCACAGCCACGGGTCTTTGGGGGCATGGGGATATTTCGTGGAGCTGGACCAGACTACGCAGGGGATCAGCACCTCGCCATCCGTTGCTGGATTCAGCCGGTAGATGCAAAACGGCGACTGGCCCGAGCCCATGCCAGTGGTGACGATGAACTTCTGCTTGCCAAGCGTCCGGACGTAAACTCCCGAGTTGTCGTATTGCACAAAGCGGGGGTCGTGCGGGTATTTGTAGTAGTTCGCAGTGTATGCCACCAAGGTCGCTTCCTGGCCCGGCGGCTTCGCAAAGTCCACCTCGTGACGCTCGGTCATGCCGTAGATCGCGTTTTCGTCGGAGGCTGGATCCACCGCCCCGCTATCCGTGAAGACGACACAGTGGCGCCGCCATTGCAAAGCCCCGGCCGGGGAATACTTCTCCAGCCATACGCCGGGGCCGATTGCCCGATGCTGGGTGTTGGCGATATAGATCGCGCCCGTGGCATCCACGCCGATACCGCGCACCTGGTTGAATTTTAACGGCCCCAAGGCGCCGGGCGTGCCGGAATAGATGCCGTGCTTGGCGCCGAACGTCCCGCCCAGCCGGGGCCGGGTGGAGATGTCCTGGTAAATGAGCACCTGTTCGTTTGGTCCGACATCGCCGATCAATAGACGGCTCGCTCCATCAATGCAGAAACTGCCCAAGCGGCTGCCTTCCGGCAGCGTGATGGACTGGGGCAACAAGTTCCCCTGCGCATCATATCGCTTCAGCACGGTCGCATCCTCTCCGATAGCGACCCAGATGGCCCCTTCACCATCCCGCGCGATCTGCCACGCATCCTTGACCTCCAAGGACCGCTTGAGCGTCATCTGTTCCGCGTCATAGACATGAATCTGATTATCGTACGGACAGGACACGAACAGTTCCTCCTCGCTGGCGCACAAGCTGCGGATATGGACGGCGTCCGCCTTGGTGGAGTTGGTCACTTCATGCACCGGGAGAAAGCAACCGGCCGGACTGTCCTTGCCCCCCTTGCCGCTGACGAACGCGGGGCCACCGCCGATATTGGACCGGGCGCGGCGGCTGATGCCGTACCAGTCCTTGCCGGCGGGCGGCCAGTTATTCGTGTGCTTCAGCGCGCCACCCTCGTTGTTGTAATTCTGGGAAAAGAAAACGTACTGGGAATTGGCGGTCACGGCCCGGCCGCCACCATGCCCCCAGCCGTGATAACCCGGCACCTGCGGACGGGGTTGGACCTCGCCATCCGTCGCTATCGCAGCCACATTGCCGCCGCCTTCCTCCCAACGGATGTTGGTGTAGGTGGTGCCGTCCGGCGTCACGTAAATGCCCTCGATGCCTTGCGGCATAAACCGGGCATCGGCGTACGAGTTCGCGAACCAGGAGTTGGAAACTGTTAGTCGCCGCCAAGTGTTTTCACCCCCTGTGACGAGAGGTATCGCTGGCGTCGTGTTCATGTCTGCCGCTCTGGAGGCAGGAACAACAAGAAAAGACACCAAAGCTGCGGCTAAAGGAAAGCGAATCATGGTTGGCATTTGGCTGGTAGTTATTTGCTATCAATAGTCATTTATCCAAGGATGGCTCGCTCCGCAAGAACTCCACGAGATGATTCGAGTGGGACGCGAGCAGAGCGGCGGCGAGTTCCGCGTGACCACTGTCCAGCGCCTCCACAATCGGCAGATGCTCGCGCGCGATGGCCACTGGGTCCGCGCTGGCGAGGTAATCCATCGTGAACCGCGTGCGCACCTGGAAGAACAGCGAGTCCCACGTTTTGAGCAGGATGCTGTTCCCGGCGGCTTCGACGACGGTGCGATGGAACTGCTGGTTGTGTTCCTGAAACGCAGTGAAGTCCCTGCGCTGCGCTGACTCGACAATTGCCTTGGCCACCCGGCGCAGTTCCTGGCATCGGCCTTTGAGGCGGGGCGCGGCCGCACGGGCGGCGAGCGATTCCAGGGCGGCCCGAACTTCAAACGACTCGATGGTTTCGCCGAGCCGCACCTGCCGCACTGAGGCGCCCTTGTTGTTCTGGGCTTCGAGCACGCACATCGCCACCAACTCGCGGATGGCCTCGCGCACGGGCGTGGCGCTGATGGCGAACTCCCTCACCAGCGTGGCCTCGACCACGCGCTGGCCGGGAGGCAACTCACCTCGCGCGATGCGGTCGAGCAGTGTGTCGCGGATGAACTCGCGCAAGGATTGCACGGGCGGAGCAGGCGACCTGGACGGATTTGGAATCACAGAACTCATGTCTGAATTCCTGCCTGAAGCCACTGGCTCGGGTGTCGAGGATCAGGCGACGCAGCCTTCATAAGCTGATGCTCGCGACAAATCATAGATCATGCATAATCCATTAAAAGAGCACGCGTCAATGCTCTTCTTTGGCGATGCTTCAACAGGGATGAAGTCAGTTCGATTGCGGCTCAACTCCGCCAACAAACTTCCCATCGTCGTAAACAGCCCATCGCGGCTGGAGCGTGGTTTCGGAAGACAGAGTATCAGCAGACACATCGTTCGCCTCATCCCAGACCGGCGCAGTGAGGCGCAGCTTCACGCTGCGGCTGGCGAGTGTGAGGCTGCCGGGATAGAGGGCGTCACCGGGAAACCCGACTTCGATGAACGCGGTCTTTCCGGTGTAGAGCTTGGCCGGACTGGTTTTTGCCGTGGTGTTGCCCGTCACGATGATTTGCACCTGCTCGGGCTTCGTATCGCCGTCGAGGGTGAAGAAGTAGCGAAAGGTCAGGTTCGTACTGACACGCGCGGGCCAGCGGCTGCGGTTCCAGAGGGTGACTTCGAGTTCGGTGGCCCCGGGAGTGTTGGCGTGTTTCCTGGCGGTCACGAAGAACTCACGGTCCGTGGTCAGCACGTCCAGCGACTCCTTACGTTCCACCTTGGGCGGGAAATCCCTGTCCAGCAGCGGTTGGCCGCGACTCGATCCGTGGGCACATAGCCAGGCCAGGCTCGCGGTGAAGCCGGCGTTGTAGTCCAGCGCCACTTCATTGAACTGCGAGTCCATCACGTCCTGGAACGGTTGGTCGGCGGCATTCCACTGGTAATCCTGCTTGCGCACGGGTTCGGTGCGGTTGGGGAATTGGTAAAAGAAATCGTGATCCTTTGTGCCGGGCACCGGCAGCCAGCGCAAATGGTCCTTGCCGCACAGGAACACGTCGTTGTGATCCGGCCCGGCCACGAGAGCGCCGTAGAGGATGTGGCGTGCTGTGTTGCGATCGTCCGCTTTGCCGGGGATGAAGTGCTCGAAGCCGGCCCACGCGCCGTAGGCTCCCCGATGATGAACGTCATTAAAGGGGTGATGGCCGAAGCCGACGAGGAAACTGCGCCCGTAAGGATTCGCGCCCAGCGCATAATCCACCGGACGCCGGGCCTCGCGCGCAAACAACTCCTTCAACTGGGCATTCGATTTCCCGCCCTTCCACCAGGTGTTGCCTTGGATCGGCGGTGCCTGCTCGACGTGCTGGCTGTAGTAGAGGCCGTTGACGGCGGCGTTGTTCGCATGGCGCAGGCTGCCGTATTCGTGGGCGGACCACTCGCGCAACCGCAGCCCGCCGGGAGTGGGTTTGTATTCGCAGAAACGGCAGCAGTAGAGCTGCAGCTCCGCGTGAAACTTCTCCTCGCCTGGCGCCAGCCGCATCATGTTATACGCGCCAATCTTGCCGAAACCACCCGCGCCGTAATCCTTCCACCAGTCGTGATGGTTCTCCGCCTTGTATCCATTTTCGTAGATCTCGTTGGCAAAATCGAACCACTTCGTCCCGAACTGTGGATTCTTCGCCCGATGCGCCCGCTGCAGGAACGTGGCCGCCGTGAACACCTTGTCGAAAGGATCAGCGCGATAGCCGATCTCCACCACCTGACCGTCGGCCCGCAAGGCCTCCCGTCGCTGTTTGCGAATCGCGTCCTGCTCCGCCTTCGGCAGTTTGTCGGTGACGACCGGCCCCGAGTTGGCGCGAGCAAAGAGCACCAGCTTCTCCGCGCGGTCCAGCAGCAAGTCCGCAAACGCCGCCCCGTTGAAGTCAGCGTAGCCCTTCTTCCCCTTGAGAACGGACGCGTGCTCGCGGATGACCATGGATGACGCCGCCATGGCCGCGGCCATCGCGCCGGGGAGGTCGCCACCCGGCGCCTGCTTGGTCAGCCGGAAAGTGGGGCGCCGGGTCATCAAGTGCGCGACCTCTGCCGGCGCCCACATCTCATGTACGTTGGGGTTGTCCACGCCTTCGCGTCCGCCGCAGCCAATGGCGACTTCCAGTTCGGTCGCCGGATCCCTGCAGTCCGGATTGAGCACGCACTTGAGGAAGTAGCGGTTCACGTGGACGAGGCTTTCGAGCAGTTCATCCATCTGCCCAGTCTTGAGCCAGCCCTCGGGCTGTTCAATGGCCGACCAAGCCAGCGTCATCGCGGCGAAACTCATCGTGAGGTTCGCGGTCCAATGGTCGCCCGCGTCGAACCATCCACCGCTCAAATCACGCCCGATGTCCTGTCCATCCGTCAGGCAGGCCGGGCCGCGCCACGCGACGCGGTTGTTGGGCGAGAGCGTGCCGGACTGCTGGGCTTCGTAGAAATACAGGGTTTTCTGGAGCGCTTCCGCATAGTTGTAGCCGCTTTCCGCCGAAGTGCCCGAGGACGCTGCAGCCAGCATCCAAGCTGTTGTGCCGATAAGGAAGAACCTCTTCATGCGATTCCATTCTATTTCCTGCTGAGTGGGAACACGGTGTTCCACGTGCGCGTGGCGTCCTTGAGGTCAAGGCCGGGACCTTCCGCGGTGGCGCAGAAGAGGTGGGTTGGGACGCCATTCTCGATGAGCAGTTGCGGGCGTTCGAGGAACCCCTGCCGCGTGGTGCGGCCATCGCTCCAGCGGACCTGGCGGGTGTAGGCGAGTGTGGCGCGGTCGAAATCCCACTGGAGACCGTCCGCACTCGTGACGTGAATGCCGCCGAATTTCTCGCCGCAAATCTCGCCCGTCATATCCTTCATCAGCGCCTGCACGCGACCCTCTTCATACCACAGGAACGGATCCTCCACGTGCGCGGGTTGGCCGCGAAAGAGCCAGGGCGTAGGCTGGCGTTTCCAGGGGCCGGTGTAGTGCGGCGCGTGCGCGACGCCGACCTGGAGGTTGCCGAGGTTTTCCTTGCGCGATTTGTAGGCGAGCAAGAACGAGCCGTCGGGCAGCGGGCACAGCGAGGGATTGGTGGTGGCTATGGAATCCCACTCGCCGGGGCGCGGTTCGATGAGGGGTGCGTCGAGGCGTTTCCACGGACCGCGCACGCTCTTGCTCGTGGCCAGGCCGATGCGTTTACGCGCCCAGGTGACGAGGTAACGCGGCGAGCGCCAGACCTCGGGAGCCTGCGGTGTCGGCGTGGGGCCGTCGTAGTTGGTGCCCATGTAGAGCAACAGGAAGGTGTCGCCCACCTTGCGGATGTGGGGATTATGCGTGCTGCGCGCATCGAAGAACTCACCGCCGCGCGGAGGGAGCGCGACCTCGGCGAAGCGATAGGGTCCAACGGGCGTGTCGGATTCGGCGCGAACAATCTCCGAGCGAAACAACCAATGTGGATGGAAGACGACCTCCTTCGGCACGCGCGAGGCAAAGAGGTGGTATCGCCCATCCTCACCGCGAATCGGCGTGCCGCACCAGACCCAGTAGTCGGGCAACTCGAATCCGCCGCCTACGACCGCAGGCCGGAGGCGCGACAGGAAAGTGCGCTCGGGTTTCGTCGCCGACGCTGGCGCAGACGGAGTGGCGGCAAGGAGGCGGACGGGGGCGACCAGCGGCGCGGCCACCACCGCGCAAGCCGAACGGGCAAGGAAAGTGCGTCGGTTCATATCAGGTCTATTCTCTCGGGATCAACGCGTCGCGGATGGGTTCCACCCACTTCTGGTTCTTCATGTCGAACACCGCGAAGTTATCCGCAAACTGCCAGACACCCCAACTCCACCCCTGCTTTTCAAACTGCCGGGCCACATGAGATGTCCAGGCGATGCGCGAGGGCATGTCGGCCTTTTCGTAGGTCCCGAATTCTCCAATGTAGATGGGCCGGTTGTTCTGCTTCGACCACTCGACCACTTTGGCAAAGTCCTTTTCCACGGCCTTCAGTTCGGACTCAGTCCCCGCCCACGTTACGCCCGTCTTGTCCTTCTGTCCCGTCCAGGGTGTGCCCTGGTGGGTGAACGGAAACGGATTGTAGTAATGCACGGTGGCGATGAGGTGGCGGTCGTCGGGCGGCAACTTGAGTTTATCCAGTTCACCGATGCTGTTCCACTGGGCGGGACCGATGATGACGGTGCGGTTCGGATTGGATTTGCGGATGATCGCCAGCGCGGCCTGCCAGTATTCCTGCCAGGACTCATGCGTGAACTTGGGCGCCGGCTCGTTGAGAATTTCAAACAGGACGGTGTCCGGTCTGGCTTTGCTGTGTTCGGCGATAGCAGTCCAGGCAGCGAGAAACTCTTTCCGCTTGCCCGTTGGATCGGGGGAAATCGCCAGATCATCATGGAAGTCGAGGATCACCAGCAACTGGTTGGTCAGGGCCTGGTCCACCGCCCAGTCCATCGTCTGAAAGAACTCCTCGCGCAGCTTGCCGTTGGCGTCCGGCTTGCCATCGCGCAACGGATGCAGGTTGATGCGGACATGCTGGAAGCCCGCCTCCCGGATCATCTTGAAGTGCGCCTCCTTGACCTGGCCGCGGGCGCGGTTCTGCCAAAGCGCATCCCAGCCAAGGAGGTTCACGCCGCGACCGAGCCGGGCGTTTTGTTGAAACGCGTCGAGCGCCCTTGAAGGCAAGGTGCCCACAACGAGGAGAGCCAGGACCAGTGCGAGAAGTGAGCATCGAAACAAGGATTGGGTTTTCATCGGTTGGTTAGAACTTGTTCACCGCGACGGAATCAAAGATGGCAGTGGTTGACGAAAAGGTATTGCCGGAGCAGACGAAGAGGCCGACGCGGCTGGTGGCGTCGAAGGCGGCGGTGTGGGACATGCGTGGCTCACCCCAGCTCTGACCATCTGGCGAAGCGAAGACCTGAATGTCCTTGCCGGTCTGGACGAGTTTGAGGTGGATTGGCAGAGCTATCTTGCCAAGCTCCTTTCTTTGGTTGTCGTCCTGATTGCCCGTCTTGTCCCGCCACCGGCAGACGAGATTTCCTGAAGCCTCGACTTGGACCAACAAATAGCGGCCACACGCTTGGTCGAGCGATTCCCGGATCATCAGTCCGGAAACGGAGGGCGGGCGGTTGTCCCATTGATACGCGTTGGGGCCTCCGACGTTCGGCGCCAGACTCGACAGGCGGGCGGAGATCGCAACCTCGCCGGTCAGGGGCTTGCTCACGAAGACTCCCTGGTCCCTGACCCGCTCCCACCACGAACTCATCGCATGGCCGCAGCCGGTCAGGGTGAATTTCCCTTCGGACACTGAAACGGCGCCAGGAATGGGCGGCGCGTTGAGTTCATGGTAACTCCAGCCGTTCGGCAGCGTCGAAGGAGTCACCGTCACCGCGCAGGTCTGTTTCACGTTGGCGATGGTCGCCGTGACCGTGCAGGTGCCGGGCTTCTTGCCGACCACCACGGCGATTTGCTCACCGATGCGATCCACCTCGGCCACGGACGGATCACTGCTGCTCCAGGCAATCTCACGCTCGAAGGTTTCCATCGGCGTGATCGTCGCGTTGAGTGTCGCCCGGCTGTGGACGGGGAGAAAGATGTTCTGCTGATCGAGGGTTACCGCCGCCACGGCGACGTTGGGCCGGCAATGGATCGCTTCATTGAGTTCGATCGTGGACACATGGATGCCTTGCTGGTCGTTGGCTGCCGTCACACTGAGCCGGTAAAGGTTCCACTTGGCCGGCTTGGCGACAGCGAACTCGCGGCGAGGGGATTGCTCGGTGAATCCGGGAGTTTCCTGCCTATCCAGTTGGGTCCAAGTAACCCCGCCATCATTGGATCCGGACAACTCAATTGTGCGCGGCAATCGCTGCTTGTCTCGGCAAACGACCGCATACGAAGTGACCTGATATCTCCGGCCATCGGCGTAATGGCATTGAATCCAACTCGACGGGGCCTTGTCCTGCCACGCGGTCTTGTCATCATGGTCAAAAGCCTTGATGGCCCCAGTGGCCTCCGTATCGCCCCGGCTGGTAATCTGGCACATGCCCGCCTGGGCATAATAGGCGGTGTTGAAAATCAGGTTTGTCGGCCGTCCCTTGCCGGCCACCATCATGTCCTCCAGCGCCTTTTCGATCTCGGACTTGCGTGACTGCGCGACCAGGTAGGAGTGACCGCGATTGGCGTTGGACTTCCAGGTGTTGATCCCCGTGGTGGCATCCGTGACGTTGACTCCGCCGCTCACAACTTTATACCACGGCGCCGCGCCGCGCACCGTCACCAGGCAGGAAATGGGGTCCCAACTCAGCCGATCCCCAGCGAAACCCACTCCGGCATACGCGGCGTAAGCCATGGTCAGCGGGTTATGTTCCGGCATCTCGTAGGTGACGCGGCGACCGGAACAAGTCGAGCCGCCTTCCCCATTGAAAAGCACGGGAGTCGGCCAGTTGGAGCAGACCAGCGCGGCGGCGGCGGGGTCTTGCTTGAAGTTCCACTCCCCTTCTTTCGGATTCGCAAACGGAGGATAATTCCCGCCCATGATATCGAGCCGTTTCACTTTCTTCGCCACGAGCGCCGCACCATCCAATGGACTCGCTTCATCCGGACGGGACTTGAGCAGATTGGCCAGGTTGCGCAGCGGACCGACCGCCACGACGACCACGCTGCCGTCGGGCTGATTCGCCAGCACCTGGCGATACAGTGCAACCGCGTCGGGATAGTCAGCTCCGCGGGCTAACTTGTGCGGAAAACGCCTGGCGAGTTCCGTCGTGTAATGCGGCCCGGCGAGGAGGCCGGGATCTTTCAGTGTCCCCACGGGAATCTCGGGACGCCCGAACCAGGTGTTGATGGCATCCAGCGCCGGGGCGATGGCGTCGGCCGAGACGCACCCCATGGTCGCGAGCAGCTTTGCTTCGCCGCGCTCGACCGCTCCGTGCAGGATGAACAAGGCGCCCACATCATCGCAGTCTCCACCCATGTCCGTGTCAAAGAGGATGTTCACCGGCGGCGCGGCGGCATCACACACCGGCAGCGTGGACAAGAGCGCCAGGGAAATGGTGGCGAACAGAACGACAGGAGATGGCAAGCGGTTTCTCATGTGGCGGCTAAGAATGTCGTACCCATGCCCTACCGTTGGACCTCGGGTTTCGGCGTGGTCGTGGCGGCTCCGCTGCGATACAGCGCCCAGCCGATCCAGCCGCCGCCTTTCTCGGTGCGGACCTCGTCGGCGCGGACTTCGCGCGCCTTCACGGGGAAGGTATTGCCGAAGGAAATCTCCCGCACGCCAGCGGCGCTAAACAGGCCATCGGTCACATCGAAGGCCGGTCGCAAATCGTCCTTGGGGACGTTCGGGGCATAGTTGAACAGGCCGAGAATTTCGGTCTGGCCGCCTTGGTCGGTGAGGAAGCGGACGCCGCGGCCCTCGTGCTTCACGCCCAGCGCCCAGAGCACGCCGCCGTGATTTTGCACCAGGCCGGTGTCGTTGTCGCCTTCGGGATTGAGCTGGCGCGCCCAGAGCCGCTGGCCGGGCGAGCGCAGTTCGATGCTGCTCGGGCAGTCGGTCGCGAAGATGTCGCCGCCGCCAGTGCCAAGGATCTTCAAGTCGCAGCTCTCCACGACAAGTGTGTTGGTGGACGAACGATTCTCGACGACGGGCGGACGCCCGCCGAAGGCTTGCAGATGCAAAAACTTCACCACCGGCGCCGAGGCGTTGTCCACGATGAAACGGTCGTTGTCCCCGCCGAGAATGCGCCCAAAACCGAGGCCGATGATGAGCCGGACGCTGCCATGCACGCGCACCTCGCCTTTCAGGTCGTACCAGTTCGGGTCGCCACCGCCGATGCCACGGAGATACACCACCGTCTTGCCAGCGGCAGCCGCGGCGTCGATGGCCGCTTGAATTGCAGCGGTGTCGTCGCGGTTGTCGCCGAACTTGGCGCCATGATCGTTCGCGCAAACCCAGTTGCTGAGATTGGTTTCCCACGGGACCAGCGGCTCGGAGCGAATCGGGAGTTGCAGCGCCGTGTCGGGCGCATTCGTGAAGAGCTTCTTCGCCGGATGCGACAGGTATTCGTCGAGCTTGGCCTCGGCGACATTGCCGCCCGGCGTCGTGCTCTGGAGCACCTGCTTGAAACCCCGGCTGGTGACGTTGTGCGCGTACAGCACGCTGGTGTTGGTGATGGCCGGCTGGCTCGTGTCGCTGCCGGTGAAGCGCCCGCCTGTTAGTGCCACCACGCCGCCCCACCATTTCCAGTCGTTGGGATACTCGTTGTGCAACGCGACCGGGGTGTCTTCCACTACGAGGTCTTCGATGCCGACCGCGGTGGAATTCACATACACGCCCACCGCGCGCGCCTTGCGGACGGTCACGCGCGACAGCGTCTGCCCCCAACTCCACGCGCAACGCACGCCGGTCTCGAAGGAGCCTTCCACCAGCGCGTCCTGGATGAGGCTCGGCCCGTTCTGCCCCAGCCAGCCGGAGTTGATGCCGACGCGCCCGGTGCCGATGACGCGGACGTTCTTGAGGATGCCGCTGTTGTTGCCATACCAGCGAATGCCGTCGGCGTGCGGATTGTTGCCCACGTCGAAGGTGAGGTTGCGGAAATTGCGCATGAAGAAATCCGCCGAGGTCTCCTTGGACTCGTTCGGATGGGCGCGCAGGATGGCGGTAACGTTCGTGGGCACGCCGTCGGAGAGACGAATGATGACGCCGTCGCGCGACTCGCCATACACCCACGGTCCCACCGCCGCTTTGACCACGAGATTGCTCGTAACGCGGTAAGTGCCGTTGGGCAGGAAGAGAATCTTCGTGCCGCCGTCGCGTCCGCGGCTGGAACTGGCCGCGAGACCGGCCTGGAGGGCGGCGGTGTCATCGGCCACGCCATCGCCCTTCGCGCCAAAGTCACGTTTCACATCGAGCACGGAGGGATCGTTCGGGAAAACGCAGCGCTCGGCGGCGAGGGAGTGGCTCATCGCCAAGCCCAGGATCGCGGCACCCAATGTCATGTTCCAAATGAGTCGGTCCTGATGCATAGATGGAGAGTCAGACGCGGTGTTTCCGGTCTGGCATTCAGCCATTTCAAGGTGATTACGACCGGCTCTCCTTCCTTGCCTGGAAAGAACTTCACTGCCAGGCAGCGTCCCTTGGCCGATGCACTGATTTCGTAACGTCCCAGGAAACCGCCGGTGGTGAATTCGCCACTCGCCGAAGTCTTGCCGCGAGCCTCCGTGCGCCACTGCTTCTCCACGAGGTCAAACTAGGCCTGGCCGGTTGGACGACGGCGAACCACGCCATTCGGGCCATTTTTTGGCTGAATCGATTCCGCTCCTGTGCCAGGCTCCGCCATGCACGCGTTTCGCAAACACCGTCTTGGCCGCCGGCAATTCATCCGGTCCACCGTTGCATTGGGCGCGGCGGGGCTGTGGCTGCCGCCGTTCGCGTGGAGTGCGGCGGCGCCCGCCTCCAACCCGACGCGCGCCCTCGGCCTTGGCTGGACGGACAAGCTGCGGTGGGATTTCGTCGTGGACATCACCGGCATGGCGGGTGCGGGTGAGTTCTGGGACGAGCGGCTCGAGCAGGCGCAGGCGGCGGTCGTCGCGCAAGGCGGAGGCGTGGTGTTCTTTCCGGCAGGCGGCTATCGCTTTCGCGGCGACATCAAACTCCGCAGCGGCGTGATTCTGCGCGGGGCGGAGCCGGAGGCGGGCCTGGTCGCGCGCGACGAGAAGTTCTCTCCGCCGTCGAAATTGGAGTTCCCAAAATACATGCCCCGATTCACCGGCAGCGGCACGCCCGTTGAAGCGGCGTTCAAAGGCATTGTGCTCGCGGAACCCGCCATGGCGGCGAATTGCGGCGTGGTGCATCTCAGCATCAATCGCGGCCACATTGCGCTGGGCGAGGCGGAGGACCATCGCTGCGGCGCGAACCGGCTCGTGTTCGGCTGCGCGCTGCGCAACGCGGCGGCCGCGATGGCGGAGGTGCCCAATGCGCAGCAGAACCAGCCGGCCTGGCTGCGCTACACGCACAAGTTTCGCAGCGCCATCCGCGTCCACGCCGCCGAGAACGCGCTCGTCGCCCACAACCGCCTCCCGCAGAGCGGCGACGACAACTTCACGATGAAGGATTACCCGCTGCTGGACCGGCAGAAGAAGGTCGTGCCCTTCGAAGTGGAGTTCGACTTCGACAACCGGCCCGGCCTCTACGTGAACCATCATTGCATCGGCGGCGCGGGCGGCAGCGGCGACGACGGCACACCGGAGACGCATCCGTGGGGCTTCCGCAAGGGCTCGGTCATCCGGGACAATTACGTCTTCAACACCGGCCGCTGCGCCATCGGTTTCAGCGGCGACGGCGTGGTGTGCTCGGGCAACGTCATCCGCTTCGTCAAAGGGCTGGTGCGCCCGACCGTGACTGGCGTGCATTGCAGCTACGGCTCGGCCACGAATGACAACCGCGCGCTGGAGATGCGCGGCTGGCGGTGGGTGGTGGAGGACAATGATTACGAGGTCCACAGCAACCTTTGCTCAGACAAGGTCTATCGCATCAATGACGGCGAGGGACTGATGCACGAGGACCATTGCAACTCGACCATCGTGGACAGTCGCCTCGTGAATAATCGCGGCAACAGCTACCTCTCGCTCTTCCACGTCGGCGAAATCAACGGTCTGCACGTCGAGGGCAACGACACCTCGGCGCAGGCCGGCGATTCGGACATTTACGTGGCCGCCGCGCGCCACAAGAAATCCGGCGACTTCCCCATCCGTCGCGTGACCATCGTGAAGAACGTGACCCGCACGAACGGCATCCGTGTGCAAGGCTGGCCGTCAGAGAAAGTGGTGGTGAAAGGCAACCGCCATCTTGGTGCCATGCCCGGCAAGCTGCTCAATGAAGCCAATGCGGAAGTGGCGAACAACACCAACTACGAAGTCAGTTCGCCGCCGCGCCGGGGTTGATGTGCTCGCTCGAGTCGAGCGGTCTCATTGCAGCACTCCCGCCGGGATGCGATAGGTCAGGACCTTCGCTTTGTAGTCATCTTCCATGAAGACGATGAACTCGCCGTTTGCGCGGCGGTGAGCCGTGAGACACTCGCGGATGTCCTGCAGTCCGATCTCGCCCACGTCGTCGCTGGGTTCGACATAGCCCACGCTGCTCCCGTCGGCGGCGCGGAAGATCTCCACCCGGCCATGTTTCACGCCATCGCGCTGGGAAGCGCCGGTGTAGGGGACGAAAAGGAAACCGCCCGCGACATCGAAACCCATCGGCTCGCACGACGAGTGCCCCTGCGAACCGTCGGCATAGGGCGCGACGATCTTCCAGCCGGGCCGGCGTTCGCCCTTCAACCAGCCGTCGTAGCGCGCGATCACGGGACCGCCCGGTTTCCAATGCTGGTTCTTGTGTTCCTCCGTCGTGCCGGCCAGGAAGAGCGTGTCGCTGCCGGGCAGGTAACGCATCCGCTTGACCTGCTTGAACTCGGCGGGTGCGGGGAAGGTCTGCATGTTGGTGTAGCTCCAGATGGGGTTACCGCGTGCATCGAGTCCCTGGCACGGCAAGAAGTGGATGCCCTTCGTCTCGGTGGCGAGCCAGACGTTGCCGCGCGCATCGACCCACCAGCCTTGCGACGATGGAGCATCAAGCGGAGCGCCAAGGCTGACCCGAGGTTGCTCAAACTCGCCACCGTCAAACGCCCCGTTGCCGTTGGTGTCGCGCCAGACCCACTCGCCTTTGGCTGGCTGCGCCCTGAGCCAGTTCGTGTCTTTCGTGTCGGTCACGCGATGCTTGGCGAAGAAGGCGGACGGGATGGCGATTTCGCCATCGCTCCCCGGGGCGAAGCGGAAGACCTGGAGATGCTTGCTGTCCATGTCGTTCACGAACAAGACGCGTTGCCCGCCAATGCGCCGCACCCACGCGCCCGCCGACCAGATGTGCAAGCGCGGGTCTTGTGGATATTTGAAGCGGTTCACGGTGTAGCCCACGTAACTCCATTCGCGCCCGGTCGGCTGCGCGTAGTCGAATCTGAAATGCTCCTCCTTGGTGAACACGTCCGTGTCGTTGGTCGGGTCCACGTCGGCCATGTCCACGAAGGTGAGACCGAACAGGCGCCAGTTCAGTTGGCCGCTGGCGAGCGCGTAGCTTTCCAGCACCGTCCCGCCACCACCGGTCTGGCCATCGTGCGCAACGTAGAGGTTGCCTCGCGCGTCGCCGCCGAGCGCGCGGACGTCGTGGAAGCGCTGGTCGCCGAACACGCCGCGGCTGGCGACGAGTCCGCCGGGTTGGCCGAAGCGCCGTTCCAAACGCATCTCCTTCGCGTCCGGCACGGGTGCGTAAACCAAAATCTGCTGCGCGGGGCCGATGTCGGCAACGAGCAGCCTGTTGTCGTGAAAGCCAATTGCGCTGGGGACAGCTTCCGAAGGCAGCGTGGCCTGCATCCACGGTTTCTCGCCCTTGCCGAAGTAGAGCACCTGAGAGGGCAAATCGTGGCGCGTCGATTCGAGCATCGCGAGGTTGCCCCAGCGATCCCTCGCCAGCGGCCCGGCGCGCTCCACCTTCCAGCGCCGCAGCAATTTCATCGTTTCACAATCGAACACTTGGATCTCGCCGGAGTTCGGCTCGCTCACGAATAGTTCCTTCTCCGTCGCAACCAAACCCGCAAGCGGCGCGCCGCCTTTCTCCGGCACCTCGGCCACGACGAGAAACGATTCCTTCAACGTGTCGCCCTTGCCGCCTTTGCCGCCAGGGAACGACGCGGCTTTCGTGATGTCGCTGCGCAGGCGGCGCGAGATGCCAAACCACTTCGATCCTTTCGGCGGCCAGGTCGCCTCGTCCTTCAAGCTGCCGCCCTCGTTGCCCATCGCCATGCCGATGAAGAGGTAGTTCGAGTTGGCCGCGACGCTCACGCCGCCGCCGGCGCCCCAGCCGTGCGTGTGTTTGGCGTAACGGACGAGTTCTCCGTTGCGATACTCGCCCACGTTGCCGCCGCCTTCCTCCCACTCGACATTGGTGAAAACCGTGCCGTCGGCCGTGACCGCCATCGCACGGATGTCCTGCTGGACCCAGCGTTTCGCGCCGGGATAGCTGTTGCCGATCCAGGAAGTGACATGCGGCAGCGCGGGGCTGGTGAAGGGCGGTGGTTCCGCGGAATGAACTGCCGTGGCCGGCATCAACCACGCGGCAAAGGCAAGCGTCAGAAAGGATTTCATGGAGGCTGCTGGCTTCATGGCTGTTGACTCTGGATCATCACCACCAGGTCTTCTGCCGGCGGTGAGGCAAGTCGTTGGACCTTCCGCCCGTGAACGGTTTCCGTCTTCAAGGTCGCCCCGGTTCGAGGATCGATGAACGACACGGCGAACGATTCCCCGGCGAGACGGCCGAAGTTCACCGTGACCGACTGGAGTTCCGGAAGGTAGGAAACCATCAGCCGTTTGTCCTCGCTCACCGCGGTGGTGACGTAATCGTTGCGCCCCCACTCGCCGTACCCTGCGACCACGGCTTCGTGGCGGATGTCCGGCCGGAGCGTCCACCACGGGATCGATTCAAAGAACCGGATGAAGTGGCCCATCTGGAACGCGCCCGGATACTTTAGAATGTCGCGCCAGTGAGCCGGGAATCCCCAAATGTCCGAGCCGTAAGCGTGGCCCGCGCCGCCGCAAAGCATCGTCCAATACGCCTGTCGGCGGACCATCTGCGGCGTGCCCATGTCATTGTCTATCACGCCAGGGCCTTCGTATTGCGACTCACCCAGCACGAAGGGCATGACGTCCGACTTCTGGTATTCGCGCAGCGCGGCTTCATAGACATGCGGCTGCGGCTTGCTCGCGACCCAGTCGTTCGGCTTCTCGGGCCAGTAGGTGTAGATGAAACTGAAGCCCAGCCACGGCGCGTATTGAAACAGGTCGGTGCTCGAATGTGGTGGCGAGGCGTGATAGGTCATGAGTTGATGGGCAGGGGCCGTTTCCCGGAGACCGTCGAAGAACGCGAACAAGCACTCCCGGTCGCTTTTGGGATCGTTGTCGCCACCCAGGATCCAGAAGAGGTTCTTCGCTGCGGCGAACTTCCGCCCCAGGTATTGGCCATACTGCCGGTTTTTCGCCGGGCCGTTCTTCTGGATGGGTTTGTCGGGCCGGTTGCCAAACGCCTCCTCGCAGCAGCCCAGCCACGGTTGCGACATCACCACCAGGAGTTGCATCGCTTCCGCCTTGGCGATGATCTTCGCGGCGTGGTCATGGTAAGCCTCGTTGGGCCGCGCAAAATCCACCTCGCCGTGGAAGGGAAGCTGGCCAAAGCGATTGGTCTGCTCCGGTGCCATGGCGATCTGCACCTGAATCGTATTGAAGCCCTGCGACTTTCGGTAGGTCAGGTATTCCTCCGCCGCTTCCGTGGTCAACCGGGAGAAAATCTGCCAGCCGGTATCCGCGTGATAGAGGAACGGCTTGCCCTGCTGCGTGACGAAGTGGCGGCGGTTCTCACTAATCTTGAGCGGGAACAGGTTCATCGAATCGGCAGCATGAAGCGCGTTGGCGATTCCAAGAAAGCTCAGCAGGCTCAGAATGGATTTGGCGTTCACAAGCATTGGCGGAGGCTACCCGGTGTCGCAGGGTCATTCCAACAGAAACCAATACGTTTGCCGGGCATGACCGGCACAGAGAATTCGCGCACCCCCTGAGCAAAACCGCCGAAGGCAATTGAAGCTGCCATCCACGCGCGGGGCTGTCACCCGCAGGCGGTTTTGGAATCCCACGGTTCTGCGCGTTCGGACGGACTGTTTCCACTTCACGGCAGATTGACGCGCACGCGATAGAACTTCTGCGGGTCCGGAGGATTGGTGTCGGTGAGAACGCGGACGCCGCCGTTGCCCGAGAGGTTCATCTGGTCGGGAACGTGGGACCAGACAGTTCCGGGTCCGTTGGCCGCCAGGTTCGTGGCACTGACGAGGGAGTATTGCCGGTTCGATGAAGTGAAGAAATGGACGGTCACCGGTGAAACATTCGATAGGGCGGTGATGCGAAAATAGGAAAGGGCATTGGTGGGATCGGTGTCGGCCAGCCATTCCTCGGACGTGGTGTGCGGGTCGCCGTCCGGGTTGCCGCCAGCGGTGTTCGGGTCGGCGGGGTTGAGGCGATACTGCCAGGTCCAGCCATCGGGAATCCCGTCGCCATTGGAGTCGGCGCTGCTCAGGAGATACTCATACGCGCCTATGTCAAAAGCCGGGCCGTTGGTGCCGTTACCATCGAGCGGACGGGGCGTGCGTTCGTAGTCGTTGGTGACGCTGGCGGTCCAGTTTGAGGACAGAAGCAGCAGGGCGTTGGTGCCGGCATCGATGCATGGCGAACTGGCCCGCAGATGCTGCCCGTTGGTGAACTGGGGATCGAGGTTGATGTTGCCCGGCCCCCACACCAGCGTGCAGTTCGTGCCATTGGTCGTGACGCTGTTGGATCCGCCCTGGACGTTGCCATGACTCACGGTCAGATGCGGATAGGGCTTGAACGAGCTTTGGTCCATGGTGAACGCCGCAATGGACGCGTTCCAGATGATGCAGTTGATCACGGTGGCCTTGCCGTTGCCGGGATTCAGGCAATACGGCGGGCCGTGGCGGCCGGTGTGATCAAAAAGCCGGATGCCGCGGCCGCAGTTGACGATGGTGTTGTTGGCGATGAGCGCGTCGCACTGGTTCTGCACGGAGATGGCGGCGGCGGTGCAATTGGAAAAGATGTTGTTGATGACGACGGGATATCCCTTGTCGCGCAGCACCACGCCGTGGTCGTCACTGCCCGAAATGAAGTTCCCCGAGATGATCGCCGAGCAACGCGTGGGATTGATTTTGTCCTCGTGGCCAGAAAGGAAGGTGTTGTTCAGGATCAACGGCGGCGGCGTGCTTTCCCCGTATAAATCCACGTCGTCGTTATCGCCGTGCTTGTTGACGAAGGTGCAGTTCTCCACCAGCACGTAGGAGAAGCGCGTGTGGATGGCCTGGCCGATGCCGTCGAAACGGCACGAACGGATGTTCGCGGAGGCGGTCCCGGGAACTTGCGGATCATCCGTGATGATCGCCAGGGCATCACCTTCGTTGCCGCCGGCGCCCCCCACCAGATTCTGAAAGAGGCAGCCTTCGACATCGAGATGGCCGGCCAGGACGACGATGGCTTCGTGGTACGGGCGCGGCGAAAGGCCAAATCCCGTGGAGCAATTGGTGGGATAATAGTCCTGGTGGTCGCCCGCGCTGCTGGCGTATTCGATGACGCAGTGGCGCAGACGACTGTCAGCAGCCCGGACGAAGAGCATTCGCGCCCAGCGCGCGGCGGTGGTGGCGCGGGTGAAATATATCGGCTGATTCGTGCTGCCGTCCGCCCGCAACTGTCCGTTGACCACCAGCGTCGCTCCGGTGTTCATCAACATCCGGGTTCCGGGATCGATGGTGACCCGCACATTGCTCTGAATCGTCACGGTGCCCAGCAGGAGGTTGGTGCCGGACCAGGTGGTGTCGTTGGTCACCGGACCGGAAATGATGTTGGTCGCGCCCAGCACGCCCGCCAGGGGGAGAATCGCAGCCGCCACCCAAATCGCCAGAGGCTTGAGAGAGAAGGAAGGCATGAGCGAGGTGACTATCAGGTTAGCAGAGCCAAAGCAAGGGATGGGCGTAACGCCCTGCCCATCCAGGCGCATCTCGACACTGCCCCCGAAGGCAACCGGGTTGGAGCGCGACGTTTACTTCGCTTCATCGTTCGAGAAACCGTCCGCCAATGTTTCGCCAACATCCATCGAACGCGGAAGCGGCCTCAAGGCCGCGCGCCGGGGGCCGTGCGCGGATGCGCCCTGCACATCCGCAGCGCGATGGGCGGTGTTCAACCGCTTCACCAGCCGAGGTTCAATGGAACAGCGAAGTCACGTCCCAACAAAACCGACGCCAAAGTGCCAAAGGCATGCGACACGAACGCTGAGGTAAAACCGGGCAAGATCTGGCAGCCGGGCGGCATCGTCGCGCGAGGCCACGATGCCGCCCGGCTCCGGGAATGTGCTGGCTGGAGGCGAAATTATTTTCCGCTCACGTCCAGACAAACCATCTGGTTGCGGGAGCGCACGTAAATCTTCCCGTTGGCCAGGACCGGGGAAGCCCAGGTGTCCTTGTCCTTCAGCACTTGGAAACCGGAAATCTCCTTGCAGCCCTCCGGGGTGAGTTCGGCCGAGGCCAGTTTGCCGCTGCCGCTGTAAATGATGAATGTGCCCGCCGCCAGCATGAGCGAGCCCTTGCCATATTGTTCCTGCGCCCATTTCTCCGTGCCCGTCTTGAGTTCGATGCACTTGAGTTTGCTCTCGTCGAATCCGTAAAGGTGCCCATCCAAAAGCACGCAACTGTTGACGTGATTCCGCATGGCCTTGTTGCGCCAGACCTCGGTGGCGCTGTTCTTGGACATTTTCAAAAGAGCACAGCCAAAGCCGTAGCCCGTGGAAATGAACATCGTGTCGCCATCAATGATGGGAGTGGCGGCGTTGACGCCGTAACTGGTCTTCCACGGCTGGCGCCAGAGCTCCTGGCCGTCCTTCATGCGGCGCCCGATGATCTGGTCCTTGCTGAACTGCGGAAAACAGCGCTCGTCGCCAAGATTAAAGGCGATGAACGAGGAGTAGGCGGGCTCGTCGTCGCCGTTCTTCCAGACCACCTCGCCGGTCTTTTTGTCAAACGCGACCACCGAGGCGCCCTTGCCACCGACTTCAAAAAGCACCCAGTCCTTTTCAATCAGCGGCGAGCCGGAAAAGCCCCAGGTGGGCGGCTTTGAACCAAAATCCTTCTTGAAATCCTTGGACCATTTCACGGCGCCCGTTTTCGCATCGAGGCAGAACATATTGCCCTGGCGGCTGACCGTGTAAACCAGATCGCCGTCCACCGTGGGAGTGCAGCGCGTGCCGGGGTAGCCGTTGGGATCCTTGGAGGAGCAATCGTAGCTGTGCGTCCAGAGCGGTTTGCCGGTGGCGGCGTCGAAGCAGTACACCTTGTCCACCTCGTTCTCGTTGCCCATGGTAAACACCCGGCCGTCGGCGACCGAGAAGGAGGACCACCCCACCCCAAGACTCGCGGTCCAGACCTGCTTGGGGCCTTCGGCCGGCCATTGGTTCAGCCAGCCTTTCTCGGCGGAAATGCCGGTGCGGTTGGGGCCGCGCCATTGCGGCCAATCCTCCGCAGGCGCCGCGATGGATCCGGCGAGGGAAATGAAGGAGACCAGTGTGTAAACGGGAAGACGTATTTTGGCAGGTTTCATACTGGCGCATCCTAACGCCGCGGCTGGCGTGGTCAATGTTCAAGCGTTGGCCGCCGGGGCACCGCCGCGAGCATGATTCGACCGGCCGCAGACCAGGGTCGCTGTTTCAACGAATGCGGCTCGTCAGAGCGATTTCTTCGGCTTCGCTGCTTCCGGCAGTTTGACGGGCCGGACCTCGTGCTGCACCGGCCAACTGGCGCGGCGATCATCCGCGTACAGACCCATCTTTGCCAGCGGCAGCGGGGCAAAGCCGACGGCCCGCGCCGCCATCTGATCTTTGAATTCCAGGCGGGCTGGCCGGCCGGCCGCGTCCTTGGTGAGGCGCGCCCAGTCCTTGTCGTCGTCGAAGGCCAGGTTGTTCGTCACGGTCTGGTGCTGGCGGATGGACTTGGTGATGTCGTCCCACTTGCCGCCGGCGCTGATGTTGCCGGCGAACACATTCCGCTTGGGCACGCCGGGATCGTCGTCGAGCACGTTCACCAACTGCGGATAACGGGCGCGCCAGAGGTCGTTGGTGTAGGGCATCGCGCGCAGATAGCGGCGAAGCTCGTCTTTCGGATCGTCGGTGGCGGGCTTCTGCCAGTTCATGCCGCGGTTGTCGAGGTGGGCCGATTTCCAGCAGCCGAGAAAGACATTGTTCGTGACCACATTGTCGTCGCCGCCGCCGATGAAGACCGATTGCATGCAGCGCTCGAAAAGGTTGCCGTGGATGGTGTGGCCGCAGTGCTGGTCGTCGAGATAAATGGTCATGCCGCCATAGCTGGAGGAGCCGAGAATGTCGTGCCAGTAGTTGTAGCGAAGAATGTTGCCGCGCTGGGTCCAGTCGCGGCCCACGTAATAGGCGCCCGCGTCGCCGCTTTCCTCGACCACGTTGTGAATCTCGTTGAACTCGACGACGTGATCGTTGCCGCCCGCCGCCAGAGCCATGTGCGGCCCGTCGTGAACGAGGTTGTGCGCGATGCGATTGCCCACGCCGCTCACGCTGATCGCCGAATGATAGGTGCGTGCCCGCCGGGCATAGTGATGTACGTGGTTGTTCTCGGCGTTGTGGCGCGCGGGCGTGAGCGTGGCGCGCAGGCCGCCGCTCATGGAGATGCCGCCCGTGCCGGTGAAAGACACGTCGCAGCCGAAGACTTCGTGGCGGTCGCCACCCGTCACCTGCACCCCTTGCTGGCCCGCGTTGCGAATCGTGCAGCCGACCACATGGCAATCTACGCCGCCTTTGAGCGTGATGGCAGCGCCGCGACAGTCCTCGAAGGTGAAACCGCGAAACGTCACGTGCGACAGATTTTCAGCGCGAATCAAACCGTCCGCCACCGACAACACAGTGCGGCCCCCGGTGCGCGGTGGCCAGAAGTAGAGGAGCCCGTTGACACGATCGAGATAGTACTCGCCGGGAGCGTCGAGTTCAGCGAGCAGGTTGAAGGCATACCATCGCGCGCGGTCGGGGGTCACGCCATAGACCGGCTTCACGATCGCGGTACGGATGAGCGCGTTTTTCGAGGCATCCACGCCGGCCAGCGGTTCGTAAAGCTCCGCCCAGTCGTGATGCCAATACGCAAATACCCACGGCTCCGTCTCCGCAGACCAGCGCGCCACGCGGTCGGTATCGACGATCACAGTCAAGTCACCTTCCTTCGACTTGGCGCCGCGAAAGCCGATGTTGGGCCAGCGGGCCAGCGTCATGGGCGCGTCGCTGAAGAACAACTCAGCCTCGGCGGGGGGATTGCCGGCTCCGAATCCGCGCGGGCTGAGCTTGCCGTAATTCGTGACACCCTGCGCCCGCAAATCAGCGACGACCACCTGCCCGCGGGCTTCGACAGCCAGACGAGCGAGCACAGACGGGTCAGCCACGGGTCGCCAGCCGGAAACCTCGCGTCCGCCGGTGACGCGCACCGTCGTGCCGCGCACGGCAAGGTAGGTGATGGGCGCCCTCTCGGTCCCCGAATCCTCCTGCTTGAACTCCACCGGCTGCATCAGGGGGTAGGTCCCGTCCTGGACGTGAACGGTGATTGCTTCCTTAAGCGGACCGGCTTGCTTCAGTTTGCGAATCGCATCTCGAGCCGTCTTCAGCGTGGCGAAGGGTTCTTTCCTCGTGCCAGGATTGGTGTCGTTGCCGGAAGGAGCAACATGGAAATCGGCTGCCGAAATGTTCAGGCCAACCAGGAACGCGGCGAGGCTAGGATAAAGCAAGTGACGCATAAAGTTGCGCCGTTGGACTGGATCTCGCGGACCAAACTTCAATGCCGTTGCTGGATTCCTGATGCCCGCCCCAATCCCGGTTGTTTGGCAATGTGGCCGGCCCATCCTCAAACGGCACCTGCTCTGCGCATCTGGCCGGGACCGGTGGACTCCGGACCTTGAGTTGCGTTCCTGCAAAAGCCGCCGCGACATCTGCGTGGAATTGTGTGGAATTGGCTGTTGACAGCATCCGGGCGGAGACTATTTTTCCGCAAGGTTTCGATCCGGGTGACAGTACGTTTCTTCAGCGGGGTTCCCCAACCCCCACCTCCTTGGCGTCTGTTGCCCGGATCTTCTTTTTCCGCTTTCCAGTTTTCTCGGTTGACTCGGCAAGCCTCATTTCCTAGCTTCCCATTCCCCTTGCGGGGGCGTAGCTCAATTGGTTAGAGCGCTGCCCTGTCACGGCAGAGGTTACGGGTTCGAGCCCCGCCGCTCCCGCCATGCTTTTTTTGGCGACTTGCAGATTGGTGCCTTCCCCCGGAGGCACCAATTCTGACAAAACCCTGACAAATTCCCCCGCTTCACCGCCCGAAAATCCTGTTCCCAGCGGCGTATGAACTCGAAGAAAGAATGTCCACTTTTGCTGCGCCGTGACAGCGTCGCCGTTGGGCTAGGCTGGTGTTGTCTTCGCTTCAACTATGGGGTGTCGCAAACGTGAAGTGCTTGGCAACATGCCGAACAACATCACCCATCTTGAAGCGGACGGTTCCTCCAATCTTGATGTAGGGAATCGGGCGGTCGCGTTGCCAATTTTCAATCGTCCGCACATCGACGCCGAAGCAGGCAGCAAGGTCATTTTTGGTCGCCATCCGATGCTCGAAAGGAACTCCAGCTTGGGGTGCGGTTTCCGGTGCTGACACGGAGGTCTGCCCAGCTTCAGGAACGCCAATCGCCGCTGCGGCAACAGGGGCGACATCACGAGCAGCCTCTGCATTCGTGCTGACCAGTTCGTTCACAACAACGCGACTCATGTGGCTTACTCCCCAGGCAGTGGGAGGGACGACACCCGGACTGGGCAGGGCGCGTCTGTCCAGCGCGCCGCGAACCACTCCCGGCCAACCCGACGGCGCGCTGGGGACAGACGCGCCCCACCTGCGTGCGACGATCGTCTGCCTCCCTCGGCCATTCTAAACGAAGACCGCCTCAGTGGCTCTCCCTCGTCTCCTCAGCCGGCATCTCCGCGATACACGCAACGCGACAGGCAGGTCTCGGCCACGACCACTTCGGTGAGCAGCGGCAGCCTAGGCTTGAGCCGTTTCCAGATCCACGCCGCGAGGTTCTCGCTGGTGGGGTTCTCCAGTCCGGGGATGTCGTTGAGGTAGTAGTGGTCGAGGCGCTGCCAGAGGGGCTTGAAGGCCGCCGACATGTCGGCGTAATCCATCACCCAGCCCAGCTTCGGATCGCATTCGCCGACCACGGCGATTTCCACGCTGAAGCTATGCCCGTGCAGACGCCGGCACTTGTGCGTCTTGGGCAGCAAGGGCAGCAGGTGCGCCGCCTCGAATTGAAACGTCTTTCGCAATTCCATTTTCATAAAAGCAAAGGAGCGGGAGGAGGAGTGTTGGAGTATTGGTTTCATGGAGTTTTCAGTCGGCATCACCCCACTATTCCACCGCTCCATCATTCCGCGTCTTCACCCCATCTCCCAATCCGTCCATGTGACCAAATCCGCCAGGGCGGGACGGCCATCGTGGTGCCAGAGCAGCGGAGGTTGCTGCATCCTGCCGAGCGGACACACCCGCGTCACCCCCCAGCGCGCCAGGATGATGGCCATCTCCTTCGCCCGAGTTTCATCGGCAGCGAGTGCCACGGTCGAGACGCGGCCGCGTACCGCATCGGCGCCCTGCAACACCTCGTCGAGATTCTGCACGGCCTTCACGTAGATGAAACGGTGCAGGCACGATGCCTGGAAGCGCGGATCATCCTCGAACACCACCGTCCACGCGGTGGAATTTTCGCTGCACCACAGCCGGGTGTCGGTCACGCCGGCCGCGCGCACTTCGTAGAAGTCCCGCCGCGCCCTGATGGTGGCAGCGATCTCGATATGCAGTTCGCCGCGCGGTTCCGTCTCCTCACGCTTCGCCAGTTCCGCCGCGAGCAGTTCGGCGAAGAGTTCAGGGGAAACGGAGCCGCCGCTCTCGACGTAGATGATGTGCGGCGAAAGGCAGCCGAGCTGGTTCCACGCGGCGACATCCGCAGCCGCGCGGGCAGCGGCTTTCTTCGCGCTGAAGCCGACGAGGAGTTCCTTGCCGACGTATCCAAAGCTCACGCGATGGCCATAGCCGAGAAAGCGCGTGCGCGCCGGCAGCCGGCGGCGGATGGAGGCGAGCGTCTCATCACTGCCGGTCGCCGTGACACAATCAGCCTCGGCGAAGAGCGCGTCTTCGAGCGACTCGTCGCCACCGCGCCACTCGGCGATTTCGAGGCACGAGGCGAGCCTGGGATCGAGTTCGTAAAGCGAATGGGCGAAGAGCCGCGGGAGGAACGACGCGCCGCGCGCGCATTTCACAAATTGCGCCGAGCGCACCAGCAGCCCGAGCGCGATGCTGAAGAGGGTCGGACTCGGGAGATTGCCGGCCGTGATGTGCGCGAGCATCTCGGGTCCGGTGACGAGTGACTGACGACCGGCGCGCTGTTCCTCCGGCGTGGCACAGGGCTCATCAAGGCGCTGCACGTGACCGAGTTCCTGGACGAGCAATGCGTGGAGATTCTCGCGGGACCACTGGCCGAACAACGCGTCCAGCCCGGCGGCGAGCGTCGCGACAGAAAATCCGGTCTCGGCCGGACCGCGCGCGAGGGCAAATTGGCGAAATGGGTAATCCGGCTGGAGCCAGTTGTCGCCGAGTTCGGCCAGCACGCGCACGATGCCGGGCGTCGTGTAGGCGCCCAATTGCCTTTCGCGGTTGCGCTTCAGCGTCTGGCACGCATCGGCGACCAACTGCGCCGAGATCGTCGCCTCGGGCGGCAGATCGGCGATGAAATAGTTGGGCAGATTCATGATGGGAAAGCAGCTCAGAGCGACATCAGGGAACACCCGCGCGGTTCGGCGTCGGTCGAACGCCCGAGCAATTCGAAACCATCGCCGCGTCGCACGGCGAGATCTTCCGTTTGCAGCGTGACCGCCGAGGCGACGTTGGCCAGATCCAGCACGCGGACCAGCCCGGCCTCGCCGTCGCCGACTTCGTCTCCGGTTTCGGGCGAGATGATTTGAGCACGGGCCCACGGGGGGAAGCGGAAGTTTCGGGAGCCAGATTCAGAACCGTAGCAGCCGACGTGAGGAGGCTCTGATTTCCCGGAAATTTGAGCCTCGTTACCTCGGCTGCTACGGGGTTTTGAAATCGACTCGCGAGCACCCAACTGGGACTCTCGCGCGATCCCGGCGACGGTGTCGTAGGCCTGCGAACTCAGTTCGCTCATGCCGTATTCGCAGACAATGAAATCTCGCGCGATGCCGAGGCGCGCGGCGATGAGCGCGTGCAGTTCGGGCCGCGGCAATTCGCGTGAGCGGCCTTTGTAGCCGCCGGTTTCCATCACGCGCGAGCCGGCGGGAAGTGTCAGGCTCACACCCTCGTCGGTCATCCGGTCGAGCAGGTGAACGAAGTTGAATGCGGTGCCGAGCAACACGACCGGCAGCCCGTGGGCCGCGGCTTCGCGCAGGCGGCGCAGCGTCTCCTCATGGTTCACCCGCCAGCCAGCCTCGGGTGCAGGCTCGCCGGTGAAGATGGATTGCTCCGCGGCAAATCGCCGCCGCACGGTGTCGAACATGTGCGCGAGCGACGAATGTGGCGCCAGCGACGGCGGCGGCGTAAGCGCGACGAACGTGAACCCGGCCGGGCCATCGAGTGTTTCCGGCAACACATGCGCCTGGAACCACGGCAGCAACGACGCCTCGTAAATCGCCAGCGATGCGTCGCAGTGGAAATGGCGCCCCGGTTCGTCGCCGGTGGTGCCGCTCGAATGAAACTCGGCGGTGCGCTCGTCGGGGCAGAGAACCGTCATCTCCATCTCCTTGAAGGCAACGGTGGGCACGGCGGGGATTTCGCGCCAGTTGCTCACATCGAGCGGCAGCTGTTTGCGCGCATGGCAGAGGGCGCGGTAGGCGGGATTGTGCGCGTAGTGGAGGCCGAAGAGATCCAGCGCGAGCGCGTTGAATTCGCCCTCGTCAGCCGCCACGGATCCATCCGCCGGGGAATGGCGGCGGATGAAATCGCGCAGACGCGCGGCGTAACTCTCGAAGATGGATGACGGCTTCATGCGGTTTTTGCTCTGCGATCTGTGCTAATTGAATCTCGCGAGGATCGCTGTCACCGGCTGGTTTTCCGCCACAGCCAGCGAGGGCGGAATTTCGAGGGCAACGCTCAAAGTTCCAAGCTCAAAGTTCAGGGCAGCGCCGGAGGAGGGGCGCATCCGCGCACCGCCCCGGAGCCATACCAAACCGGATCGCGGCTGTGTCGTTCTCGACCAGCCGCAGCCTGCCCAAAATGCGCGGAAGCATCGGGGGTATGTCAGCGGCTGCTTATGGCGAAGCTGCTGCGGATGGTCTTCGACACACCCGCGCTCCGGGCAGTGCGCGGATGCGCCCCCATCAATACGCGCGCCCAAACTAGCAGTTGAATGTCCGTTTCCCGACCCTATAGTTGCCGGGCTGTCAGGCGGGCGGTCTGCCTGGAGACTATGTTGATACACCTGCTCAAATCGAAGATTCACCGCGCCCAGGTCACCGGCGCGAGTGTTGATTATGAAGGCAGCCTCACGATTGCGGAGGACTTGATGGAGCTTGTGGGATTGCGCCAGTACGAGCGCATCCTGTGCAGCAATCTGGCCAACGGCAACCGTTTCGAGACGTATGCCATCCGCGGCGAGCGCGGCTCCGGCGCCATCGTGCTCAACGGTTCCACCGCCCATCTCGGCAAGGCGGGCGAACGCCTCGTCATCATGGCGTTCACCGAAGTCGAGGAAGCGCAGGCCGACGCGTGGAAGCCGCGCATGATCGTTTGCGGCGAGAAGAACGCCGTCATCAAACAGACCGGTACGGTACGGTGAACCGGACACCGGCGAAGGTCTTCCCGCCGCTCCGCTGGAATCTCAGATCTCAAACCTATTTGCCACGTCATGCCTTTCACTGCTGCTGAAATTGCCCGTCAACTGGGCGGGGAGATTGCCGGCGACGGCTCCGTCGCTCTGACCGGATTCGCCGCGGCGAATCTCGCCAAGGCCGGCGACCTCACCTTTGCCGAGAATGAGACTTACCTCGCCCGCGCCGAGCAAAGCGCCGCCAGCGCCATCCTGGTGCCGAAGGATGTGACCCATGGAAGCAAGACGCTCATCCGCGTGGCCAATCCGCGCGCAGCCTTCGCCCGGGTGCTGCCGCTGTTCTTTCCGGAACCGGTCTTCGCGCCGGGCGTGCATCCCACGGCCGTGGTGGCGGCGTCGGCGCAGGTGGATTCCACGGTGCACATTGGCCCGGGTTGCGTGGTCGGCGAACGCGTCCACCTCGGGCCGCGTGTGGTATTGCAAGCACTCGCCTACGTGGGCGACGACGCATGCCTCGGCGAGGACACGCGCGTTTATCCACGCGTCACCATTTATCCGCGGACCAGCATCGGCCGGCGCGTGCGCATTCATGCCGGTGCGGTCATCGGCTCCGATGGCTTCGGCTACGTGTTGGATCAAGGCCAGCAGGTCAAGGTGAGCCAGGTGGGCAATGTTGTTCTCCACGACGACGTCGAGATCGGAGCCAACACCACGATCGATCGCGGCGCGCTCGGCAGCACCGTCATCGGGCGGGACACCAAGATCGACAATCTGGTGCAGATCGGGCACAACGTCGTCATTGGAGAGCATTGCATCATCATCTCGCAGACGGGCATCGCCGGCAGCACGAAGCTGGGTGATCACGTGACGCTGGCGGGACAGGTCGGCCTGGCCGGACATCTCAAGATTGGCAACCATGTCACCATATCCGCACAGTCCGGCGTGATGACGGACATCCCTGATGGCGAAAAATGGCTCGGCGCTCCGGCACGTCGGGATCGTGAAACGAAACGCATCTACATTGCGTTGGAACGGCTGCCCGAACTGATCCGCCGCGTGAAGGAGTTGGAGAACAAGGTCGAGCCAGCCGACAGGGCGGTCCCGCAGTAAACGGAGCACCGCTGCGTTCGTTGATGCGTATCAAAGCGCCGACGGGCGCGAGCGGCTACGGTTCTGCCGCTATGAGTGACAATGTGATTGCGGTTGATGCGCGCGGTCTGGAGCCCCCGCAGCCGCTCGTGCGGATTCTCGAAGCCCTCGCCACGCTGCCCGACGGCGCCGAACTGCGCGCGCAAACGGACCGCCGCCCGATGCACCTCTACGGATTTCTTGAGGAACGTGGTTTCACAGGCGCCAGTGAGGAACAGCCTGGCGGCAGCTTCATCACCGTCATCCGCCGCAAGTGACGCCCCTCTGACCCCCTTCGCCATGAGCGCCTTTGCCGCCAGCCGTTCCTTCAACACGCCTGCCAGTACCACGCCACCGGGACCGATGCCAGCGCCAGCTTCCGCGCCGATGCTGCGCGCCGCCAGTTCCGTGAGTGGACCGGCGAGCCAGAACGCGCCGTCCATCGCGCTGCCGATGCGTTTCATGATCTTCGGCCTGCTCTCGCTCTTCACCGGCGCCGGCTTTCTCGTGGCGCGGCCGGACGTGCTGGCCAATTACCATTACGGATCGCAGATCCTCGCCATCACCCACATCTTCACGCTCGGCTTCATTGCGTCCATCGTGATGGGCGCGATGTATCAGCTCGTCCCGGTGGCGCTGGAAGCCCGGCTCTTCAGCGAACGGCTGGGCCGGTGGCAGTTCGTCATGCACGCGCTCGGCGTGGCCGGGATGGTCTGGACGTTCTGGATTTTCGACATGAAACAGGTCGGTCATTGGGGCTCCCTGGCTGGACTGGGCATCGGGCTGTTCGTCTATAACATCGCGCGCACGCTGAAGCGGATTCCGCGCTGGAATGTCATCGCCTGGGCCATCGCCTCGGCGCTGTTCTGGATCTCCTTCGCCATGCTGGCCGGCCTGTATCTGACCGCGGCGAAATGCTGGAGCTTCAGCCCGTTCCAGCCGATGGCGCAAATGCACGCGCACGCGCACGCAGCGTTCATCGGCTTCTTCCTGATGATGATCGTGGGCGTCTCCTACAAGCTGGTCCCGATGTTCACCCTCAGCGACGTGCAAAGCACGAGGCGCGCGGCCTGGTCCATCGGACTGCTCAATGCCGGACTCGCCGGACTCTTCGTCACGGTGCTGCTGCAAAGCGCGCTGAAGCCCGTCTTCGCGGCCGTGGTGACCGGCGGTCTGGTGGTGTACGGATGGGAAATGCGCGCGATTCTCCAGGCCCGGCTGCGCCGCGAACTCGATTGGGGCATCAAAGCCTTTCTCCTCGCGCTCTCGCTGCTCGCGCCGGTGGCGGGCCTCGGCCTGTTCCTGTCGTGGCCCGGAGTGGCGCTGACCGACTTCACCGGGCAGATGGAGAATCTCTACGGCTTCCTCGCGCTGCTCGGCGTGGTGACGCTCGCCATCCTCGGCATGCTTTTCAAAATCATGCCCTTTCTTGTCTGGTACGCGGTGTACAGCCGGCAGATTGGCCGGTGCAAGGTGCCCTCGCTGGCGGATCTCTACTCGGCGCGCCTGCAGGTGGCCAGCTTCGGCAGTTATCTCGCCGCCCTGATCGTGACGGGTGCCGGCATCGTGATGATGAATGAAAAGATGTGCCTGGCCGGCGCGGTTCTCCTCGCAGCGAGCCTCCTGCTGTTCGCCGCGAACATGGCGAAGATTCTCAGCCATCTCTTCCGGCCTTGCCTGCAACCGCTCGTGCTCAAACCCCATCCAAAGCCATCCGCATGAACGCACCCGCTCTCGAAAACCAACCCCTGTGGGAAACCCTTCGTCAGGTCGATGACCCGGAACTGGGCTGCAACATCGTCGATCTCGGCCTGGTGTATGACGTGCGCGCGGAGGGCGGCATCGTGACCGTGGTGATGACGCTGACCACGCCCGGCTGTCCGATGCACGAGAGCATCGCCTGGGGCGTGAGCAAGGCATTGCTCGAAGTGTCCGGGGTGGCGGACGTTCAGGTGGACATCGTCTGGGATCCGCCCTGGAGCCCGGACATGATGAGCGAAGCCGCGCGGGAACGGCTCGGCGTGCGCCGGCGGTAACCCCCCGCACCGCGGTCCAGATCCACCCGTTTACCGACGCGCCCGGGCAATGGGGGCGCATCTCGACACTGCCTCCGAAGGCAACCGGGTTGGAGCGCGACGTTTACGTCGCTTCATCGTTCGAGAGACCGTCCGCCAATGTTTCCCCAACACCCATCGCACGCTGAAGCGGCCTCAAGGCCGCGCGCCGGGGGCAGTGCGTGGACGCGCCCGGGCAATGGTTCGAGTCCAGATTCTCCTTGGCATGTTGCCGAAGCGTCGGATATGACTCCTTTCCGACGGGCCGAAGTGCTTTCGGTCTGAGAGAAAAAAACTACTCCAATCCACTATGAAACTACTGTCCATCCTGCTCCTCGCTGTCACCGCGTTCGTGTTCGCCGGTTGTGATTCCGGCACCCAGCCGACACCTCCGACCGCCCCCAGCACCAACGCCACCCCGGCCCCGGCTCCGGCGAAGTAAGCTGGAAAACTCTCTCAAGCTCGGGCGCCGGGATTCCTCCTGGCGCCCGTGTTTGCTTTTGCGATCAAATATTTCCCCTTGCCCATGAAATTCCCGGTTGCACTCCTCGTGTTGGCCGCGCTTGCGGTTGGCGCGGGCTGCGGTAAAAAGGAGGACCCCAAGAAACCGGCAGCAGGAACCTCCAGCGGCAATCCGCTCACGGCGCCCGTGGACTACTTGGGCGCCGTCGGCAAGGCCGGGACCACCGTCAGCAAGAACCTGGATCTCGCCAACGTCGCGCAAGCCATCAAGATGTTTGAGGCCGCCGAGGAACGCCTGCCCAAGCACCTCAACGAACTCGTCGAGAAAGGCTACCTGCCGAAGCTGCCGGTCGCGCCGCAGGGTCTTAAACTCACCTACGACGCCACCACCGGGCAGATCAAGATGGCGCCGGCGCCGTAGGCCAGGAAGCGTGCGGACGGCGATCCTTCGGGAAACCTTCGCTGGTTCACGCAAACCCTCGTTGCCCGGCGCGAATCGTCCGCGTAGTGTCCGCCCATGAATTTGCACATCGCGCTGCGCCGGCTTTTTTCCGCCCTCTTCCTCACGCTTACGGCGGCATTCTTGTTCTCAGCCTGCAAATCCCCCCAAGTCGCGCCGGGCACCCCGGATGATGGCTCGCTCGCCTCGGTCTTCATCACGAACTCGACGCGTGCCGCCATCTCCGAGGTCACCTTCAATGTCTTCCGCGAAAGTGGTTTCATGCTGAAGACCTCCGCCGGCGGCGAATTGGTGTTTGAGCGCGAGGGCACAAAGTGGGACACGCTGGCCTACGGCGGCTGGTTTGAAAGCATCTGGATCCGCGCCCGGATTGCGGTCGTGGCCTATGAGTTGGGGGTGTTCCGGCTCTCCTGCAAAGTCTATCGAGTCGATGGCCGGGGAGATCTCGCCATGGGGGAGGAGAAACTGGTCTCGCGCAAAAGCGCGGAATACTATCAGGGTCTGCTCAACCAGGTGAGATCCCGCATCAACGCGGCCGCCGGCATCCCGCCGGTTCCGCCTGCCTGAAATTTGGAGTCTCAGATTTGAGATTGCCGTCCGCTGCCCGCACTCCGCATCCTCCCAAACGTCCGACGCGTACTCGCATGGAAAACCTCGTCATGGCTCCGGCGGTGGGAGAACGGCTGATCCGGTTCGTCGGTGATCAAGTCTCCTTCTCGCTGCGCTTCGCTGATGGCCGCTCCCTGCCCGCTGGATGGCAGGCGCGGCTGCGCACCAATCTCGGCCGCGGCGCCATGCTGCGCCGCGAGATCATCCACGCCCACACCGGCCAGCTTCGCCTCTCGCAACCTTCCTGGCGCGATCTGACTCTGGCTACCGCTGGCGACAACGCTTGGGGTGTGTCGCTGGCGCTGACCGAGGTCGGCTTCTTCCGCGCCAAAGCCTACGCGATTGATCCCGCCGGCCGGCAGCACTGGCCCCCCGGCCCCGATTTCGGCGTGAGCGTGCAGCCCGACGCGTATCGCACCGCGAACACAATTTACTGCGCGTTCCCCCGCATGTTCGGTCCCACGGCGCCGCTGGCTTCCACCGTCAACGAGGAACTCGAACACGTCCTGACCTCGCTCGACCGCGACGGTTTCACGGTCATCCCCGCCTCGGGCAAGCTGCGTGATCTGGCGCGCGCGCTGCCGCACATCATCGACACGCTGGGCTGCCGCATTCTGCACCTGCTGCCGGTCAATCCCACGCCCACCACCAATGCGCGCTTCGGCCGCTTTGGCAGCCCGTATGCCTGTCAGGATTTTCTGGCGATCGATCCGGCGCTGGTTGAATTCGACAAGCGCACCACCGGCGTCGATCAGTTCCGCGAGCTCACCTACGAGACGCACCTCCGCGGCGGCCGGGTCTTCCTCGATGTGGTGGCCAATCACACCGGCTGGGGCTCGACGCTCCAGGAGAATCATCCGGGCTGGTTCGTCCGTCGCGCGGATGGGGAATTCGTCAGCCCCGGCGCCTGGGGCACAACGTGGGAGGATCTGGTCGAGCTCGACCACTCCAATCGCGCCCTCTGGGAACATCTCGCCGAAGTATTCCTCGAATGGTGCCGGCGCGGCGTGGATGGCTTCCGTTGCGACGCCGGCTACAAGATTCCCGTGCCCGCGTGGCGTTACATCACCGCGCGCGTCCACACGGAATTTCCCGACACCATCTTCCTCCTCGAAGGTCTCGGTGGCTCGTGGGAAGCCACGGAAAACCTGCTCACCGAGGGCGGCATGCAGTGGGCCTACTCCGAGTTGTTCCAGAATTACTCGCGGCACGAAATCGCCGACTACCTCGATTACGCGCTGCGCCAGAGCACGCGCGTCGGCCTTTACGTTCACTACAGCGAGACGCACGACAATGAACGGCTGGCGCGCCTCGGACGGCAATGGTCGCTCCTGCGCAACCGCCTCTGCGCCCTCACCAGCGTCAGCGGCGGCTTCGGCTTCACCTGCGGCGTCGAATGGCTGGCGCCCGAGAGGTTGCAGGTCCATCAAAGCCGTGGCCTCGCGTGGGGCCGGAGCGACAACATTCTTCCAGAACTCGCGCGCCTGAATGAACTGCTCGATCAGCATCCGTGCTTCTTCGACGGCGCACGGCTCACCCGGTTAAGTGCCGCCGAGGATCAAATCTATGCGCTCGGCCGCGAATCGCAGGAAGGACTCGACTGCGTGCTCGTGCTGGTGAACCCCGACACGCGGCAGACGCACACGCTGGCGCTCAGCCGCAAAATCTTCCGGCAGCTTGGCGAACCCAGCCTCGATCTTCTCGGCCAGAATCCGCCCGTCATCGAGGCCGAGACCGCCGACAAAGTGGTCTTCCGCTTGGAAGCCGGCGCAGCTTTCTGCCTGGGCGCCACGGCCGGGCCGCGCGGCCTGGACGGCGATCGCTATCGCTGCGCCCGCGCGCAATCCGCCTGGGGCATCACCGTGGTGAGCCGGCACTTTGCCGGCCAGGACATCAGCGCCTTCGACTGGCGAAAACTCTCGGCGCTCGTGGCGCGCAGCCCGCGGGAATTCCTCGGGGCTCTCACTGCGCTCGACCCGGCGCAGGTCCGGAGCGATCTCATCACCGCGCTCGAAACCACCCTGGTCCCGGGAGGTTTTCCGCAGGTGATCTCGTGGTGCCTGCCGTCGCGCCACCGCGTCACGCTGGTGCCCCACGATCACTGGCTGCTGATCGACGACGACGCGCCTTTCCGGGCAGTCTTGCGCGCGCGCGGCCTGCGACCACAGCATGAGGCTTCGATCGAAGCCGGCGGCCGGCACTACGCCTGCTTTGCGCCCGGCCAGCCGGTGGGCGACGCGGAAATCGAACTGGAGCGTTACACGCAGCCGGACCCGCGCCTGCGCGCGCCGCTGCGATTTCTCGGCGCGGTGCCCAAGGTCGAGCCGGATTTTCGCGCTCCCGGATCGCTCGTGCTGCTCACCAACGGACGCGGCGGCATGGCGCGGCTCGGCGTCGATCTCGGCGCGATTCGTTCGAAATACGATTGCCTGCTTGGGGCGAATCTCCATCCCGACGTGCCGGTGGACCGGCATGTCTTCGTCAAGCGCGTGCGCGTCTGGGTGAACGCCGATGGATTCATCACGCCGCTGCATCTGGAAAACCTGGTGGACTTCTCGCCCGGACCGCCCGCGGCCTGGCGCTTCGTGGCCAGCGCAGGCGACAGCCGCGCGGTCGAGATTCAACTGACGGCGGATCTGCTCGATGGGCGCAACACCACCGTGCTCCGTTTCCATCGTCCGGCAACGGCGGTTCCCTTCGGCCATGAGTTGCCGCCCCAATGCAGCGTGTCGCTCACGGTGCGCTTCGACCTTGAGGATCGCAGCTTCCATTCCGAAACACAGCACAATGGCGGGGCCGATTTCCATTTCCAATCGAACACCCATCCGCTGGCCGACCACGCTGGCTTCGCCTTCACGCCCGCCGCGGATCGCCAGGTCCGAGTCGGGAGCGATGCGGGAATCTATCATCCGCAGCCCGAGTGGTGCGACGGCCTCGCGCATCCGGTCGAGGGCTCGCGCGGCCAGGTGGCTCAGGGCGATGCCTTCAGCCCGGGATGGTTTGAGCTGCCGCTGGCCAAAGGAGCGGTGGCAACTTTCACGGTCAACGCCGAATCCGCCGAACCGCCGCGCGCCGAAGCGACCGGCTTCATCGAGAATCGGCTGCGGGCCAATGAACTGGCCGTCGCACGCGCGGCGCTCGCACCGGATGACGATTTCGGCCGGCGCCTCGCGCTGGCGGTTCAGGCCTTCGTGGCGCGGCGCGGCGAAGGCAAAACCGTCATCGCCGGCTATCCGTGGTTTCTCGACTGGGGCCGCGATTCGCTCATCTGCGCTCGCGGCCTGCTCGCCGCCGGACTCGAGGAAGAGGTTCGCCGGCTGCTGCTCGTCTTCGGCGGCTTCGAGCAGAGCGGCACGCTGCCCAACAGCATTCACGGCGAGGACGCCTCGAATCGCGACACGAGCGACGCGCCCCTTTGGTTCGGCGTGGCCTGCGAGGATCTCGCGGCGCGCGCCGGAGATGCGTCGTTTGATCTCAAGGTCAACCGCGACGGACGCACCCTGGCCGAGGTGCTGAAGTCGATTGCCATCCACTACCGCCGCGGGACGCCCAACGGCATCATCATGGACCCCGTCTCGGCGCTGATCTGGAGCCCGAGCCACTTCACCTGGATGGATACGAATTTCCCGGCCGGCACGCCGCGCGAAGGCTACCCGATCGAAATCCAGGTGCTTTGGATTCGCCTGCTGCGGGTGCTCGAACGGCTCGGGGTGCCCGCCGAAGGAGTTTCCTGGCAATCGCTCGCGGAACAAGCGACCGCGTCGGTGCATCAATTGTTCTGGCTCGAAACAAAAGGTTGGCTGGCGGATGTGCTCGTCGCCCCACGCGGTCAACCCGCGCGCGGTGCTGCCGCACAGGATGCATTGCGAAGCAACAGCCTCATGGCCGTCAGCCTCGGCGTGGTGGAAGGCGAACGGGCGCGACGCAATGTCGAGGCCGCCGCGCGCCATCTGGTCGTGCCTGGCGCGCTGCGATCGCTGGCGCCGCTGCCAGTGTCGCCGCCGTTGCCGGTACGTGCGCCGGATGGACGTCTGCTGAACGATCCCCACCGGCCGTATTGGGGCCGCTACGAAGGCGATGAGGACACACAGCGCAAGCCGGCCTATCACAACGGCACGGCCTGGGCGTGGACCTTCCCGGGATTTTGCGAGGCCCTGGCACAGGCGTGGAATTTTTCGCCCGACGCCGTGGCCGCGGCGCGCAGTTATCTGGGCAGCGCCGACCGCTTGCTGGCCGAAGGATGCATCGGACAATTGCCGGAGATCACCGACGGCGACGCGCCGCACACGCAGCGCGGCTGCGACGCGCAGGCCTGGGGGGCGACCGAGGCGTTGCGCGTGTGGAAGCTGCTCCAGCCCGCTTCGCAGACAACCGCAGCTTGCCTCGGCACAAAATGAACCAAGAGTATCAATCGCCGGGAAAGTCTCCACAGGCAGGGCGCGTCTGTCCCAGCGCGCCGCGATTGGCGATGGCCCAGACGGCGCGCTGGGACAGACGCGCCCTGCCGCTCTGGGTTGGGACCGTGGCACGGAAACTTTCGCAACGATTCACAACTCGATGTTCTTCATGAATAATCTTTCACTGGCCGCGCTGACCGTGCTGGGCGCGGGCTTGATTGCCATGCCCGCCTCCGCCGTTGACATCATCGCGCACCGCGGCGCTTCGTTCGACGCGCCTGAGAACACCGTGGCCTCCGCCCGTCTTGCCTGGCAGCAGCACGCCGACGCCGTCGAACTCGACGTGCATCTTTCCAAGGATGGCAAGCTGATCGTGATGCACGATGACTCGCTCAAGCGCACCGCCGGGATGGCGAAGAAGATTGGCGAGACGACGCTCGCGGAAATTGCGGGGCTCGAAGCCGGAGGCTGGAAAGCAGCGCGCTGGCGCGGCGAAAAGATCCCGACGCTCGATGACTTGCTGGCCACCGTGCCGGCGGGCAAACGAATTTTCATCGAGATCAAATGCGGGCCGGAAGGCCTCGATGAACTGTCTGCGGCGCTGCAACGCTCGGCGCTCAAACCTGCGCAGACCGTGATCATCAGCTTCAAGTACGACGTGGTGAAGCTCGCCAAGAAACGGTTTCCCGACCGGGAAGTCTGCTGGATTGCCGACTTCAAACGCGGCGTGAGCGGCGAGTGGCAGCCGTCCATCGCGGGCCTCATCGAACAGGCGAAAGCGGCGCAGCTTGACGGACTCGACCTTGGGTACCGCGGGCCGATCGAGGCGGCGACGGCGAAGGAGATCAAGCGCGCTGGCTTGAAGCTGTACGTGTGGACGGTGGACGCGGCGGAGGACGCAAGGCGCCTGCGCGATCTCGGCGTGGATGGCATCACGACGAATCGTCCCGGCTGGCTGCGCGAGCAGCTTTGAACCGAATTTGAAGTGGCACAGACACCTTGTGTGTGTTGGTAGCCGTACTCGAGTCAAGCAGGATGCCTGAGCTACTGCCATGGAGCCCTGCTGCTTCGGAATTCGGGTTGAACTTCAATCGCGCAACAATTCGCGGCCGAATTTCTTCAGCCAGCGTTCCGCTTCGTAAAAATAAGGGCAGACGCGTTCGACCTCCCGCCAGAAGCGCGCCGAGTGGTTCATCTCCCGCAGGTGCATCAACTCGTGCAGGATGATGTAGTCGCGCACGAACGGAAGCGTCTGGATGAGCCGCCAGTTGAGCGAAATGGTGCCCCGGCGCGAGCACGATCCCCAGCGGGAGCGTTGCGCCCGCACTTGGACGCGTCGGACGCTGAGTTGGTGAACGGCCGCATATTCGAGCACGCGGGGCGGAAGCTCGGCGCCGGCCAGCGCGCGCAGGTGAGCTTCCACCACGGCGCGCAGATTGGTGTCGGCTCCTGCTGTAAAGAGGGTTTGATCGGCAAAGCGGATTTCCACCCGTCCGTCATTGATCGTGAGGGCTGGCGTGACGCGTTCGCCGCGGAAGTAGAACGTAGTATCCGGTCCCCAGGAGCCCGGGGCGGCAGCCGTGCTCGCCTGGCGCGAGAGCTGACGTTCAATCCAAGCGGTCTGGCGTTCTGCGAAGCGGCGCGCTTCAGTCAGGGAACCGGAGCGCGGCACCGTCACGCGCGCCGCCCCGTCGCGGTCCACGCGCAACACGTAACGGCGGGCGCGGAGGTGGCGCACGAAACGCAACGGCACCAGCCGTCCGCCCACGGTCAATGCTTCCCCAGGATTGGTGAGCGGGAGTCGCGATGGACGGAACAGCTCGAACTGCATGGCCGGAGTGGACGCGAGCGGGCGCGCTTTGGCAACGGAAAGGGAGTCAGTGCGAGCCGACCAAGCGGGGAAGGAATGGCTGGTCAGCCACCACTCCGCACCAAGCCAACCATGACGCCTTGAATCGCAAGGTCGGTGGCGGGAATCAGCGTGGGGTAGCGGGGATTCTCGGCCCGCAGCACAGGGTGTCCGCGTTCAAGTGCGAAGGTCTTCAGCGTGCTCTCCTGGTCGATCAATGCCGCCACCACGTCGCCGGGTCGCGGCGAACGGTTCTTGTCCAGGATCACACAGTCGCCCTCGATGATGTGGCGACCGGTCATCGATTCACCGCGCACGCGCAGGGCGACGAGTTGTGCGCCCGCACTGACGCCGAGAGTGCGGGCATCGACCGACACGCAGCCGAGCGGTTCCTCGACACAGTCGGTCGCAAAACCGGCCGGGATGCTGCCGAACACGGGAATATCGAGGGTCGTGCCGCGCAGTTCCTGGAGCGGGGAAAGAATGCGATGTGAACGGGCACGCCGGGGTTCATGGGCCAGATGGCCCTTCTTGCGGAGCGCCCGGACATGATCGGCGGCGGCCGTCATGCTGCGAAAACCAAACTCGGCGGCGATCTCGCGCAAGGTGGGGGAGACGCCTGACTCCTGCTGCTGCCGGCGGATGAACCCGAGAATTTCCTGCTGTTTGACGGTCAATGCCTTCATGGAAACGGTGAGACAACGCTATAGCGAACCCCGATTTTGTCAAACCTCGACGATAACCCTTGAGCGGGCGCGACTGGCGGCGACCAGGCGTGCCATGCTCTCACTGTCGCGGTGAGGCGGTGCTCTTTGGGCTGGCGCTGAGTTGTCCCACTCCGTCAATGATGTAGAACACGCCCGAAATGGCGGTGAGCGCAGCCGCCACCACCAACCACACCAAGAGCCAGTTTCCTGGCCATTTGAGCAAAGCCCAGAGCACGCAGGTCATCTGCATTACGGTGGCGGCTTTGCCCAGGAGTGATGGCCGGACGACGGTTTTGCCGCAAGTGTGTTGGATCACCCATGTCCCGATGGCGAGCAGCACGTCGCGGCTGAGCACCGTGACCGTGAGCCACAGCGGCAGTCGCGGCAGGTGCGGCGCATGATCGAAGCTCAACAACACCACGCCCGAGACAAGCAGAAGCTTGTCGGCCAGCGGGTCGAGGAAGGCGCCCAGTTCGCTGCGCTGGTTGTAACGCCGCGCAATATAGCCATCGATGCCGTCGCTGATGGCCGCGACGGCAAAACTGAGAATGGCCAGCAGCCGATGGATTTCCGCCCCCGATTCGACGTAATAGAGCACCTGCATGACGAAGAAAGGCACGAGCAGGATCCGCGCGATGGTCACTTTGTTGGCGGTCGTCATGGCTCTTTCAGCCAGTCTCGGAATCGATCCCAAAAAGTCAACCCCGGCCTTGCCGCTCTTCATGCCGCCTTCCACCATCCGGACACAGGCATGAACACGACATTTCCTCCACGAAGCATTCGCTTGGCTGCTCGGCGTCATCGGGCCGAACAACGGGGGCCGCGGTGTTTTCGGGAATCCGGTGCCGACGGATCGCGCGCCGAGCGTTGGCGCGTTTCAGCCCGCGCGATGAATCTGGAAGGAGCTTCGTAGCGGCGTCTCGGGAGAGCGCCGCAAACTCAATCAGGGATAATTGCGGCGGTCTGCCGACGCGCCGCTACGCCGGAGGTCATGGCACAGATGCACGACGAGGACTTTTCGCCGCGCGAGGCACAAAGATGTTTGAGGCGCGGCGGCGGTTGTGGTACTGCGAACCGCAACGAAGATGAAAAAAGCGTTTCGCGAAATCACCGGTTCCATCGTCGCGCCGCAGGGCTTCCTGGCCAGCGGCGTGTTCTGCGACATCAAACGGCTCGGCACGGGCAAAGGCTCCAACAAAGGACGCAAGCGCGATCTTGCGCTGATCGTTTCCGAGGTTCCCGCGGTGGTAGCCGGGATGTTCACCACCAACCAGGTTTGCGCCGCGCCCGTCAAGGTCTGCGCCGAACGCGTCCGCGGCGGCGTGGCCCAGGCCATTGTCGTCAACTCTGGCAACGCCAACGCCTGCACCGGACGTCAGGGGCTCAAGGATGCGCAGGCCATGACTGCGCTGCTGGCAAAGCAACTTCACATGCCGCAGGCCCACGCGCTGGTCGGCTCGACGGGACGCATCGGCGTGAACATGCCGATGGAAAACGTCTGCGCTGGAATTCTCGAAGCCATCACCCTGCTCGACAGCGCTCCGGAGAACGCGGACCACACCGCGGAAGCCATCATGACCAGCGACACCAAGCCGAAGCAGGTCGCGGTGGAGTTCAAGCTCGATGGCCGGCCGGTGCGCATCGGCGGCATCTGCAAGGGCGCCGGCATGATTCAGCCAGGCATGAGCGCCACCGGTGCGCGCCCGGCCGCCATGCCGTTGCACGCGACAATGCTGTGTTTCATCACCACGGACGCCGCCATCGAGGCGAAGATGCTGCAGGCGTGCCTCCAGGAAGCCGTGGCGCAGAGCTTCAACCGCATCACCATCGACGGCGACATGAGCACCAACGACACCGTCCTCGTGCTGGCCAATGGACTCGCTGGAAACCAGAAGCTCAAAGCTCAAAGTTCGAAGCTCAAAGTATTTCAGGCGGCGCTGAATGGCGTTTGCCTCGAACTCGCCAAGAAGATTGTGCGCGATGGTGAAGGCGTGACGCGTTTTGTGACCGTGCGCGTGAGCGGCGCGAAAACCTTCGCCGATGCGGATGCCGCGGCCCGCGCGGTGGCCAACAGCGCGCTGGTCAAGACGAGCTGGTTCGGCGGCGATCCAAATTGGGGCCGCATCATCGACGCCATCGGCTACAGCGCGGCGACGATCGTGGAGGAAAAGGTGGACATCGGCTACAGCGCGCCCGGCAGCCGCAAGATTCTCTGGAGCCTGAAGCGCGGCCAGCCGACGAAGGCGACCTTCAAGGCTCTGTGCGCCGCGGTGGCGCCGAAGGAATTCGACCTCCACATCCGTCTGAACCTGGGGAATGCCGGCGCGCTGATGTATGCCGCCGATCTCACCGAGGAATACGTCGATTTCAACAAGGGCGACGTGAGCGATCCCGGTTCCCTCGGAGGCTGATTCTCATGCAAGACCTCATCTCCAAAGCGGCCACGCTGCTCGAAGCGCTGCCTTACATCCAGAAGTTCAGCGGCGCCACCTTCGTGGTGAAATACGGCGGCTCGTTCATGGATTCGCCGGATCCGGCGGTGCGCAATGGCGTGGCCAGCGATATCGTCTTCCTCGAAGCGGTCGAGATTAATCCCATTGTCGTGCATGGCGGCGGCAAGGCCATCACCCGCGCGATGGAGAAGGCCGGGCTCAAGGCGCAGTTTATCCAGGGCCAGCGCGTCACCGACGATGCCACGGTGCAGATCGTGGACGACGTGCTTTCGCGCGAAATCAATCCCGAGGTGGTGGCAACGATCAATTCCCTCGGGGGCATGGCGCGAGGTTTTGCGGGGCCGGACATTTTTCGCTGCCGCAAGATTTTCGTCAAAGGCCCGGCAGGCGAGGATCTCGACATCGGCTACGTGGGCGAAGTGATCGAAGTGAACACCGAGCCGTTACTGGAGTGCATCGCGATGGGCATCACGCCGGTCATCAGCCCGACGGCGCGCGGCGCGGATGGGCACATTTACAATTGCAACGCGGACGTGGCTGCGGCCATGACCGCCGTTGCCCTCAAGGCCAGGCGGCTCGTTTTCATGAGCGATGTGCCCGGACTGATGCGTGACCCGAAAGACCCGGCAACAGTCATTCCGCACTTGAAGACCGGCGAGGTGGATGGACTCAAGAAGGCTGGCGTGGTGGACAAGGGCATGATCCCGAAGGTGGACAGCGCCGTCACCGCCATCAAAGCCGGCATCGAAAAGGTGTCGTTCGTCGATGGGCGTGTGCCGCATTCGGTGTTGTTGGAGATCTTCACCGACGCTGGCGTGGGCACGGAAGTGGTGCTCTGACCAGACACCGGCTGACTCGCAACCGCGCTCAGCGTCCCGGCGCCGGTTTGGGCTGGAGGTTCTTCGCGCGTGGAAAGGTAAAACTCGTTTCGCCCATCGCCAACGCGCGTCCGAAGGCGAGCATCGCTTCGTGTCCGGCCTTGTCCACGGTGATGGGCTTGAGAAAGAAGTTCGCAGCCAGTCCAGTCACCCCGCCGACGAATTGCTGCCACAGTCCGCTCCCGGCGTCGGCACGCTTCACGGACGCAACCGAAACATCCATCTTCGGCCGGCCGGGCGCGCGCCGAAAAGTCAGCGTATTGACCCGCGCGACCACCGCGTTCTCGGAGCGGACGGCTCCATCCACCCACCGGAAATCGTGCAGGCCGATGGTGACCGGGCTGGGCTGTCCCGCGTCGTTGAAGCGCAGTCGAACCTCGGTGACCACCGGTGCCGCGTTGCTCATGACGCCCTCCACTTCGATGCGCCCACGGCCTGCGCCGGAGACCACGATGTTGTCGAGCTGTCGCTCCAGCACCCCGCCGTCCTTGAGCCTTTGTTCGCTGCGGCGAAGATGATTGGTGGGGTCAAAGACATTGCGCTGGGAGCCGGCGCCGATGATTTCGAATTCGCAGGTCGCCGAGAATTTCTCCGGGGCGAGGTGCCGCGTGGTGCTCAGCAATCGCGCCTGCTGGGTGTTGCCCGGATTCTCGCTGGTCGCGACCGGATCAGGCGAAATCAGCGGCACGAAATACATGAAGTCCGCGATGGGATTATCGGGAGATGCGCCGCGGCTCGTGTCGAGTCGCAGCGTTGGGCCGTTGGTGCCCGAGACTCGCGCGGCGTTGGAAACACTCACGGCCGCTACGACCGGTGAATTTGTCGGGGGCGTATTGGCAGCAAGCGAAAGTTGCTCCGCCGCAGGCGGCACGGTTCTGCAACCGGCCAGCAGCCCCACCAGGCAGAGACTCAGCAAAGCATTCCAGAGAGTCATGGGCGATATGGCGGACGAGGTCACTCGCCATCTACGCTCCGGCGCGGGCCGAATCCCGGCTTCCACTTCTTCGGCGGGCCATCGACGCCATCCCTCGGCAACTCCTTGGAAAACTCATCGTTGTCCTGCAATTCGCGGCGCAGGCGCGCGAGTTCATCCTTAAGCTGGGCGACGACGGATTGCGCGGCGGGTTCGATGTAAATGTTGCGCAGCTCGCGCGGATCTTTCACCAGGTCGAAGCACTCCCATTGGTCCTTCTTCCAATAATAAATCAGTTTATGCGTGTCCGTCCGCACCGCATAGTGGGCGCGCGTGTCGTGGTGGCCGGGGTCGTGGTAGTAGCGGTAGTAGAGACTGTGACGCCAGTTCGCCGGCTTCTCACCACGCATCACCGGCAGCAGGCTCACGCCCTGCATGTCGCCCGGCACCTCGAGTCCGGCCGCCGACAGAAAGGTGGGCGCGAAGTCGGCGTTGATGGCGAGCGCCGCGGTGGTGCTGCCCGACTTCGTCACCCCCGGCCAGCGCACGATGAACGGCATGCGCGGCGATTCCTCGTAGAAAAACCGTTTGTCGTAGAGGCCGTGATCGCCGAGGAAGAATCCCTGGTCGCTGGTGTAGATGACGATGGTGTTGTCGCGCAGCTTGTAGGTGTCGAGCCAGTCGAGCACGCGGCCGACGTTGTCATCCACGCTTTGCACGCAGGCAAGGTAGTCCTGCATGTAACGCTGGTATTTCCACTCGTCGAGCTTCGCGCCGGTGAGGATGCGCTTGCGGCCTTTGGCGTCGGTGATCTCGACCTCCGTGGGTTTGTGTCCAAACCACGCCTGGCGATTCGTTCCCTTGAGTTCAGGCGGAGGAATGAGTTTGAGATCTCGCCGCGTGAGGTCCTTGAACACCGATTGCTTCTGCTCGCGCAATGCATCGGTGCGCGTCGCGTAATCGTCGCGCAACGTCGGCGGCTCCGGGATGTGGCGGTCGGCAAACATCTGACGATGCTTCTCGTCCGGCGTCCACTCGCGGTGGGGCGCCTTGTGATGGAGCATCAGGAAAAACGGCTTCGATGGGTCGCGCTTGAGCAACCAGGACAAACCGAGATCGGTGATGACATCGGTGGCGTAGCCTTCGTACACGCGTGCGCCGTCGCGGTCGTATAGAACCGGATCGATGTAGCGTCCCTGGCCGGGAAGAATCTCCCAGTAATCAAATCCGGTGGGATCGGACCCGAGATGCCATTTGCCGACCATCGCGGTCTGGTAGCCGGCCGACTGGAGATACTTGGCGACGTTCGGCTGCTCGCCGTTGAACGCGTTGAAGACGGGCACGCCGTTCTTGTGGCTATATTTGCCCGTAAGAATCGTGGCACGGCTCGGCGTGCAGATCGAGTTGACCGCGTAGCAGCGGTCAAAGCGCATGCCTTCGCGCGCCAGCCGATCCATCTGCGGCGTCTTGTTCACTTTGCTGCCGTAGGCGCTGATGGCGTGGGCGGCGTGGTCGTCTGTCATGATGAACAGGACGTTCGGCCGCTGGGGCGGGGAGGCCGCGGTCGATGTGAAGCACGAGGACGATGTGAGGAGAACGAGGGCGAGTGTTTGCTGCCAATTCATACGACGCTTTGGATTTCTGGGTGCTGTTTCAGGCGCATTGAAGCGTGACCGACTTCGGTTGGCCAGCCATTTGCAGTGCCGCCGGCAAACCGCACGCTGACTGTTGTGATACCTCATGGCGGCTGACAAGCACGGTGCCATCGGCGGGTCGCACATGCTTCAGGTCTTCACTGCCTGCGTCTGCACTTCCTCCAACTGCTTCGCCGCCGGAGTGACTGTCGCTCGGGGTTCCTCCACCAGTGACTGAATGGACGCCACCGCCAGATGCAGCGCAACGGGCCTCCGTGTCACCGGATGATCATGGGACAACCGCCCGGTAGAACCGGCGGCTCGTGTTGGTGATGGCGGGGTCTTGGAAGAGAACCGTGTTGGTGGTGCCGATGAAATTCGTGACCGCGCCCCAATCGACCAGGTTTGTCGAAACCTCCAGCCGCACGGTGCGGCCCATCACGTTGCCGATGGTCAAGCGGAAAGAGCCGTCGCCCGGAGACCATGCCGAGCCGAAGCAGACGCGATCTCGAACCAGCGCCAGACTGTGTCCCCATCCAGCGGCGATGGCGATGACGCCGTTCAAACCGCTCGGGACCGTGCTTTGGCCAGCACCGTTGTATCCCCACGCCTCGACCGTCCCGTCGGATTTGAGCGCCAGACTGTGATCCGCTCCTGCGGCGATTGCGATGACGCCGCTCAGTCCGTTTGGAACGGTTTCTGGTACGTAAACCGGTAAGGAATTCGCAAAAGAGCCATTCCAAATTTGCCCCCATGCCACGACCGTGCCGTCAGATTTGAGCGCCAGACTGTGCTCCACTGCTGCGGCTATGGCCATGACTCCGCTCAGACCGATTGGCACTGTGCTTTGGCAGAAATCGTTGGCTCCCCACACCACGACCGTACCGTCGGATTTGAGCGCCAAACTGTGCCGCTCTCCTGCGGCGACGGCGATGACGTTGCTCAGACCACCGGGCACCGTGCTCTGGCCATAATCGTTGGCTCCCCACACCACGACCGTACCGTCGGATTTGAGCGCCAGGCTGTGCCGCTCTCCTGCGGCAACAGCGACGACGTTGCTCAGACCACTGGGCACCGTGCTCTGCCCAGAACTGTCGTATCCCCAAGCCACGATTGTTCCGTCGGATTTGAGCGCCAGACTGTGAGCGTATCCTGCGGCGATGGCGATGACGCTGCCCAGACCACCGGGCACCGTGCTCTGGCCAGCACCGCTGGCTCCCCAAGCCACGACTGTTCCGTCGGATTTGAGCGCCAGACTGTGACTCAATCCCGCGGCGATGGTGATGACGCCCCCCAATCCGGTCGGTGCCGTGCTTTGGCCAACATAGTTGTTTCCCCACGCCACGACAGCACCGTTGGATTTGAGCGCCAAACTGTGAGCATTTCCTGCGGCGATGGCGATGATGCTGCCCAGACCACCGGGCACCGTGCTCTGGCCAGCACCGTCGGCTCCCCAAGCCACGACTGTCCCGTCGGATTTGAGCGCCAGACTGTGCTCCCCTCCTGCGGCGATGGCCATGACGCCGCTCAGACCGATTGGCACTGTGCTTTGGCCAGAATAGTTGGCTCCCCACGCCACGACAGTCCCGTCGGATTTGAGCGCCAGGCTGTAATACCCTCCTGCGGCGATTGCCATGACGCCGCTCAGATCACTCGGCACGGTGCTCTGGCCAGAACCGTTGGCTCCCCAAGCCACGACCGTCCCGTTGGATTTGAGCGCCAGACCGTGCTGCTCTCCTGCGGCGACGGCGACGACGTTGCTCAGACCACTGGGCACCGTGCTCTGGCCATAATTATTAGATCCCCACGCCACGACCATTCCGTCGGACTGGAGCGCCAGACTGTGAGCATTTCCCGCGGCGATGGCGATGATGCTGCCCAGACCACCGGGCACCGTACTCTGGCCAGAACCGTTGGCTCCCCAGGCTACGACTGCTCCGTCGGATTTGAGCGCCAGACTGTGACTCGCTCCCGCAGCGATGGCGATGACGCCTCTCAATCCCGTCGGTGCCGTGCTTTGGCCAACATAGTTGTCTCCCCACGCCACGACCATCCCTTCGAAGTCGAGCGCCAGATTGTGATCGCGTCCGGCGGCGATAGCCGTGAAGCGTGTTCCAGACTCAATGTGCGGGAACACTTGCCTGCCCCAACTGACCACGGTTCCAGGAATGCGTCCGCTGGACTGGCACCACACCCGGATTGCCGGCGAGACGAGGAGCAGGCTCAGCGCCACCCACGCGTAAGCGCACGGACTTCTCCGGCGGCGGTGGCGCGGTATCGCAGTTCCGTGAGCGGATGGTGGAAGAACACGGGCCGGATTGAGGTTGGGAGCTGGGGCAGACATGGCTGTTTTAAGTTACGAGGGATGCATGACGAGTTCCGGGATGCTGGCTCCTGATCTCTGACCTCTGAAGAAAAGCGGGATCCGCGTAGCTCGCCGCTCTGACGTCGGAACGTGTGTGCTGGTGGGCGAACCGACCACGCCCGCCGCCCCGTTGCCGGAGACGATCTTCGCGCACTGGCTCAGTTCCTCGTATGACGTGACGGCGCTCATCCTCGTTGTGGTGGCTTATTGGGTAGAACCTGCTTCCTCTGCGGGCTGGGAGCAAGTCAGGAATGCATATCAGAATTGGCCTACGCGCATCTCACTTTCTTGAACGGTCTGAATCGGCGTCTTGTCGCCCGAGGAGTGCCAGCAGATCGCAGCCTGCCGCTGCCTCTCGCCACAGCCGTTACAAGTACTGAGATGCGCGCCGGATCTAGTTCTTGCGCGGATTTCTGTTCCTTCAAACTTCCGTCTGCTCTACAAATCGCAAGCACCGTCAACCAGGCACCAACTCCGGCGAGCGCATCTCGCCATCACCATGACCCGGCGCATTGCCATGTCCATCGGCGCCCATCCGGACGATATCGAGTTCATGATGGGCGGAACGCTCCTGCTGCTCCGGCAGGCGGGCTACGAGCTTCACTACATGAACCTCGCCAGCGGCTCGTGCGGCAGCCAGGTTCATCCGCCGTCGCGCTTGCGCCGCATCCGCCGCGCCGAAAGCCAGGGTGCGGCGAAGCTGCTCGGCGCGGTGTTTCATCCCAGCCTCGTTGAGGACGCGGAGATTTTTTACGACGACAAGACGCTGCGCTGTCTGGCGGCGGTCATCCGTGAAGTCGGTCCGTCGATTCTGCTCGTGCCCTCGCCGCAGGACTACATGGAGGACCACACCAACACCTGCCGGCTGGCGGTGACGGCGGCGTTCCTGCGCGGCATGAACAACTACCGCACCGCGCCGCGCCGCGCTCCGGTGGACGGGGAGGTGACGGTGTATCACGCCATGCCGCACGGGCTGCGCGATCCGCTGCGGCGACGCATTGCCGCGGGAGCTTTCGTGAATACGACGACGGTGTTCGAGCGCAAGCGGGACGCACTGGCGGCGCACCGGAGCCAGCAGGATTGGCTGAGCGCCTCGCAGGGGATGAACCAGTATCTGCTGACGATGGAACGGTTTTCGCGCGAACTCGGCCGGATGTCGCGCCGCTTCACCCACGCCGAAGGCTGGCGGCGGCATCTCCACTACGGCTTCTGCGCCGAAGATGCCGATCCGCTGCGCGATGCGTTGGGGAAGAATTTTTTGATCAATCGAAAATACGAGGCCGGCTTGTGAATCCCCGCGCGATGCCTCAGCGTAGCGGCGTCTCGGCAGAGCGCCGCCATTGAAATAGATTCAATGCGGCGCTCTCCCGTGACGCCGCTACGCCAACGAACAACGAACCACCCACACCCTATGCGCAAACCCAGTTCCATCTCGCCCGACTGGTGGGATTACACCACGCTCGATGCCGAACTCATCGCCGCCGCCGCCCGGCTCACACCGCGCGATGTCGAGCGGCTTTCACGCCCCGGCTTCAAGGTCGTGATGTACGACACGGTGGAGGATTTCTATCTCGCGGAAGCACTCGAATACATCACTGCCTGGCGGCAGAGCACCGCTGACAACCCGGTCGGCGTCTGTGGCCCCATCGGGCCGACCGAGCAACTCCCGCTCGTGGCGCGGCTGGTCAACACGCTCGTCCTCGACGTGCGCGCGGGTCATTTCTGGGGCATGGACGAGTGGTTTGATTCTGCGACCGGCCGCGAAGTGCCGGCGACGCATCCGCTGTCGTTCGAGAAATGCGATCGCGAGGTGTGCTTTAACCGCATCGACAAGACGCTGCGGATGCCCGACGCGCACCTGCATTTCCCGAAGGCCGACACCGCGCCGTACCGCAAAACTTGGGACGGCAGCGTGCGTTGCGCGGTGATGCAGGGCGGACAGGGCGACGTGAAGCACTGGGCGTTCAACGATCCGCTGCCGCGCGCGGGCAAGCACCGGCAGGCGCCGCCGTCGAAGGAGGAGTTTCGCAAGCTGGCCACGCGCGTGGTGAAGCTCCATCCGCTGACCATCGCGCAAAACGCCCGCACCAGCGCCGGCGGAAACATTGCGATGGTCCCGACCATGGCCATCAGCGTTGGCCCGCTGGAAACGTGGCGGGCGGAGAAAGTTTCCATCTGGCATCCGGGCTACCACGACAATCCTTTCGGCCAGCGGCTCACGGCTTACATGATCTCAAAGCGAATCGTGGACACGGCGGTTCCCATGTCGTTGCTGGCCGATCATCCGAACGTGCAGTTCAATTACTATCGCGGCGGGCTGGGCACTTGCTCGGTGGACATGCACTGAAGGACGAGAGTTTGCGGCGGCTTCGCGGGTGAGAACGCACTGCTCACCATCGGAGCGTGTCCGCTGGTTTTCAGAAACCGCACGAACCGGCGCTTTGCTCAGCGATAGAATTTCTCCCGCAGCAGCAGGTTCAGGTCATGCACCGCAAGCGTGAGGTCGGCGTAGAGTGCGGCAGTCTCCTCATCAGGCAGCGCGCGCTCAATCCGGCGTTGCGTTCTCTGGAAACGCAGACTCAAGGCGAGCGCCTCGTTCTTGTCGCCAAGTTGACGGAGCAGTTCGACCACCGTGGCCGCGCGTCGATGCGCGGTGCGCACGGTGCGCAGCGCGGCGGAGAGTTCCACCTCTCCGCGTGCGACTTCCTGGAACAACAGACATTCAAACTGCCGGCAGCGCGTGGGGCGCTCGGCGTAGAGGCGGCACTTATTATCGGCGCACAGCGCGGCGCAGGGCTGCGGGAACTTGACCTTCGTCGTCGCCGTCGAGGCGCGTGATTTCACCGGAAGACCGGCGGCGGCGAGTCGCTTTGCATCGTCGCCGGATTGGAGTTCAACGTCCTTGAAAAGAACGCCGTTGCAGCACAGGCCGCAGGCCAGGCAGAGCGTGTCGGGGAGTGATTCGGACGAACGCATGGGATTACTCGCCGCTCAGGCCGCCGGAGAAGACGAGGGCGGACCACTTGTTAACCCTCTCCGCTCCCGGAGGGAGGGGAGAGGGAAGGGTGAGGTGAGGGGGAAATGCTTCACCAAACACCTGCGAAATCAGGAGCCTCTCGACGTTCTCACCCCTCACCATGAACCGCGTAGCAGCGGACGTGAGTCCGCTCCATCTGCAACCGGGGAAAGTTAGAGCCGACTCACGTCGGCTGCTACGGTTCAGGGGTAACGGATGACGGTCGCTGCGCACCGCGATCTAATCCTCCGCGTCTTCTTTGACGCCCGGGATGCGCTTGGTCGGGCTGCCGGCGCGCAGCCAGCCGTTGACGAACGGGTCGAGGTTCCCGTCCATGACGCCCTGCACGTCGCTGGTCTGGACGCCGGTGCGGAGATCCTTGACCATGGTGTAAGGCTGGAAGACGTAGCTGCGAATCTGGTTGCCCCAGCCGATGACGCCCTTCTCGGCGTAGAACCGCTCCTGTTCCGCCTTCTTCTGATCCTCGCGCAAGGCGTAGAGTTTCGAGAGGAGCAGCTTGAGGGCGGTCTCGCGATTTTGCGCCTGCGACCGCTGCGCCTGCGACGCCGCCACCAGGCCGGAGGGAATATGCGTGATGCGCACCGCAGTCTCGACCTTGTTGACGTTCTGTCCGCCCTTGCCGCCCGAGCGAAAGGTGTCGATGCGCAATTCTGTCGGCGGAATCACGATTTCCGCCTCGTCCTCGATCTCGGCGACGACATCCACGCCGGTAAAGCTCGTGTGCCGACGCTTGTTCGAGTCGAACGGCGAGATGCGCACCAGCCGATGCACGCCGCGCTCGGCCTTGAAAAATCCAAAGGCATTTTCGCCCCGGATGAAAAGGGTGACGCTGGCGATGCCCGCGACGTCGCCGGACAGGATATCCGTGATCTCGACTTCCCAGCCGCGCAATTCGGCCCAGCGCTGATACATGCGCATGAGCATCTCCGCCCAGTCGCACGCCTCGGTGCCGCCCGCGCCGGGCTTGATGCTGAGGATGCAATTGGCGCGGTCCTGCGGGCTGCTCAGGAAGACGCGCAGCTCGATCTGGTCGAGGTCCGCGAGGAAGCGCGCGGTGTCGGTTTCCAGATCCTTGAGATGCCCCGGTTGGGCGGCGAGAGGTTCGCCCTCCGCAAGTTCGGTGAGCACCGCCAGGTCGTCGAGGCGGCGGGTCGCGTCCTTGAGCGGGTCAATTTTGCGCCGCAGGGTGTTGGCCTCGTCGATGATCTTCTGCGCCTTCTCGCGGTTGCTCCAAAAAGTCTCCGAAGCCATCAAGGCTTCGATTTCGCTGGCCCGTTGTTGCAAGGCGGGCAAGTCAAAGAAACCTCCGCAGATGCGTGAGTTTGTCCGCCGCGGTGCGCAATTGCTCTTTTATCACATCAAACATAGTGCGCGCAGCGTAGCGGACGGGTGGACCGGCTGGGAAGATGGAAATGGGCGGCCCCGTCACTTCATCGTCCGCGCGATGCTGTTCCACCAGCCGTCGTGCAACTCCGCCAAGGGCGCGGAGAATTCGCCAGCCGGGGTCTTGAGCTTGAGCGCGTCACCTCCCACGGTGCCGATCTTTGCGGCAGGCACGCCGAGGATCTTCGCGCGTTCCACCACCTTGGTGGCATCCAGTGCGGTGCAGGTGATGACGACCCGGCCCTGACTTTCACCGAACAGCAGCGCGTCAAGCCTCATCGTAGCGGCGTCTCGGGAGAGCGCCGCACTTTGGGCTGGGGCCTGATTTGGGGCGCTCTGCCGAGACGCCGCTACGCCCGTCAGGTCCACCGTCGCGCCGATGAAGCGCGGCGTGCCGCGCGCGGTGAGTTGCGAGATGCAGCTCTCGGCCAGTGCCACCGCGAGACCGCCTTCGCTGCAATCGTGCGCGCTCTTGATGCCGCCGCCCACAATGAGCGAGCGCAACGTGCGGTGCAGGTTGGCTTCCTCATCGAGATTCAGGCGCGGCGGCGTGCCGGTCTTCTTGCCGTGGATGACTTGCAGATAAGCGCTGCCGCCGAGGCCTGCCAGCTTGTCAGTTTCCTCAACGATGTCGCCGAGCAGGATGATGGCGTCGCCCTCGTCCTTGAACCACTGCGTGGTGATGTGCTCCGGCTTCTCGATGAGGCCGACCAGCGCCACGGTGGGTGTCGGGTCAATCGGGCCGCTCGGGCTCTGGTTGTAGAGCGAGCAATTGCCGCCAGTCACCGGCGCGTTGAAGGCGCGGCACGCATCGGCGAGTCCGCGCACGCATTCCTTGAGCTGCCAGAAAAGCTCGGGGTTGTGCGGGTTGCCGAAGTTGAGGTTGTCGGTTGCGCCGAGCGGGACGGCGCCGGTGCAGGCGAGATTGCGCGCACATTCCGCCACGGCGATTTTGCCGCCTTCGTAAGGATCGAGATAACAATAGCCACCGTTGCAATCGACGGAGATGGCGATGAGCTTGTCTTTGGAGTGCGCCGACTTGTCGGCGCTTGTCTGCGGCGGGACTAGTCCCGCCGCCGCTGGTGACAAGTCACCGCACTCCAAACCACCCGGCACGCAATCGGCCTTGATGCGCAGCACGGCCGCATCGCTGCCGGGGCACACGACCGTGTTGTCGCGCACCATGTGGTCATATTGGCGATAGACCCAGTTCTTGGAGGCAATCGTCGGCCACGCGAGCAGCGCCTTGAGGTTCGCGATGGGATCCTTGGTGTCGTCGAGGCCGTTCAATCGGAACGCGCGCACGTCCTTCAGATACTCCGGTTCGCGCGCTTCGCGCTGATAGATCGGCGACTCGTCAGCAATCTTTCTGGCCGGAATGTCCGCGACGATCTTGCCGTGATGGCGCACGACCATGTGGCCGGTGTCGGTGACGACGCCCACCTCGGCCCAGGGCAGATCCCACTTGTCGAAGATGCGCTTCACTTCGTCCTCGTGCCCCTTTTGCACAATGATGAGCATGCGCTCCTGCGATTCGCTGAGCATGATCTCATAGCTCGACATGTTCGGCGCGCGCTGCGGCACCTTGTCCAACTCGATCTCGATGCCCGTGCCGGCGCGTGCGGCGGTTTCGCACGTCGAGCACGTCAAGCCGGCGGCGCCCATGTCCTGGATGCCCGCCACCACTCCGGTGGCGAGGAGTTCGAGGCAGGCTTCGCAGACGAGCTTTTCCATGAAGGGATCGCCCACCTGCACCGCGCCGCGCTGTTGCTCGGCGGATTCCTCGGTCAGATCCTGCGAGGCAAACGCCGCGCCCGCCAGTCCGTCGCGTCCGGTGGCCGGACCGACGTAGAACACGGGATTGCCGATGCCCTTGGCGGCGCCGCGCGCGATTTGATCGTGACGCAGCACGCCGAGGCAGAAGGCGTTCACCAGCGGATTGCCCTCGTACGATTTGTCGAAATACACTTCGCCCGCGATGGTCGGAATGCCGAAACAATTGCCGTAATGCGCGATGCCGGCGACGACACCGCTGAAGAGCCGGCGGTTGTTCCTCAAGGCGGCCTCATTCTCCCCGTTGGTAGCAGCCGACGTGAGTCGGCTCTGATCATTTCCGGGATTTGAATGGAGCGGACTCACGTCCGCTGCTACATCTGAAACGATGGGTCCGAAACGCAGCGAGTTGACCGACGCGATGGGCCGGGCGCCCATGGTAAAGATGTCGCGCACGATGCCGCCCACGCCCGTCGCGGCGCCCTGAAACGGCTCGACCGCGCTGGGGTGATTGTGCGATTCGATCTTGAAGGCAATGGCCAGCCCGTCGCCGATGTCGATGATGCCGGCGTTTTCCTCGCCCGCGCCGACGAGAATTTTCGGCGACTTGGTGGGGAAGGTTTTCAGCAGCGGGCGGGTGTTTTTGTAAGAGCAATGCTCGCTCCACATCACTGAGAAGATGCCCAGCTCGGTGTAACTCGGCTCGCGCCCGAGAAGTTCCAGAATTTTCGTGTATTCGTCGGGGGTGAGATTGTGCTTCTTCACCAGTTCCGGCGTGATGGCGGGTTCAGTCGTCATGTTCAAAAAGTCGCGGGCAGAATGGGGACAAGCTCCCGGCGAGACAAGTCTGATGAAAGGAGGATGCGGCGCGGCCGGGGAACATCGTGACCGCGGACCCCGCCGAAATGATCCGTTTTTGCGTTTGACCGCCCGGCGGCGTGGCAGTTAGCTTCCGCCCTCTAATTCTGGGATTTCACTTATGTTTGGCACGATTCGTAAACATCAGACCTGGCTGTGGGCCATCATCATCACCATCACGGTGATCAGTTTCGTCGTCTTCTTCTCGCCTTATCAGAAGATGGACAGAGGCCTTGGCGGGCGGCAGACGGGCAACTTCGGTTCGATCAAGGGCCGGCCCATCACCGTGGACGAGATACGCAACGGCATGGTGGAGATGAGGCTGAGCTACTTCATGCGTTCCGGGGGCCGCGAGTGGCCGGGCAACGACGAGGCCACCGGCCGGAACATGGAGCGCGAGGCGGTTTCGCGCGTTTTCATCCTTGAGAAGCTCAAGGAGTTGAACATCACCCCCAGCGAGCAGGCGGTCGGCCGCATGATGAAGGATCGGATCGGCGAATTCCCGGCCGAGAAATTCGAGGCGGAAATCCTTCAGCCGGGCGGCGTCTCGTGGCAGGAGTTCGAGAAGTTCATCCGGCACGAGGCGGGCATCCTCCAGCTCGTCAACAGCGCCGCGGTCGGCGCCCGGCTGGTGAATCCGCGCGATGCCGAGTCGTATTTCCGCAAGGAAAACGAGGAACTCGCCGTGCAACTCGCCGTCTTCTTCGCCTCGAATTACGTGGAGCAGGTGACAGTTACGCCCGCGGCGCTGAGCAATTATTTCAGCATCCATGCCGCCGGCTATCGCATTCCGCGCCGCATCACCGTCAGCTACGTGGCGTTTCCGGCGACCAACTTCCTTGCCGAAGCCGACAAGTATCTCGGCACCATCACCAACCTCGACGGCTTCATCACCGAGGAATACGCCCGCCGCGGCACGAACTACTTCACCAGCGCCGATGGTAAGCCGCTCACCGATGCGGAGGCCAAGGTGCGGATGAAGGAAGAGATCCGCCAATCGCAGGCGCTGATCGTTGCCCGGCGCGAAGCGAGCGCGTTCGGCACGGAACTCATCAGCCAGCCCGAGGCCAATCGCGTGGAGAATCTGGCCAAGTTCGCCGCCGCCAGGAATTATGCGGTCAAGGTCACGCCTCCGTTCGACAGCCTCAACGGTCTGGACCTCACGCAATTCCCCGAGACTCTGCGCACCAAGGCGCTGGCGCTGAGCACCAACCGGCCCATTGAGTTCTCGCCCATTGTCGGCTCGAACGCCGTCTTCGTCATCGCCCGCCAGGCCGAGGTGCCCAGCGAAATGCCGTCGTACGATCAGGTCCGCGCCAAGGTGATGCAGGACTACAAGGAAGCCGAGGCGCTGGTGATCGCGCGCACCGCTGGCCAGACTTTTGAGCGCAACCTGACCAACGGACTGGCCGCCAAGAAGTCCTTCCTGGAGGTCGCGACGGCCGACAAGGTCAAGACCATCATCGTTCCGCCTTTCTCCGCGGCCAACGCCGAAACCCTCACCAATCTCTCCGTGCGCCTGAATCCGCGCATGATCAGCGGTATCGCCAGCGACCTTGAGGTCGGCAAAGCCAGCCCGTTCGTCCCGCTGGCCGAGGGCGGCATCGTCGCCTACCTCAGCGCCCGGATTCCGGCGTCGGATGCGAAGGTCAAGGCCGAGATGCCGGAGTTCACCGCGCGTCTGCGGGCCTACCGGCAGGGCGAGGCGTTCAATCATTGGTTCCGCCGCCAGGCTGAGTTGTCGCAGCTCAATGTGCCGCAGCGCGAACTGCCCGGCGGCCAGCCCGGTGCCGGAGCGCAACCTCAGTGAGCGGGAGACGGACCTCCTCCAGGCTGAAGCACATTGGCGCCCTCTGCCCCGGGTGGATCACGCCGGATGAAACTCCGGTTGCGGCGACTGTCCCTTCATTGTGAGCAATTCCGCCATCAAGCTTTCCGCGCCCGACAAAGGCGGCTTCTGGGAAATCGACGTGCTGCTGGAGGACGAGCATCTTCTCGTGCTCAACAAGCCGCCGCTTCTGCCCGCCGCGCCCGACCGGTTTCACCTTGAGCAACCCGACCTCACCACGCTCCTGCACCGGGCCATCGCCGAGGGCAAACCCTGGGCGCGCGAGCGCGGGCTCAGCTACCTGAAACCCGCCCACCGTCTCGACAGCGAGGCCACCGGCGTGCTGATCCTGGCCAAATCCCACGCCGCGCTGGTGGCGCTGGCCGCGCTCTTCAGCGCCGAAACACCTCTGAGGAAATATCTCGCCCTGATGCGCGGCCGCCCGGCGCAGACCGAGTGGGAGATTGACCAGCCGCTCGGGACTCATGCGCTCAAGCCGGAGATGGCGCGGGTGGATCGCGAGCACGGCAAACGCGCGCACACCCGTTTCAAGCTGCTCGAATCCTTCGGGAAATGCAGCCTGGTCGAGTGCCGTCCGCTCACGGATCGGCGGCACCAGATTCGCGCGCATCTGCGCTGGAGTCAGACGCCCATCGTGGGCGACATGCTCTACGGCGGACGCCAGTTGCTTCTTTCGTCCTTCAAGCGCAACTACCGTCTCAAGCCGGGGCAGGAAGAGCGTCCGCTCGTCGGCAGCACGGCGCTGCACCTCGAAGAACTGAAGCTGCCGCATCCGGTCACTGGCGCCGAGCTGGTCTTGACCGCGCCCTGGCCGAAGGATCTGACGGTGGCGTTGAAGTATCTGCGCCGCTACGCCGGCGCTCCAGGTGTTGCGATGGACGAACCGAGCGATGAGGCGCTGGACTGAGGTTGCGACCGGCTCCCGGCCCGAAAGGTCAAGGTTGGGCGCGGTGTCCTCACCGCGCCGCTGCGGGCACGGAGGGCAGCCAGAAGTGCGCGGTGGGTGGATGGCAACCCCCTGCCTGGCGGTTTGACGGAAAGATTTTGGAATTGAACTGAGCGGTCGATCCGCTAAACAGGAACCATCTCTATGAATACAAGGAACACATCACACGGTTTTTCTCAATCCTTGCGGGCAACCTTGCTCGCGCTGGCGGTCGGCGGCGGGCTGTGGACCACCGGGCCTCTGGCATCGGCCGCGGACTTCACGGTCAACCCGCTCGACGGAACCACCAGTGTATCCGCATCGGCCCCCGTCGTCTTTACGTTTGCTGTGCCGATGAACACGTCGCCGGATTCCACCTTCTTCAGTTTCATCAAGAGCGGAGGCCTTCCGTTGCCTTTGGACACCACTGTTTCCTGGAACCTCGCCGAAACCGTGGCAACGATCACGCCGGCACCCGCCTGGCCTGCTGACGCGACGATTCAGTGGACCATGTTTGGGGAAACGATCGAGACCGCAGACTTTGTCTTCGGACAAGGCTTCTTCTCCACCAGCGGTTCGTCATCCGGTGGCGGGACCGGCACCAACGCGGCGACCAGCTTTTTCGTCGGCGTTTACCACCGCTACCTTCAGACCAACTCGGCGATACCGGCGCTGGATCCAGAGCTCTCCTCTTTCTTCAATGCCGGCACCCTCCTCGCCTCAAACCGCACCGCGAATTCGGTGACGGTGCAGCCGCCCGGCCAGCCGGTGCTGTCGCTCACCCGATCACCGATTGCGCTGGAGAGCTTCTCCTTTTTCGATTATGCCACCAACGATCTGCCGGCGTTCAACGCGAAGTATCCCGGCGGCGCCTATCAATTCACCGTGACCGCCGCCGCCTCGAATCAGCAGATCACCGTCAACCTGCCGAATTTGAACCTGCAACCCAATGCGCCGCAGGTCACGAATTACGTCGCGGCCCAGGCGGTCAATCCATCGCAGCCGTTCACGCTGTTTTGGGATCCATTTGTGGGTGGAACTGCCAGTGATTATATCTGGGTCGAGGTTGGGGATGCTTTCACGTCACCGGAGCCGCCGCAACCCGGCACACTGAGAGGCACGGCCAGATCGGTCGTGATTCCCGCCAACACCCTGCTGGCAAACACCAATTATCGCGCCACGATCTACTTCGCCCGGCTGGCCTCCGCCTCGAATGGCACCGCGTCGGTGACCAGTTCCGCGCGGGTCACGATCACGGAGTTCTCGCTCGTGACCGCCGGCACCAACAGCCCGGCGACCCTGCTGACCAACACCGCGGCAATTCTGACGAACCAGTTCCGCTTCCAGGTCAGGTCCGACGCCGGTCAGACCCTCATCGTGGAATCCTCGGTGACGCTGCTTTCCAACAGTTGGACCACGGTCTATACGACCAACGCGCCCGGCGCGGTGACGACCATCGCCCTGCCAATGGTGACTCCTCCCAGCCGCCGGTTTTTCCGCGTCAGGACGAATTAGCGACGACGAGGCACCGTTCAACAGACCGACCAATCGAGCACCGCCTTCTGCACATGCAGCCGGTTTTCGGCCTGGTCAAAAATGGTCTGGGCGTTTGACTCGAAGGCTTCCTCGTCGATCTCCTTGCCGCGATAGGCGGGCAGACAGTGCATGACGAGCGCGCCAGGTTTGGCGAGCTTCACCACGGCGGCATTGATCTGGTAGCCGGCGAGTTCTTTGAGTCGCTGCTCGGATTCCGCCTCCTTGCCCATCGACACCCACACGTCGGTGTAGAGCACGTCCGCCCCGCTGGCGGCGGCGCGCAAATCATCGGTGACGACGACCTTTCCGCCGGCGCGGGCGAGGATCTCGGGGGCCGGCTGGTAATTCCGGGGTGCCGCGATGCGAAGTTCAAAGCCGAGTTTCGCGGCGGCAAAGATCCACGACACCGGCACGTTGCAGGCGCCATCGCCCACAAAGGTCACGATCTGGCCTTCGATCGGCCCGCGCTTTTCCTGGATGGTGAACACGTCCGCCAGAATCTGGCAGGGATGCTCCTCGTCGGTCAGCGCATTGATGGTGGGGATGCGCGCGTATTCGGCGAATTCGACCACATCGGACTGAGCAAAGGTGCGGATGACCGCGCCGTGGACCATCCGGCCCATGACGCGCGCGGTGTCCTTGATGGGTTCGCCCCGGCCGAGCTGGATGGAGGCGGAGCTGAGGAACATCACCTGGCCGCCCAGTTCGCGGATGCCGACTTCGAAGGATACCCGGGTGCGCGTGGAAGATTTGGAAAACATGAGCGCCCAGGTCTGGCCGGAAAGGGGACGCGAATGGGAGGCGCGGTCTCGCTTGAACACGGTGGAGTTGTGCAGAATCATCTTCATGTCCGCCGCTGACAGAGTCTCGATGCTCAACAAATTTCTCATAAAAGTTATTCCCCGAAAGGCCCGGGTAACTCCCGACACCCGGGACAACTCCCTGGGAAAGCCCGACAACTAAGCAGAACGCGGGGCGCTCGTCACGGAGGAAAGTTGGCCTCGCAGAAGGTTGATTTCACCGCTTGCCGGGGGCCGCAGGCTTGGCAGATTTACCTTATGAAACCCGATCAGCCGATCTCTGCTCCATCGGGGCCGTACTCCGGCCATCGTTCCATGGAGGACGACCCCTTGGCCGCAGGGATTCCCGGTCTTCCAGACAAGGCCATGTCTGTCGAGTTGCTGGATGTTCGTTACCTGCACCTCAAGACGAGCGACGGCGGTGACCTGTATCTGACGAAATATGGCATCCCCTTCTGGGAGCATCTCCTGCCGCAGAACTGGTTTGCCAAGGGCTGGTTCGACGTCAAGCGCAAGCGATTGCTCGGCACCAGCGTTGTCTATCACGTGCCCACCCGGCGGCTCCGCAACCGCAACGTCCAGCTGGTGGTTAAATGGTCGCGCGTGGGCGAAGACGTGGCCATGGACACGCACAGCATCAACCGCTTCATCCACGCCGAATTCAACAGCCCGTTCGAGGAGTTCTCGCTGTTGATGGAATTGCGCGATGGCCATCACGGGCCTGAGACCCTCCAGATGCGCACACAGAAACCGCTGGCCATCTATGTTCCTTCGGAGCGCCTCCAGCTTTGGCAGACCGGCCGCTCCGAACGCCGCATCGCCGACAAGATTGCCCGCCATCCCGGCGTGGAGCTGGATATTCTCCGCCAATACGTGCTCCTGTATGGCTGGGTGAAAGGCGTGGATTTGGCCGAGGCCGCCAGCCGATGGAAGGCCGAAGCGGAAGAGCGCACTCGGGCAGTCGGAGCGACGACCAGCCTCGTCATTCACGATCTGGAGCAGAAAGGCTATCGCGTGGCCGACATGAAGCCGGCCCACATCATCGTGCGTCCCAAGCCCGACGGCACGCTGCTGCGCGGCGCGCACGGCGAATTGATCTATGCGCTGATCGATTACGAACTGCTGCTGCGCACGCCCGAGCACGAGCAGGCCGTGCGCGGGTCGCATCGCCGCCATTACCTTCAGCACATGGCGAAGCGCTTTGAGGTCACCTCGGCCCGCCCGCTGCCGGCGCACCTCAAGGCGATGAACATCCTCGGCGTGGACTACATTCACGGCCACACCGAGAGCACCGGCGGGCATCTCTGGGTCGCGGGCACGGATCCCGATCTGTTCAACTACTTCCTTCCGGAACGCTGGCGGCGCACCCTCAAGGAATCGCTCTCGACCAACAATCAGGTCTTCCGCACCCGCACCAAAGACAGCATCAATCTCGTCTGGCGGGTTTCGCGCGTCGGAGATCTCCCCAATGTCGCCGCCACCGAACCGCGCTCGGACGACATCATTCGCTTCGGCTACAACAGTCCGTTCGAGGAATTTGCCGCCGCCTTTGCGTTGAGCCGGGCCGGCTTCAAAACCGTTTATCCCCGCGCCATCTATAAGACGGGCCACAAGATAGCGCCGGGAGACAACGTGGATCGCCGCCGGCATGTGGCGATGGCCCACCTTCTCACCCCGGAGGGTGAGCCGGTGCTGTCACCGGAGCACGATTACATCAGCATCTGGGGATTCTGGAACGGCTTGGACGAATGGCTCGCCGAGTGCGACGGACGCTTCTTCCGCGGCATCAATGCCGAACACGCCTGTCGTGAGGACATCATCACCGATCAAGTCATGGCCGGCCTGGTGGAGAGCACCCATCAACGCCTGCGCCACCTCGGCTACGAGCATCTGCGTCTCAAGTCGGACCATCTCCTGATTTCCTTCGATCCCGACAACAGGCTGGTGCGTGACAGCCACGGAAAACCGGAAGTGCGCCTCTGCCAGTTTGACCTGATCCGCCAGAGACCCAAGCCGGAGGAAAGGCGCGCCGGATAAGGTGCGAGGCCCGCCCGTCGTCTCGTAATTTTCTCGTTGCCCCCAAACGAAAAGACCGCGGTTGCCCGCGGTCTTGAAGGTGAGTTATTTCCGGAGCGGGCCGTTCGACCGCGCTCCCGGTGGATGACGGGCTGGCTTAAGCGCCCGCTTTGGTGATTCGCGCGCGCAGTTGCTCGAGCTGGGCCGAGAGCGCCGCCGGCAGGCGGTCGCCGAACTTCGCGTAGTTGGCGGCGATGTCCTCGATCTCGGCCTTCCAACCGGCCAGATCGACTTCGAGCAGTTGGGTGACGTTCTCCGCCGTCATGTTCAAGCCCGCCAGGTCGAGCGCTCCCGGAGCCGGCAGGTGGCCGATGGGGGTTTCGACCGATTTTCCGGTGCCTTCGACGCGCTCGCACACCCACTTGAGCACGCGGCTGTTTTCGCCGAAGCCTGGCCAGAGCCACTTGCCATCGGGGCTTTTCCGGAACCAGTTCACGAAGAAAATCTTCGGCAGCTTGCTGCGATCAGTGCGCTTGGCCATCGAGATCCAGTGCGCGAAGTAGTCGCCCATGTTGTAGCCGCAGAACGGCAGCATGGCGAACGGATCACGTCGGAGCACGCCGGCCTTGCCAAGCGCGGCCATCGTCGTTTCCGAACCGCAAGCCGAACCCATGAACACGCCGTGCTCCCAGTCGAAGGCCTCGTTGACCAGCGGAATCGTCGAGGGACGGCGTCCGCCGAAGAGAATCGCCGCGATGGGCACGCCCTCGGGATTCTCCCAGTTGGGATCGATCACGGGGCATTGCGACGCCGGGGCGGTGAAGCGCGAATTCGGATGCGCGCCCTTCTTGCCAGAATCCGGCGTCCACTCGTTGCCTTCCCAATCGATGCCTTTGGCCGGAGCCGGCACGCCCATGTCTTCCCACCAGACGTCGTTGTCCGGCGTGAGCACCACGTTGGTGAAAATGGTGTTGCGCGAGATGGATGCGAGCGCGTTCGGGTTCGATTGCTTCGAGGTGCCCGGTGCGACGCCGAAGAAGCCGGTTTCCGGATTCATCGCGTACAGATGGCCGTCCTTGCCGACGCGGATCCACGCAATGTCATCGCCAAGGGTGCGAACCGTCCACCCCGGCAGCGAGGGCAGCATCATGGCGAGGTTGGTCTTGCCGCAGGCGCTGGGGAACGCGGCGCAGACGTAGTGCGTTTTCCCGGCAGGCGAGGTCAACGCGAGGATGAGCATGTGCTCGGCCATCCAGCCTTCGTTCTTCGCCACGATCGAGGCAATGCGGAGCGCGAGACATTTCTTGCCCAGCAGGGCGTTGCCGCCGTAGCCCGAACCGTAGGACCAGATCGAGGAATCCTCAGGGAAATGGACGATGTACTTCTTGCCCGGATCGGGTTCGCACGGCCACGCGACATCCTTCTGGCCGGGCTTGAGGGGAGCACCGACGGAGTGCAGGCAGGGGATGAACGTCCCGGTGTCGCCGAGTTTGTCGAGCGCCTGCTTCCCCATGCGCGTCATGATGCGCATGTTGACGACGACATAGGGCGAGTCGGTGACTTCGATGCCGACCTTGGCAATGGGTGAATTGAGCGGCCCCATGACGAAGGGGATGACGTACATCGTGCGGCCGGCCATGCAGCCTTTGAAAATGCCGCGCAGACGCTGGCGCATCTCCACCGGTTCGGCCCAATTGTTGGCGGGGCCGGCCTCTTCCTTCGTCTTGAAGCAGATGAAAGTGCGGTCCTCCACGCGGGCCACGTCACTGGGATGCGAGCGCGCCAGGTAGGAGCCCGGGCGTTTCTTCTCGTCGAGCTTGGTAAAGGTGCCGCCCTGGACCATGAGGTCGCACAACTGCTGGTTTTCCGCCTCGGAGCCGTCGCACCAATGGATGGCCGCTGGCTGGCAGAGTTCCGCCATCTCCTTGACCCAGTTCAACAGGGCCTGGTTATTCGTCGGGGGGTTCATATTACTCATGTTTGCAATTTCAATTTTCAGATTCAGGTTTCTAACAAGCGGGCGGGAAGCTACCAGCCGCTGGAAGGGGCTTCAAGAGGAACCGCGCTCTTTCTTTCGGGTGTTGAAATCCAGCGGAATCCGCAGTTGCCGGATTTGGAAAGGGAGGCCACCGCCGCCGAGATTGCCGTTTTACCGCGGCGCGACAAGCGGGTAGCCTTGCGCCATGCGAACCGGACTCAGACTTGTGGCGCTCGGGGTGGCGGTGGTCACGCTGGCCCTGTGGTTTTTCGGCGGTCCGAACACGGGCTGGACCAAAACGCGCGTGGCGGTGCCGATCCAAGACGAGGTCACCGGCCTCGATGGCATGCGGTGGGAGAACCATTTTCTGCCCGGCGTGGATTTCCTCGCCGGCGGTTTCGCGGCGGCGGGCGCCTTGTGGGGCGTGAGCTTCGCCTTCCGAAAACGAGCGTTGCCGGACAGCGGCGCATCGTCATTGTGAGCACCGAGACGTTTCTCATACCACCACAGGCTTTGCTGCCACCCCCACCATGCCCGACGAATCCCCTCCTGAATTGCTCGAACTCCCCGGCCTGCGCGTCACAGTGGACGAGGTGCGCTATGAACCTCACGCCGCCACGCCACCCGACCGGCCGCATTGTTTCATTTATTTCATCACCATCCACAACGACAGCGACGTGACGGTGACCATCAAGGGCCGCAAATGGGTGGTCCGCAACGCGCGCGGCGAAATCACCGCGGTGGAAGGCGATGGGGTGGTGGGGAAATCTCCGCGCCTCGAACCGGGGGAGCATTTCACCTACAACAGCTATCACCTGCTCGACACCCACCGCGCCGAGGCCGCCGGCAGTTACCTCGGCTTGGATGAGCGCGGGCGGCGAGTCATCACCCGGATTCCTCCATTCAAGATGGTCGTGCCGGCGCCGAACCTCTGAGTCACGGCATGGCGCGCAACGCAGAAATGCCGCCCGGGGTCAGTTGCGGAAGGCGATGCGGGCCTTGCTGAGATGGCAGGGAGTGATTTCGACCTGCACCTTCTCGCCAACGCGGATGCGGATGAAATTCTTGCGCATCCTGCCAGAGATATGAGCGAGGACTTGGTGGCCATTGGGCAGGGCTGCCCGAAACATCGTGCCCGGCAACACCTGCGTGCCTGTGCCGGTCAGGCCAATGGGTTCTTCTTTCGCCACAAAAAAACCGTTTTTGATCCGGCGCCAGCATCACTTGGCCAGCCCCTGACTGGTCAGCGCAACCAACAGCCGCAGGGTGTTCGGGCCTCATTTTCCAGGCATGAAAGGTATGCGCCGGGCGGCCCATCGCCGGAAAAATCATCTTGGACATGGTGGCTTCCCCCACGATAGATTCCGTCCGCGCTATGAAAAATAATCCCGTCGGCGCCCTTCTGGTGGCCGGACTTTGCCTCGGCTCGCTGCTGTCGATCGGCCTGGTGATTTATTACCTCACCACGGTCCTCAAGTTGGAACGGCTCCGGGTCCAATCGGCGCAGATGAACAACACCATGACCTTCCTCCAGGACATGGCCAACAGTGCGCTCAATTACAGCCGGACCAACGCGGCCATCGATCCCATCCTCCAGCAATACAGCCTCAAGGCCAGACCCGCCGCCCCGGCTGGGCCTGCAGCCCTCCCCGGGCCCGTCCGTTCCACCCGCTGATCGCCATGAATCCGACCCCTTCTCAAGGTGACTTGCTCCAGACGCCGGCACCCGACCCGGTGCAGACCGAGCTTCTTCAACTCCGTCTCCAGGTCGGCCGTTTGCGCGTCTGGCTGTTCGCGCTGGCCGCGGCGGCCCTGCCGCTCTTTCTCGCGGTGGTACTTTTCCTCGCCTATCAGGCACGCATCGCCCGGGCGCAACTGAGCGAACTGCGGCCGCAGCTTGAGCTGGCGAAGAATGCCTTCCAAAAAGGGCGAGAGCCGAACATCCGTCAATTCATCGCGCAGTTGCACGTGTTCGCCGCAACCAACCGCGACTTCCAGCCTGTTCTCGAACGTTACCGCCCGCTGCTCGGACAGTATTATCCTCTGACCCCCGGCGCGATCGCCCCGGGAACCGGAGGCCTGGCGCCTCTCAACCTGCCGCCGCCCCGACCGGACTTGAAGTGAGCGACCACGGCGCGGTGGCTGTTGCTGAAAAGCGCGAAGCGGATCCTCCTGGATCCGCTTCGCTGTTATTTGCGCCAATGCTCTGGCGCCAGCAGGGTGCGGGTCAATCCTTGAGCTTGCCGCTCAGGTAACTTTCGTAGGACGGCAGGTCGAGCATGCCGTGGCCGCACAGGTTGAAGAGGATGACCTTCTTCTTCCCTTCTTCGCGGCAGCGAATCGCCTCGTCGATGACGGCGGCAATCGCGTGGGACGGTTCGGGAGCCGGCACGATGCCCTCGGTGCGGGCGAAGAGCACCGCCGACTCGAAGACCTTGGTCTGCGGCACCGAAATCGCGCTGGCGAGACCGAGCTTGACCGCGTGACTGACCATCGGGGCCATGCCGTGATAACGCAGGCCGCCCGCGTGGATGCTCGGCGGCATGAAGTTGTGCCCGAGCGTGTGCATCATCACCAGCGGCGTCATCTCCGCGGTGTCGCCGAAGTCGTATTTCAACTCGCCTTTGGTGATCGACGCGCACGAGGCCGGTTCGACAGCGACGATCTGGTAGTTCTTCTTTTCGGTGATTTTGCGGTGGATGAACGGAAAGGCGATGCCGGCGAAGTTGCTGCCGCCGCCCACGCAGCCGATGACCACGTCCGGATCCTCACCCGCGAGTTCCATCTGCTTGATGGCTTCCTGGCCGATGATGCTCTGGTGCATGCAGACGTGATTGAGCACGCTGCCCAGCGCGTATTTCGTGTGAGGTGTTTTGACCGTATCCTCGACCGCCTCACTGATGGCGATGCCCAGGCTGCCGGCGCAATCCGGATCCTGCGCGAGCAATTTGCGACCGAACTCGGTGTTCTGGCTCGGGCTGGCGAAGACATTCGCCCCCCATGTTTCCATCATCAGCTTGCGGTAAGGCTTCTGGATGAAACTCACCTTGACCATGTACACCGTGCATTCCATGCCGAAGAGCCGGCAAGCCAGCGCGAGCGACGATCCCCATTGGCCGGCGCCCGTCTCGGTGGCGAGCCGTTTGGTGCCGGCCAGCTTGTTGTAGTAGGCCTGCGGCACGGCCGTGTTGGGTTTGTGGCTGCCGGCCGGGCTGCCGCCCTCGTACTTGTAGTAAATGTGCGCGGGCGTCTGGAGCGCCTTCTCCAGTCGAACGGCTCGTAGCAGCGGCGTCGGACGCCACAGGGTGTAAACATCCTGCACCGGCTCGGGAATCTCGATCCACCGGTCCTGACACATCTCCTGCTGGACAAGATTCTCGGGGAAAATGGCCGTCATCATCTCCGGCGTGACCGGCTGACGCGTGCCGGGATGGAGCGGCGGCGGGAGCGGTTCCGGGAAATCGGCGTTGAGGTTGTACCATTGTTTCGGCATGTCCGCCTGGGACAGCGTGAAGCGCATTGGCTGGCTCATAAATGTTGCGGGTGGATTTCGGGTTTAAACTACAACAAACCCGGCGCGCACTAGGCCCGGGTGACACGATGGGATTAAAGGAAACTTCCGCGGGGTGCAATTGACTTCTGTCAACTGAAGCCGATTCCCCGTAGCGGCGTCTCGGCAGAGCGCCGCCATCTAAAAGAACGCGCGGAGAGATCGGCGCTCTGCCGAGACGCCGCTACGCCGCAGTTTCTGGCGGCGAAGGTCGGTCATCTTTCGTGGGTTTCTCCTCAAGGCGCCTGGCCGTCCCTGGCCCACTGCTCGAAGAGCGCCTTGAGCTGTGCTTCGTCGAGCGTGCCTCCGTACACGACCACCCGGTAGCGCAGGCGCACATCCTCGCCGGGAGCGAGTTCGATGCTGTTCTTCTCGGGCCAGTACATGGGCGTCGGCGACATGAAGCCGTAATCGCGCGTGAACCATGGCGACGGCGACCAGCGATTCTGAGGCGAATCAAAAATCGCCACGCCCTCGGTCTGTCCTTGGCGCTGGCCACGAAAGGTTGCCCAACCAGCTTTCTTGCCAAAGGTGCCTTTCTCTCCTCGCTCGCCGTTGGCGTTCACCAGTTCGCCGCCGCCGGACGGCGTCAGGTCGGGCGCGGCGCGCACCGAGAACAGCGAGTGATTGGTCTTTTCAATCTTCACCTTGCTGCGCGGCTTGAGCGTCACGTCGAAATCGATGAACCGCAAATCCGGCGACGGCGCGGCGATGGTGATGACGCGGTGGTCGGTGAACGGCGCCTCGGCGCCGGGCCGTTCCCAACTGCAATCCTGCTCAATCACCACGCGCGGCCCCTCGGCGGAAATCAGCTTCGTGCTCTTCGCGATGATGCGCCCGCGTTCCAGTCCTTCCTGCCAGTAATTGCCGCCGTTGACGCGATCGCAGCCGAAGAACACCGAGCTATGATGCGGGAAATTGGTCAGGCGTCGCGCCGCCACTGATTCGGCGGAGCGCGGCCCGATCACCGGGAAGAAATACGGATATTTCTCGGCGTCGGTGAACAGGTACTCAGTAAAAGGCTGGCCCGCCACGGAGACGACCACGCGATCCGCCTTCTGCTCGGCACGAAGTGACTGCGCAGGACCGGACAACGCCGCGGCCTTGGAGGCATCGGCCGCCAGAGTGGCTGGAGCGGTGACGAAGGAAACTGCTGCGAAGAGCTGGACGAGTGATTTCATGAGGATTTCAGGTTGGTTGTTACAGAAGTATCCGCACTGTTGCCACCGAGAGTGGTGGGGCGCGTCTGTCCTCAGCGCGCCGCAACTGGCGCTGGCCCAAACGGCGCGCTGAGACAGACGCGCCCTACCTGCGGAGACTTTCATAGCGGTGGATGGCTGACTATTTCCAGGCGGACTTTTCTCCGGCGAGATAGGCGGCATAGACCTTCTCCATTGCGGACTGGTCCGTCGCACCGCGATGAATCCACACGCGATAACGGCAGCGGATGGATTCACCGGCGGGAAATTCCTTCGCATCGATGCCCGGCCAGCCGACACACAGCACGCCGTAGTGGCGTGTCAGCCACATCGGCGGGTAATCGGGATGATCGGGCGCGATAAAGATCGCCGCGCCGCTCGCCGCCGGCGCATCCGGATATTTCGCCGTGAGGTCAGCCCAGGCGAGGCGCGTCATTGGCAGATCCTTCGACGAGTTGCCGAGCGGGGTGGTGATGACCGTGTTGGTGTTGGGCGCGAAACGCAGCGTGAGTCCGCCGTAGCTCTTGCCTTCAGCACCCGTGAGCGCGATGGGCTGGCCATGCGGAATGAGCGTCAGGTCCACGTCCACCGCCTGCGCGCCGTTGGCCGCCGGGAAGACGCGCAGCCAGACGCGTTCCTGCATCACCTTGCGGTCGCCGACATACCAGCCGTTCTCGACGCCGAGCACTGCGCCGCCCGGACCGGCGTCGCGCGCCAGCCAGCGCTCGAAGCGTTGCGCGATGCCGTTCAGCATCCAGAGGTCGTAGTGATTCGTGCCGACGCGCACATGCGGCCAAGCCCAGAACAGTCCGCGATGATGGTAATGGTCTTTGGGGAAATCATCGGTCAGCACCTCGCCATCGAGACCGAAGAGCGGATGCACGTAGGTGCTGCGGGCGCGGTCCGCCGGCACGCCGGCCTTGCGCAGGACGCCGTGATTATAGACCAGCACCGGGCGCTGGCCCTCCGACAGGCGCAGCGAGTCGGGCGAAGCATCGGTAAATCGAAACGCAGCCGGCGAAGAGTCTGGCGCGGGCGCAAGATTGAACCAGCGTTCGCCACTGGCGCCAGCGCGAGGCGGCACGTTGGCGAGAATCTGCCAGGCCTTGCCCGTCGCACCCGATTTGTCCGGTGCGGGCGCGATTGTGGCGGAAAGGCGCGCACCGTTGAGATCGGATTCGACCAGTTGCCAGCGTGAACCGGGAGTGATCGCGATTCCCTCGGGCGCGGGAACGCAAATGGAGAGCGTCTGGTCGCTGGCTGGCATACGCAACGCGGAGGCGGCATAGGCCGACGGCGTATTGGTCGCGGACAACACGAACGTGCTGATGGCAGCGGCGACCGCACCGCACATGGAACGGGAGTTGAGCATGAACAACGGATAGCGAGCCAACGGCGGGAAGCCAATCCTGTTCTTGGCCGCGCTGACTATCGAGGACGGGCCATCTTTCACTTGCCACCGCGCCATTGGCTGAGGTCGCCATGCACCGAGCATTGCTGTAATTCGGAGACGGCGTTCAGGGTGTAGATGCCGCCTGCGGGACATTTCGGCTTCATAGAGATGGCTTTGTCTCTCCCGAAAATATCTGCGTCCTTCGGAACATCGGAGGGGTGCTTCTTGTTCTCCAAGGCCCAGAATGCCTTAGCGCCTTCGATGAATTTCAAATTCGCCACGCAAACGATCCGCGGGTTATGGCGACCGGTGTTTACCTGATTTGGCATAGCGATCACCGCCAGGAGAACGACGAACAATACGAACATTATGCTGGCCACCGCGAGACCGATTCGGCGGGGCGGAGTTGGGACCGGAGGTTGATCGGGAGTATCCATGAGGAATCGACGCGCCGGCGCGGCCGCTACTTCAACAGGTGTTCCTGCAAGAACAGGATCGTGGCGAAGAACTGGTAGTCCGCGTTGGATTTCTTGCGGAAGCCGTGCCCTTCGTCCTTCGCCATCAAATACCAGACCTGTCCGGCCTGATCGCGCACGGCTTTGACCATCTGCTCCGCCTCGGTCACCGGCACGCGCGGGTCGTTCTTGCCCTGCACGACGAAGAGCGGGTTGCGGAGCTTGCCGACATTCGCGGTGGGCGAAATGCGCTGGAGAAATTCCGCCATCACTGGCTCACGCTCGTCGCCGTATTCCACACGGCGCAGGTCGCGGCGGTAGTTCTGCGTGTTCTTGAGGAAGGTCAGAAAGTTCGAGATGCCGACGATGTCCACGCCCGCGCGGAGCCGCGCACCGTGATGAATCATCGAGGCCAGCACCATGTAGCCGCCGTAGCTGCCGCCCATCACGGCGACGCGGTCAGCGTTCAGCCCCGGCTGTTTCGCCACCCAATCGAGGAGCGCGCCTATGTCGCGCACGGAATCCTCGCGCTTGAAGCCGTTGTCGAGCGTGAGAAAGGTTTTCCCGTAGCCGTCGGAGCCGCGCACGTTCGGGTAAATCACCGCGATGCCGAGTTCGTTCAGGAAGTAGTTGTTGCGCGCCTGAAAGATCGGCTGCGACTGGCCCTCGGGTCCGCCGTGGATGTTGAGGATCACCGGGCGCGGGCCGGGAAATTTCTTCGGGTCCGGTCGATAAACAAATGCGGAGACTTCCAGCCCGTCGAAACTCTTGAAGCGGACAAGTTCCGGCTCGACGAAAGCCTCCGGGTTGAGCCCGCCGATCTCGCTTTCCGTCCAGCGCACGAGTTCGAGGGTGCGCGCATCGACCACATAGACATCGCTGGGCGACTTCGCCGAGTTGAAGGTGATGGCCAGGTCCCGACTGTTCTCGTGCCAGCCGATCGAGCCGATGACGCCGGCGGCGAGCTTCGGCGCACGGCGTTCCTTGCCGCTCTTGACGTCCAAGAAACGCAGCGCGCTGCTCCCGGCTTCGTTGGCGACGAAGGCGATGACCTTGCCGTCGCGCGACAACTCGAACGTCTCGATGTCCCACGGAATCTTCGAGGTCAACGTCGTGGTTTTCCCAGTGGCAATTTCCATGCGGCCGAGACGTTTGAATTCCGAATCCTTGTCGGTGGTGACGAACACGGCTTTCCCGTCCTTGCTGAATTGCGCGTGCCCGTAAGCGACCTTTTCGCCGGCTTTCGGCGTGAGCAACTGAACCCGGCCTGACGGCAGGTCGAGCAGATGCAGGTAGCTTTCGTTGATCGAAATATATTCGCCGAGAAGCAATTGCTGACCGTTCTCGGACCAATCGAGCACGCTCCAGCCGCCGCCGGTGACCTCCAGCACGCGACGGTCGGACTTCGGATCGCGCGGGTCCATCACGTGAACGTCGTTGTCGCGGCCGTTGCGGCGGGTCGTGGTGTAGGCCAGCGATCGACCATCCTTTGACCAACTTGCGCCGGTGTTGCGCGACTTGCCGTCGGTCAGGAGCGTGATGCGTCCATCGTTCAGGTCGTAGCGATAGAGTTGGTAAAACTCGCCGCCGCCCGCGTCCTGCGAAAAGACGAAGCACTCGCCCGTTTTCGGCTGGAAGGCCGCGCCCGCCACCGGCTCGGGCAGAAAGGTGAGTTGCTTGCGCTGCCCGAGCGGCTGGCGCACGAGGAAAATCTGCGCCAAATCCGCGAAACGCGTGCTGAGGAGCATCTCGCGCCGGGTCGGATGCCAGCTTTGAAAGCTGGCGCTGCGGAACTCCAGATAGCGGTAAACCGACTCCTTCAAGTCCGGAGGAATAGCCGGAACACCCTCGACCACAAGGTTCTCCGCGACTTGAGCGCCTGAAGTTGCCGCCAAGGCTTGATGAGCGGCCAGACCACAACCCATGAGGAACCGAACGGCAGCACGACGATTCCGACACGACGAGGACGACGCAGCGGAAAGGGTGGAATTTCGGCCGGCTGGACGTGTGCCGGTTTTGCCACAAGTCTCTTTTGTTTTGTTGTTTATCATTTGAATTGACGTGTCGATTTCATGAGGGCACCTGAATCGAAAAGTGCTTCCAATCAATTATTCTGGCTCGGCTGGCAGTTCCGCATTGACCCAAATATTCCATCGGCGTAATCATTGCGGCATCGTAAGCCACTCAAGTGAAACCCTCTACCTCCATTCCCTATGGCCGACAAGCTCCGTTGTGCCGTCATTGGAACCGGCGCCACCGGTTTGGAACTGCTGACCAGCCTGACGACGTGTCCGCGTGCCGTTGCGGTCGCCATCGCTGAGAGTCATCCGCAACGCTCCCGGGAAGCGTGTGACCGCCTGCACATTCCGCGCAATTACTGCGACTACCACGAGCTTCTGGAGCAGCCCGACATCGACGCGGTTGCCGTGGCACTTCCCAACCACCTCCACGCCAGCGTGGCCATCGAGGCGCTCAACGCGCGCAAGCATGTCTTCGTCGCCCAGCCGCTGGCGATGAATGCCAAGGAAGCCACCAAGGTGGCCGACGTGGCGAAGAAGATGCGCCGCACGTTGATGGTGGGGCACAACCTGCGCTTCAACCGCCACACGCAACTGGCCAAGGCGCACATCGAGCGCGGCGATCTCGGCGAAGTGTATCACGCGCGGTGTTTCTGGATGAAACGCCACGGCATTCCGCGCATCGGCTCCTGGTACACGCGCAAGCAGCTTTCGGGCGGAGGATGCGGCGTGGACCTTGGCCTGCCATTGCTCGATTCCTGCCTGCATTTGATGAAGGAGTTCACGGTGGTCAGTGTGATGGCGCATCAACATGCCAAGTTCGGCCCGCGCGGCCTCGGAGAGTCCGATTGGGGCAAGAGCGACGTGGACCCGAAGCGGCCCTGCGACGTGGAGGATTTCAACGTGGCGCTGCTGAAGCTGAAGTCCGGGCGGACCATCTCGATGGAGACCAGTTGGGAGTCTTACCTTGCCCCGCAGGCGCGCGAATACGGTCTCGATCTATTCGGCACGCTCGGTGGCGTGGGCCTTTTCCCAGCACAGTTCGTGAAAAACATCCCGGACGGCGTGGAAGTCATTCATCTCAACGCGCCCAAGGTGCCCTACGTGGAGAATCCGTTGCATCACTTCGTGGCCTGCGCGATCGACGGCAAACGCCCGCTGGTGACGCCGGAAGAAACCGTGGAAGTGCAGGCAGTAATGGATGCCATCTACCAATCGGCGACCACCGGCAAGGAAGTGCGGTTGTAAGCGCGTGCCCGGATGCGCCGCGCCGAAGTTGAGCCGCCGGACTTGCGTTTTCGCTCACTGGGATCATTCTTCCGCCCATGACTCCATCGTTCCTCGATCGTCTCGCCGTCTGCAGTTGGTCTCTGCAACCCGCCACCCCGCAGGACCTCATCGACGCCGTCAAAGATCTCGGCCTCGCCCGCGTGCAACTTGCCCTCGATCCGTTGCGCGAATCGCCGGCCGTCTGGGGCCAGTGCGGCGCGCTCATGCGCCAGCAGGGCATCGCCCTGGTGTCCGGCATGTTCGGCACCGTGGGCGAGGATTACTCCAGCATCGAATCCATTGCGCGCACCGGCGGCGTGGTTCCGGACGAGACGTGGAACAAAAACTGGAGCAACATTCAGGTCATCGCGGATATCGCCCACCAGCTTGACCTGCGGCTGGTGACGTTTCACGCGGGCTTCCTGCCGCATGACGAGGCCGATCCCGCCTTCGCGCGCCTGCGCCAGCGCATCGCGCTCATCGCGGATCTGTTCGCGGCCAAGGGCATCGACCTCGCCTTCGAGACCGGGCAGGAGACCGCCGACACGCTGAGAATGTTTCTCGAAAAGCTGGGCTGCCCGAACGTCGGCGTGAATTTCGATCCGGCGAACATGATTCTCTACGACAAGGGCGATCCCATCGAGGCACTGCGCGTGCTCGCGCCGTGGCTCAAGCAATGCCACCTCAAGGACGCGCGCCGCACCAAGGTTCCGGGCACGTGGGGCGAGGAAGTCGCCGCCGGCACCGGCGAGGTCAACTGGCCGGCCTTCTTCGCGCTGCTGGAGGAACTCGGCTTCGCGGGCTGGTGCAGCATCGAACGGGAGGCCGGCAACCAGCGCGCCGCGGACATTCGCGCGGCGAAGGAGTTGGTGAAACGGGTCGCGGGTTAATGGATTCGGTTGACCTGCATTTTTAGGCGATCGGGATTTCGGACACGCCACCCGGGCAGGACTGCGATCTATTATCGTTTAGTGGAATCCTGCGGCAGGCTTTGATCGATCTCCGTGACCGCATCGAACATCTGCCAGCGTTCCCGGGCCATGTCCGCAAAAGCCGAGCGTAGCCGTGACTCGGTCATTGGTGCGCCCTCTGTCCTGCGGATGAGGATCTTCGCAACTTGCTCGGGATGCTTCCTGGCCAGTTCACCGTAGATCTCGGGATCCTTTTCACCCGAGTCTCCCACGAGAATGAACTGTCGTTGAGGAAAGCGGGCCAGCAGCTCCTCGATGATCGGGACTTTGTACTCTTCGGGTGAATCGAAAAGCCTCCGCAGCGAGCCGTCAGTCACTCCAAGCTGTTTCAGGTGAAAGGTGCCCGCTGGAAAACTGTTGCTGCGCGTGAAGGCACTCAACGGTTCGTAGAGCTGCCAAGGACTGGCCGAGACGTAGTGAAAGAGCGCGCCGGCTTTCTCCCACGCTCGATAAAGTTCTGCCATCCCCGGCAGAGGTGCCATTGGCCGGCAAAACGTGTTCCGCAGCAGTTCACGACGATTGCCGACGGCGCTGATCTTGATGGTATCGTCGATGTCCGAGATCGCGGACACGCCGATTGGTTCGAGCAACTCCAGCAAAGTCGGAGCAGCTTCCTGCCGGTTGGGCCGGACGATGAGGAACCGGGCGACACCGTTCGTGAACAATCCGGTGGATTGCCAACGCGCCACCTGGTCGTCGCTCACTGTGAATCGCCAGCGACATCGTCCGCCACGATCCGCTTCCGCGACTGACTCCGGGCCATCGCCGATCCGCACCCGCACGCGCTTCCCGCCTTCGCTGTCCGCCAGGAAGGGCTGGATGCGTTCGTGAAAGACCCGTTGCTCCGCTTGTGACATCTCGTCGTCGTCCATGCCAAGGGAGCGGCGGACCACTGCTTCGGTGAGTCGCCGCCGCTCAGGCTCGAAGACCCAGCCGTGCAGTTCGATCTCCCACTGCCCATTCGCGCGCCAGCCCATGGCCGGATAGAGCATCACGCGTTCGTCTCGCCTGAGTTCGTCGCCGCGCGATTCGATCGCTGAAGTCCCGAGCGATAGCAGGACTGCGCTGAGAATGATTCCGGCTTCCAATGTCCTCATGCGTTGTCTTTCCTCTTGCTCCATTCGATCCCGTGCGAGCGCCACTTCTCCAAGGTTCGTTCGCAGACCGCGCGAGCGGCGTCTGGCTTGCCGAGCGAGCGAGCGGCTTTGGCCATCGCGGTGAGTTTCTCCGAGCCGAGCAGGCGGCCGAGGCGAAACGGGCGCATCCGCGCACTGCCCCCGGCGCGCGGCCTTGAGGCCGCTTCAGCGTTCGATGGGTGTGGGCGAAACATTGCCGGACGGTCTCTCGAACGATGAAGCGACGTCAACGCCGCGCTCCAACCCGGTTGCCTTCGGGGGCAGTGTCGAGAGGCGCCGAGGCGAAACGGCAGATCCTCCACGCGATTGACCTTGGCCGCCACGCCTTGTTCGAGCAGGAAATCGCTGTTCGCCGCTTCCTGGCCGGGGATGGGCGAACCGCTTCACTTCGTGGGCAAATCGTCCAGTGGGCAGGAGGGCCAGCGTGCGCCGCAGCCGGCTGATTCTGCGAAGGAGTGAGGGGTTGTCGGCTTTCTGGTACATCAGCGCCCACAAATCCGGCGCATGCTTGACGAGCTTCGCGTAACCATCGACGTAGGTCTTGCGATAGAGACGCGAAGTGAAATCGAGAACGTCGAGGCGTTTCAGATCGTCGCCTGGCCGGAGAGCGCGCCACGCTTCCTCCAGCGCCGCCGCCGCCTGCATGTGGCCCGCACCCGCCGTCACGGTAGCTATGAGAACACGCATGTTGGATTTGTGCCGAGCTTCGCCTGATTCGAGGCGTGACACAAGGCTGGGCGTGGACGAACTGCGGCGGAGTGTCGCGGACGCGTCGCGCGGCGGTCCTCAACAAAACAAAGCGAGGCTGGATTGCTCCAGCCTCGCGTGAATTGTCAGGGATTGACGGCGGGATTCGCTTAGTAATCCATGCCGCCGCCCATGCCGCCGCCGCCGTGGTCAGGGCCGCCGGCTGGCTTCTTGTCCTTCTCCGGAAGCTCGGTGATGAGGCATTCCGTGGTCAGGAGCAATCCAGCGATGGAGGCCGCGTTTTGCAGCGCGGTGCGGGTGACCTTCTTCGGGTCCACCACGCCGGCCTTGACGAGGTCTTCGTAGGCGCCGGTGGCGACGTTGTAGCCGTCGTTGCCTTTGCGCTTCTTGACTTCTTCGACCACGACCGAGCCTTCGATGCCCGCGTTGGCCGCGAGGGCGCGCAACGGGTATTCAATCGCGCGTTTGACGATGCCGATGCCGATGGCCTCGTCGTCGTTGAGCGGCTTGGCCGTATCGATCGCATTGAGGCAGCGGAGCAGAGCCACGCCACCGCCAGGGACGATGCCTTCTTCGACGGCTGCGCGGGTCGCGTGCAGCGCGTCTTCGACGCGGGCCTTTTTCTCCTTCATCTCAGTCTCGGTCGCAGCGCCGACATTGATGACGGCCACGCCACCGGCGAGCTTCGCCAGGCGTTCCTGCAACTTTTCCTTGTCGTAGTCCGAGGTGGTTTCCTCGATCTGGCGGCGAATTTGATTCACGCGGCCCTGGATGTCGGAGCTCTTGCCGTTGCCTTCGACGATGGTGGTGTTTTCCTTGTCCACCACGATGCTCTTGGCGCGGCCGAGGTCGCTCAGTTCAATGTTCTCGAGCTTGATGCCGAGGTCTTCGCTGATGAACTTGCCACCGGTGAGGATGGCGATGTCTTCGCACATGGCCTTGCGGCGGTCGCCGAAGCCAGGCGCCTTGACAGCGCAGACGTTGATGGTGCCGCGGAGCTTGTTCACCACGAGGGTGGCCAGGGCTTCGCCTTCGACATCCTCGGAGAGGATGAGGAGCGGCTTGCCGATCTTGGCGGTCTTCTCAAGCAACGGGAGCATGTCCTTGAGGCTGCTGATTTTCTTTTCGAAGATCAGGATGTAGGCGTCCTCCATCTTTGCTTCCATCGTCTCAGCGTTGGTCACGAAGTAGGGCGAGAGATAGCCCTTGTCGAACTGCATGCCTTCGACGACTTCGAGGGTGGTCTCGATGGACTTGGCTTCTTCGACGGTGATGGTGCCGTCCTTGCCGACCTTGTCCATGGCGTCAGCGATGATCTCGCCGATGGTGGTGTCCCAGTTGGCGGAGACAGTGGCGACCTGCTTGATCTCTTCCTTGTCTTTGACCTTCTTGGTGATCTTGTCGAGGTGGCCCACGGCGCATTCGACCGCCTTGGCGATGCCGCGCTGGATGCCGATGGGATTCGCACCGGAGGTGACGAACTTCAGGCCGCCGCGATAGATCGCCTCGGCAAGCACAGTGGCGGTGGTGGTGCCGTCGCCCGCGGCGTCGCTCGTCTTGCTGGCGACTTCGCGGACCATCTGGGCGCCCATGTTTTCATAGGGATCCTCGAGCTCGATTTCCTTGGCGACAGTGACGCCGTCCTTGGTCACGGTCGGGGAGCCGAATTTTTTGTCGATGACGACGTTGCGGCCTTTGGGTCCGAGAGTGGCGGCCACAGCCTTGGAGAGCTTGGACACGCCGCGCAGGATCGCCTGACGCGCTGCTTCGTCGAATAGAAGTTGTTTCGCTGCCATAATCTATATTTGGTTCTGGGTTAAATGAGGGTTGAGAGTTCGCTTAGCCGATGATGCCGAGGAGGTCGTCAGCATTGAGGAGCTTGAACTCCTTGCCATCGAGCTTGATTTCGGTGCCGCCGTATTTGCTCACGAGCACGCGGTCGCCGACCTTGACCTCGAACGGAATCCGCTTGCCGTCGTCGTCGAGCTTGCCCGTGCCGAGCGCACGCACGAGACCTTCGGTGGGTTTTTCCTTGGCGGTATCGGGGATGATGATGCCGCCCTTTTTGGTTTCCTTCTCTTCGACGGGTTCAACAAGAACGCGGTCGCCGAGAGGTTTCAGGTTAATTGCCATATTTACTTGGTGGTTTGTGTTGTTCGTTTGATTTTTCCGTTGAATCAAATCCCTCAGCACGCGCTGTGGGAAAAGTCACTGCCGACCCCCGCTTCGATCATCTTGTAATTTGCGAAGCGACTGGCCGGCGGCGAAATTCTAGCTCTTCTTTTCATCGACGACTTCTGCGTCGATGATCGGGCCGTCGTCCTTCTTGGACTTGCCCTCGGCTTCGGGCTCGCCGGGACCGCCGTTGGCTTGCCCGGGCTGCGCGCCGGCGCCCGGAGCGCCCTGGCCTTTGGCTGCCGCGGCTTTGTAAAGTTCGGCGGAGGCCGCCTGCCAGGCTTCGTTCAATTTCTCCGCCGCAGCCTTGATGGCCGCCGCGTCGGTGCCCTTGAGGGCTTCCTTCACACCGACGACTGCGCTCTCGATCTTGGCTTTCTCCTCGGCCGGAAGTTTGTCGGCGTTGTCCTTGAGCATCTTCTCGCTGCGATAGACAGCGTTGTCCGCCTCGTTGCGCGCTTCGACAGCTTCGCGTTGCTTGCGATCTTCCTCGGCGTGCAATTCAGCGTCCTTGCGCATCTTCTCGATCTCGTCCTTCGAGAGTCCGCTGCTGGCGGTGATGGTGATCTTCTGTTCCTTGCCTGTTCCAAGATCCTTGGCGTTGACGTGCAGGATGCCGTTGGCGTCGATGTCAAAGGTGACTTCGATCTGTGGCATGCCGCGCGGCGCGGGAGGAATGTCGGTGAGCTGGAATTTGCCAATCGTCTTGTTGTCACGAGAGAACTGGCGCTCGCCTTGTAAAACATGAATCTCCACGCCCGGCTGGTTGTCGGACGCGGTCGAGAAGATTTCGGATTTGCGCGTCGGAATGGTGGTGTTGCGCTCAATGAGGCGCGTGAACACGCCACCCAGCGTTTCGATGCCGAGCGACAGCGGCGTGACGTCGAGCAAAAGCACGTCCTTCACGTCGCCCTTGAGCACGCCACCCTGGATGCCGGCGCCGATGGCGACGACTTCATCGGGATTCACGCCCTGATGCGGCGGCTTGTTGACCAGCGAATGCGCGACCTCGACCACGCGCGGAATGCGTGTCATGCCGCCAACCAGCACCAGTTCGTCGATCTTGTCGCTGGTGATGCCGGAGTCTTTCAGACAGTTCTTCACCGGTGCCACCGTGCGCTCGAACAAGTCATCACAGAGTTGCTCCATCTTCGAGCGCGTGAGCTTCATGCTGATGTGCTTCGGCCCGCTGGCATCGGCCGTGATGAACGGCAGGTTGATTTCGTACTGCTGGGCGCTGGAAAGGGCGATCTTCGCTTTCTCGGCTTCTTCCTTGATGCGCTGCAAGGCGTCCGGCTGCTTGCGCAGGTCCATGCCGGAGTCGCGTTTGAACTCGTCGAGAATCCAATCCATGATCCGGTTGTCCCAGTCGTCGCCGCCCAAGTGAGTATCGCCATTGGTGGCCTTCACCTCGAAAACACCGTCACCAATCTCCAGCACCGAGATGTCGAAGGTGCCGCCACCGAGGTCGTAAACGGCGATCTTTTCATCTTTTTTCTTATCGAGGCCATAAGCCAGGGAAGCGGCCGTCGGCTCGTTGATGATGCGGAGGACTTCCAAGCCTGCGATGCGTCCGGCGTCTTTGGTAGCCTGACGCTGGGAGTCATTGAAGTACGCCGGCACCGTAATCACGGCTTGGGTAATCTTTTCACCGAGACGCATTTCGGCGTCGGCCTTCAGCTTCGCAAGAATCATCGCCGAAATTTCCGGCGGCGTGAACTGCTTGGGCTGCCCCTCGATTTCGACCTCCACAACCGCATCGCCGTTACTGGCGCGGACGACTTTGTAGGGGACGCGCTTGAGTTCCTCCTGGACCTCGTCAAACTTGCGTCCCATGAAGCGCTTGATGGAGTAAACCGTATTGCGCGGATTGGTCACCGCCTGACGTTTCGCCGCCTCGCCAACGAGTCGCTCGCCAGATTTGGCGAAAGCCACCACGGACGGGGTGGTGCGTTTGCCTTCGGAATTCTCCAATACAACCGGCTCGCCACCTTCCATCGTGGCCATGCAGGAGTTGGTTGTGCCTAAATCAATGCCTAAGACTTTTGCCATAAAATCAGTTCTTTAAGTACCACCTACTTCAGCAATGGCAATGCCAGCAGCAGCACTATTGTTTAGGTGGTTAGACTGCAACATGTTATCTGAATTTGATCCAGAAGATGCAGCGGATTTCCTTGTGAATATGCGACATAATGGCGCTGTGACACGCAGAATTGTCGCACTTTCAGAGGCGTGAACGTCTCACTCTCCTGTCACTGCTGAGGTATTCTCAAATGGAGTGTCTTCAGGGCGGCCACGCTTCATCCAGACCATGACGATGGCGAGATCCGCTGGAGAAACGCCGGATATCCGGGAGGCCTGACCGAGTGTTGCGGGGCGAATCCGGTCGAGTTTAAGGCGCGCTTCCGTTCGTAGTCCCTTGATCTTTTGGAAGTCCAGCCAGCCAGGGATCGACTTTTCCTCCAATCCCTTAAACCTTTCAATCTCTAACTCTTGTCGCTGGATATACCCGGCGTATTTCACCTCGATCTCGACCTGTTGAATCTCGGCAGCCGAGAGCGCCACATTTTTCGACGGCAGAGCCGCGTAGTTGATTTCTGGCCGCCGCAGCAGTTGAGCAAGGAGTTCGACTCCGCTGCGAGTGGTTTGCAGGCGGTGCAACTCTGCTGACACCGCCAAGCGTTTCTTCTGGAACTGCGCAAAGTTCCGCCCCGGCAACAAGCCTGTTTCGTATCCAAGGTCGCAGAGGCGGAAGTCCGCGTTGTCCTGCCGCAAAATCATCCGGTGTTCCGCTCGCGAGGTGAACATCCGATACGGCTCGGTGGTGCCTTTGGTGACAAGGTCGTCAATGAGCACGCCGATGTAAGCCTGGTCGCGCCGCAATACAATCGGTTCCAACCCTCGGGCACGTCGGGCGGCATTGATTCCCGCCATCAATCCTTGCGCGGCAGCCTCCTCGTAGCCGGAAGTTCCGTTGATTTGGCCGGCAAGATACAGATTCCTGCACGTTTTCGTTTCGAGCGAAGTTTGGAGCTGCGTCGGGAAGGCAAAATCATACTCAACGGCGTAGGCTGGGCGCATGATCTCGGCCCGCTCACACCCGACGATGGACTGAACCATCTCAATCTGGACTTCAAGCGGCAGACTTGTGGAGAATCCATTCACATAATACTCGTCCGTCGCGATGCCCTCGGGTTCGAGGAAAAGTTGCTGGCGCTCCCTATCCGGGAATCGCACGATCTTGTCCTCAATGGACGGGCAATATCGTGGCCCGACGCCTTCGATGATGCCGGAGTAAAGTGGTGACTTGTGAAGGTTGGCCCGGATGACTTCAGCCGTGCGGTCGGTCGTGTAGGTGATATGGCATGGCAACTGTCCGCTGATACGGTCCAGGATAGAACCGGTCGGAAACCTGCCGCCGGACCGGCTCATCTCGTTCCGCGGAATGCCGGAATGTTCCACGTGGAACAAATCGTCTCTCCAATAAGTGAAGTGAGGCACCGGTTCATCACCGAGCTGAATTTCCATCATTTCAAAGTCAATCGATCGCCTCGCCAATCGCGGAGGTGTGCCCGTCTTCAACCGTCCCAGTTTCAAACCCAATGCCTGTAGCGAACCCGACAGACCAGTCGCCGCCGCCTCACCGGCCCGCCCGCCTGACTCCTGTGTAGAACCGATGTGCATCAAACCGCGCAAAAAGGTTCCGGTAGTCACGATCACGGTCTTCCCGTGATATTGCACGCCAAGCGTCGTCTCGACACCAATTACCATGCCGCTGTCAGCGAGCAATCGCATACCCTGCCCTTGTTTCACATCCAGATTCGGTTGCCGTTCACAGATCCACTTCAATCGGAATTGATATGCCTTCTTGTCGCACTGCGCGCGCGGCGCCCATACCGACGGGCCTCGCTTGGTATTCAGCATCCGGAACTGTAGCCCTGTCATGTCGGTGGCCTTGCCCATCTCTCCTCCAAGAGCGTCGATCTCGCGAACAAGATGCCCTTTCGCCAATCCCCCGATGGCCGGATTGCAGGACATCTGGCCGATCGAATCCAAGTTGATGGACAACAGCAAAGTCTCGCTGCCGATACGGGCGGCCGCGAGCGCTGCCTCGATACCAGCGTGGCCCGCTCCGACAACAATGACATCGTATCGCTTTGGATAAACAAACATGTCGGGCGAAGAATACCGTGTTTGCTTCCAGGCGGCAAACCGGTTCTGCACCCGAATTCAATGGTTGAAGGCCGGATCGGCTTTACCCTCGTCATGCCAGCGAATTGAACTGCCGCCCCGGAGCGCCAAAGAACCTTACAAAAAATCAGCAGGGCGACGAATGCGAGACAAGCCGCAGAGCCCTGCCAGTGTCAGGTGATTCTAAAAGCTCCATTGCTCGACATGAGTTTGGTAGTAAGGCCCGACCCCTTATTAATCACTTTTGCGCAAGAGTTGAACACCGGGGAGATTTCTGGTGTCATCCACCGCGACAACATCAAGCGTCATGAGTAACGGAATTACTGCCATCAACGAAGAAGTCAAACGGTCGGGTGAATTCATCCGCCCGCTGTTCACCGAAATCGGCCGGGTCGTCATCGGCCAGAACTACCTCGTCGAGCGCCTCGTCATCGGACTGCTGGCCAACGGGCACGTGCTGCTCGAAGGCGTGCCCGGTCTCGCCAAGACGCTGTCGGTGAAAACGCTGGCCGCCAGCTTGAGCACCAAATTCGCACGACTCCAATTCACCCCCGACATGCTGCCCGCCGACGTCATCGGCACGCAGATTTACAACCCTCAATCCGGCGGGTTTACCACGCGTAAAGGCCCCGTTTTCTCTAACCTCGTCCTCGCCGACGAAATCAATCGCGCCCCGGCCAAGGTGCAGAGCGCGCTGCTGGAAGCAATGCAGGAGAAGCAGGTCACGATAGGCGATCATACTTTTAAGTTGGAAGAGCCTTTCCTCGTGCTGGCGACGCAGAATCCCATCGAGCAGGAGGGCACCTACCCGTTGCCCGAGGCGCAGGTGGATCGCTTCATGTTGAAGCTGAAGATCGGTTATCCCTCGCGCGAGGAGGAACGGCAGATTCTCGACTTGATGGCCAAGACCAGCCATCTGCCCGAGGCCAAGGCGGTGGTGGATGCCAAGACGATTCTAGCCGCGCGCGAAGTCATCAATGACATCTACATCGACGACAAGGTGAAGGACTACATCGTGGATCTGGTTTGCGCCACGCGCGATCCGGCGCACTACAATCTCCAACTCCAAGGACTGATCCAACTCGGCGCCTCGCCGCGTGCCACGATTGCTCTAACTCTCGCCGCCAAGGCGTACGCGTTCCTGAAAGGCCGCGGCTATGTCACGCCACAGGACGTAAAGAGCATCGGCATGGACGTGCTCCGCCATCGCGTCACCATCACTTACGAGGCCGAGGCGGAAGAGAAGACGAGCGAGACCATCGTGCAAAAGATTTTTGATGAGCTGCCGGTGCCGTGAAGCAGAGAATGAAAGCCATGAAAGACTTCTGGCTGTCGCTAACCGTGGTCTTTTGTTTTTTGGCCATCATCCTTGCGCCGGTCTGCATTGGCTCCTGGCTCGCCACTGTCCAATGGAAGCGCAAGCCGGCTGAATCACCGCAGCCGCGGCGCATACGCATCGATCTACGAGCACCCACCACATGCTTCACGTTCGGCTCTGCGACTTTGGCGTGGTTTGCCTATCGACGATATAAGAACTGCCTGAGTGACCCCGAATGATCCCTCGCGAAATCCTCAAGAAGTTCCGCCAGATCGAGATTCGCACCAGCTTAGTGGTGAGCGAGGCGGTGCCCGGGCCGGCGCGGGAGGCTTGTTCGATTTGCGGCTGAAAGTTGACCATCATTCTGCAATGACGGAACGAGACAGCATGGAAAAGACGATTCAAATCCTTAACGACCTGGAGAAGTCCGGATTGGTGGATCGTTACGCCATCGGTGGCGCGCTGGCGGCCTTGTTTTATGCCGAAGCGGTCGTCACCGAGGATCTGGATGCTTTCATCTTGATGAAACAGCCCGCCAACGGATTGCTCTCCTTGACTCCTATCTATGATTACTTGAAAGCGCGGGGCGCAATCGAACGACGCGAGCATCTCGTGTTGGCGGGCACGCTCGTTCAACTCATCCCAGCCTACGATGCGCTGACTGAAGAAGCAGTCCGGCAGGCTATCGAGCGTCTCGTTGGACAAACGACAACCAGAGTCATGCGTGTCGAACACCTCATTGCCATCGCCCTCAAGACCGGACGGACCAAGGATTCCGCCCGCGTGGCCATGTTGCTGGACGAAGCTGAAGTGGATTCTAACGCTCTTACTGAGATCCTGAATCGCCACCAGTTGACCGACAAATGGAACCAGTTCAAAACGTCGAAGTCATGAGTCCCCAAGTGAAGAAAATCGCGGAAGAAATCTTCGAGCGAAAGCGCGCCAGTCGCCACGAGGCCGCGCGCCTGCCGATTGAAGAAAAGCTTCGCATCTTGGTTGGTCTCCAGAGGCGGGCCAACGAGATTCGTCGCGCCACCGGTCGCCCGGAGATGTTTGTGTGGCAACTCGACTGACGACTCCTCACGCGTTCGTATGATTCCTCGCGAAATTCTCAAGAAGATCCGCCAGATCGAGATTCGCACCAGCCGGCTGGTGAGCGAGTCGCTCGCCGGGCAGTACCATAGCGTCTTCAAGGGTCAGGGCATGAACTTCGAGGAGGTCCGCGAGTATCAGCCCGGCGATGAAGTCCGCGCCATTGATTGGAATGTCACCGCGCGGATGAATCATCCGTTCGTGAAGAAGTTCGTCGAGGAACGCGAGTTGACGCTCATGCTCGTCGTAGATCTCAGCGCCTCTGGCCTCTTTGGTTCCAGCGAACAATCCAAGCGCGAGCTCGCCGCCGAGATTGCCTCGGTGCTCGCCTTCTCCGCCATTCGCAACAACGACAAGGTCGGGCTGATTCTCTTCACGGACGAGGTGGAGAAATACATGCCGCCGCGGAAGGGCCGCCGCCATGTGCTGCGCGTCATCCGCGAAATTCTGTTCTTCGAGCCGAAGCGCCGCGGCACGAACCTCAACACCGCGTTGGAATTTCTCCGCCGCGTCACCGCGCATCGCGCCATCGCGGTGGTGATTTCCGATTTCCTCGACGAAAGCATGCCGACCCGCAACACGCCGGTCCGCTCAATGCGCGGCGGGATGAGCGCCGGTCAGTCGCATCTTTCGCTCGGCTGCTTCAACGCGCTCCGTCAGGCCAACCGCCGCCACGACGTCGTCGCCGTCCATATCGCCGACCGCTACGAAATGGAGCTGCCGAACATCGGCCGGCTGATGCTGGAGGACTCCGAGACGGGCAAGGTGATGGAAGTGAACACCGGCGTGGGCCGTTTGCGGGCCTCGTTCCAGGAACGCCAACAGAAGGCGCAGACGGAACTGGTGCGCATGTTCCGTTCGGCCAATATTGATTCCATCCAGCTTCTCGCCGGCCAGCCTTACGCCGCAGCGCTGGGGAAGTTTTTTGAAACCCGCGAGAAGCGACGCTTGCACGGCTGAAAGCGATTTCACCGATGGCCACGAACTCGATAGCCTTGATTGTCCCGCCAAAGACCGCCACGCCGGCGGCAACGACATCGCTTTCCGGTACGAACGATCTCCGACCGGTCAAGCCGCCGGTGCCGATCCCGAGCGGTTGGGAGTGGGTCTGGTGGTTGGGCGGCGCGTTGGTCATCGCCGCGCTGGCATTCCTGCTCACGCGCTGGTGGCGGCGTCGCCTGCAACCGCTGGCGATTCCGCCGACTCCGCCACATGTACGTGCTCGCCATCGCTTGGAAGAAGCACTCCGGCTGATCAGCGAGCCGAAGCCTTTTTGCACGGCGGTGTCGGACGCACTGCGCATGTACCTCGAAGAGCGTTTTGACTTTCACGCGCCGGACCGCACCACGGAGGAATTCCTCACGGAGCTTCAGGGCACGAATCGACTGAACGATCTGCAAAAGGAAAGTCTCGGTGGATTCCTCCAGAGCTGCGACTTGGTGAAGTTCGCTCGATTCGAACCAACCGAGGAATCGCTACGCGAGCTGCACCAGAGTGCGCTGCGCCTGGTGGATGAGACGCAGTTCGATCCCATCGCGGCGGCCCCGGACGGAGCCCTGCCCCCGCCGCTCGTAACACAAAGTTCAAAACCCGAAACACGCTAAATCCGTGCCGCATTTCGACCATCCATGGTTCCTGCTATTGCTGCTCGCGCTGCCCGTGCTGGCATGGCTGAAGGGCCGGCGCGCGTCGCAACAGGCGGCGTTTCTCTACTCCTCGACGCAACTCGTGCGCAGCGTGGCGAACTTGAAACCATCAAGCGCGGGCCGCGTGCTGGCTGCGCTGCGTTGGCTGGCGTTGGGCGCGTTCATCGTGGCGTTGGCGCGGCCGCAGTTTGTGCAAAGCGAGACGAAGATCAAAGCGAGCGGCATTGATATCGTGGTGGCGCTGGACCTCTCGGGCAGCATGGAGTCGGAGGACTTCAAAGTTGCCGGGCGTCAGGTCAATCGCCTGGTGGTCGCCAAGGATGTGTTGCGCAAGTTCATCGACAAACGCAGCGGTGACCGCATCGGCCTGGTGGCTTTCGCCGGGCGCGCGTATGTCGCCGCGCCGATGACGCTGGATCATGAGTTCCTGCTGCAAAATCTCGGCCGGCTGGAGCTTCACACCATTGAGGACGGCACCGCCATCGGCTCGGCACTCGCGGCCAGCATCAATCGCCTGCGCGACCTGCAATCCAAGAGCAAGATCGTCATCCTGATGACCGACGGGCAGAACAATGCCGGCAAGGTTCCGCCGCGGACGGCAGCCGAGGCCGCGCAATCTCTCGGCGTGAAAGTGTACACCATCGGCGTCGGCACCCGCGGCACGGCGCCTTTCCCCGTGCGCCAGTTCGGGCAGCTTGTCGGCTACCGAAACGTGGCCGTGGATATCGATGAGGACGTGCTCAAATCCGTCGCCCAGAAAACAGGCGGACAATATTTTCGCGCCGACAGCACCGACACACTGCAGAAGATCTACGACGAGATTGATCGTCTCGAAAAATCCGAGGTCGAAGTGAAAAAGTATGTCAACGTGAAGGAACTGTTTCCCTGGGTGCTGGTGCCCGGGATCTTCCTGCTGTTGCTCGGAATCGCTTTGGACCAGACCGTCTGGCGGCGGTTGCCGTGACGGGTCTGGAGTATTGAAGCATGCAATTCACACATCCATGGATCGCCTGGCTGGCGCTGCCCATCACGGCTGCACTGGCCGGATTCTTCTGGTGGGCCTGGCGGGTCAAGCGCCGGCTCATGACGCAATTCGTTCATGCGCGACTGTTGGGCAATCTCACGTCGAGCGTCTCGCAACAACGGCAGAAGGTGCGCATCGCCTTGGTGCTAGGCTCGTCCTTCCTTCTCCTCATCGCCCTGGCGGGACCGCGCTGGGGATACGATTGGGAGGAGGCGCGTCAGCGCGGGCTGGATATAGTGGTGGCGATCGATGTTTCGCGCAGCATGCTCGCGGATGACACCAATCCGAACCGCCTGACCAAGGCGAAATTGGCCGCGTTCGAATTGAAGAAACTGGCGCGCACCGATCGCGTGGCGCTGGTCGCCTTCGCGGGCACGGCCTTCCTCCAATGCCCGCTCACCTACGACGACGAGGTCTTCTGGCAGAGTATCAACGAACTTAAAGCGAACATCATCCCTCAAGGTGGCACCGCAGTGAGTGAGGCGATCACCGCGTCGCTCGGAGCGTTCAAGGAGAAGACCGACAACCACAAGATTCTGGTGATGTTCACCGATGGCGAAGATCACGACAGCGGCGCTCTTGATACCGCCCGTGACGCCGGCAAGGACGGACTGCGCATCTTCACCGTGGGCGTCGGCACGCCCAGTGGCGAGATATTGCGCACGGTGGATGAGAAGGGACGCGTCGAGTCGATCAAGGACGAGGAGGGGCATGTTGTGAAATCGCGCTTGAATGAATCGCTGCTCCAGGAAATCGCGAAAGCCACCGGAGGATTTTATCAGCGACTCGCGGGAGGGGACACCATCAAGACGCTTTACGAGCGCGGGTTGGCGCCACTGCCCAAGACGGAGTTCGCCGCCCAACGAGTAAGGCGCTGGCACGAGCGATATCAATGGTTCCTCGGGTTGGCGATTGTGCTGCTGATCGCGGAGATGTTTATTCCCGAGCGCCGGTCGCAAAAGACCGCTAAAACTTCGGCCGTGGATATGCCTTCATTGCCCGCTGCGGCTGCTGCGCGGACGGCGGCGATGATCGCTCTCGGTTTGATGATGGCGACGGCGGCCGAAGCCTCGCCTGATGCGGCGCTCAAGAGATATTCAAAGGGCCGGTATGATTCGGCGCTCTCGGAATACGAGCGTCTCCTCGCAAAGAAACCGGCTGACCCGGCGCTGAGTTTCAATGCCGGCACCGCGGCGTTCCAAGCTGGTGATTACGGCAAGGCCGCCGAGCATTTGCAGTCAGCGCTACTCGCGCCCGACCTCAAGCTTCAGCAGGGTGCCTGGTACAACATGGGCAACACACAGTTCCGGCTGGGCGAAGATGCCAAGGAACTAGAGGACAAGGAGCGGCTCTGGACGCAATCGACCAACAGCTTCGACAGCGCCCTGAAACTCAATCCCCAGGACGCCGACGCGCGGGCAAATCTGGAATTCGTGCAACGGAAGCTGGAGGAACTCAAACAGCAGCAACAACAGCAGAAGGACAAGTCCGACAAGCAGGATGACAAGGATCAAAAGGACAAAGACGACCAGCAGCAGAATCAGAAACAGGATCAAAAGGATCAGCAGCAAAAGCAGGAGCAGAAGAAGAACCAGGAGAAGTCTGAAGACCAAAAGAAGCAGGAGCAGGAACAGCAGAAGCAGCGCGAGCAACAACAGCAAGAACAGAAGAAAGCCGACGAGCAAAAGGCGAAGGAACAACAGCAGGCCGGCAAAAAGCCCGATCAGAAACCCGAATCAGCCGGCAATCCCGAGAATAAGAACGCGCAGCCCAATCAACAGATGGAAGTGCGCATGACGCCGCAACAGGCGAAGCAGTTGCTCGACACGCAAAAGGATGACGAGCGCATGATGATCTTCCTGCCGGAGAGCAAAACCAACAGGCCAAACCGGGTGTTTAAGGATTGGTAGGACCCCCGCATCGGTCAACCGGCCTTAAGCTCCCACAGGGCACTAACAGGGAGTGCGTGCAGGTTCGGACCAAAGGCCACGCTCGTCGAACCGGTGTAAAGCAGGATGCCGCGCAGGAAACGCTTGCCCGTCTGCTCGCATAAGTGACGCAATCCCTTGAAGTCGCCGCTCGTCGGGCTGGCGGTCTTCTTGACCTCGATTCCCACCAGGCGCCCGCGCGCGTCCTCCAAAACGAAATCCACCTCCTGCTGGGTATGCGTCCGATAATGAAAGAGTCCGGGCCGGCTGTCGATCCACGAAATTTGCTTCGTCAATTCTCCGGCGACAAAACATTCCAGCGCCGCGCCCGTCATCAGGTCGTCTGCCTGCAGGCGCGCGGCATCGAGATCAAGCAGATGGCAGAGCAATCCGGTGTCGCCCATCAGCACCTTGGGTGTTTTTACCAGCCGCAAGCCAAGATTGGCATGCCACGGCGGCAACGCGCGCACGAGAAACGTTGCCTCAAACAACGCCCAGTAACGTTGCAGCGTCGTCCCCGGCATCGCCGCATCACGCGACAAATCGGCAAAGTTCAGCAAGCCCATTGCGCGCGAAGCCGCCAGGCGGAGCAGGCGCGGCAGGTCGCGCAGACCCGTGACATTGGCGAGGTCGCGTACGTCGCGTTCCAGGATGGTGGTGACATACGAGCCGAACCACGCCCGTCGCCTCGCGGCGTCTCTCCGCGTCAGCACTTCTGGATACCCGCCGGCTGCAATGCGCTCCGTCAGCAGCGCCCAGCCCGTGTTGCGGAACGCACCCGGCTTGAACTCGCGCGCGAAACAGGCGTCCACGAAAACTTCCCTGCGCACCCCGATTTCACCCTGGGAGAACGGCCACAGTGTCAGCACCTCCATTCGCCCGGCCAGCGACTCCGAAACCTGCGGCAACACCAGCGCCTGTGCGGAGCCGGTGAGCAAGAAGCGCCCCGGACTGCGTTTCGCATCCACGCTGCGCTTGATGGCGCGGAACAACTCCGGCACGCGCTGCACCTCGTCGAGAATGACGCGCTCCGGCAACCCACTGGTGAAACCGTCGGGGTCGCTTTGCGCCGCCGCCAGAGTCGCCGCGTCGTCCAGCGTGAGATACTCCGCATTGTGCCCCTCATCCCGCAGCGCCTGCACCAACGTGGACTTGCCCGACTGGCGCGGCCCTTGCAGATAAACAACCGGTGTGTCCCGCAACGCAGCCAGGATTTGGGGCGTGATATTTCGCCGTTGCATGGCGGATATTCAACCAGAGAGTGGTGGATTTTCAACCATTTTTTCAAACGCACTCACGCCGATACGCCGGAGTGAAGGACCGGATTCAGCCGTCGGATTAGCTCAGGCAATCCCGACGAGTCGGGACGGTGGGTGGAAGCGCTTCTGGACGCGAGGCAGATCCATAGTGATGAGCTGCGGCACAGCCGCTCTAAGCATTCGCCGGGGCGTTTCTTCGTCACATCAATGCCAAGCCTGCTGCCGATGGCGATTTTGGTGGCGAGGGGAACGACAGGCATTTGCGGTGGTTGCTTCGCAACGCCTGCTCACTTCACCACCGGCAACTCGACATCTTCCACGCCGAGCAATCGTCGCCGCACCAGTTCGAGAGCCTGCTGGGCGGTGACATACTTGAAGGTTTCGCGGTCAAACGGATTGAATAACTTCATCACCCGCGTCGGCCCGCCGCCGGCGATGGCAAGAAACGCGGTGCCCACCGGCTTCTCGGCGGAGCCACCAGTCGGGCCGGCGATGCCGGTCACGGCCACCGCGAAATTCGCGCCCGTCCGGACGCGCGCGCCTTCCGCCATCTCGCGCACCACTGCTTCGCTCACTGCGCCGTGCTTCGCCAAAGTCTTCGCGCGGACACCGAGGAACTTCTGCTTCGATGCGTTGCAGTAGGTCACGAGGCCGGCGAGCAACACGGCGGACGCGCCGGAGATATTGGTCAGCCGATGCGCGATGAATCCGCCGGTACACGATTCCGCCACCGCCAGGGTCTTCTTCCTCTCCGTGAGCAGGCGCACCACGACTTCTTCAAGCAGCGCATCCTCTTCGCCAAAGAGAAACGCGTCCACCCGGCTTCGCACGGCCTTCTCCGCGCCGGCGACGAGACGCTTTGCCGCCGGACCGCGCGCGGCCAGTCGAACATCCACCTCGCCGTTGCGCGCGCAATAACCGAGCTCGAGGCCCTTCGCCACCAGCGGCGCCAGCACGGGGGCCACAATCTGTTCCATCTGCGATTCCGGCACGCCGGTGCTGCGCAATGTCCGGCAGACGAATCCGTGCCTCTGCGGAAACTCGCGCTGCACGATCGGCACGACCTGTTCGAGAAACATCGGTCGCAACTCGCGCGGCGGTCCCGGCAACATGATCAGCCACGCCCGTGCTTTGGCCGATGCCCCGCGCCGGAAGCGTTGCGCGGAAACTTTCATCGCGAGACCGGGCGCGGTGCCGTGCTGGTTGTCGAGCACCACAGCCCCAGCCGGAGCGAACGTTTGCACCAAAGCGCGCTCGGGAACGGTGCGATTCCTTTTCGCATAGAAGCGTTCGAGCGTGGCGAGAGCGGTGGCGTCGCGGATCAGCTTAACGCCAAGCAGCGCGGCGATCTTTTCGCGCGTGATGTCATCCGAAGTCGGTCCGAGTCCGCCGGTGACGATGACAAGATCCGCGCGGGCCAGCGCCTCCCGGGTGGCGCGCTGGATGTCTTCTCCGGTGTCGGGCACCGCGACCTGTCGGGTGACGACGTAGCCGCGGTCGGCGAGCTGCCGGCAAATCCATTGCTGATGGGAGTTCAGGACGCGGCCGAGCATCAACTCGGAGCCGGTGTTGATGAGTTCGATGTTCACGCTGGCGGCCAATGTGTCAGGCCGCGTGGGTGCGCGCAACCCGACGGACGACAGAGCGGTCAGGGCTGTGTCGGCGTCACTACCCGGTAGAATCGATTCGTGTTCCACTGTTCATCGGACAGCACTTCAATTCGACTGTTCGTTCGCGCCACGACGTCGGCCAGTTTGCTCCACGCGCCGGCGTTGAGCTGATCGACGAATTGCACGGTGTAGGTCCGATTTGAAACGGCGCGGAACTGCGGCGTGGGCATGGTGGCAGGCCATGTCAGGTCCATGCGCAGGACACTGGCGGCGTTGGTCGGCTGGGTACCGGCGAGGTATTCCGCATAGTTCGACATGCCATCGCCATCGGTATCGATGAGGCGGTCCGACGATGCGCCGGAGTTCAAGCCGTTCTCCGATTCCCAGTCATCCGGCATTCCATCGCCGTCCGCGTCGGCGGCCACGGTGATCACCGCGTAAGGCGTTGCGAGGCCGGTTGGATTGGCGGCGTTGCGAACGATGACCCGGTAGCTCAGGGAGGTGACAATGTTCGGAGCGGTGAAGGTGAAGGCGTCAAACGGCCGCGCCACCACATTGGTCAGCAGCGGAATCGTGTTCAGGCGCCATTCCCAGGAGAACGGTTCAGGATGTCCCGTTACCGCGGCGCTGAGAGTGACGCGCTGTCCGGGCGCAACCGTTTGGGAAATGGGATACGCAGTGAAGGCCGGTGATATCAGGACGACCAATTGTGCCGAGGCGGAGGTCGCGCCGTCAGAATTGGTGATCTGCACTTCATAAATTCCCTCATCGACCAACTGGATGTTTGTGCGCGCGAGCGAAGCATTGGTGGCTCCGGAAAGCGGTGCCCCGTTGAGGCTCCATTGGTAGGTGATGGGCGCGGTGCCGCGCGTTGTGACGGTGAAGAATGCATTCAAACCCGCACGGAGACTCAAGTCGATGGGTGCGACTAGCACCACCGGCGGCACCGCGATACGGAGACGCGCAGCAGTGCTCAAGGCGCTGCCGGACGGATTGCTCACACGCACGTCGTACCAGCCGTCCATCTCCGGCGCGACATAGTCAAAGTAAAGCGATGCATTGGTGGCCCCGGGCAAAGTCACGCCATTAAAGCGCCATTGGTAGGCGAGCGGCGCTGCGCCGCCGGCGTACACCGAGAGCGTCGCGCTGGCCCCTTCAAATGCCGTTGTCGGCTGGGGCGGTCCGGTGATCACCGGCACCACGCCGGCGGACGCGCAGTTCGCCGTGCCCGGCGTGGGCACGCAGCCAAGCCAGTTGCCTGGGTCAGCCGCGAGCACGACAGGCGAAAGGCGTTGCAGCGCGACGCCTGAGCCATCCGCGGAAGCAGCCCACGGTGCGGTGTCGCCATAAGTGAACGACTCGACGCTCACCCAGGATGCGCCGCCCGGCACGGGTGGTCGCGGCTGGAGCAGCTCCAAGTCATCGCCGTCGTTGCCCAGCTTGCCGCTGAACGGACCAAAAAGGGAAACCGCCGCCGGAATTTCGAAACGATTGCGCAAGGCCGTCGCGAGCGCGGTGTTCGCCGGATCGAAATCCACCAGCAGCGCAAAGCCGCCGGCGGGAATGGTCTGCCCGGTCGGCAAGTCAAAGCTCACGCCGCCGCGCAGCCGCCAGGTGTTGGTGGGTCGGGCTGCATCATGGAGCGACACCGGCGCCGCAGTGATGTTATGCAATTCAATAAATTCAACATCGTCGGCAACATTCGTTCCCCCGATTGGATGGTAATGCACCTCATTGATGACCACCGGCCCGAACCGCGGGCCGCTGTTGCTGGTGGCGAGGGTGATGGCGCTTTGCGGCAGATACGCCAGCGAGCCGCTACCGGTGAGGGTGCGCCCGAAGGAGATGTCTGGTGCCGACGCCCGGTAGCTTGCGCCGGTTCGCCAGCCCGTGAGATTCGTGGCGCCATCGGCCGCGCTCAACCACACCTCGCCACCGCGCGCGACATTGAGGCGGTAACCGACTGGCCCAGCGCTGCTAAATTGGGATTCGGCGAAAGCCACGAAGCCGCCGCCGGAAATCATGGTGCCGTCAGGGACGCGCCATTTCTTCGGGCTGGCCGCGTCATCGCTCAGGAACCAGCCGCCGATGTTCAACGCACTGGCACCCGTATTCTGCAACTCGATGAAATTCGTCTGCGGCGAGGGGTCGTTGGCGAAAATCTCACTGATGAAAACGTCTGGCAGGAGGAGATAGTTCGCTGAGGCTGGCGACGCGGAGCCGGGGAAATAGACGAAGTTCGTCGCGCCATCGAGCAGCCGTCCCTGCGAAACACCGATGGCTTGGGCTCCGAACGCGACGGAATCAAGGAGCGTCGTCACCGCGCCGTTTGTCCGGTAAAGACCGAGCCATTCTCCCGCCCCATCGAGGCTGAAGTTCACATGGTCGCGGCCTTGATCGGGATCGCCATCGGCCACCACCTTCACCCAACCACGGCCTGCGATGAAACTAAGCGGCGCGACGAGAGACTGCGCGACGCCGGCCGACGACGGATCGTCCGTGAACCACAGGTGACTGAGTTCAACGGGCAGCGCGTTGGTGTTGAACAGCTCGAACCAGTCAGCACCGGATTCGGGCGAAGCCATCCACTCGTTGAAACGCAGGCTGGTATCGGTGCCGAGCGTTTGCACGGCAGAATTCGTCGCGCCGGGGGTGGGTGTGGCGAGCAGCCGGCACTGACCACCGGCCAAACCGATGGAGCGATCGGCAACTTGCGGGCCGAACTCGACCGAGTTCACGATCTGGCTCGCCGAGTTGAAAAGATAAACACCGCCACTGTTGGCGCTGAGCGCGCGGGCGGTATTGAAATCACCGAGATTCGTCGAGGTGGGGCGTTCGGTGTCGCACCACACCACGAGATAGCCTCGGGCGGCGATGTTCGCGCCGGGCGGGAAGATGAATTCTCCGGCGTCCACCGAATCAATGCTGAGGCTCATGCCGGTCAGCGGGAAGTTCGTCGCGGCAGCGTTGAACAGTTCGATATAATCCGCGGTGTGCCCGGCGTTGGTCACCGCGCTGATGTTGCGCGCGAGGACTTCATTGATCACGGGGCCGGTGTAGCTGACGACGTAGTTGCTTGCCCCCGGGCTGGCGCTGCCCGGGAAATTCGCGAAGGCCGTTCCGCCGCTCGGAAGAAGCCCGCGCGCGACGCCCTCGTTTTGCGCTCCGTAAGTGACGCGATGGATATCAACCGCCGACGAGTCGTAGAGCACGATGGCGCCCGCGGCTGCGGGCAACCGGAACGGAAGGTGATTTGCGCCGGCCGCTTCATCCGCCCACAAGCGCAAATGTCCGGCTGGCGGAATGAAGATGTCGCGCACGAATCGATGCGTGGCGTTGCTCGTGCCCAGATACAATCCGCGCAGCGCAACCGGCGCGGTCACCGAACGATTGAAGAGTTCAACCCAATCGCTCTCGCCCTGAGGCGGATTTGCCATCCACTCGTTGATGACGAGGTTTGTGGCGGAAGCGGTGGCGGCGAGTGTGTTGGCTAATCCGGGTGTGGGGAAGGCGGGCAAGTAAACCGCAGCGGTGGCCGCCATCGAAAAGTCGGTGAGTTGCGCTCCCCACGAGACCGCCGCAATCACGTTTGTCCGCGAGTCGTAGAGAAACAGATTTCCGCCGTCGCGATCGAGGGCGAAGCCGGCATGCAATCCGGAGGTGGTGTTGGTGAGACTGTCACACCACACGACGAGGAATCCGTTGGGCTCGATGATTGTCCCGGGCGGCAAAACGAATTTGCGTGGGTCGCTGTCATCGCTCAGGCTGCAACCGGCGAGGCTCTGCCCGGCGGGGAGCGGATTTCGCAACTCGACCCAATCGGGAAACGTGCCCTCGTGGTTCACCGCACCGGCGTTGTCCGCCATCACTTCGGAGATCTCGATCGAGACCGTGCTCGGCTTAATCGAGTAAGCGGCGCCGGGCGTGCCATCAATCGGCCCGTCAGCGCGCCAATTGGCGGGAGAATCAGGTTCACCATAGACACTCGACAGCTCCAGCGAGAAACCGAATCCGTCCGCTGCCGTTGGCCAGCCGGCTTCGTCGTCGTAATGGACCGCGGTGACAAGGTTTCCTTGCGCGTCCTTGAGCGCGAGTCGTTCGCCGCCGTTGGCCAGATTGCCCGCGAACCAGCCGGCGACCTGGACGCCTGGATAGTGCGTGGCAAAGGACGCGGGGTTGTCGTTGTTCGCGAGCACGAGATAGGCCCCGGGCGCCAGCGACGTGTTGTTCGGGAAGAAAAACGTGATGCCCTCGTCGAAGCTCCAGCCGCTGAGATCCACTGGCACCGCGCCGAAGTTGAACAGCTCAACGAACTCATGCGCGTTGCCGCCCGGCGGGTTGAAGTTGATCTCGCTGATGCGGATCGTCCGGCCGAGTCCGGTCACCTGAAAGGTCGCTTCGGTGAGCGGACTCCAGTTGGTGGTGCCGGTGAGGGCGCGGGCGCGAAGCAGAACATCGCCCTGCAAGACGAGCGGGGAACCGTTCGTGTATCGCTTCGCCGTCGCTCCCATCGCCGCCGTGAAGGCAATGCGCGGATCGGAGCCGTCCATCGTGTAGTAAATCGTCCCGCCGAGCGGCGAGGTCATCGTCAGGCTGGCGCCAAGCGGAACACGACCGGCGATGGGATTCAGCACGGGAGCGTTGGAAACATAAAGTCCGTAGCCGACGAGTTGAGAGAAATAGGGCGCCCGACGGTTCGGCACCCAATTGGTCAGCACGTAGGGGTTCATGGCGGGAATCATGCCGACAAGGATGTCCTTCATTTCGTTGAAGCGGTTGGTGATGGCCGGGCCAGCGAGCGCACCCCCCGTGAAGAAATGTTTCTGCACGCGGTCGGCGTAGAGCAGGCGGAACTCCAGGCTGTTGGTGAGAGCGTGGAACATCACCGACAACTCTGCCGCGCTGTTCAAACCGCGGCTGGTTTGAGCGAAGACATCGTAGTTCGGCGCCCGGGAGCTGTCGTAGGATCCCTCGAGATCCCAGGCGTAGAAGCGAAAGCGGCCCTCGGCGCTGCGCTCGCGCGCGGTGCTCCAGTTGTTGTGCGGCCAGTCCCAATTCGCGCCCCAAGTTTCGATGATGAGATAATCGATGAAGTTGGTCACATCGAGCAGACTGGCGATGCTCTGAAAAACCGATGGCGTGGCGGGATTCTGGCCGTTGAGGAAAATGTTATGCAGCGTGTTCCAGGCCGCATCATCGCCGTCGCGCACCGAGCTGTTAATCGCGATGGCGTCCCACGCATTCGTGCCGCCCTCCCAGTCCTGCAGCGCGTCGTCGTCGGTGCGCTCGGTCGGGTTGTAATAGCCTTTGTGGACACCGTTGATGAAGAGGTTCACGAACGTGCCCTGCGGCGCGTTGTTGCCCATGTCCTGGTAAAGACGCCGGCTCAGTTCATCGCGGATAAATGGATTGCTGGAGTCATTCTTGCCCGCGCGCAGCGTGATGACATCGAACTCCTCGCGCGCCGTCGTCGGGAAGAGCGGGTACCGCAGCTTGCCTTCGCCATAGTCGCTGCGGAAATAGAGCCGGTAGGAAAGCTTGGCGCTGGCCGTCGTGCGGAATCGTTGATAATCGCTGGAGTTGTAGCGGATGCCGCAGTCGATCTGGAAACCGGAGTTGTCGGCGGGGAGAATATATTCCGCCGAGACGGGCCGCTCCCATGCAATGCCGTGCTGCACCGGGTTGAAATAGTCCGTGGGACTCACCGGATACCAGACCCCGCCGATGTAGGTGCCGCCGCCGATGCCCACGATGCCATTCGAGCCGGTCAGATTGTTCGCGTCGGTCACAATGGAGAGCACCGGCAGCGAGCGGAGATTCGCGGCGAGATAAAAGAAGTACGAGTGAGTGCGGGCGATCGACGGAGCGAGATTTGTGCGGAACGCCGCAGCGCGCAGCAGCAGAGTGTTCCCGACGCGCAACGGAGCGAGATACGGAAAGCCGTTGGTCAACGTCGGCTCGGTGCCATTGGTGGTCCATCGAATGAACGCGCCGGGCGTCGGCGTCGTGAGCACCAGGTCGAACGGCTGGGTGAAGAATCCGCGCTCGACGCTGAAATGCACCGGAGCCACCAGGGTGGTGATGCCGCTGACCGGATTGGCCGCGCCGGGTGTGGGCCAGACAAAATAGCGCTCCTGCCCGCTGGCATCGATGCCGTAGGAATAATCACTGCGTTGCTCGGGGAAGACCGGCGTGAAACCGCTGGCGAGGACGCGCGGCGACTCCGGCCGGAACAAGCCGAGGAACTCGCCCCCGGCACTCAGCGTGAAATTGAGATGCAATCGATTCGTGCCCGCCGGGGCTTTGCGATCCTTGCCCGAGGCGAAGACGACGAGGAACTCGCCCGGCGACAGCACGCGCGAGGGGAACACCCACTTGCCTGGATCAGCCGGATCGTCGCTCAACGACCAGCCGGCCAGATTGACTGCGGACGATCCCTGATTGCGCAACTCGATCCAGTCCCCGGCCAGGCCATTCTCGTCGCGCAAACCGAACCGGCTTCCCGCGACGAACTCGGTGATCACCACGTCCCCAATCGGCGCGCTGGGATTGACGGTGTAACTCCACGACGTCGGCACAAATGCATTCGCCGCCGCCGCGAAATCGGTGATGCCGTGGCCAGCCGCCCAAGTCACGGTTACAGGGCCGGCTGCGGGAGGCGCAAACTGCACGAAGCATCGTCCTCCTGGTCGAATGATCAGATTGGTCGCGGTCACGCCATTGATGCGGATGTCCGCGGCTTCGAAGCCCAGCACCGGTTCGTTGAATTGGAGCTGGATTTCACCGAGCGAACGAAGCGTGCTGCCCGCCACAGGAAAGCGATTCGTCACCGCCGGCGCCTCGTTGTCCACCACGGTGTATTGCCACGGATAGCTGGCCAGGGTGTTCGGGGAGGTGTCCAGATCCTGAATGCCGGAGATCGACATTTGCACCAGGCCGAACGGCGGGGGGCTGATGCTAATCGTCCAGTTTGAGCCGGAGCCGGAGACGAGGTTGCCGGGATAATCGTTGATGCGCAGGTCAGTGGGATCGACGCCTGTGACCGGCTCGCTGAAGACGATGGTGATCTCCGACATGCGGCTCACCGTGCCCGGCGGAGGCGTGATGCTGACCACCGTCGGCGGACCGGGGATGGCTGCGGGCGCTCCTGCGGCAGCGAGTCCGAGGAGAGCGGTGACAAGGCAGTGTTTCACAACGCGCATGGGTGCAAAATAACGTGTTTTCAAAATCATGACGGGTACTATTTACAGATTGAAACGAGGCCCGATGAAAAGCAACCCCTGCGCGCGCCGGAGGCCGGGCGACCAGTCCAGCAAGCCAGGCTTGCCGCCGGGGCTGAACCATCCGACGATGGCGGCCATGCAGAAGACACTCATTCTTTTGAAGCCGGATGCACTCGAACGCGGTTTGGTGGGCATGATCCTGGCGCGTTTTGAAGCGGCGGGATTTCAAATCGAAGACAGCCGGATGGCGCAACCGACGCTGGCCACCCTGCAAACGCATTATGCGGATTTGAAGGAGAAAAACCTCGCGGCCTTCGAGCGGACGACGCGGTATTACGCCGGACGGAAATTCCTCGCCCTGGTTTTGACCGCACCCAACGCCATTGCCAAAGCCCGGGCCATGGCCGGCCCGACGGATCCCTCGGTCGCCTCCGCCGGAACAATTCGCGGCGACTTCAGTTCCGACAGCATTGCTGCGGCCGATGCCGGGAACCGTGCGACGGCCAATCTGCTGCACGCCTCCGACTCCCCGGCGTCTGCTGAACGCGAAATCGCGCTTTGGTTCAATACAGTTAAGGACTGACCCCTTGTTGTTCCTGGGCCGACAAGTTTTTTGTAACCTTCCGGGAGGCTGGCGTGAACGAGAGGTGATATGAAATACAAACTCAGCACGACCTTGTTGCTGGCGGGCAGCCTCCTCGCCAGCGCCACCACCGTTCAGCAGAACGCGATTCAGCGGGAGGCCAAATGGATTCTCCACATCGATGTGGATCGATTGCGCGACACGCAAATCGGCCGTTACCTGGTGCAGAAGCACGTCGCCCCCCACGTGGAACAACTCGACCAGGCATTCAAGATCAACCTCACCAACCTGTTGAGCGGAGTCCAGTCCCTCACGGCCTATGGCACGAAGTTCTCGCTTAAGGATGGACAGCCCGAAGGCGTGTTGCTGCTGCGCACGGATGAGCTGACCCGCAAGGCGTTGATTGGTCTGGTCGTGGGCCTCATGCAGACGGACACCAACAAGTTCAAGGCACTGCAGATAGAGCCCCATGCGGTCTATTCCATCGACTCGCAGTTGCTGGTGGCCATGCCCCCGGGGCCTTACGTGATCCTGGGAAAGAACAAGGCCAGGCTCGACGCGGCCACCGATGTGCTCGCGGGCAAGGCCCCGTCACTCAAGGGTTCCGGCGCCATGACTGATGCGCCCGATTTCGATGAGAGCTTCGTCCTTCTCGCCGTCGCGGAGGGTTTCAACGAAATGGCCGTGCTGCCCAATGCCCAGATGTTGAAGATGGCGGAAAGCGCCCGCGTGTTGCTCGATGAGAAATCGGACCAATTGAATGCCACCGTCATGCTGCGGTCAAAGACGCCTGAAGTGGCGAAGCAAATGCAGCAAATCGCCGAAGGGCTGGTGGCGCTGGTCAGTCTGAACGCCCCGGAGGATCCGGATCTCAAAGACCTGACCAGCCATCTGAAGTGCGGCGTCAGTGACAAGACGCTGAAGCTGCAGGTGTCGGTGCCCGTCAGCACGGCTCTCCGACACATCGAGAAGGCCGAGGGCGGGAAGTCGAAGTCAAAGGCCACGCGCGCCAGGAAGGCCCGTCCCCAGGCGCCACCGGAAGCCGCCAACTGAGTTCATGCAACTCGACGTGGTGATGGAGCATTCGCCGGAGGAGTTGGCGCAACGAGCCTGCGCAGGCTGCGCCGATTCCTCGGCCGCTTTGGTGGAACTCTTCCACCCGCGCATTTACAACTACCTGGCCAGGTTGACCGGGAATCCCACGGACGCCGCGGACTTGACCCAGGAGACCTTCGTCAAAGCGTTCGCCAGTCTTCACCGCTTCGATCCGGAACGCCGCTTCTCGACCTGGCTCTTCACCATCGCCAAGCGGACGAGCTGCAACCACCTGCGAAGCCACCGGCCTCATCTGGAGTTGGATGACACCGTGGCTGATCCCGGCCCCGGCCCCGACGGTGTCGCGGCGGAGCGGGATGATTCCATCTGGCGGCTGGCCCGCCGGCTCAAGCCGCGAGAATACGAGGCGCTCTGGCTGCACTATGCTGAGGACTTGCCCGTGGAAGACACCGCGCGCGTCCTTCGCATTACCACCATCCACACCAAGGTGATCCTGCACCGGGCGCGACGGAAGCTGGGCAAGCTGATTAAATTTGAACCAAACCTCGACCTTCACCCGCTATGATGACCTGTTGGCTATTTCGTTGGACGGCCGGATTCGACTTGTCGCACGCCGCACGAACCCGCCGGCATCCGCACTTGGAACGATGCGGACAATGCCGGGACTGGTTCGAGGAACAGTCGTCCCTGGTGGCGCGGCTGCGGGCAAGCGCGGCCGACGCGCGGCTCGTGCCCCCGCCAGCGCTCGCCAGCCGCCTTGCCTTCCTGCGGCCTCAACCAGACGAGAACGCGCCAATCCGCCGGCGTAGGCTCTGGACGTGGACGCTGATGGGGGCAGGAGGGGCGGCGATGGCGCTGCTCCTGTTGTTGCCCCGACACCCAACTCCTCCGCCACCCACTTACGCTGCGGTAATGGATGATCTTCAACCGCTGGTCGCCAGCCTGCCAAGGATGGCAGAACGGCTGGAGGATCCGCTCAAAACGGAGCTCCAAAACCTGCAAACGGATACCTCCAGAGCAGTCGCGGCTCTGGCCCGGGAATTCCTGCCGTCTGACCCTTGAGGGAATCACTGCTGCGATTCGCAACAGCATGCCCCTCTTAGGGGTCAGTCCTATTTGTTACTCTTTACCTCGACCATCCAGTGTGATGAGTTCGCTATAGTGGCGGCGTTTCGACCAAACTCACTAATCCCTGGGTTTTTGGCGAGGCGACGGTGAAGTCCGGGCCGAACATAGGAAGCGCAAATGAGACCGCGAGACGTCATAGCGTTTCCGACTCGGGGAACAACTGCGCGATGCGCGCGAGCAACCGCCCGGCCGCATCGCCATCAAGCACCTGATGGTCGCAGTTGAGATTGAAGAACGCTTCCCACAATGCAGGAAGAATTGTCATCTCTGATGCTGACCGGGTTGACAGACCAAGAACTTGACATCCTGCCCTTGGTCCGGGACCGTGCGTCATCACTTGTCTCCACCACCCCCGAAACAAGGCATTAGCCTCGCACCACACCGATCGATGCGTGCGGCTGCCTCATCCCTCTCGGTCACCATGATTCCATACTCCCAGAAATCCCACACGGCCAGCCTTTCACCCCTCCGGAAGTGGTTGCCGCTCGGGCTGCTCCTCACGCCCACGCTGGGCTTGGCGGAAGGACTCTCCGCAGACGGCATGGCTGGGGCGCTCCGCGATGTGCAACAATACAACTTCGCCATCCATATTCTGGCCATGCTGCTGGTCGGGTTTGGGTTTCTGATGGTTTTCGTCCAACGCTACGGCTATAGCGCCACCACTGGCACCTATCTTGTCGCGTCCGTGGGTCTGCCGCTCTATTTCATTCTGCGCTCGAAGGGGCTATTGACGGCCGAAGCCGTGCCCACGCACAGCATCAAAGGTTTGCTCCTGGCTGAGTTTGCCGTTGCCTCGGCTCTCATCTCCACCGGAGCGGTGCTGGGACGAGTCCGTCTGCACCAATACGGGATACTTGCCCTGATCATGGTGCCGCTCTACATGCTCAACGAGTGGCTGGTTTTGGATGGTGGGCTGGGAGTCACCAAGGGATTTGTCGATGCCGCCGGCTCGATCATCATTCACGCGTTTGGCGCTTATTTTGGCCTGGGTCTGGCCGTGGGCTTGACCAGCGAACGTCACCTGGCCAAGGAAATCCCCGGCGACACCACCTCCAACCGCTTTTCGATGATCGGTTCGATGGTACTGTGGTTGTTCTGGCCCAGCTTCTGTTGCGCGGTCGTTCCGCCAGAGCAGGTGGCCGCCACCGCCGTCAACACCATCCTCGCCCTGTGCGGTGCCACTCTATCCACCTGTGTTTTCAGCGCCTATTTCAACCACCGCAAGGTGATGATCGGCGACATCGCCAACGCCGCGCTGGCCGGCGGAGTTTCGATCGGCGCCGTCTGCAACGTGGTCCAGGCTGCGACCGCATTGTTCATCGGCGCGGTCGCGGGTGCCTTGTGCGTGTTTGGCTACGCGGTGGTTCAAGCCAGGATCAAGAACGTCTTCAAACTCGTGGATACGTGCGGGGTGCATAACCTGCACGGCATGCCTGGGCTCTTCGGCGGACTGGCCGCGATTGTTGTCGTCCCTGGCATTGCGAAGGCTCAGTTGATCGGCATCGTCTTCACGGTCGCGCTGGCATTGGTGGGCGGTTTGGTCGCCGGTTTCATCATCCGTGCCACAGGGACCAAGAAGAACATCTACGAGGACCACGAGGAATTCATCCAGACCGAGCAAAAAGGGACCGTGATCGAGAACTGATTTCGCTTGCGCGGGTGTAGCCGCTTCCTCAGAGATCCAGGCTGAGGAAATTGATGCGGCGATGGCGGGAAACAAGCCCGCAACGCCATGCACGAGGTGCAACGATGAAAAACGAAGACCGCTACCTGAAGTTCGTCCGTTGGAGCGAGGAAGACGCGCTCTACCTAGGTTATTGCCCCGATCTCTTCCCGTGGGGCGGCGTCTGCCATGCCGCGACCGAGGATGACGCCTACCGCCAGCTTGGCGAACTGGTCCGGGAGGAAGTCGCTGACCTGGCGCGCGACAACAAACCCCTGCCCGAACCGGCCACGCGGCCCATGCGCGAAGCGGTGCTGGCGTGAAGCCGGATTCTGAAGGAATGATCCGCGGCGTCTTCGGCTCGGACTGCATCGCCACGGCGGACGCCGAAAATCGTGCCACGGCGAACCTCCTGCACGTGGCGGATTCGCCGGTCTCGGCGCGGAGGGAGATTGCGCTGTGGTTCGATTGAACTAAGCCGGAGCTATGCAGTTGGATTAGGGAGCGTAGGCCGCTGGCCTGCCGTGCTCGGCGGCCCGCCGAGCACTTTCTTCCGCTACTGCGCTTTGATGAAAAACCGTGTTTTCAGCGCTTGTTCCCCTCCATAAAACACCTCCAACTCACAGGGTCTTGGTGTCGAGAGATCGCCATTGATCGGAAGCGCGGGAATGCTGATGGTCTGACCCGAAGCGACTGTTAGGCTTGGTCTGTTTAAGAAAAATGTGGTCGCAAACTCCCTTCGATGACTTGGCGCGTTCTCCCAGTCGGATCGCTCAGACAGATTAAAGCTCGGGTTGAGTGAAATTGAAATTGAAAGAGGCTCAGATCGCTTTTCGCCAACATTCTTCAAAAACACGCTGTAAATCTGAACCATTCCTCCGAAGGACGCTATGTTGGTTGTTCCATCGATCGGAGAACCATCTGCTGTCACTGCTTCAAGTCGAGGTTTCTTCATTGCTTCGCCCACGAACGCCTGCACCTTCTTTTCCATCTCGGAAGTTGCACGAACCACACGGCTCTCCATGTCTTTCGTACTATCGCGCACCTGAACGGCAGAATTGATACCGAGGCCAACAATGATAACTGCAACCACGGAAAACAGGTAGCCGACAAACTTTTGATGCACGTCGAATATGCGTGCATTCAGATCCGTGGCCAGTTTTTCGACAGCGGCAATCCGCCGCGCCGTCTCGCTGCTCTCGGCGCCGTCAGACAATCGGACGCACTTTTCCAATTCATCACGCCGACGTTCTGTCTCCTTCACATTATCTTTGGCCATAGGGTGCTAGTACCCTGTATCATCTACAAGTTCGGATAGAGGCGCTTCAATTTGATCCGAGCATTTTCGGTGGTGAAACGCCAATTAATGGGTTTAGCCCGGTTGTTTCGGTCGCGCTGCCAGGCGGCAACTTCTGTTCGCATGAGATTGATATCGGGAATTCT
>JBBRWD010000006.1:0-132231 GCA_038249465.1 Limisphaerales bacterium | reverse complement strand
CATCCTCGGTCAGTTCGCTGATGGGCACGCTGAAGTGCTGCCAGGTGCCAAATGTATCGACGAACTTGATGTCCGCCATCCTCGCGCCGGATTTCTTGGCGAAATCCAGGACGCCCTTCGGGGTTGCTGCTGCGGGTTTGCCTGCGCTCATGGGAATTTCAGTTGGATAAGGTGCTTATTCGGGTTTGGAGTCGCCCCGCCAGTTAAACGGTGACGGGGAAATTGAGTTTAGACGGCGCGATCACCGGTTTCCTCGGTGCGGATGCGCACCGCATTGTCGATCGGGCTGATGAAGACCTTCCCGTCGCCGATCTTGCCGGTCTTGGCCGCTTTCACGATGGCGGACACTGCGGCGTCCACGACATCGTCGCTAAGGACCACTTCAATTTTTATCTTGGGCAGAAAATCAACGGTGTATTCGCTGCCTCGATAAATTTCCGTGTGTCCCTTCTGCCGCCCGAATCCCTTCACCTCGGATACCGTCATGCCCTCGATGCCGAGGTTGGCAAGCGCGTCCTTCACTTCTTCAAGTTTGAAGGGTTTGATGATGGCTTCGACCTTTTTCATTGGTTCGCGAGGGCGGAGTGTATAACCCGACTCCGACCTGTAAACAGGAAACTCGGTGCGGTGAAAAGATTTTGCATAAAAAAAGAATCGACAACCCTCTGGGCGAATGAATTTCAGCGAAAATCGCCTCAGCAATCCCTCGGAGGGCGCGGCAATCAAAGTCGGCTACCGTCTGGGGAATTCTCTTTCGTCCTCTGTGTTGCCCCTGCCATGCGTGGTGGATTGCATCGCCAGCAACCGGCCGACCTTTTCTTGCTTTACACTCGCCAAATTTTTTCAAAACAAGGTATTGACAGGCGATAGTGTTTCCTGTTTTCTACACCCGGATTACGCCATTAATTTCGGGCAGCGAAAATTGTTCTTTATCGCCCAACAAGATTTCGGTCGCGGTGTGATACAAGCCGTGGCCGGATAACCTACGTAATCCTACGTTTGTATTAAATTCGAAATTCCCCGGGCCGCCGTGTCACCCCCTGACTATGCGGCCCGGTATTTTTTGGCCATCGCTGTTTCTTTATTCTTCCCCAGCCTTTCAGCGTTGAATCTCCACTTCGCTCTGTCCAAGGAGTTTCAAAACCAGCCAACCCATCGCGGCGTTGAACCTAAAAACCGCAGTTCAACCACGGATGGACACCGATGGACACGGATGCCAGGCACTTGCAGAAAACCAGCGGATCACCCGGAGTGTGAGGCAGACAGGCCGCAGGAAATCCGTGTTTATCCGTGTGCATCCGTGGTTATGACCTTTTCGCCCGATGCCAATTACTCCGTTTAGATTGAACGCCTCAGGATCTTCCCAGCGGAACAACTCTCCGTTGACCCGCACCGTCGGCGCCTTGGAGAATCCACTCACCAGCACCGAACAAACTCCCCCGGGCCAGCCATCAGTGGCGAAAGTGATTGTTTTTGCAGACTCGACACGCGTTTGCGTCCGGTTTCACCGCGGCGAGCGCTTCTCCGGCCGCCTGGCGTAGTCGCACGGCCAGCGCTGCATTTGTCGTCTGGTCGGCCAGCCAGGACTCAAACAACGCCGCATCCGCTGCCGCCGTCGGGTTGAAACCCGGCCAATAGGCGTGGCGAGATAGATTTCCCTCGCGGCACTTCGAGTCGAGCCAACCCTGCGCGGCGAGGGTCACGTAATCCTGAAAAGCCAGCCCGGTGTCGGGTTGCTCCGGCAGGCCGCGCAACCGCACGTATTGCTGCACCGCTGGAATCACCGTGTCGCCGCGTCCGCCGATGATCCACGCACGCGACATCAGTTGCTTTCCCGCGGGCAGCACCTCGCCGAGATACGGCATCAGACTTCCCCCGGCCTGTTGCCGTGCGCCGGCAGGTTTTCAAAAGTCTCCTTCCCGCCTGTCCTCTTCGCATGGTTTCTCCGGCGATTTTCCTCCGTTTGACCCCGACCACGCTTGTCTCTACTGTCCCCGCATGGGCAATACTTTCGGCCAGTTGTTTCGCATCACTACGTGGGGCGAGTCCCACGGAGGCGGGGTCGGCGTTGTCGTCGATGGCTGCCCGCCGAGACTCGCGCTCACCGAGGCCGACATTCAGCCCGACCTCGACCGCCGCCGTCCGGGCCAGTCCAAAATCGTCACGCCGCGCAAGGAATCGGACACCGTCCAGATTCTCTCCGGCACGTTCGAGGGACGGACGCTGGGCACGCCCATTTGCATGTCGGTTCAGAATGAGGATGCCCGGCCGGAGTCGTATTCGGAAATGGCCACCAAGTTCCGCCCGTCGCACGCCGATTACACCTACATCGCAAAATACGGCCTCCGCGCCTGGCCCGGCGGCGGACGGAGCAGCGCGCGCGAAACCATCGGCCGCGTGGCCGGCGGGGCGATCGCAAAGAAGATTTTGCGCGAGCGGCATGGCATCGAGATCGTCGCCTACGTGAAACAGGTTCAGCGACTCATTGCCGACATCGATCCTGAGACGGTCAGGTTCAAGGACGTCGAAGCGAACATCGTCCGCTGTCCCAATGCTGCCATGGCGGAGAAGATGATTCGCCTCATCGAGAAGATGCGACAGACGGGCGACAGTGTGGGCGGCATCGTCGAGTGCGTGGCGCGCGGCGTGCCCGCCGGCTGGGGCGAACCCGTGTTTGACCGGCTGGAAGCGGATCTTGCCAAGGCGATGCTCAGCCTGCCGGCGTCGAAGGGCTTTGAAGTGGGTTCCGGTTTCGGCGGGGTGTTGCTGACCGGTACCGAGCACAACGATCCATTCCGGATGAAAGGCGGCAAGGTGCGCACGACGAGCAACCGCAGCGGCGGCATCCAAGGCGGGATCTCAAATGGCGAGACGATCTTTTTTCGGGTGGCGTTCAAGCCGGTCGCCACGGTGATGCACGAGCAGGACACGGTGAGCACGGAGTTCAAGAACACCACGTTGAAGGGCCGTGGCCGTCACGATCCCTGCGTGCTGCCGCGCGCGGTGCCGATGGTCGAGGCGATGGCGGCATTGGTGCTCGCCGATCACGCGATGCGCCAGCGGGCGCAGTGTGAGTGACGGAAGCTTTCCCGTCGCGCCTCACCGCACGAACCAGAAATCGAGCAGCCGGCTCCCGCCAAACATCCAGACGACCGCGGCCAGCGCGATGTAGGGGCCGTAGGGAATCTTGCTCGACCACTCCTGCTTGCGCAGGACGATAAACGTCACCCCCACCACCGCGCCGATGACCGAACTGGCCATCAGCGAAAACAAGGTCGCCTGCCAGCCGAGAAAGGCCCCGATGGCGCCCATGAATTTCACGTCGCCCAAACCCATGGCCTCGCGCGGGAGCACCAGCTTCGAAGCCACCATTTCCATGTGAATGACCGTCTCCGGATTGAACTCCTCGTCGCCGATGCGCAGACGCTCCGGGGAGAGGCGCACGGAGACGCCCTTGAAGCAGCGGTCCACCAATTCGACCGTCTTCGCCTCGATGGCGATGGTGTCGCTCTTACGATAGAAAATCTCGTCGTAAGGCATCTCGCGATCCGGCAGCACTAGCGCGCTGTCGGTGAAGATCAGTCTCGCGTTCTCCGGCAACTCCACCTTGAGGCGGCCGAACATCAGCTTGCCGAGGCGCAGCACGCCATAGACGACGCCCGCGCCCACCGCCATGCCCAGGACGCTGCGCAGCATCGCCTCAGTGGGCAGTTTCGCCCCGTGCAAGGCCGGCGCCAGGGCCGAGCAGAGAACGCCGGCGAACATCCCGCCGATGGTGATTTCATCGGGGATGATGAAGTGCTCGAAGTCGATGAACGTGGCGGTGATGAATCCCGCCAGCAGCACGCAATAGGCGAGCGCCAGCGGAGCGGAATGCCGGCCGACCACCAGCCAACTGGCGAGGAACGCCAGCCCGGTGAGCAACTCCACCAGAAAATATCGCGGCGAGATCGGCGCGACGCAGTTGGCGCAATTGCCGCGCTGCCACAGCCAGGTGACCAGCGGGATGTTGCGATACCACGGAATTGAATAGCCGCAGCGCGGACAGTGCGACGGCGGCGAGACGATGCTCATGCCGAGCGGCATCCGGTGGATGCACACATTGAGGAAGCTGCCCACCAGACAGCCGAGCGTGAAGAACGCGAGCGACCAGAAATGAAACGGCACCGCGCCCCACACGGCTGGATCAAAATAGCGGTGCATAAATCTCAAAATCTCTTCGTCTGCCAATGGCCGGGCGCGGATTCGAATCAAGGTTCGCTGGACGTTGCGGTGTTCGGTAATCCGTCATCGGACTGTCAGGAAAGGAACCCCGCCATAAACATTTTGTTTCAGCGCGGCGCGCATGGCCTCTATCGGCGGATTCGCCCCGGTCCAAAGCTCCAATGCTTTTGCGCCCTGGTAGAGCAGCATCCCCAGCCCGTTGGCCACGCGGCAACCCGCCGCCCGGGCTGCCTGGAGGAATGGCGTCTCCGCCGGGCGGTAAATCATGTCGTAAACACAGCGCGCATCGCGCAAGGCGAACTGACTCTCGTCAATCGGCAAGGCACCGCCGGGCTTTAGTCCGAGCGAGGTCGCGTTCAATACGAGATCCACTGTTTGCCTGCTGCCCGGGTATCCGACCACCGCATGCACACCCGGGAAACGCTGGCGAATCTCCGCCGCAATCTCCACTGCCTTCCTCGCCGTGCGATTGACAAGGAACAAGTCGCGCACCCCGACCTCCGCGAGTTTGAGTGCTGCGGTGCGACCCGCGCCGCCCGCGCCCAGCAGCAGCACGCGCGCTCCGGCGGGTTCCAGTGCGAGATCTTCGCGAATGGATTGCACGATGGCGTCGGCGTCGGTGTTGAAGCCGTGCGAGCGGATCTCACCCGGAATCTTGTCCTGAAAAAAGCGCAGCGGTCGCCACTGGCCGTCCGCATCGCGCGCCTCGAAGACGATTGTGTTCACCGCACCCCAGGTCCGCGCGGCCTCCTCGACCACATCCACGGTCTCCAGCGCGAACAGCTTGTGTGGGACGGTGAGGTTCAGTCCGACGAAGCGCATGGCCTGCGCGCCCGCGATGGCCTCACGCAGCTTCTCAGGCTGCACTTCGAAGGCGAGATAACGCCAGTTCAGTCCGAGCGCCGCAAGTCCCGCATTCTGCATGGCCGGCGACGCGGAGTGCCGGATGGGAAAGCCGTACACCGCGCAGAAGCGCGTGGAAGCATCGATGGCCTGACAATCCATTGTGGGCACGCGCTTGGTTATAGGCGTCCCGTTGCATCGGGCAAGGTGGAAGAGTTTCCTGACTCCGGCTGCCTGCGTGGAAATGAGGCCGGGAACGCTGGGTTCAAGGTGGGTGCAAACGCTCGTCCTGCCACGTCCTCCCCAGACTGTGCGGCCTGTCAAAAAATCGCCCCGAAACGCGCGGAATTTTCGATTGACAACAAAGCCATCATCCGTCTTTATCCCACCGCAAGCCCGAACAGATTAATTCAACCCCGTGTTTTGATCACGAAATGAGAACCTCTCTCTTCAAATTGGTCGCAGCATTTGGCGCTGCCCTTTCACTGCAAACCTCCCCGGCGCAGGTGCTCTTCTCCGATGACTTCGAGGCAGGCATGGGCAATTGGATCACACCCGTCTCGCCCGCCACGGCGCTGGATTGGTCCTTCGATCAGAATGCCGTGCCGGGCGGCGGCAGCTATAGCGCGTTGGTCAACAGTTCCGGCGACAAGATGTATCACAATCTCGGCAGCGAGGTTTCAGGCGGTTTCTTCCTGACCTTTTACGTTTTTGACGATACCGCGACGCGCTCTTTTGGAGAGGCACGCTCCTACAGCGGGGCGGGCTATGCCGATGGATCCCTCCAGCAGTTGTTCGCCGCCGGCAAATACAACTCGGTAACTGCTCCGGGCGAAGTCTTCAGTCCGACCAATTACCAGGCCCGCGTGCTCACCGGCACCAGCGCCGGATGGATCAACCTCAACGCGCCGGGCGCGCCGCTTCGGTCCCCGGGCTGGCACAAATTCGACATTGAACGGCTCGCGGACGAGACCACCGTGAATTTCTATGTGGACGGTCTTCTTGGGCGCTCCTTCGCCGGAGCCACGGCCTTCACCGTCGATTCACTTGGCATTGGTTCGGTCGGCTCTGGAACCACCACGGGCAACTCTTACATCGACGCCGTGTTGCTCACCGTGCCCGAGCCGTCTGCGCTCGTCCTTTTCGCCCTCGGCGGTGGCCTGCTGCTCTGGCGCCTGACGCGGCGTGTTGATTGAATACTCCTGTGGTGTTCCCAAGGCCGGCCTGAACGCCGGCCTTTTTTGTTGGCGACAGTCCGGCCGCTGCGATTTCGTGCTGAGCCGGCCTGATGATTCCCATCAAAACCTCCGGGCCATCCGCTTGACTTTGGGAGGCTTCCTCCCGCATTTTCGCCCCAGTTCTTACGCACGATAATCCAATCATCACCGCATGAAATCGCACCAACTCTTCGGCTCGCTGCAATCGTTTGACCTCGGCAATGGACGCCAGGGACAGTTCTATTCCCTGCCCGCGCTGGAGAAAGCCGGAGTCGGCCCCATCTCGCGCCTCCCGGTGACCATCCGCATCGTCCTCGAATCCGTGCTGCGCAATTGCGACGGGCTCAAGGTGACCGAGCAGAACGTCCGCGAACTGGCCACCTGGCAGCCCAAGGCGGAGCGCACTGCGGAGATTCCCTTCGTGGTGGCGCGCATCGTCCTCCAGGACTTCACTGGTGTTCCGCTGCTGGTGGACCTTGCCGCCATGCGCTCGGCGGTTTCGCGGCTGGGTAAGAACGCGAAAATCATCGAACCGCTCGTTCCGGTGGACCTCGTGGTGGATCACTCGGTGCAAGTCGATTACGCCGGACGGCCGGACGCGCTCCAGCGCAACCTCGACATGGAGTTCCAACGCAATCGCGAGCGCTACGAGTTTCTCAAGTGGGGCATGCAGGCGTTCGACACCTTCAAGGTCGTCCCGCCGGGCATCGGCATCGTCCATCAGGTGAACCTTGAGCACCTCGCCAAGGGCGTCCTCTCCGCCGAATCTGAAATTTCAGGTCTAAAATCTCAAATCTACTTCCCCGACACTCTCGTCGGCACGGATTCGCACACGACCATGATTAACGGCCTCGGCATTGTCGGCTGGGGCGTGGGCGGCATCGAAGCCGAGGCGGGCATGCTCGGGCAGCCGGTGTATTTTCTCACGCCCGACGTGGTCGGCGTGCATCTGATTGGCGCATTGCGCGAAGGCGTCACCGCGACCGACATCGCCCTGACCGTCACACAAATGCTCCGCAAAGCGAAGGTGGTCGGAAAATTCGTCGAGTACTTCGGACCGGGGGCGGCGGCTCTCTCGTTGGTCGATCGTGCCACCATTGCCAACATGGCCCCGGAATACGGCGCCACCATGGGCTTCTTCCCAATCGACGCCGAGTGCGTGAATTTCCTCCGCGGCACCGGGCGCAGCGAGGAGCAGGTGAAAATCTACGAGAACTATTACCGCGCCCAGGGACTGTGGGGCATTCCGCAGAAGGGCGAAGTGGATTACTCGCAGGTGCTCGAACTCGATCTCGCCACCGTCCAGCCCAGCGTGGCGGGACCGAAGCGCCCGCAGGACCGCATCGAGCTGCCGAATCTCAAGCACGAATTCCTCGCGGCGCTCGGCCGGCCGGTGACGGAGAATGGCTTTGGCAAGGACGCGGCGGAGATCGATGCGAGTGTGCGCGTTTCTCACAATCAGCACGGGCACGAAGTCGATCACACCTACGGACACAGGCACGACCACCTCGATCCGAGCGAGTCCGAGATGCGCGATCAGCATCCGACGCCCGACATTCCGCAGAGCCTGCCGCTCTCGGCCTTCAAACCGTTCAACACCGATCTGCGCAACGGCAGCGTGCTCATCGCCGCCATCACCAGTTGCACCAACACGTCGAATCCCAGCGTGATGCTCGCCGCCGGCCTGCTGGCCAAGAAGGCGGTCGAGCGCGGCTTGCGCGTCAATCCGGTCATCAAGACCTCCCTGGCCCCGGGATCGCGCGTGGTGACGGATTACCTCGAAAAGACCGGCCTGCAAAGTTATCTCGACCGGCTGGGATTCCAGACCGTCGGCTACGGCTGCACCACCTGCATCGGCAACTCCGGACCGCTGGCCGCGCCCGTCGAGGAGGCGCTCACCAAGCATGATCTCGTGGCTGCCTCGGTGCTCTCGGGCAACCGCAACTTCGAGGCCCGCGTGCATCAGCTCATCAAGGCCAACTTTCTCATGTCACCGCCGCTCGTCGTCGCCTTTGCGCTGGCAGGACGCGTCGATATCGATCTGACCAACGAGCCGCTCGGGAAGACGCGCGACGGCGAGCCGGTTTACCTGCGCGACCTCTGGCCCACGCTTGAAGAGGTGCGCAGCTTGCTGCAAAGCGCGCTCAAGCCGGAGGTCTTCCGCAAGCTCTACACGAATTTTGCTGCGCAGAATCCCAAGTGGAACGAAATCCCGGCCACCGTCGGCGCCATCTTCAAGTGGGACGACAAGAGCACGTACATTCAGGAACCGCCGTTCTTCACGCAGTTCTCGATGCAGACGCGCGGCTTTGCCGACATCACCGGCGCGCGGGCGCTCGGCATCTTCGGCGACTCGGTCACCACCGACCACATCTCGCCCGCGGGCAGCATCAAGAAGAACTCGCCGGCCGGACGTTATCTGCTCGAGAACGGCGTCGCCTTTGAGGACTTCAACAGCTACGGCAGCCGGCGCGGCAATGACCGCATCATGACGCGCGGCACCTTTGCCAACGTGCGGATCAAGAACCTTATGCTCAAGGGCGAGGAAGGCGGCAACACGCTGCTCCAGCCCGAAGGCACGAAGCTGGCCATCTACGATGCTGCCATGGAATACCAGAAGCGTGGCACGCCGCTGGTGATTTTGGCCGGCCAGGAATACGGCACGGGCAGTTCGCGCGACTGGGCCGCCAAAGGCACCGCGCTGCTTGGCGTGAAGGCCGTGGTGGCGCAGAGCTTCGAGCGCATCCATCGCTCCAACCTGGTGGGCATGGGCGTGCTGCCGCTGCAATTCAAGGAGGGCACCACCGCCCAGACGCTCGGACTCGACGGCTCCGAAACCTTCGACATCGTGGGCATCACCGACGCGCTGAAGCCGCAGCAGGATTTGACACTGCGCATCCATCGCGCGGGCGGCAAGACCGAGCAGGTTGCGGTGCATTGCCGCATCGATACGCCGATCGAGATCGAATACTACCAGCATGGCGGCATCCTACCCTTCGTGCTGCGGCAACTGGTGGAGATGGCGTAGGCGGTGGAGCGCCGGTCTCCGAAAAAACTGCGGTTTTTAGGTTCACTACAGTTCAGATCACGCGCACATCGTCAGTTTACGTTCTGCGCTCAGGCGCGGCGGGGATTGGTCAGGCAGCCGCCGTTGCAGGCGCGCCAGTTTCTTGCGGCGCAGCGCGCTTGCTTCGGCCTGACGTCCGCCGCTCCGGGCCACGACCAACAATTCGCTCTTTTCGGCGTCTGGATGAGACTCCCGCAATGCTCGCAGTAGGAATGCTCCCTCGACTTGCTTCATTTGCCTCTCCCCTCGGTTGTCATCTCACTCGTGGCGCAAGGCGTCGATGGGGTCGAGCTTCGCCGCGGCTTTGGCCGGGTAAAGTCCGAAGATGATGCCCACCGCTCCGGAGATGCCGAAGGCGAGGAGCACGGAGGAGGGCGTGACGATGGTCCGCATCGACGTGAAATGGGAGACGGCCAGCGGCACCATGACCCCGACCACCACGCCAATGAGGCCGCCCCCGACCGCCAGCACGAGGGTTTCGACGAGGAATTGCATCGTGATGTCGCGGCGCTTGGCGCCCAGCGCGCGGCGGATGCCAATCTCCCGCGTGCGCTCCGTCACCGTGGCCAGCATGATGTTCATGATGCCGATGCCGCCGACGAGCAGCGAGATGGCGGCGATGGAGCCGAGCACGATGTTGAAGATGCGTTTCGTCTGCTCGGCCTGCCGGAGCAGTTGCAGCGGGACAATGGTTTCGTAGTCCACCTTGCTGTGGAAATGGCCGAGGAGAGTCTTGATCTGGGGATCCGCCGACTCGACCGCGGTGGGGTCGCGCATCTGCACGGTCAGTTGGTGCAGTTCGATCTTCTCCATCTCGAAGCTGCCGGCGGAGCGGCGGATGAGCACCTCGCCGAAGCGGGTGCGCGAGGTGCTGAGCGGGATATAGACGTTGTTGTCGAGCGGGTCGCCTTCCGCCTTGGCGGTCTGCGTCCGTTGCTCGGGCATGTTCTTTTCGCGGACCAGCCCGACCACCCGGTAGTAGAACGCATCGATGCGCACTGAATGTTCGAGTGGATCCTGGAATGGGAACAGACGCTGGGCCAGTCCGACGGTGAGCACGCAGACGTTGCCGCTGATGGTCTCATCCATCTCGGCCAGGAACCGTCCGCGCAGGATGTCGAGCCCGACGATCTCGGTGTAGAACGGCAGGGTGCCGATGACCTGGCACGGCAGGTTGTTTGCTGCGAAGCGGACGTTCTCGCGGATGATGCGCACCGGCAGCACGCGCACGACGCCGGGGATGGTGGACTGGATGCGCGCGGCGTCCTTGTAGGTGAGGCCATAGTCGATGGCCGAGCCGCGGCCGGTGCCGGATTGCTTCGAGTCCTCGGGCGGTTTGACGCTGCGGAGAATGATGTTGTCGCTGCCCAGCTTCTTGATCGCCTCCTGGGCCTCGTAGGAGGCGCCCTCGCCGATGGCCAGCATGGCGATGACCGAGCAGACGCCGAAGATGATGCCCAGCATGGTCAACATGGACCGCAGCTTGTGCAGCAGCAGGCTCTTGATGCCGAGCCGCACCACGCTGAGAAGCTGAAAGCTGATCAGGTTCATGCGGGGGTGGACCGGTTGGTCACGTCGCGGTCGATCAAACCATCCTTCATGTGAATGATGCGCTGGGCGCGGCTGGAAACGCGATCGTCGTGGGTCACCAGCACGATGGTTTTCCCGGCCGCGTTGAGCTGGTCGATCATCTCCAGCACCTCCAAGCCGGTGCGCGAGTCGAGGTTGCCGGTGGGTTCATCGGCCAGAACCATCAACGGATCGTTGACCAGCGAGCGCGCGATGGCCACCCGTTGCTGCTGGCCGCCGGAAAGCTGGTTCGGACGGTGATCGAGGCGGTCGCCGAGACCGACGAGTTTCGCCAGTTTCACGCAATGTTCGTGGCAGGCTTTGAGATCCCGGCCCTGGTAAAGCAACGGCACCTGGATGTTCTCCAGGACGGTGAGTTGCGCGATGAGATTGTAGGATTGGAAGATGAAGCCGATGCGCTTGCCGCGCGCCTCCGACAATTCATCGTCCGGCATGCGCGAAACGTCGATGCCGCCCAGGAGATAGCTCCCCGTCGTCGGCCGATCCAGACAGCCGAGGATGTTCAACATCGTCGATTTCCCCGAGCCCGACGGCCCCATGATGGCGACGTACGAACCGGGAAAAATTTTAAGGTTCACGCCGGCCAGGGCGCGCACGACCACCTCGGCGCCGAGGACGTAGCGTTTCTCGATGCCTTCCAGGCAGATGATGGGATCAGCGGTTGGCATCCGGGCGGGCAGGCGCTTGGTCGGGGGTGGCGTTGGTGCCGCCGCGGCGGCCGCGGCCGAAGCGATCGAGCATCGCGGCCTTCTCGGTGTCATCCAACTGGCCGTCGCCGTTGAGATCAAATTGCTTCATCACGTCGGCCCGGGGCACGCCGCCGCGGCCGCCCGGACCACCGGGTCCACCGCCACCGCCACCGGGTCCACCGACTGCCGCGCCGCCGCCTGCACCGGCTTCACCTTCGCCGCGATTACGTCCCGGGCCGCGCTCTCCGTTGGCGCCGCGGCGGCCTTCGCCCATTCGCAGGTCACCGTTGCGCTCGTTGCCGCCACCGGGCGGCGCGACTGCGGCTGCCGGAAGATTGGTGGCCGTGGGCAGCTTGTCGCCGTTCGAAATGATAGCGCCGGCCAGGTCTTTCTCCTCCGTATCAAACGGCGGCGAAAGGAGCACGCGATCGCCTTCCTTCAAGCCGGAGACGATTTCGATGAACTTGATGTTGTAAAGACCCACGGACACCGGCACGGGTTTCTGCGTGTTGCCGGCGAGGAAGACGACCTGCTGGCCCTGGTGCGTGGTCACGGCCTGAATGGGGACGGTGAGCACATTCTGGAGATTGGTGACGACAATCTCCGCGCGGGCGGAGACGCCGGGCTTGACGTTCGGGAGCGTTTCGGTGACGAGGATCTCGGTGACATAAACCTTGAGATTCGGATTGCTCCAGCGGCTCTGGCTGTCGGGCAGCGGCGCGACGCGGTGGACGACGCCGCTGAAGCGCTGGTCCGGCTTGGCATCCAGGACGACGTAGGCCGCCTGGCCCAGCCGGACATTGTTGATCTGGGATTCATGCACCTTGACGATCAGCTTCATCTCGGAGATGTCGGGGAGCTTGATCAACTCCTGCCGGTTGCGCACCACGGCGCCTTCTTCGATCATGGATTCGCTGCTGAACCGCCCCCGGTCGCCGCCGCCGGCAAAGACGGCCATGCCGTCTTGGGGCGCGAAAATCTTGCAGGAGAGGAGCTGCTTCTTGTCGCGCTCCAGTTTGGCCGTGTTCAGGTTGAGGGTGCTCTTCTGCGTCTGCACATCGGCTTTGAACTGTTCAAGTTTGCGGTCATTCTGGAGCACCACGCGGTTGAGGTTATTTGTCGCCTCCGTGAGCAGGGCTTCGAACTCGCGCTGCTTCTTCGGGATGTCATACTTGTCGAGCAGTCGCAGCGCATTGGTGGATTGCTCCAGCGTCATCCGGCTCTGCGACATGGCGAGCTGGTCCTTGTCGAGATTGGCCTTGGTTTCGTAACCCTGTTTGTGGAGTTCCTCGGTCCATTTCAGCCGTTCCTCGTTGATCTTCAGGGTCTCCTCCACGGTCGCGATCTTGATCTCGGCATCGCGCCGCAACTGGAGCAGATCTCCCTCGAGGTACTTCTTGAGATCCGATTGGGCGAACTCTTCCTTGAGCTTGGCGGCGTCAATCTCGCTTTCCGCGACGCTCTTTTGAATCTCGAGCGTCTGCTCGGCCTGCACCAAAGCGAACTGCGCCTTCTCGACGTTGATTTGCTGCAAGTTGACGGCGTCCTGCACCTGCGAGGAGTCCAGTTCCACCAGCAGGTCGTCCTTCTTCACCACCTTGCCTTCGGGCACGATGAAGATGACGCGCGCAGTGCCCTCGACTTCGCTGCGGATGACCACCTCGCGCACCGCTTCGATGGTACCGCCCTCGACGATGGAGATGAGGAAGTCACCGCGCCGGGCCTCGAAGAACGACGACTCCTGCTTCTCCGGAGTGGAGGCGCGGAGCAGCAGCGTGACCACCACCACGGCAGCAACAGCCACGATGCCGGAAAGCACCGGCCGCTGCCGGATCAGATTGGAAAAGTTGGCGATGAGGGCGCGCAGGTTCATGATCAATTGCGGAAATAGAATTCAGGCGGAGACACCGGCACGTCCTGGGTGTTCGTCGGCGGTGCGGCCGGGGCGCGCAGATTGGGGGTGCCGGCGAGGTGATCCTTGAGCCAGAACTTCGGGATGTCTGCGTCGAGCGTCCCAATGTCGAGCATGAGCTGCAGCCGCGTCTGCTGGTAATCGACGAGCGCCGCCGTCAGCGAATTCTCGGCGTTGATCTGCGAGTCCTGGGCATCCAGCAGGTCGCGCACCTCGGCACGGCCGGCCTGGAGCAGCAGCGTGGTGCTGTCCACGCGGCGGTTGGCCAGCGTGAGAGCATTCTGCTGAATCTCGTAGTTCTGCCGCCGCTGCTCCAGCGTGCGCAGCCCGCGATCAATGCTGTCCTTAAGTTCATCCAGGGTGAGTGTGAAATCGCGGATGGCAGTCTCGAAGTTGACCAGCGACGTGCGGTAGTCGTTGCGTTCGTTCAGCCGGTCGATGGGCAGGTCGAGTTGCAGCCCCACGCTGGCGCTGTATTTATCCGGATCGAATTTCGTGTAATCCGTCGGCTGCTCGGAACTGATTGCGGCGTTGGCAAAGATGTCGAGATCGGCCTTCAATCGATTCGCGACCACCGCGACCTTCCGCGTGCTGTCTTCCAGCTTGTCGATCGCGTTGAGCAGGAGCAACTGCTTGTCCACGGCAAGGCGGAAGGCGGCCTCGGGATTCAGGCCGGCCGGCACCAGGCCGGTCTGCTCCATTTCATTCAATGCGCTGTCATCCAGAAAAACCCGCTCGCCGAGCGGCAGACCCAGCTTGATTTTGAACTGGTCCAGCGTGGTGAAATAGGTCGCCACCGAGTTGATGTAATTGTTTTTCGCCGTCAATTCCGACTGGCGGGCCTGGTCCACATCGAGCGAGCGTTCGCGGTCCTTGCGGGCCTCGAGGCGCTGGGTGGATTGCACGCGTCCGAGATAGTTGGTGTAACGGTTGCGGATGATGTCTTTCTGCGCCAGCAAGGCGAAGTAGTCGTTGACGATCTCCACCGAGAACTGGCCCTGAAAATACGAATAGCTGCGCACCGCGTACACGACATTGCGCTCGCTCTGGGTGAGGGCTTCGACCGCGGAGTTGTTCTTGCCAAAGCCGCGCAGCAACGGTTGCACAAGGTCCACCGAGAAGGTTGAAACCGCCGTGCTGCGGGGATTGCCGGTGTAATAGCGGAGAATGTCGTTGACCAGGTTCACCCCCAGTTTGCCGCCGCTCTTCATCATCTGATTCACGCCCGCCGTGGGCCTCAGGCTGCCCTTCTGATCGCCGTTTTCCTGCCGTTCAAAGGTGGGCTTGATGCCGGCAAAAAACTGCGGGCTGAATTCATGGCGCGCGCCGGTGAGCGTCAGCGCAGTCAGATACAGCTTGTCCTTCTCGGCCTGGTAACGCCGGCTTTGAGTCGCGGCCATATCCAGCGCCTCGATGATGCTCAGCGTGCGACGGTTGGTCACCTCCCGGCTGGCAATCAGTTCATCCGGGAGAACCGTGGTCGGTTTGCGCCCGGAATAGGCCGTGTCGATGGAGAAGCGGTTGGTGTGGCCGAAAACCTTCTTCTCCACGTTCTGGATGATGCCGTAAACCTCCTTGTCGGCGGACTTGCGATAATGCGCCGACGTGCAGCCACTCAACAGGGCGGCGGCCAGCGGCGCCGCGACCAGGAGCAACCAGAGGCTCTGTCGCGCCGAAAAGACCATCAATAATTTGCCAATGCCAAGCACAGTTCAAAAACGGAATCCGGATGAGTTCGCACGGAGATTACTTACCGGGAGGCCCCGGAAACAAGCCAGACCTGTTGGCTGGCTTGCCAAACCGTAATGCTTGCGGTGTTCTTCGTTTTGTAAAAGTCCGGCCCGGTCTCGAAGGCAAGACCGGGCCGGTCGTTGTCAGATTCAGGAGAGCCGGACAGCCGGTCACCATCCATCCATTACTGCCGCGGAGGACGTCCACCGGCAGCGGGGTCACCACCACGATCTCGACCTCCGCGTCCGCCACCTTGCCCGCCCTGGCCAGCAGGACCACCCTGACCGCCAGGCCCACCGCGACCGCCCATCATATCCATTCCGCCGTTGAGCATCATGATGGTGAAACGGGAGGTGAGCAGGTTTTCCTTCTGCTCGGCCTTGAGCGTCGGGGCCACGGTGGCGAGCGCCTTGGCGCGCAGCAGGGTGATCTCGACCTGGATTTTCGCCACGGCTTCGGCTTTTTCGCGCACGACTTTCTCGTCGTATTTCTCGGCGAGAGTTGCCGCCACCAATTCCTTCTGGGCGGCGCGTAGTTTTTCGTCGAGCGCCTTGAGCGGTTCGCTCTCCTTTTGCAGGGCTTCGCGATAGACCGATTGCTGCTGGTCATCGAGCATGCCGCCGCGGCCTTGGAAGCCGCCGCCGGGAGCCTGGGCCGAGGCCGTCAGCGCAAAGGTGCCCAGGACGCCCGCAGTCACGAGAACTGCCACGGCCCGCGAGAATTTCGAGAAGTGATTTTGCATGATTACTGTTTGGTTTAATTGGGCTGTCAATTCACCCGCGGCTGATCTGCCCGCAACCGGCCGGGTTTTTCTCTGGCAGCGTCGGCTCTCGTTCGAGGCGACCGCCGGAGTTGGTTTGGTCAGGCGTGGTGACAATGCCCTGGCGGATATGGTTACAACCTTCCGTAACCTCGCAGGCCACAAGACTGTCATGACTTCTGTGCGCCGCGTGGGAACAGGGGGCGCCTGCAAATCGATCCGATGAACAAATCAGCCACCAACCAGAATTCGCCCGCCATCAACCGCCAGACATTGATCCTGCTGGGCGCCATCCTGCTCGCCCTGGCTGGCGTGGCCGGGCTGTGGTATCACCTCTCCCACAATCCACCCGCCTGGATGGTCCGCTGGCAGGTCAAACGGTTCCTCAAAAAAGAAAGCCGCGCGGACACTTTTGCAATCGCCTTCCCGTTCCCTTCCAAGGAGGCGATGGCCTCCGCCCCGGCCAAGTCGTCCACGACGGGACCGGCCTTGGTGAAAGGGCCGCGCACCGGCAAGACCTTCGACACCCTTGCGGCGGAATATCTCAAGCAGAAGGAAGCCCTGCTCGTCCTCGAACGCGAAATCCCCGGCAGCGCCGCGGAACTGACCAACGCCCGCCCGCGGCTCGAACGGCTCACCCGGGATCTGGCGGCCGCGCAGGCGGCTGGAGCCACCAATCTTTCCGTCCGTCAGGCGCAGGTCAACGCCCTTCGCCAGCGCATTGCCACCCTCGAAACCAACGCCGCCGCCGCGCCCGATCTGAAGCGTCGCGAGGCGGCCCTGGTTGAGATCACCGCCGACCTGTGGGATTTCCAGCGCGTGTGGGATCAGGAAATCGCGGCGCTGGAGGTTTCCGGCGCCAACCAGGTGGCCCGGGGGCGTGACGAGATGCTGGCGGGCATGAGCGGTGAATTCGACCGCGCCGCCAGCTACGGCGCCATCTACAAGGTTATTGGCCAGCAGATGTGGGTGGCCGACCGACTGCTAGGCAGCGCCAATCCCGACCATCGCCGCGTCGGCGTTTCCCTCGCTTTCGAAGCCAGCCGCCGATCGATGGAGGACGCCGTCAACGGCTGGTTGGCCTGCCGCATTGTTGAAGGATTCGTCTGGCCGCATCTGGATGTCGCCATTGATTCCAACCGCCGCTCGCCCTTCAACCTCGAAAATCTGCTCACCCAATGTGCCGACGTCTTCCGGCGCAATGACGAGTTTCCGACGGTGATCCGCACCTATCAACTCCTGCTCGCCCGGGCGGACACGCCGCAGCGCGCCGACAACGCGCGCTTTCAGATCGCCATGGCCTGCGAGCAGGCGGGTGAACTGAAGGATGCCCTGAATTACCTCCGACAAATCCAACTGACCAATGACTTCGGCTGGGCAATGCGCCGCATCCCCCGCATCGAGCAGCAACTCAAAGCGGGCCGCTGAACCTTGCCCCGCAGCGGCGTCTCGGCAGAACGCCGCCAACTCGACGAAAGAGGAGAGAGTGCGGCGGTCTGCCGACGCGCCGCTACGCCGGGGAACATGGCACCGAATCTCTTTCCCGCGTGACCGTGCGCCGGGCGTCTTGCTAAGTTTCGGCCATGCGCAAAATGCTCTTCCTCGCTGGCCTGGCCTTGCTCCTCACGGGTTGCGAGTCATTTGTCGCCCAAGGCTACGTTTCACCGCGCGTCACGGGACGCGTCCTCGATGCCGCCACCCGCGCGCCGCTGCGGAACGCGAGCGTCCGCCGGTTGGCCGACAGCGACAATCCTGGGAGCTATTCCTACATGCCACCGCGCGGCGGAGAAATGCTCATGGCCCCGGGCGCCGCGCTGACCGACCGCAACGGGCACTTCAACCTCGCGGCCGAGCGGGTCGCGCTCGGCGTCGTGTCGATCATCTCCATGGAATTCGAGCTCCACTGCTCCGGCTACCAGACGCTGGTCACCAATTTTCCATCCTCGCTCATCACCAACACCGCGGCCAAGGGGCCGCCGACCATTATCGCCGGAGATATCCTGCTAAAACGGGCCAAGCCATGACACGCCGCGCTTCATCCGTGCGCCTGCCAGCGATCATCCACTCGTGCGCGCCGTTCGCGTGAAACCCCGGCGAGCAAAATCCACCGCCCCAGCGCGCTCGGTGCCGATCACTGACGGCAGTTCGCCGCGCCCGCCCGCGAAACGCCGCCGGTGGTTCCGCCTGGCGGCACTGGCGTTGCCGTTGGTGATCCTTGCGCTCGCGGAACTGGGGCTGCGTCTCGCGGACTACGGTTATCCGACCGCGCTGTTTCTGCGCCGCGCAATCTCCGGGCGCGAAGTGTGCATCAACAACCCCGATTTCACCCGCCGCTTTTTCCCGCCCGGCCTCGCGCGCACGCCGGAGGTTTTGACTTTTCCCGTCGCCAAGCCCGCCGACGTCACGCGCGTTTTCGTTTTTGGCGAATCCGCCGCGATGGGCGATCCCGAGCCGGCTTACGGGCTGAGCCGGATGTTGCGGGTGCTGCTCGACGCGCGTTTTCCGGGCCGCCGCTTTGAGGTCATCAACGTCGCCATCACCGCCATCAACTCGCACGTCATCCGCGAAATCGCCCGTGATTGCGCCGGCAAACAGGGCGGCGTGTGGGTGATCTACATGGGCCATAACGAAGTGGTCGGCCCGTTCGGAGCCGGAACCGTCTTCGGCGATCGGGTTCCGCCGCGCCCGCTCATCCGCGCGCAACTGGCGCTCAAGCGCACCCGAATCGGCCAGGCCATCGATGAACTTAAGGGGCGTCTGCTGCGCCGCGCCGACGCGCCGCGCACCTGGGGCGGCATGGAGATGTTTCTCAAACAGCAGGTGCGGCCGGACGACCCACGCATGCCCGCGGTCTATCAGAACTTCGCCAGCAACCTGCGCGACATCGCGCAACTCGGCATCGACGCGGGCGCGCAGGTGGTGGTCAGCAGCGTGGCCGCGAACCTGAAGGATTGTCCGCCTTTTGCCTCAGAACACCGGCCCGGGCTCACCGCCGCACAACTTGCTGATTGGGAGAAATGGGTGCAGGCCGGCGTGACCAACGAGGCCGCGGGCAAATTCGCCGACGCGCTGGGCTTCTACGAGAAGGCGACGCGACTCGACGATTCCTTTGCAGAGCTTCAATTCAGACTCGGGCGCTGCCTCCTCGTGATCGGTCGCGACGAGGATGCCCAGGTTGCTTTCGCGAAGGCACGCGATCTCGACGCGTTGCGGTTTCGGGCCGATGGGCCGATCCACGAGGCGACAATCCGCGTGGCGCGCGAACTGGCGCCGCGCGGCGTGCGTTTCGTTGATGGCGCCGGAGCGATTGCTGCCGCGAGTCCGCATGGTTTGCCCGGCGCGGAGTTCCTCTTCGAACACGTTCATTTGAACTTAGCCGGCACTTACCTGTTGGCGCGCGCCGTGGCGGAGTCCGTCGCGGCGACGCTCGATGGCTCGCCCGCCGGTGGTCCGTGGCTCACTGAGGAGGAATGCGCGCAAAGACTCGCTTACACCGCCTACGATCGGAGTCTGATTCTGGAGGAGATGGTGAATCGCCTCGAACTCCCGCCGTTTTCGAATCAATTGGATCACACCCAGCGCCTGTCTGGACTGCGGACGCAACTCGCCGTCGCGCGCGCGGCAGCACGGGCCGGAGAGACCAACGATCTCGCCACCTACCGAACCGCCATTGCACGAACTCCGGAGGACTGGGTCTTGCGCGCGCGCTTCGGCGAATGGCTTCTGCAACACGGCGACGCCGCGGGCTCCGTCGAGCAATGGCGCAAGGCAATGGAGTTGTTACCGCATTCGCCAACGCCGTGGTTTCAACTCGGCCATGCCCTCGAAGCGCAGGGCAAATCCGCGGAGGCGATCGCGGCCTTCGAGGAAGCCGTGCGACGGCAACCGGGGTCGGCCGAGGCGCTGGTTGGACTTGGTCTGGCGCTGGCCAATGCCGGCCGGGTGGATGAAGCGCGTGCGAAGTTCGAGGAGGCATTGCGCCGCCAGCCGGATTCCGCCGAGGCGCGGGTCAACCTTGCGCAATTGCTCGCACAGCAGGGCCGCGCCGCCGAGGCCGAGACAATGTATCGCGCGGTCCTGACCGACGATTCGAACAACGTCCCGGCGCACATCAACCTCGGGAAGATGCTTGCCTCACGCCGGGACTTGACGAATGCGATCGCCCACTATCAGGCAGCGCTGCGGGCCAATCCCGACAGCGCGGTGGCGCACTACAATCTCGCCAACGCGCTCACTGCGACCGGTTCGGAGGACGCGCCAGGCCATTACGCGGAAGCGGCCCGGCTCAAGCCGGATTTCGCCGAAGCGCGCTTCAACCTCGGACTGATACTGGCAAAGCAGGGTCGCGGCGCCGAGGCGCTGGCGCAGTTTGCCGAAGTGGCGCGGCTCAAGCCGGCTTTCGCCGACGGCCGTTTCAATCATGGCGTGGCGCTGGCCAGAGCAGGGCGTTTCCGCGAGGCGGTGGGGGAGTTCGAGGCGACGCTGCAACTTCAGCCCGATAATGCGTCGGCGCGGAAATTTCTCGAACAGGCGCGCGCGCGACAATGACGCATGGCTCGAATCCAATCCAACTCCTGATTATCCCATGACTCTTCTCTTCATCGGCGGCACCGGCAATATTTCGGCGGAATGCGCGGCCTGGCTGCACGCCCGCGGTCACGAAATCGTGGTGGTCAGCCGCGGACGAAGCGCGGTGCCGCCGGAATACCGCGTCGTGGTGGCCGATCGCTCGGATGCGGGAGCGATGCGCTCGGCGTTGCGCGAAGTGCGGCCGGACGTGGTGCTGAATTTCCTCGGCTACGAATTGAGCGACGTGCAGCTCGACTTTGAATTGTTCCGGGATCACGTCCGGCAATATGTCTTCATCAGTTCGGCCACGGTGTATGCCAAGCCGCCGGCCCGCCTGCCGATCACGGAGGATGCTCCGCTGGGGAACGCCTTCTGGGATTACGCGCAGAAGAAAGTGGTCTGCGAAGACTGGCTGCGGGCGCGCCATGCAGAGTCAGGTTTTCCGGTGACGATTGTCCGTCCGTCGCACACCTACTCGCCGCGGTGGATTCCCAATCCGGTGTCGAGTTCAAGCTACACGTTTGCCGCGCGATTGGAGCAGGGAAAGCCGGTGATCCTGCCGGACGATGGCGAGAATCCATGGACGCTGACGACCTCGCGTGATTTCGCCGCGGGTTTGGGCGGCCTGGTGGGCAACGAACTCGCCATTGGCGAGGCGTTTCACATCACGAGCGACGAGGTGCTGACCTGGAACCAAATCGCGGCGGAGAGCGCGTCAGCGCTGGGCGTGGCCGCGCCGGAAATCGTGCGCGTGCCGACGGATTTTGTCTGCCGCGTGGCGCCGCGCCTGAGTGGTCCGTGGCGGGGCGACAAGGCGCAGCCGGCGGTGTTTGACAATGCGAAGATCAAACGCTTTGTGCCGGAGTTCCAGGCGCGCACGCCGTTTCGCGAGGGCGTGCGGGAATCGGTGGCGTGGCTGCGTGCGCACCCGGACCAGCAGCGGCTCGATCCGCAGGTGGATGCGCTGTGCGATGAGGTGGTGGCGGCCTGGCGCGCGCACGGTGCGGGAGAACCTCAGGCTGTTTGAGAAGTAGCGCCGACGTAAGGAGGCTCCATCTTCTTGGTTCCTGCCGGGTTATTGCGATCCGAGATCAGAGCCTCCTCGCGTCGGCTGCTACGTTGTGAATCGAGGCATCGCCTTCGGCAATTACGATGAAAGCTATTCGGGGCGGCGGGCGAGCTTCACCTTCGGATACTTTGATTTCGTCTCCGTTTTGCCGCGCCGGGCGGGGCGTCCGTGGAGGGCGAGTTCGATGAACTCGCGCTGGCTGCGATGCCGTTTCGCGCCCGCGCGCAGCGGCTCGCGCGCGTAGGTGCCATCCGGTTGCAGCGTGCGCGCCTTGACGTTGTCGGCAAAGGCAATGGCCAGCAGTTCACCGCTGACGCGCTCGCGCAGGTTGCCGTCCTCGATGGGGAAGGCGACTTCGATGCGGCGGTGGAAATTGCGCTGCATCCAGTCGGCGCTGGCGAGGAACACCTCGGGACGGCAGGCGTTCTCGAAATACCACGCGCGGGTGTGTTCGAGAAAACGATCCACGATGCTGCGCACGGTGATGTTTTCGCTGATGCCCGGCACGCCGGGGCGCAGGCAGCAAATCCCGCGGACGAGCAGATCAATCTTCACCCCGGCCTGCGAGGCGCGGTAGAGCGCTTCGATGGCGTCGGGATCCACCAGCGAATTCATGCGCGCAATGATCCGGGCCGGCAGACCCTCGCGGGCGTTCGCAGCTTCGCGGGCGATGAGCCGCAGGACGCGGTCCTGCATCTCAAAGGGTGCGACCAGCAATCGGCGCGTGGTCTGAAACTGGCAGATGCCCGTGAGCAGGTTGAAGAGATTGGTGGCATCCTCGCCGAAATCCTCGCGGCAGGTGAGGAAGCCGATGTCGGTGTAGAAGCGCGCCGTGCTTGGATTGTAATTGCCGGTGGACAGGTGGAGGTAGCGGCGGATGCGCTGTTCCTCCGAGCGGACGATGAGGCAGAGCTTGGCGTGAATCTTGTAGCCGACAAGGCCGTACACCACGTGGACGCCGTATTCTTCGAGCTGCCGCGCCCACCGGATGTTGTTCGCCTCATCGAAACGCGCGCGAAGTTCGACCACGGCGGTGACCTGCTTGCCGTTGTTCACCGCGTCCATGAGCGCGCCGATGAGGCGCCGGTCGCCGCCGGTGCGGTAGAGCGTCATCTTGATGGCCAGCACCTGCGGATCGCGCGCGGCTTGCGTGAGCAGATCCAGGAAGCTGCTGAAGGTCTCGAACGGATGATGCAACAGGATGTCTCGCTCGCGGATCGCGGCAAAGAGATCGGGCTGCTCGCGCAACACCTCGGCCACCGGCGCCACGAACGGCGGGTCGCGCAATTCCGGGGAGTGGTCGCCGTCACACAGTGCCATCAGCCGAGTCGGGTCGATCGGACCCTCGATGAGGTACAGGTCGTCGCCTTCCAGCCCCAGTGTGGCGAGCAACGACTGATAGATTTCCGGCGGACAGGTGCGATCGATTTCCAATCGCACGGCGTCGCCCTTGCGCCGGTTGTGCAATTCGGTTTCGACCGCCTTCAACAGGTTGCCGATGTCCTCCTCGTCGATGTAAAGCTCGCTGTTGCGCGTGACGCGGAAGTTCCACCAGCCCACGATCCGCGTGCCCGGCAAGAGGTCCGAAAGAAAATGGCCGATCAGGCTGCGCAGGTAGAGGAAATCCAGCCGCCCGTCCTCCCGCGGGAGCTTGATCAGGCGCGGCAGAATGCGCGGCACCTGCACCACGGCGCGATGCCCGATGGTTTGGCAGCCCTGGCTCATTTCGAGCTGCACGATGATGTTGAGCGATTTGTTGAGCAGTTGCGGAAACGGATGCGCCGGATCAATGGCCAGCGGTGTCAACACGGGCCGAACCTGCGTCCGATAAAACTCCGTCACCCAGGCGCGGTCGGCCTCGTCCAAATCCTCCATCGTGTGGCACCGGATGCCGTGCGTTTCCAGAGCCGGCAGCAATTGTTCCCGCCAGCAGCGAAACTGATCATCCACCAGGCGGCGCACCCGGCGCACCACCGCCCGGAGCGTTTCGCGCGCCGACAGGCCATCGTCGCCACGCTCGCTCACCTCGCCCTCGATCTGCTGCTTGAGACCGGCCACGCGCACCTCGAAGAACTCATCCAGATTCGAACTGACGATGGCGAGAAATTTGACGCGCTCCAGCAGCGGGTTCGTCGCGTCCTGAGCCTCCTCCAACACGCGATGGTTGAACTCCAGCCAGCTCAACTCCCGGTTGATGAAATGAGCCGGTAGAAATTTTTCGGTGTGGGCGGGTTTCTTGTCCAAGGCGTGAAAGAGTTCGAGGTGAAATTGATGAGGGGAGGCGACCTCAGCGGCTCGCGCCGGAGCCGGAGGCAGCGACCGTGATCGGCGACAGGCAGCGTTGCGTCAGCCAGGCGGAATTTTTAGGTTGTGCAGCATCCATGACCGGCTGACCATAGATGGCCGGATGACTCCCGACAAGTGACACCTGTGTGGCGTCCGCCGGGCGGAGCGGTGAAAAACCTATGAATCTTTCCTTTCTTCGACACGGGGTCGCAGCCGATGCCGGCGCGCCAGGCGCAGCCGACGATCATGGGCGGCCGTTGACCAACGAAGGCCGCGAAAAGACGGGCCGCGTGGCCGGGGGCCTGCAGCGGCTGGGCCTGGACTTTGACTTGATTCTGTCCAGCCCGCTCGTCCGCGCACGCGAAACCGCTGAGATCGTGGCCACCGTGCTCGGCGCAAAGAAGGCGCTCAAATGCTCGGAACGCCTCGCGCCGGGCGGCACTTTGCAGGGATTGGTGGATGAGTTGATTCGCGCCCACGGGCGCTGCGAGGAAATCCTGCTCATCGGGCACGAGCCGGATTTCAGCCATCATATCGCCGTGCTCACCTCCGGCCGGCCGAGCTTGCATCTCGAGATGAAGAAAGCCGGGCTGTGCCGCCTGCAAGTGGATGAGTTGCGCGCCGGGCGCTGCGCCACGCTGCAATGGCTTCTGCCGCCAAGATTGCTCGCGCGGCTGTCGTGAAATCGCAGTTGCGCCGCGGGGCGCCGCTGCGGATTGTCTTCGCATGGCTCAGGAAAACGTGGCCCGCCGCTGGCAGAAGCGCTTCCGGGATATACTCCGGGAACTCGACGGATTATTTTCTGATGCCTGCAAAACCGGCGACGTTGAGGCCATCCATAATCTGCGGGTGGCTTTTCGCCGCGCTCGCCTGCTGGCGCTGGCCGGCCGGCCCGCGCTGGGCCGCACTTCCGCCGACGCCTTCCGCCACCGGGCGTTTCAAGTCATGGAACTGCTCGGCGGATTGCGCGATGCGGACATCACCCTTGAATGGCTGCAGCGCCACGACGCGCGCCGTCAGCTTGTTGGACGCGTCCGCGCGCGCCGCCACCATCTCTGGCGCACGACGGCCCCCCAACTGGAGGCGCTGCGCCTTTTCGAAAGCGCGGACCTGGCGACGGGCAAGTTGGACGGCGCGCGGCAGAAAAAGTTGCGGCGGCGATTCACCGAAACGTTGGAGCGGTTCTATGCGCGGCTGGTTGCCGACAAGGAGCGATTCCAACATCTCGACATGGAGGGGCTGCATGAGTTTCGCCGCAATCTCCGCCGCTGGCGGTATCTCAACGAAACGCTGCTGAGCCGACGCGAACAGAAAGCGAGCGGGCCGCTCGGACGGGTGATCGCCTTGCAGGATGCCTTGGGAGAAATGCAGAATTGCGAGGTCATCCGGCAGTTCCTCCGCACGCTGCATCTGCCGCCAGTGGAAGCGCGGGCGCTGGATCAAAAACTGGCCCGGCAACAGCGCGACTGGCTGGCGAAAGCCGGCACGCGCCTGGGCGCCGTGGCGAAGTTCGAAAAGTGACCGGCATCAGCGGCGCCACTCCAGCCCGGCTCTCCAGAGCCTCCGTGGAGCTTCCGTTCACGCTGGCAGCCCGGGCGGACTTTTACCTCCGATCCATCGAACGGCTGATCAGGCTTGCGTCGGCGGTGCGGCGTTGGTGACGAAGAATCAGCCACAACAGCACCAGCGCCACGAGCAGCAGGGCGCTGCCAAGAATCAGCAGCATCGGCGAATTCGAGGAAGCCATCGGCATCGCGGCGGCCGGCCCGGGCAGCGGGGATGACGGCCGGTTTGAAGCGGACTCGCGCGCGAAAACGAGCATCTTCTTTTCGAGCAACGTGGCGAAGCGCGATGGCTCGGCACCCGGAGCAGGGACAGCGGGATCCCGCACGGATGGGGTTTCGGCGCGATAAGTGGAAGGACGCTCCGGGGGTTCAAGCGAGGGAATCTTCTCCAAAGTCGGCGGATTTCCCTCGGGTTCTTCAGGTGCGGGTGCCGGCAAGTTCCTGTTGGCTGGCGTCGCCGTGGGAGCTTCCGGTTTCACGGGCGCTGCAGGAGTCGGGACCGGCGCGGGCGGCGGCGGCGCCTGATGCGCGGCAATCTGGTGGCCCGACACCGGGGCGGCGGCCTTCTCAATGGCTGGCTCTGGCGACGGCACGGCCGCGGGGGCGGGCGTGGGGGGAATGCTGGCAACGGACGCCACGACAGGCGCTGGCGCCGGAGGTGGAGGTTCGAAGGCAATGGCCGGCTTGGGGGGAGTATTGGTGATGACGATCGATCGATGGGCTCGTTGCTCGGTGGAAGTCCCCGACGCAGGAGTTGGTTTGGCGATGAGGCGCGCCGGCCGCGGCGGAAGCTTGATTGGCTCTCCTGCGACGGTGACGGAGAATCCCGCCATGCGACCTTCGCGGGTGGCCAGGGTGACGATGAGGGGCTTGCCTGCGCGCCGCGCGTCCTTGCCCTTTTCTTTGAACTGCTGGTTCAACTCCGCATCGGCCGGGCTGCCTTTGAACGGCGTTTCACCATCGGTGATGATGAAGATGTTCAAGTCGCCGACCGCCGTCACGACGGAGTGCAGCATCGTGAGCAGATCGGTGAAGTTGGCGCGGCCCTCATTCGGCACAGAGCGCAAATATTTCCCGGCGAGGCTGGCGAGTTCGAGAGAGTGCCCGCCATCCCACACCTGCATCGGCAGCACGCCAATCTGCGGCTTCGCGGAGGCCGTCCAGATGCCGTAGGTGTCGCCATTGGTCATGCGCCCGTCGAATCCCTTGAAGATCATGCCAACGACCGTTTCGCGCGCGACCAGGCTCAGCTTCTTCATCGAGGATGAATGGTCCACGACGAAGAGAAAGCGGTCGCCATCGGGCGCGGCGGGAAGGCTGTTGCTGAGGGAATAGGTCTCCGACGCCATCGGGTTCGGCGGCGGTGTCTGGGCGCCACCAACCACAATGGTCAGCGCCGCGGCGCACAGAAGGATGCTGAGAATGATTTTCATTTGTCGCCCGCTCGATGGCGGTACTTGTTCCGCTCGCGTTGATTGTGATTCTTCAGATCACGCTGCATGTCGTCCGCCGCTCCGCGCATCATGCCGAGGAACACGTCGCAACTGACCGCCATCGCGCCGAAGGCGATGACCGTGTCGCGTTCGGCATAGTCGTCGGTGACGACCAGCACCTCGCCAAGTTGCGCCAGCCGCGCCGCCACCCGCTCGATGATGTCGTCGGCGGTCTGGCCGGAGCGCGAGAAAAGCACTTCCATTCCGCGTGTCGAGGTCATCTCGCTGGGCCGTCCACGTTCGCCCGCGCCATCGAACACGACCGTGATCGCGGTGCCGATGGCGTCGTGATACTCCGTCAGCCGGCGCACGAGTTCCTCGCGCGCCATGGCGGAGTGGCGGGCTTTGCCGGGCGCCAGTTCTGGCCAACTGTGCAACAGGCTGTAGCCGTCCACCAAAATTCTCAGTAAAGCCATGCGCGCAGGTTACCGGCGGGAGTGCCGAAGCAAACCTGAATCGACCCGTGGGCGTCCGCCACTGTCACGCCGCGGCAGTTTCTTCTGTTCAAAGCCGCGGCGCAGGCGAAACTTTTCGCGTGAAAGGCAAAGAACCGATACCCGTCACCGTGCTCACCGGCTTTCTCGGCGCGGGCAAGACGACGCTGCTCAATCACCTGCTCAGCCAGCCGCACGGCTTTCGTTGCGCCGTCATCATCAATGAATTTGGCGCCATCAGCATTGACCATCGGCTGGTGGTGGGAGTGGATGAGGAAATTCTTGAGTTGAACAACGGTTGCCTGTGTTGCCGGATGCGCGGCGATTTGATCCACAGTCTCGAAGATCTCATCAAAAAGCAGAAGCGCTTCGACTACGTGCTCATCGAGACCACCGGCCTGGCGGACCCGAGCCCCATCGTTTACACCTTCGAAACCTCGGATCTGGCGGAGAACTTCCAGCTCGACGCGGTGGTGACGGTGGTGGATGCGCGGCACTTCGAGAAGGAACTCGCCGATTGCCCTGAGCCGCGCGCCCAGGTCGGGTTTGCCGATTTGATTCTGCTGAACAAGATCGACCTCGTCGCGCCCGCCGACCTCGTTCGCCTCGAACAGACCATCCGTCGCCTGAACCCGCTGGCGGAAATTCTGCGCACCCAGAATGCGCAGGTGGACTTTGCCAGGCTGCTGAACGTGCAGGCGCGAAAGCTGGGCGCCGGTCTGGAGAAGCTGCCCGTGCTCATCGCGGAACATGACCACGAGGCTGCTCACGGCCATGGGTGCGGTGCCGATTGCGACCACGACCATTTGCACGCGATGGAGGCGCGCCAAGCCTCGCTGCATCATCACCATGATGAATCAGTGCGTTCCTTCGCCTTTGTCGAGGAGCGGCCGTTGGATCTGAAAAAGACCGAGACCTGGCTGACGGGATTGATTCGCGATTCCGGCGAACAGATATATCGCAGCAAGGGGATCCTGCACGTGCAGGGACAGCCGAAACGGATCGTCTTTCAAGGCGTGCAGATGATGTTCGACGCGCAGCCGGAACGCTATTGGAAGCCCGGCGAGCCGCGAGTGAGCCAGTTGGTATTCATCGGCAAAGATCTCGACGAAGCGACCCTGCGCAAAGGATTTGAAAGCTGCCTGGCCGGGGAATAACTTACCTGCGGAGCGAGGACACGTCACTCGCAACGCGACACTTAAACCGAATCTCCCATGCCGCTTTATGAATACGAACTGTGCGACGGCCATTGCGCGGCCTGTGGCGGACGGTTCACCCTGCGCCGTCCGCTCAGCGCGCCGGAACTGACGAAGTGCCCCGCCTGCAAGAAACCGGTGCGCCGCGTCATCACCAGCTTCAACACGCCCAAGCTGACCAAACCGGTGTCGATTTCCGATGCGAAGAAGGCCGGCTTCACCGTGCTCAAGCGGGTCAACAAGGGCGAATACGAACGACAATGATCGACTTCCGAATGGCGTTAACAACGCGGGCCGGCGATCCGGACTCGACGTTTCAGGAGGAACTGTCACTCACCGCGGGACCCGCCATCGGGAACAATGTTCCCGGCGGGAAGCGCAGACCGAACCGTTCCGCCAGCACCCGCAACAATTCCTGATCGTCGGCCAGCGTTTCCGTGCGGGTTCCGGCCGGCTCGATCACCATGAATTCGCGATCGCGTAACAGGTAGCGTTGCGTCGGTGTGGGAAGTTGCACGGTCAACGTCTGCCCAAAGCGCGATTCAGGGTGTGTCGAGCAATAATAGTTCGCCAGCAGATAGTCCACCGGCAGTTGCGGCTCCAGGGTGAAGCAGTATTGATCCTGTCCTAGGCTGCATTGCGGGCATTGCAGCACCCAATTCTCCCGCTCCCGCCGCAGGCGAAACGACCATTGGAACTGGCGCACTTCGCGATCGGCCTCCAGAGGGATCGGCTGAAGCAAACCCCAGCCGCCGAAGCCGACATCCGCGATCCAGGAGACGCCCTCCACCTGGACCAGCAGCAGCATGTGGGTGCGTGGCAACAGGAGATGGGTGCCGAGGCGCACGCGCGCAGCCAGGCGTGTCACCGCGAATCCAAGCTGTTGGAGCACGGCGGCGAAAAGCATGTTCTGCTCGAAGCAATAGCCGCCACGGCGGGCACGGATGAGTTTCGCCTGAATATCGATCAGATCCAGCTTGATGGGCTGACCGAGGAGCACGTCGAGATTCTCGAACGGGATGTGGGTCGCATGGGCCAGGTGCAACGCCTGGAATGTTTCCAGGCCGGGGTGGCGTCCGCCCGTATAGCCGACGCGCGTGCAGTAGGCGTCCAGATCGATTCGCTGGAAAACGTCCGTGCTCACGCAGCCTCCCTCTGAAGAATGGCGCCACCAATTTGTCCGGGCAATGAATGCAGGCAGGCGCCCTCACGGGATGGAGGGAGTCGAAAAGACTCACCGGCAAATTTCCTTGCTCGTCGCATTGGCTGTCTGGCTCCGGTAATCTACACAATCAGCGCAGATTGAACAGCTTTTCCCGCAACTTTTCTCACACTCCGGCCGGTGAATACTCCTTCGCCAACGGATCCGTCCTGTGGGCCGGGCAATGGCCATCATGGCACGGAGCCGGCTCCGCCAGCCGGCCGCGATTTGCGAGGTCTCTGTGGAAAACTGGCCGCAGGAAACGCCGGCCGCCGCGCGCCGCCCGGTGGCATTGCGTTCTTGTCTTCGAGACCGGCGGCATTACGTTCGCGCGCGGAAATGTCCGTTGCAGAAATCATCGGTCTCACCGCCGCCGCCGTGGCGGCCGGCATGATCAACGCCATCGCCGGCGGGGGCACGCTCGTCACGTTTCCCGCGCTGCTGGCTTTTGGCATCTCCCCGGTCATCGCCAATGCCACCAGCACTCTCGCCTTGTTCATCGGCACGGCGGGCAGTGTTTACGGCTACCGCCGGCAAATCGCCGCCGTCGGACCGTGGCTGAAGCGCTTCGTCCCGGTGAGCCTGCTGGGCGGGTTCCTCGGGAGTGTGATACTCACCAGCACGCGCGAATCCCTTTTTGCGAAACTGGTGCCATTCCTACTGCTGTTTGCCACGCTGCTGTTTATCGCGCAAGGCGCCTTCCGCCGTTTCGCCGGCTTTGGCGATGCCGCGGGACGACCCGCTTCGCCGCAGCACCACGCCCTCTGGGCGGCCGTGCTATTCCAGTTTTTCGTGGCCGTTTACGGCGGATATTTCGGGGCCGGCATCGGCATTTTGATGCTCGCCTCGCTCGGCTTCCTTGGGCTGACCGACATTCACCAGATGAACGGCCTCAAGACCACCCTCGGCGCGCTGATCAACCTCGTGGCGACGGTTTGGTTTGTCGTGGCCGGCTTGATCGACTGGCCGCGGGCCGGCGTCATGACCGTAGGCGCGTTGGCCGGATACTTCCTCGGCGCGCATTTCGCCCAGCGCATTCCTCAGAAAGCCGTGCGGCACCTCATCACCGCAATCGGTCTGCTGATCTCGGCGTGGCTTTTTTACAAACACTTCGCGAAGTGAAGCGGCTCCGCAGCGGCCTCATTGCGCCGGCTGCAACCGCTCCAGGATCGCCTCCACATCGTACACGCAACCGCCCCAGGTGCCGCCGCCGGCTTGTTGCAGCGCGGCCCACAGGCGAGTGTCGTCGGGTAATCCGTCCGCCGGGGCGAGATCGGCGCGGGACCGACGTTGAGCGAGAATTTGTCCGCCCTCCACAGGACTGAATCGTCGGCCGTCCGCGCCGCCTTCGCCGAGGAAATCCACCCGCCCTTCCAGACGCACCCGGTCAATCTCGATGCGAATCCAGTCACCATCGCGCAGTCGGCCAATCGGTCCGCCGGCCAGCGCCTCCGGGCCAATGTGTCCGAGGCACGCGCCGGTCGAGACGCCGGAGAACCGTGCGTCAGTGATCAACGCGACGTGCCTGCCGAAGGGCAGGTGCTTCAGCGCCGAAGTGAGTTGATAGGTTTCCTCCATGCCCGTGCCAAGCGGACCGCATCCGGCCAGCACCAGCACGTCGCCCGTGGTGATGCCGCCATGCTTGATGGCAGCGATGGCGTCGCGCTCGCGCACGAAAACTTTCGCCGGACCTTCCTGGCGGAAAACACCGTCAGCGCCTACGACCGATGGATCGATGGCAGTGCTCTTGATGACGGAACCCTCGGGCGCCAGGTTCCCGCGCGGGAAAATCATGGTGTTGGTCAGGCCGCGTTCGCGGGCGCGTTCCGGCGCGAGAATCACGTCATCGGGATCCACTCCGTCGAGTTCGTGAAGCAACTCCCGGAAGCGGCGGCGACGCGCGGAGGTTTCCCACCAGTCGAGATTCTCGCCAAGCGTCGCGCCGGTGGCCGTCAAGACGCTGGTGTCGAGCACGCCCATGCGGCGCAAGTGCAACATCACCTCGGGCACGCCCCCCGCGAGAAACACGCGCACCGTGGGATGATTCTGCGGCCCGTTGGGCAGCGCATCGACGAGGCGCGGAGCGAGGCGGTTGACCGCGATCCAATCTTCCACCGTCGGGCGCGGCAGCTTCGCCGCGTGGGCGATGGCCGGAATGTGCAGCAGCAGATTCGTCGAACCACCAAACGCGGCGTGGACGAGCATCGCATTGCGCACGCTGGCGTCGGTGAGGATGTCGCGCCCAGCCATTCCACGTTGCTGCAAGGCGCGCAACGCGTCCGCCGATCTTACCGCCATATCCGTCCACACCGGCAGCCCCGATGGCGCAAGCGCGCTGTGCGGCAACGCCAAACCGAGCGCCTCGGCGACCACCTGCGCCGTGGCGGCCGTGCCGAGGAACTGGCACCCGCCGCCCGGCGTGGCACACGCGCGACAGCCGAGTTCGGCGGCTTCTTCGAGCGAGAGCAAGCCATGAGAAAAACGCGCGCCGATGGTTTGAATCGCCCCGGCATCTTCGCCGCGTTCAGGCGGGAGCGTGACCCCGCCCGGGACGAGCACCGTCGGCAGATCACGCGCACCGGCCAGGGCCATCATCATCGCGGGCAAACCCTTGTCGCAGGTGGCCACGCCGAGCACGCCCGCGCGGCGAGGGAGAGAGCGGATGAGCCGTCGAAAAACGATGGCCGCGTCGTTGCGATACGGCAGGCTGTCGAACATGCCGGGCGTGCCTTGCGTGCGGCCATCACATGGGTCCGACACGTAGCCGGCAAACGGCACGCAGCCGAGGCGGCGGAATTCTTCGGCGGCGGCTTGCACCAGCAGGCTGATTTCCCAATGGCCGGTGTGATAGCCGAGCGCGATGGGCTTGCCGTCAGGCGCGCGCAGTCCGCCCTGCGTGCTGAGAATGAGGAACGGCGTGCGGCCGATCTCGTCGGGATTCCAGCCCATGCCCGCATCCTGGGTGAGGCCGAAGAGATCGCCGCTCGGGCTTTCGCGCAGCATCTCCTCGGTGAGCGGGAGGCGTCCGGCGGGACCGGCGGCGCGGGTTTTGATCTCGAAGATGTTTGCGGCGCCGGCCAGCAGCGATTCGTTCAAAGCCATGCCGGAATTAAACGACGCGGGGAGCGCGCCGGGAAAGCAAAACCGGCGGTGCCGAGATGCGGCAAATAGCGGTCGCGAGAACGTCAGGTCAGAGGAATGTGGGTCAGAGGAATAAACCTAAACGGAGCAATTGGAATCGGGCGAAGAAGTCTTAAACCACGGATGCACACGGATACACACGGATTTCCTGCGGCCTGTCTTCCTCACCCTCCGGGTGATCCACTGGTTTCTGCAAGTGCCTGGCATCCGTGTCCATCGGTGTCCATCCGTGGTTGAACTGCGGTTTTTTGGATAAAGTAAAAGCCGCGGCTTCCATTCCTCTGACCCTCATTCCCCTGACCATCAATCTCCAGACTACCTTTGCGCCTCTGCATCTCCGCGCCTTTGCGTTTCACTCAACCCGCTTTACGGAAGCGGTCGCCCGGCGGATTGCCAGGCTTTGATCGCTTCGACGGGATGGACCAGCATGATGACGTTCAGGGTGAGATTATCCCGCACCCAGAGCGCCGTGCCGATTTCCATGGTCAGGATGACGAGGACCGTGACCCACACGCGCGCCCGCCAGGCGAAGACAAAACCCATGCCTGCGAAAACGATGTCGCTGAGCGAATTGAGGATGCTGTCGCCGACGTATCCCAGCGAGATCGTCACCTCCCGGTAGCGGTTGATGATGAGCGGCGAGTTTTCGAGGATCTCCCAGGAGGCTTCGAGAAGGAGCGCGCCGATAAAGCGATAGCGCAACGGCATTTTGCGGGCGACCAGCCAGAGAAACCCATAGAACAACATGCCGTGGATGGTGTGGGAAAAGGTGTAAGGATCGGCCACGCGCTGCGATTGTTCGCTGCTCCAGATGTCGCTTTCCCAGAGGCCGAACCTGCCGTCCGGCCCCAACACCAGCCGGCCCATCCCCAACTCGACGCCGGCTGTGATTACCATCAGCACGAGCGCGGCGAGGATGATCCATTTGTAGCGGCGAAGGAACTGAATGTCTTTTCGCGCGGATGGAGGGTGCGTGGTCATGAGTTTGAAGAACGCTGATATCGCATCAATTCATTCCAACCATTCTAAAGGCTCCAGCCCTTGCGATACTCGTAGTGCAGCCACCGGTTCGCCTCGGCGTCATTGGTGACTTTGAGATTGGCGCTGTCCCAATCGAGTCGCGCGCCTTCCAAGCGCACGCAGACCATGCCGAGTTGTACCGCTTCAGTCAGCGGACCGGCGAAGTCAAAGTTCGAGCGTGTCGGCGAGCCGGTCTTGCAGGCGTTCAGCCATTCCTTGTAGTGGCCCACTGAGCGGGGCAGCGTCTTCGGCGGACGCTGAAACTCTCTGTGCCGGCTCGCCGGCAGCAGCCGCGGATGTTCGCCACCCCAGCCTTCGACGAGCATCTTGCCCTTGTCGCCCACGAAGATGATTCCGTCCTCGCGGTTCAACTCGCGGGCGTCTTCCAGTTCCTCCGGCCGCGGCGGCATCAATCCGCCGTCATACCAATGCACCGTGACTGGCGGCAGCGCGCCGCGCGCGGGAAACTCGTAGTGGACGATGTTGGCCAGCGGCACGGTGTCGGAGAAGACCGGCGTCGAACTCGCGTTGAGACTCGCGGGCGCGCCGAGCTTCAGCGCGGAAAACACCGGCGCGAGGTTGTGAATGCCCATGTCGCCGAGTCCGCCGGAGCCGAAATCCCACCAGCCGCGCCATTTGAACGGAACGTAGGCCGGGTTGAAGGGACGCCACGGCGCAGGGCCGAGCCAAAGATCCCAATCGAGCGTTGGCGGGACAGGCGGCGTGTCTTTCGGATTCTCGACGCCTTGCGGCCACCAGAGCGGGAGCTTGCCTCGATGGGTCGGGCGGTCGGACCAAACGTGAGCCTCGCGCACCGCGCCGATGACGCCGGCGTCGATCCATTCGTTGATCAAGCGATTGCCCTCGAACTCCATGCCCTGATTGCCCATCTGCGTGGCGACCCTGGCCGCGCGCGCCGCCAGGGTCAGCTCGCGCGCCTCGCGCACCGTGTGGGTGAGTGGTTTCTCGCAATAAACGCTCTTGCCGCGCTTGATGGCGGCCATGGCTGCGACCGCATGAATATGGTCCGGCGTGCTCACCACCACGGCGTCGATGGATTTGTCCGCATCCAGCATCTGGCGGAAATCGCGGTGGCGTTTCGCGGCGGGAAACTTGGTGCCCGCGCTGTTCAGGCGGTTCTCGTCCACGTCACACAAGGCGACGATGTTCACGTCCTCCGCCGCCGTGATGCCGGCGATGTTGTCGGCCGCGCGTCCACCCGCGCCAATGAAGGCGAGGTTGAGTTTCTCGTTCGGAGCGAGGCGTCGCGGCCCCGGCGCGGGGGCATCCTGTCCGAACGTCCATTCGGCGAGCATCACTCCCGGAATGGCGACGGTGGTCGTGCGGAGAAAGCGGCGGCGGGACACGGGCAACGATTCGTGGTTCATGGTGGTATTGGGGCAAGCCCGTCGGACAACCGCAACATGAAATCAGCGGAGGCGCGGCAGCCATTCGACGGGGCCACGCTCCCGAATTCCAACGGCCCCGGGGCTTGCCTGGATCGAACGGCGATCCGTTCCGCAGCGTCCCTCTCTGCGATCTGGGCAGTTTGGGTCGGGTGGAACCGGGAATGATTAAACCGAGTTCCGGCGCTTGTTGCCGCCAGGGAGAAATCCGACCGAAACCGAATGGCGTTGCATCGCATAATCGCATAATCACTTGCCGCCCCACCACCCGCCGACTAGTTTTTCGCCCGAGGCTCCCATGCCTGAAAGCGATTCGTATGCAGACACGCACTGAAATCGGCTACAACTCGAAGGTCGAGGGCGACGTCGTCGTCACCCGGGTCGATGCCGCGCTTAACTGGCTGCGCAAGAATTCCCTCTGGCCGATGCCGATGGGCCTGGCCTGCTGCGCCATCGAACTCATGGCCTCCGGCGCCGCCCGCTATGACATCTCCCGCTTCGGCGCCGAGGTGATGCGCTTTTCCCCGCGCCAGTCGGACGTGATGATCGTCGCCGGCACGGTCACCTACAAGATGGCGCTGGCGGTGAAACGGATTTACGACCAGATGGCGGAACCGAAATGGGTCATCGCGATGGGCGCCTGCGCCTCCACCGGTGGCATGTATCGCAGCTACGCGGTGTTGCAGGGCGTGGACAACATCATCCCGGTGGATGTCTATGTCGCCGGTTGCCCGCCACGACCGGAGGCGTTGCTCGACGCGCTCATGAAACTCCAGAAGAAAGTGGCGCGCGAACCGCTGATCCGCGAACTGTCCATCATGCCGGCCCGCAAAGAATCGAAGGGAAAACTGGTTCGTACCGTCTGAGCTTCTCCCTGACTTTCGTCCATGAACCCTCTCGAAGCAGCGGGAAAATTGAAAACGCAGTTCGCCGGGCTGATTTCCGAGCCGGGCGAATTTCGCGGTGAGATCACCGTTGAACTGGTGGATTCCGAACAGGTGGCGGAGGTGTGCGCCTTTGCCAAATCGACGCTGAGCTTCGATTATCTGCTCGATATCACAAGCGTGGACAACCTCGGCACGGACCCGCGTTGGGAGATCGTTTACCTGCTTTACAGCACGGCGCAACGCTGCCACCTGCGGCTCAAGACTCGCGTGAGCGAAGAGAAATCCGAACTGCCCACCGTCAGCGGCGTGTGGCGGGCGGCCGATTGGCAGGAGCGGGAGATTTACGACATGATGGGCATCCGGTTCCGCAATCACCCGGATCTGCGCCGCATCATCATGTGGGATGGCTACCCGTATTTTCCGTTGCGCAAGGATTTCCCGGTGACTGGCAAACCCAGCGAGATGCCGGACGTGGCATTTTCGCGCACAGCACCAATCGAGGGCGGCCCGCTCGTCACTTCGCCGGGCGTGAAGGACGCCACCGACCGCGAGCCCAGGGTGCGTGTTCCGGGCGAATGAGAGGCGCGCATGGCCGAATTGAATCCGCAACAATGGCAGGCCATCACGGCTGAGATTTTTGCGGGCAACAAGATCGCGGCCATCAAGCTGTATCGGGATCAGGTGCCGGGCGCGGGCCTGGCCGACGCGAAGCAGGCCGTCGAGAAGATGGAAGCGGACCTGCGCCGGACGCAGCCGGAGAAGTTCAAGCTGGCCACCGCGAAGGCGGGCTGCGGCACGGCGGTGATGGCGGTGATGATTTTACTCGTGGCGGTGACCGTGGTTTTGGTTTCGAGAGCGACAGGATAAATCGTGGCAACAACCCAGGACATCGAGTTTGGTGATGCAGCGGTCCGCGCGGCGGCGGCAGGCATTGCGCCGGCCAGCGCCGATGAGGATTTGCGCGAGCTGGAAGGCGAGAAGATGGTGCTCAACATGGGGCCGTCGCATCCCTCCACGCACGGCGTGCTGCGCATCATCCTCGAACTCGACGGCGAGATCATTACCAAGGCGACGCCCGACATCGGCTATCTGCATCGCGGCGATGAAAAGATCGCCGAGAACATGACCTACACCCAGTTCATCCCTTACACGGATCGACTGGATTACCTCGCGCCGCTGTCGAACAACGTGGCCTACGTGATGGCGGTGGAAAAGTTGCTCGACATCGACAAGCAACTCACGCCGCGCTGCCAGTTCATCCGCGTTATATGCTGCGAACTGGCGCGCATCTCGTCGCACCTTCTGGGAGTGGGTTGCTTCGCGATGGACGTGGGGGCGATGACCGTCTTCCTGCACACGTACACCGAGCGCGAAAAGATTCACAACCTCTGTGAGTCGCTGACCGGGGCGCGTTTCACGACGAGCTACACGCGCATCGGCGGGCTGTCGCGCGACATTCCGCCTGGCTGGGTGGAGCAGTGCCGCAAGTTTCTCAATGAGGTCGTGGTCAGCTTCCGGGAAACCGAGACGCTGCTGACGCGCAACCGTATCTGGGTGGACCGCACCAGGGATGTCGGCGTCATCCCGAAAGAGGTCGCCATCGACTACGCGTTGAGCGGGCCGAATCTTCGCGCGAGTGGTGTCGATCATGACGTTCGGAAAGCGCATCCCTACCTCGTTTACGATCAACTCGAATTCGACGTTCCTCTCGGCTCGGTCGGCGATAGCTACGACCGCTACCTCGTGCGCATGGAGGAAATGCGCCAGAGCGTGCGCATCGTTCACCAGTGCCTCGACAAGCTGCCGGGTGGCGCGGAGAACAAGATTGGTGAGCCAATCAATGTGCCCGATGGAAAAGTCGTCCTGCCGCCAAAGCGCAAGGTGCTCACGAGCATGGAGGAATTGATTCACCAGTTCATGCTGGTGACGGAAGGCGTCAATGCGCCTCCGGGAGAAGTTTATTTCGGAGCCGAGAATCCGAAGGGGGAACTGGGCTTCTACATCAACAGCCGCGGCGGTGGCACGCCGTACCGGATGAAGATTCGCTCGCCGTCCTTTGCGAACCTCAGCGTCCTGCCGCATGTCCTGCCCGGGCACATGATGAGCGACACCGTGTCCATCCTCGGCTCGATCGATTTTGTGATGGGGGAGTGCGACCGATGAAACCTGTTCCTGAAATGACAGCCGAGGAAACAGCGCGGGCGAGACAGTGCGTTGATGCCTGGCGGCGGGCTGGGCCGGAACTTGAGCGAATGCGGAGGGAAGACATCCGCCATGCCGACACGGCCCGCTCGATCCCGGCCTTCGATGGTTTGTTTGAGGGCGCGGTTCGCGACTTTCCACCGAAGCCCACGTCGGGCTTGGTGGATCAGCAACGCTGTTTTCGTCGGACCAAACGATGACGCGATTGGTCAGACTGGCGGCGGAGTTGCAATCGCTCCTCGATTCACAATCGTGGAAAAATTGTTTGATCGGCGGGGTGGTGCTGCAACGCTGGGGCGAACCGCGTTTGACGAAAGACGTGGACATGACGGTCCTGACCGGCCTCGGCGGTGAAGATCGGGTGGTGGATTTGTTGCTGGCAAGGTTTGCCGGCCGGCGGCCGGATACACGTGAGTTTGCACTGCAAAACCGCGTTCTGCTGATTCAGTCTGCGGACGGCATCGGCATGGATGTCGCACTGGGTGCGCTGCCGTTTGAGGAGCGTGCGATGGAGCGGGCCAGCGACTTCGAGTTCCTGCCGGACTGCCGGTTGCGGACCTGTTCAGCGGAAGATTTTGTGGTGATGAAAGCGTTCGCGAATCGTGAACGCGATTGGCTTGATGTCGAGACGGTGTTCATTCGGCAGGGCCTGCAATTGAACTGGAAACAAATCATGGCCGAATTGGAGCCCTTGAGTGAGTTGAAAGAGTCGCCGGAGATCCCGGAGCGGCTCGCCCGTCTCCGCCGGAATGTCGCGGACCAGACTTGAATTGGAAATGAGCTTAACAGCCCCAGCCCAACTTGAAGCCGCCATCGACGAGTTGATCACGCACTACCCGCAAAAGCGCAGCGCGTCGTTGATGGTCCTGCATGCCTTGCAGGAACACTATGGTTTCATTTCGAAAGACACCATCGAGTGGACGGCCAAGAAGCTCTCGCTCCAGCCGATCAACGTCCTCGAAGTGGTCACGTTCTATCCGATGTTCCGGCAGGAGCCGATCGGCAAGTTTCATCTCAAAGTTTGCCGGACGCTGAGTTGCATGTTGGGCCGTTCGCATGAACTGCATGAGCACCTCTGCAAGAAACTTGGACTCAACCCGCACGGACACGGCGCGCAGACGACGAAGGACGGCCGGTTCACCGTGGAATTTGTCGAGTGTCTCGCCAGTTGCGGGACCGCGCCGGTGATGATGTGCAACGATGATTTTTACGAAGGCGTGAGCGGCCAGAAGGCCGAGGAAATCCTGGAGAAATGCCGGTGAATCGCGAACGAATCAATTGGCTGCCCGACATGGATTTGAACCATGACAAACAGATCCAGAGTCTGCTGTGCTACCGTTACACCATCGGGCAGTGCGCGGCAGACCGTAACCGCTTTTGATGGCGAGTCAAGCCACTGATATGCCGCAGGAATACCGCCTTATTCTCAAGCACGCCGACGAGCCCGGTTACACGCCGGACATTGATTGTTACATGCGCCACGGCGGCTACGAGGCGCTGCAGAAGGCGCTCTCGCTTCAGCCCAAACAACTCGCCGACGGCAAGACGCTCTCCGGCCCGGAGCAGATCCGTCAGGAAGTCACGGCCTCCGGCTTGCGCGGGCGTGGCGGCGCCGGTTTTTCGTGCGGCATGAAGTGGTCGTTTGTGGACCGCAAAAGCGGCAAGCCGATCTACCTCATCTGCAATGCCGACGAATCGGAGCCTGGGACGTTTAAGGACAAGCAGATTCTCTACAAGGATCCGCACCAGTTGATCGAGGGCATGGCCATCGCGTGCTACGCCAACGACGTGCGCCTGGCTTACATCTACATTCGCGGCGAGTTCGTCGAGGGCGCCAGGATTCTGAACCGCGCCCTGAAGGAAGCCCGTCAGCGTGGTTTTATCGGGAAGAACATTTGCGGGGGCGGCTACGAACTGGATATCCACGTCCATCGTGGCGCCGGAGCGTATATCTGCGGAGAGGAAACTGGGCTGATCGAATCGCTCGAAGGCAAACGCCCCTATCCGCGCATCAAGCCGCCGTATTTCCCCGCAGTGCTCGGTCTTTACCAGTGCCCGACGATCGTCAACAACGTCGAGACCCTGGCCGCGGTGAAGCACATCGTGGCGATGGGCGGCGCCGAATACGCCAGGCTCGGCACGCCCAACAACACCGGCACGCGCATCGTCAGCCTGAGCGGCCACGTCCAGCGACCGGGCTATTACGAGGTCGAGGTCGGCAAGGCCACCCTGCGCGATCTCATCTTCGGCGAAAACTTCGGCGGCGGATTGCGCGAAGGCCGGCAGCTCAAGGCGGTGATTCCCGGCGGCTCCTCAGCCAAGGTCTTCAAAGCGGGCGAGCGGTTCAAAATCAGAAAGAAGAGCCTCGACGGCAAGGAAACCGAGCAGGAGTTCGACATGCTCGATCTGCCCTACGATTTTGATACGCTCATGCAGTCGGGTTCCATGTCCGGCTCCGGCGCCATCATCGTGATGGACGACTCGACCGACATCGTGGCCGCGCTGGCCAACATCAGCACCTTCTACGCGCACGAAAGCTGCGGACAATGCACGCCGTGCCGCGAAGGTTCGCTCTGGATGTCCAAGGCGCTACAGCGTCTCACGCACGGCGAAGGCCGCGCTCAGGACGCCGATTACCTCATGCACATCGCCGACAATATTCCCGGCGGACGCACCATCTGCGCCTTTGGCGAGGCGTGCTCCTGGCCGGTGCAGAGTTTCGTGACGAAGTTCAAAGATGAGTTTGTGGCCAAGGGCAAGGCCGATGAGGAAAAGCGTGCGAAAGAAGGCGCCGCCAAACATTGAAACACGAGCAACGACCATGAGCGCAACAACCGAATCCGTTTTCATAGACGCCTTGTCGCTGCCAACCAGTGAGCGCGCGGCGCTCGCCGGGCGATTGCTCGTGAGTCTGGAACCTGCGGATATCTCCGTCGAAATCGAGTCGGCCTGGCAACGCGAGGCTCTGGAACGCTGCCGCGCTTACGACTCGGGGCAATTGACTGACCGCGCCGCAGCGGACGTGTTGCGGGATGCCTGCCGAAAGGCGAAGTGAAACGTCTGACCTATCTCAGCATTGCCGAGATGGAGTTGGCTGAAGCAGTTGAGTTTTATGATGAAAGACAGCCGGGTTTGGGGAAGCTCTTCCTCGACGCCGTTCAGGAAGCTGGCGAGCGCATCTGCCAGAACCCTGAGTGGTGGCCTTTCTTTGAGGAGCCTGTTCGCGGTCGTCGTGTCTTCCCGTTCCCGTATCGGTTGCTTTACCGCGCATTGTCCGACCGGATACAAATCGTTGCCGTCTTTCACCTCAGCCGACACCCTGAGAGTTGGAAGAGTCGTTTGAGCTAAAATGTCTGCCGCACCCACAACCGAATCCAAGCCCGCGCCGCCTCCGGTGGAAACTCTCACCGTCAAGGTGGACGGGCGTGCCGTCACCGTGCCGAAGCTTTCTTACGACTGGTCGGGCAAGATGGTGCCCACCACGATGATTCAGGCGTGCGAAGCGCTCGGGGTCTCTGTCCCGCACTACTGCTATCACCAGAACCTCCCAATCGCGGGCAATTGCCGCATGTGCCTGGTTGAGTTCGGCACGCCGGCGCTTGGCCCGGATCGCAAGCCCCTGCTCAGCCCGGATGGCACGCCGAAGATCGCGAAGTCGCCGCGCCCGGCCATTGCCTGCGCCACTCCCCTTTCGCCGGGGATGGAAATCTACACCGCCACGCCGACGGTGAAGGCCATGCGCGAAGGCGTGCTGGAATTCCTCCTGATCAATCACCCGCTCGATTGCCCGATCTGCGATCAGGCCGGTGAGTGCAAGTTGCAGGAGTATTCGGTGGACTACGGCCAGTCGCAGAGCCGCTTCGTGGAACAGAAGGTCCACAAGCCGAAGCAGGTCGATCTCGGGCCGCGCATCATGCTGGATGACGAGCGCTGCATTCTTTGCACGCGCTGCATCCGCTTCACGCGCGACATTGTCGGCGATGATAAACTCGGCATTGTCAATCGCGGCTCCTACAACACCATCGCCGCGTATCCGGGCACGCAGTTCGACAACAACTACACGCTCAACACGGTGGACCTCTGCCCGGTGGGCGCGCTCACGTCGAAGGATTTCCGGTTTCAGATGCGGGTGTGGTTCCTCAAGGAGACGAAGAGCCTCTGCACCAGTTGCGGCACCGGCTGCAACATCATCATCGGTTCGCGAGAGGAGAAGGTCTATCGCTTCACGCCGCGCGAGAATGCCGCCGTCAACGGAGGCTGGATGTGCGATGCCGGCCGGCTGAATTACAAGTGGATTGGTCGCGAGGACCGGCTGAAAGAAGTCAGCGGTCAGAAGTCAGAGGCCAGAGGGTGGTCGGCGGCGCTCAAATTCGTTGCCGAAACACTCAAGTCCGCCGCGCCCGGTTCGGTGGCGATTGTCGCCTCGGCGCGCCAGACGAACGAGGAGCTGTTCCTGCTGAAGAAGCTTGCCGCACTTACGGGGGCTGTCACCGATGCCATCGCGCGCGAAGGCGAGCCGGACAAGCTGCTGGTCAACGCCGATCGAAATCCGAATACCAACGGCGCGCGCCTCACCGGCATTTGTTTCACCGAGACGGGCATCAACCTGCCGCGTATCGCTGCGGGCATCGACAAAGGCGCCATCAAAACGCTCCTTGTCTTTGGTGAGGACGTCACCAAGCACGGCATTCCGACGGCGACGCTGGCAAAACTCGAAACGCTCATCGTCAGCGACATTCTGCCGAGCGAAACCACGAAGCACGCGCACGTTCTGCTGCCCGGCGCGGCGCACGCGGAGAAGCGCGGCAGCTTCACCAACGCGAAAGGCCGCGTGCAGCGATTCTTTCCGGCGGTGCAGGCTCCCGGCGACGCGCGTGCCGAGTGGGAGTTCCTCGCCGAAATCGTTTCTCTCGCGACGGGACAGGCAGTGCCACAAAATATCGAAGGCTTGTTCAACTTGATGGCCCGCGAGGTGCCGGCGTTTGCCGGAATGACCTGGGCGGGGCTGGGCGAGCACGGAGCGGCGGCGGCGATCTAAACGAATACTGCAATGCACGATTGGTTCATCAATCTCAGCCGGGAGAACCAGTTTCTGGTTTTCAGCGTGGCCAAGATCATCGGCGTCTTCGCGGTCTTCATGGCGATGGTCGCCTACGTGGTGCTGGTGGAGCGGCGCGTGTGCGCGTTCATCCAGGATCGCATCGGGCCGAACCGCACGGGTCCGTTCGGCCTGCTGCAACCGCTGGCGGACGCCGCGAAACTGATCTTCAAGGAGGACTTCACGCCGGGGCACGTCCGCAAACTGTATTTCTGGCTGGCGCCGGCCATCACGATGATCCCGGCGCTGCTGACCATCGCGGTGATTCCCTTCGGCGGACAGATTGGCGATCAATTCCTCGTCATCGCCGATCTGAACGTGGGCATTCTCTACACCTTCGGCATCGTCTCGCTCGGCGTGTATGGCATCGTGCTGGCGGGCTACGCGGCCAACTCGAAATATCCCTTCCTCGGTGGCATCCGCTCCAGCGCGCAGATGATTTCCTACGAGATCGCGATGGGGCTTTGCGTCATCCCGGTGTTCCTCCTCGTCGAAGATTTAAATCTTGGCACGGTGGTGACGTATCAGAGCAAGAGCTTCCTCGACTGGATGGCCTTCAAGCAGCCGCTGGCCTTTGGCATCTTCATCATCGCGGCACTGGCCGAGATGAACCGCCTGCCGTTTGACCTGCCGGAGTCGGAGCAGGAACTCGTCGGCGGCTACAACGTGGAATACAGCTCGATGAAGTTCGGCATGTTCTTCATGGCCGAATACGCCAACATGCTGGCGGCCTCGGCGATGATCGTGACGCTGTTTCTTGGCGGCTGGAGCCTGCCGCTGTTCGGGCTCGACCAGTCGATGGGAACGCTGACGGACGCGCTGCTGCACGTCGGAATCTTTCTGGCCAAGCTCGCCCTGGTGGCGGTGATCGTGATTTGGATTCGCTGGATGCTGCCGCGCTTCCGCTATGATCAGTTGATGGATCTCGGGTGGCGGCGGTTCATCCCGCTGGCGTTGGCGAACATCGTCGTGACGGCGGTGGTGCTGTGGGCAACGACGGCGAAATAGATCGCCGATGCCAACGGTTTTGCGAATTCGCGGTTTTCGGATAGGGTTCTTCAGCGCGGACGGCGATGAGCCGCCGCATGTGCATGTAACGGCAGGCGAGCGAGCGGCGAAATTTTGGATGAGGCCGGTACAATTGGCGGTAAATGTTGGATTCCGCCGGCAGGAATTGAACGAGATCGCTCTTCTTTTGGAAGAAAACGAACACGAGATTCTTAATCGATGGCATGAATACTTTGGATGACCTTCGCGCGGTTCGCGTGACCAGCAGCCCGGATACCCTCTCGGTCGATTTTGACGACGGACGCTCCGTCCAATTGCCGCTGATGTGGTATCCCCGACTTTTTCACGCCACGCAAAGTCAGCGGGACCACTTCGAGTTGATCGGGCGGGGCTTGGGGGTCCATTGGCCGGACGTCGATGAGGATCTTAGCGCGAAGAGCCTCGCCGTGGGCAAGCCATCGATTGAATTTCTGAGGCTGCAACGGAGAACCGAACCATCCGACGCCGGAGTCCCCGCATGATTGTTGACCGCAAAAAACTGAGTTTCTGGGAACGCCTCTATCTCCCGGCCGTGCTGGGCGGATTCTCGGTGACGCTGCGCCACTTCTTCCGCAAGAAGGTGACGATGCAGTATCCCGAGCAAAAATGGACCGTGCCGGAAGGTTACCGCGGGGCGCCGTACCTGGTCCGCGACCAGAACGGCCACACCAAGTGCGTGTCTTGCCAGCTCTGCGAATTCGTCTGTCCGCCCAAGGCCATCAAGATCATCCCTCCCGGACCCGATGGAAAGATCGCCGACCGCGCCAATGCCGAGAAGATGCCGGCCGAGTTCGAGATCAACATGCTCCGGTGCATCTTCTGCGGGTTCTGCCAGGAAGTCTGTCCCGAGGAGGCCATCTTCCTCATGAAGGACTACTCGCTGACCGGCCACAGCCGCGCCGAGATGATTTACGACAAGGAAAAGCTGCTCGCCCTGGGCGGCGTCCACCAGGACACCATCGAGAAATGGCGGCACAAGTCGGACGAGGCAAAGAAGCAGGACATCTTCCCGGTAAAATCCTGATCGCGATTCATGCAGGCGCACCACCCGAACTCAACGCACATCCTGGCCGCCATCGCAGCTTTTGCGCTGTTGATGGCGGGATGCGCCACGCCGCCGTTCGATAATACTCCTGTGTTGCTCCGTGCCACGGGAGACCTCGGCGTCACCGTGCGTGTCGCCTCGACTCAGCCTGGGGTTCCAGAGCGGGTGGTGACCGTCCCAGCAGAGCTCACCTTTTACGGCGAGAGTTTCGACCTGACTTGTGTGCATGGACCGCAACCCGGGCGGCTGGCGTTGGTGGCCTCTCGTGGCGGCGTCAGCATCTCCACCGGTGACACGACGCAGGCGGGGCAGGTCACGCAAATTCAAATCCGCCGGGGATCGATTGCCATCGGGGTGCCGGGTGATATTTCGGGACACAAGTGACCGGAACGAAGGATGAAAACGAAAATCCATTTCATGCTCAAGTGGGTGAACCTCCGCGCGAATTGCGGTGGAACTGAACTGGAATGCGCCCGGATGGGCGATTTCCAAGCGAAGGCTTGCGCGATTGCGGGCGGGACGATTCAATCCCACGCGTTTGTCAGAGGCTGACATGCAGGACGTCTTTTTCTACATCTTCGCCGCGCTCACGCTGCTTTGCGGCGTGCTGGTGGTGGCGAATCCGTTCAGCCGCAATCCGGTCACCAGCGCCATGTTCCTGGTCTTGACGATTGTCTCGATGGCCGGGCTGTTTGTGCTGCTGCACGCCTTCTTCCTCGCGGCAGTGCAGATCCTCGTTTATGCCGGCGCGGTGATGGTGTTGTTCCTGTTTGTCATCATGCTGCTCGATTTGAAGGAGGAGCAGCGCCGCTCGTGCAGCTCTTTCAGCCTCGTGACCGGACTGGCGGCGGTGGGGGCCATCGGCGCGCTGGTCGCCGCCACCGTCTGGCAGCCGGCGCAGTTTGCCGGATTGCAGCCTGCGGCCGAAGGCGCCACGAAGGATCTCGGAGAACTGCTTTTTACCCGCTATCTGCTCCCGTTTGAAGTCGTCTCCTTGCTGCTGTTGGTGGCGATGGTGGGCGTGATCCTGCTCAGCAAGAAAGACCTGAAATAGCCGCGAAGGAACGCAAAGAACACGAAAGAAGCCGCCATGAAAACCGTCAACGAACTGTGCGATGTCGTCCGGCAAACGGCCTATGCCGTTCATGTGTATCATGGCAATGATCATCTGGAGAAAGTTTACGAAAACGCCCTGGTTAATCGGCTGCGCAAAGCCGGACTGGACGTGAAACAGCAGCATTCACTGAAGGTCCATGACGAGGACGGCACCGAGATTGGAGATTATTTCGCTGACCTGTTCGTTGAGAACCGGCTGATCGTCGAACTCAAAGCCGCCCGGACCATTTCCGACGAGCATGTCGCCCAGGTGCTCGGTTACCTCAGAGCGGCCCGGATTGAGCACGGTTTGCTGATCAACTTTGGCTCCTTCCGCTTCCAGATTCGCAAGTTCATCTTCAGCCAGGGCAGAGCGACCGAAGAGGCGGTCGCCAGACTGACAGGCGGCCTCGCCTCCTTTTTCTTTGCGTTCCTTGCGTTCTTTCGCGGCTAAAAGCGTATGACCGTCGGCCTCCAACATTACCTCGTGGTCAGCGCCATCCTGTTTTGCCTCGGCCTGCTGGGGGTCATCGTGCGCCGCAACGTGATCGTGATGTACATGTCGCTCGAGTTGATGCTCAACGCGGCCAATCTCGCCCTGGTGGCATTCTCGCGGTTCAACAACAATCTCAACGGACAGTTGCTGGTCTTTTTCACCATCACCGTGGCGGCAGCCGAGGTGGCGGTGGGGCTTGCCCTCATCGTCGCCCTCTTCCGCAAGCGGCAAACCACCCACGTGGAAGACCTGACATCGATGAAACTCTAGAAACCCGTGCTTCACGAAAAACTGCCCTGGATCATCCTGCTCCTGCCGCTCGTCGCGGCGGTCGCCATCACGCTGTTCACGCAGCGCGACGGGCGTTTCTCCGCCCAACTTTCCATCGGGGCCGTCGCTCTGGCCTTCATCGCCAGCGTCCTGCTGTTTGCCATCAGCCTGCCGCAACTGGCTGACACCGCACGCCTCTCCTATCTGCGCGTGAACTGGCTCGAGGCCACCGGGCTGAAGATCACGCTCGCCTGGCGCGTGGACCGGCTCAGCCTGTTGATGCTGCTCATCGTCACCGGCGTCGGCGGGTTGATTCACCTCTATTCTTACGGCTACATGGCTGAGGACCGCTCGCGCTCGCGCTATTTTGCCGGACTGAGCTTCTTCACCTTCTCGATGCTTGGCATCGTGCTGGCGGATAATTTCGTGGTGATGTTCATGTTCTGGGAACTGGTGGGCCTTTCCAGCTATCTGCTCATCGGCCATTGGTATGCGAAGGAATCGGCCGCGGACGCCTGCAAGAAGGCCTTTCTCACCAATCGCCTCGGCGACTTCGGCTTCCTCCTCGGCATCCTGCTCATTTGGGGCATCACCAACCATCTCGACTTCGACGCTGTGCGTGGCTGGTTGAAGCTGCATCCGTCGGGCATCGGCGCCCTCGCCTCGCTGGCGGGCTTCCTGATCTTTTGCGGCGCGATGGGCAAGTCCGCGCAATTCCCGTTGCACGTCTGGCTGCCCGACGCGATGGAAGGCCCCACGCCGGTCAGCGCGCTCATTCACGCCGCCACCATGGTGGCGGCGGGCGTTTACATGCTCTGCCGCGTTTTCTTCCTCTTTGAAATTCCGCAGGCGTGGCCCGAATGGCTCTCGTTCCTGAACGGTTGGACGGCGCTCGATCTCGTCGCCTTGAGCGGCGGAATCACCGCGCTGCTGGCCGCCTTGATCGCGGTGCAGCAGGACGACATCAAGCGCATCCTGGCTTACTCGACGCTCTCGCAACTCGGCTACATGGTGATGGCCGTCGGTCTCGCCGGTCCCGGGGCGGCGATGTATCACCTCACCACGCACGCCTTCTTCAAGGCCCTGCTCTTCCTCGGTGCCGGCTCGGTCATTTACGCGCTGCATCATGAACAGGACATCTGGCGGATGGGCGGCTTGAAGCAAAAGATGCCGGCCACCTGGTGGACCTTCCTCCTCGCCACGCTCGCTCTTTGCGGCGTGCCCCCGTTCAGCGGCTTCTTCAGCAAGGACGAGATCCTCGCGCTCGCTGCGCAACGGCACGTCGGCTACTTCGTCCTCGCGACTCTTGTGGCTGCGCTGACGACGTTCTATATGTCGCGCCTGTTCTTCGTCGCCTTTCTCGGCAAGCCGCGCTCGGAATCGGCAGGGCATGCCCATGAATCGCCCAAGGTGATGACCGTGCCGTTGATGCTCCTGGCCATTCCTTCGGTGTTCGCCGGCTTCTTCGGCATCAACACCTTTCTTGAGCGCCATTTTCATCCGGGAGAAGCCATCTCGCACCTCTCCATCGCCGAGGAAATGTTTGCGCCATTCGCGCACGCGCCCATCGCCGCTTTACTCGGCTTGGCGGCGGTGGCCTTCGGTTTCTCCGCCGCCTATGCGCTCTATGCCAATGCGGAGAAGGATCCGCTGCCGGAGAAACTCGGCCTGCTGTCGCGCGCCATGCGCAACCGGTTTTACTTTGACGAGATATACTCCGGGCTCATCCGCATCACGCACGAACTACTCGCGCAACTGGCCGACTGGTTTGATCGCTGGATCGTCGCCGGCCTGATGGTGCGCGGCCTGCACGGCACCACCGAACTCGTCGGACGCGGACTGCGCCTCGTGCAAACCGGCAACCTGCAGACCTACGCCTTCATCGTCGCGGCCGGCGTGGCGCTGGTCCTTTACATCTTCCTGCGCTGACCATGCTCACCTGGATCATCTGCCTGCCATTGCTCGCCGCGCTGCTCCTGACGCTGGTGCCGCGCCAGAACACCTCAGTCATTCGCACCATCGCGATCGGAATCACCGCGGCGGACATGCTGCTCGCGCTCGGTCTGTTTTTCGCGTTCGACGCCGCCCCGGCGCTCGACGGCTACAAATTCGTTCAGCGCGTCCCGTGGATTCCCTCGCTCGGCATCAGCTATTACGTTGGAGTGGACGGCATCAACCTCGGCTTGGTGGTCATGGGGGCCATTGTGGCCTTCGCCGCGGCGTGCGTTTCGTCCGAGATTAAGTCACACCAGAAGGAATTTCACATCCTGCTGCTGGTGATGACCGGCGGCATCCTCGGCGCATTCGCCTCGCTCGACCTCTTTTTCTTCTATTGCTTCCACGAGTTCGCACTGGTGCCCACGTTCATCATGATCGGCCTCTGGGGCAGCGGTGAGAAAAAGAATTACGCGACTTTCCAAATCACCATCTACCTCACCATCGGCGCGCTCCTCGCGCTGGCGGGACTCATCCTGCTGTATCTCCAAAGGCCGGTTGGTGAGCGTACGTTCGACATCGTTCGGATGACCCGTTACTTCGCCGAGAATCCCATCCGCGCGGCCGATCAGAATCTGATCTTCGCCCTGCTTCTCTTCGGCTTCGGAATTCTTGTGTCGCTCTTTCCCTTCCACACCTGGGCGCCGCTCGGCTACGGCGTGGCTCCAACCGCCACCGCCATGCTGCACGCGGGTGTGCTCAAGAAGTTCGGCCTCTACGGTCTGATCCGCATCGCGCTGCCCATGTTGCCCGAAGGCGCCAAGGCCTGGGTCCCGGTGCTGGCGTGGCTGTGCCTCGGCAACATCCTTTACTGCGGCTGGGTGGCCATGCGGCAGAAGGATCTCAACCTCCTCATCGGTAATTCCAGCGTCGCCCACGTCGGCTTTGCGTTCCTAGGCATCGCCAGCCTTGACCTCATCGGCGTGACTGGCGCGGTGCTGGTGATGGTCGCGCACGGCTTCCTGGCGGCCCTGAGTTTTGGATTGAGCGGCTATCTCTTTCACGCCACCGGCACGCGCGACATGACGCGTCTGGGCGGCCTACTCCAGCAACTCCCGTTCATCGGCACCGCGCTGGTGATGGCCTTGCTGGCGGGCTGCGGCGTGCCGGGCTTCGCGAATTTCGTTGGCGAACTCCTGGTCATGTTCGGCGCGTGGAAGGGCTCGTATTCGCCGCACCCGCATTTCTATGTCGCCGCGGTGGCCTGGGGGGGACTCGTGGTCGCGGCGCTCTATGCTTTGCGCGCCATCCGTCATCTCTTGCACGGTCCCACGACTGAAATAGCCGGCGAGGCGCAGGACGCCACGGTCTGGCGCCGGGTGCCGTTCGTGTTGCTGCTGGCGTCGCTGATTTGCCTGGGCGTTTTCCCGCGCCTGCTGACGGACAAAATCAAAGCCAGCGCGGAGGCGACTCTGAAATTCGACTCGGGCAAACGCCCGTCGCCCGGGCTTTCGGTTACCGCCATCAACCCGGCCCGGAAATGATCTCGCGCCCTCAGCCCATCGGATGAACGCATCGCTGATCAGTCTCGAACTTGCCACCGCCGGCCTCGGCCTGCTGGTGCTGCTGGCCGACTTGTGGTTGCCGGCTGAGAATAAACGCGGCCTTGGCTACGTCGCCGCCGCGGCGCTGGCGCTGATCTTTGTCTGGAGCCTGCGGTTCGACGCTTCCACGGCTCAGTTTGCCTTCGAGCAAACCTATGTGCTCGACAGCCTCGCGCTGTTCTTCAAACGCTTTTTCCTTCTCGCGGCCATTCTCGTGATGCTGCTCTCCATCGAGTTTGCGGACCGCATCAAGGCTGGCATTGCCGAGTTCTACAGCCTGCAGATTTTTGCGCTGGTCGGCATGATGTTCGCCGCCTCGGCCAACGATTTCACCGTGCTCTTCGTCTCGCTGGAACTCATCACCGTGACCTTCTACGTGCTGGTCAGTTTTCAGCGCAGCCGGGTTCGCTCGCTCGAAGCCGGCGTCAAATATCTGATCCTTGGCGCCCTCTCCTCGGCCGTGCTGGTCTATGGCATCGCGCTGGTCTTTGGCACTTCCGGCACGATGAACTTCGGCGAACTCCTGGCCAAAGCGGGCGAACTGCAGAAGAACACCGTCTTTTTGCTTGGCCTGTTGCTGGTGATCATCGGCCTCGCCTTCAAGATTGCCGCGTTTCCGATGCAAATCTGGGCGCCCGATGTTTATGAAGGCGCGCCCGCACCCATCACTGCGTTCCTCGCCGTCGGCTCCAAGGCAGCCGGCTTCGCGCTGCTGCTGCGTCTGCTCTTCGGCGCGCTGCCCCACGATGTCGTTGCGCCGTGGGCCAAGCTCCTCATGGTCATGGCGGCGGTGAGCATCCTCTACGGCGGCCTGTGCGCGATCCCGCAGCGCAGCGTCAAGCGCATCATCGGCTATTCGAGCATCGGCAACGCGGGCTTCATCCTCCTCGGCGTTGTCGCCATGAATTCCGCCGGCTACGCCGCCGTGCTCTACTTCCTGATGGGCTACCTCTTCACCATTCTCGCCGCCTTCGCGGTGATTGGCCTGGTGACGCGTCAACTCGACAGCGATGACATCTCGGTGTTTGCCGGGCTCAACCAACGCTCGCCGCTGCTGGCGGCCACGATGACCCTCGCGATGGTGTCGCTCGCCGGCATTCCGCCGCTGGCGGGTTTCTTTGGGAAATTCCTCCTGCTCAAGAGCGCGATTGAAGCCGGTCCGGCGTATTACTGGCTGCTGGCGGTGGCCATCGCGGGCGTGGCCATCTCAATCTGGTACTACTTCGGCATCATCAAAGCCATCTACTGGTCGCCGGCTCCCGCCGACACGACGCCGATTGCCGTTCCGCTCCTGGTTAAAATCTCAGCGGCTGTCTGCATCGTCGGGATGCTCTTCCTCGGCATCTATCCCAGCCCCGCGCTGAATTGGGCCGTGGAAGCGGTGAAGGTGTTGAAGTAAAAGCCGCTCCTTCTTTAAGAGTTCTCCCGAAGTGTTGCTGGCGCCTGCCAGCCTTTTTCTGAGCCTCCACAGAACCATTCTGCCCAACCGGTTCAATCGCCAGCGAGTCATGAAAGCGGTAATGGCTCGTCGCGAGTTTCTCACCTGCAATGTCATCGCCTTTATGCAGGTAGTGCGGAAGTCGTAGATTACCTTCAAGGTGCTCGCGGCCGGTGCCATCCGGGCCGACTCGGGCTTCCGCTACGCCTTGAGCAATGGCGCGGACTTCATCTGCGTGGGAATGTCTGATCTCCAGGTCGAGCAAAACGTCTCGCTGGTGCAGAGCATCCTGCCGCAATCGCAAAACCGGCCGACTGGATGGCGTGATATTCCTGAGATACAGTCACCTATTGAATATTTGACAGAATTGATGCATCCGCAGAATTATCGCGGCATGAAGCCCATTAAGATCAAGAACGAGTATGGCGAAACCATTGAGATAAAATACGACGCTGAGGGAAACATAAAAATCCGACACTCTGACGTTGATCCAAAATACTGGGGTCAATTACATGAATACGCCAAACGGATGAGACAGCCAAAAGTGCGATCGGTTTTGGCGTCGAAGGCAATCGATTTGGGAGTTGATTTGAACAGCCCTGAAGCGAAGAGAGTTGTTGAGATAATGGGCGGCTACATGGTGTTGCGAGGGAAAAGTTATATCATCAATGCCGAAGAACTGAACATGATTTACGACGCGATCAGACAAGCAGGTGGTATCATCCCAAATTGGTCGAATCGTTCTTGATACAGTCGCAATCTGAAATGGACTACTTCAGTCGGAACAACTTGATCAAAAGATGAAGCTGATATTGGCAGTGCTGCTTGGGGCAGCGGCCGCACTGGGTGCGCCGCCCCCAACGCCCCCAACCCGACCGGCCTCAACCAACGTAGATTTGAGGATCATCGGAACAAATGTATATGACTTTTCTCCGTTGGTTGCGGCCCGCCAAGTGCATCCCTATGAGGTTTCCGGGCTGGTGCTTGCGTCGGATGCCATCGGGGTGATGCTCCAACGCGCGACGCGGGTGACCTATCTGCTTTTACCAGATTTGATCGACCGCCTACCGCCAACAGTATACACGGACTTGCTGAATTCGCTGCGGCACTCATTGGGGCGCCAGTCGGTATTTCAAATCAGTGAACTGGAGTATCGGAGGGATGGGGCACTGCATCCTTACTACGAGCGCCGTGAACTGGCGCATGAGCGCGTATTCGTAAAGGATGCCCCCGGCCATGCGGTGGGTTTGGCGGCCAGATTTCTGGCTCTTCCGGCGGGCACGATGGTCATTGATCGCACACCGCTGAAGTGCTACGCCCACGGCAAACCTTACAAGGGTATTCAGGGCGCAGAAACAATCTACCGAGTCACGCCTACTGGGATTGTGGCTAGGACGGGGAACGGGACAAAACCAAATTCTCAAAAGTCGTCGCCGGCAGAGAATAGGTCTCACGTCAAAGGGATGTGAGTCGTGGAAACGCCTCAGTTCGGGAGCCGTTTGAATCCGTTGCCACGTCGGGCCGGAGGCTCGATCTCGGCTACGGTTGCCAGCGTGGCGAACATGAACCGAATTGCTTTCAGCTCCGGTCTCTGCCGGCGTCACTGCTGTTTGCTGGTTGCGCCAGATCTACCTTGGGCGGACGTCGCGGCCGCCCGGCCATCTGAGAACGAGGAGGCGCTCCCCATCGCACCTTACGGCTCTACTCGAACTCTCTTCACAAACTCGTTCGTCTTCACCTCGGCGGAGGTCAGCGGCTGACCATTCACGCGCACGTCGCGGAAGAGGACGTTCTCGACGAGATACTGCTCATCGTAGCCCTTCAACTCGACGCGCAGCAGCTTCGCAGTGGCGCGGATGTTCTGGAAGGTCACGCCGTCGATTTGCCCGCGCGCGTCGTCACGCGTCCACACCGCCTTGCCAATCCAGAGCGCGATGAGCCGCGGCGATTCCTCGATGCCAGGTTCTCGAAGCGCGTGTTGGTGATGCGCGCCGAGTCGCAGTGCTGAATTTCCTACATCAACTTCAACTTCGGCAAATCTTGCGAGTCCACCAACCCGACCGGCTCGCCGCGAGCGTTGACCACGATGAGATCGTCGATGGCGCGCTCGTTGAAAATCTTCAGTGCCTCGACGGCCAGCGCATCTTCGCGCAGGCAAATCGGCTGCCGGGTCATCACCGAGGACAGCGGTCTGGCCAGGATTTGATCGTCACCCGCCATCTGGCGTCGCAGGTCGCCATCGGTGAAGACGCCCACCAGCCGCCCGCGCGCGTTGACGATGCTGACGCTGCCGGCTTTGGCTCGCGTCATCACCAGCAGCGCCTCTTTGACGGTCATCGTCTCGGGCGCGATGGCGTTGCGTCCGCCCACGCGCATGATGTCGCGCACCTGGAACAGCAGCGAGCGACCAATGGCGCCGGCGGGATGATGCCGGGCGAAATCCTTTTCCCGGAAGCCGCGCGCCTGAAGCACGGCCATCGCCAGCGCGTCGCCCATCGCCAGGGTCGCGGTGGTGCTGGCCGTCGGCGCGAGATTGAATGGGCAGGCTTCCTTGGCGATCTTCACGTTCAGCACCACGTCGCTGTTTTTCGCCACCGTGGATCGCGGCGCGCCGGTGATGGAAACAATCTTCACCGTGAACCGCTTCAGCGCGGGCAGCAGGTTGAGCAATTCCTCGGACTCTCCAGAATAGCTCAGCATCAGCACCACGTCGCCGTCGTTGATAATTCCCAGATCGCCGTGCAGGGCATCCACGCTGTCGAGCACCACGCTGGTGGAGCCGGTGCTGGTAAGGGTTGCCGCGATCTTGCGCCCGATGTTGCCGGATTTGCCGATGCCGGTGACGACGATTTTCCCACGCCGTCGCAGCACCTCGACCAGAAGATCCACCGCGCGATCAAATGCCCCATCAAGTTGCGCGCGCACGGCCCGGAGCGCGGCGATTTCAATGTCGAAGACTTCACGGGCGCGGGCCAGATGGCTGGCAGCAGCGGTGGTCGTTGGAGTTTTGCGGGAAGACATCGCCGGATTATTCGACGTTCGGATATGCGCCGAGAATCTTCACGAAGGCGCAGTGTTCCCCGAGTTGTTCGATGGCTTTGGCGATGCGCTTGTCGCTGATGTGCCCATCGAGATCCACGAAGAAGAAATACTCCCAGGCTTTGCGCTTGCTCGGGCGCGACTCGATCTTCGTCATGTTGATGCGGTAGCGGCGCAGGGGCTGGAGCGAGGAATGCAGCGCGCCCGGCTTGTCGGCGATGCAAAACATCAGGCTGGTGCGATCCCGTCCACTGGGCGGCGGCGATTGCCGGCCAAGCACGAGGAAGCGCGTGGCGTTTTCGGCGTTGTCCTGCACGTTGTGTTCGAGCACGGGCAACCCGTACTTCTCCGCGGCGAGCAGGCCGGCGATGGCGCCCGAGCGCTTCTCGTGAGCCGCCAGCTCGGCCGAGCGCGCGTTCGAGGAGGTTTCGACGATCTCGGCGTCGGGCAGATTTTTCTGGAGCCAGCCGCGGCATTGCGCGAGCGACTGCGGGTGAATGAAGAGCTTCCGAATGCGGTTCTTCGGCTCCTTGCTCATCAGGCATTGCTGGATGGGCAGGACAATTTGCGCGACGATCTTCAGTTCGCTGTCCACGAACATGTCGAGCGTGTGCGTGACCACGCCCTCGGTGGAATTCTCGACCGGCACGACGCCAAAGTCGGCAAGCCGTCGGCTGACCGCGGCGAAGACATCATTGATGGTCTTGAACGGCACATAGGCCAGGCTGCTGCCGAACCGCTGCAACGCCGCCTGGTGCGTGAAGGTCGCCTCGGGGCCGAGATAGGCGATGGTCATCGGCTTCTCGAGAGCGAGCGCGCCAGACATGATCTCGCGGTAAATCGCGCGGAGGGACTCATTGGTGATGGGCCCCTTGTTCATCTTGCACACCCGCTGGAGCACCGCCCGCTCGCGGTGAGGCGCGTAGATCTCCTGGCCGGTCTTGACCTTGATGCGACCGATCTCCAAGACGTGCTTGGTGCGCTCGTTCAGCACCCGGATGAGTTGCTGGTCCAAGCGGTCAATGGCCTGGCGATGTTCGGAAAGGCTCATGAATTGGGTTCCTTGGGCGCGTCCTCGGCAACGATCGGCAGGCCGATTTGTTCGGCGAGCGCCGGATCGACCGATTGCGGCGATTCCGCCTGCGCCAACAACTCCGGCGGCGCCGTGGCGAGTCCTGGATCCACGGTGAGGAGCGTCGCGGGTTTCTCCACCGGCATCCGGCGCAACTCTTCCGCTTCGGGCAAATCGTCGAGATTCTTCAGCCCGAAGTATTCGAGGAACGCGTTCGTGGTTCCGTAGTTCATCGGGCGCCCAACCACCTCGGCACGTCCAGTCGCTTCGATCAAACCGCGCTCCAGCAAGGTCTGCATCACGCCATCCACCGACACGCCGCGGACCTGTTCGATCTCGGTGCGCGTGATCGGCTGGCGGTAGGCGATGATGGCCAGTGTTTCCAAACCGGGCTGCGAAAGGCGCGGCGGACGGCTCTTGTGACCGACGAGCGCCTTGAGCCACGGCGCGTAGTCCGGCTGACTGATAAATTGCCACGCACCGGCGACACAGGTGAGGCGGTAGCTACGCTGCGCCTGCTCATGTTCGCGGCCCAGTTCCTCCAGCGCGGCTTCAATGTTGTCCACGGGCGTCTTCTTGAACGCCTTGATGGTCGAATCCTCCGACTGTTCCGCAGCGGTGACGAGGATCTCGCGCAGTTGGCGCGAAGTCATCGCCTGCTGTGCCGAGAAGAGAATCGATTCGAGAACGAATTTCAGTTCCATGCGATTCAGGAAGCGGGTGCCGGCTCGCCGGCGGGCGGGGTGGCAGTATTGGCGGGCGCCGGTTCTGGTTCCGTCTGCGGCGCGGCGCGCGTGATTTCGATCTCGCCGAATGGCTCGTCTTGCACGGCGGTGAGCTGCCGCAGGCGGATGAGTTCGAGGATGGCCAGGAACGTGACTATGACTTCGGTCCGGCTGGACGCCGCAGCGAACAGCTCCGAGAACTTCAGCCGCGGCCGCTCCGCGATCAGTTTGACGAGGGACTCGATCTTGTCGCTGACCGTCCATTGGTCCTCGAAAATGTCGCGCTGCTCGGGTTGCTGGGCGACGCGTTTGAGGATGGCGTTGACCGCATTGATGAGGTCAAAGACGGAGAGACCCGAATCGGCGAGCGCCTGGTCGGCGCTGAAATCCGGCGGCACGGGCACGCGCGGATAGACATTCTCCTGGTTGACCTCGAGTTCGTGCAGCCGTCCCGCGGCATCCTTGAATTTCTTGTATTCGACCAGTTGCCGGATGAGTTCCCATCGGGGATCTTCGCCCTCGTCGTCGCCCTCCACCGCCACCTGCTGGTCCACCGGGAGCAGTTCTCGGCTCTTGATATACATGAGCGCCGAAGCCATCACGAGGAACTCCCCGGCGATGTCGAGGTCGAGCATGCGCATGACCTCGATGTACTCGATGAACTGCGTGGCCAGCTTGGTGAGGTTGACCTCGTAAATGTCCACCTCCTCCTTTTTGATGAGATAAAGGAGCAGATCGAGCGGCCCTTCAAAGACCTCAAATTTGACTTTGTAGTCGGTCATGACTCCTCCGGCTGTGCTGGGCCAACCGGGGAGGCGCATCCTAGCCGCGAGCGACTGTTTGGCAACGGTATAGTCGCTGCCGAATCGCCGGTGGGCGCATCTCGACACTGCCCCCGAAGGCAACCGGGTTGGAGCGCGACGTTGACGTCGCTTCCTCGTTCGAGAAACCGTCCGCCAATGTTTCGCCAACACCCATCGCACGCAGAAGCGGCCTGAAGGCCGCGCGCCGGGGGCAGTGCGCGGATGAGCCCATCGCCGGTTTGCATCCCGGCCGGGATAGTGGCGCGAACCTCCGGTTTGCGACCGTCCCGCCAAGCTTCCAGCTTGGCGATGCGATCTCACGGGGCCGCCAACCCGGAGGGTTGGCAATACGGTCGCAAGCTGGAAGCTTGCGCCACCAAGATCCCGCCGGAGGAAGTTTGATGCAACCTTGGCGTCCAGCGCATTCCCTCGCGCATCAAATTCCACTCTCGGGCAGCAGAAAGTCCGCGAAGTCTTTCCAGGGCGGCGCGGCGAACTCAACAGGCGCATTGCGCCATTCAAACTGCAGTCGGGCCGCGTGCAGCGCCTGGCTGGGAAGAAGCAGGCGCAACCTTTGCTCGTCAGTCAGGCGCGATTCCACGAAGTCGAGGTAAAGCCGTTCATCGCCGCCATAAATCTTGTCGCCGACGACGGGGTGCCCGAGGTGCGCAAGGTGAATGCGGATTTGATGTTTGCGGCCCGTGAGCGGCTGCACGGAAAGCAGGGTGAAGTCACCTTCTGCGCGCGAAAATCGCTGCAGGACATGCGCGGTGGTTTGGGCCGGCTGACCGTCCGGGCGCACGGTGTTCTTGATGGCGACTGCACTGCGTTCATCAGGGCCGAGCGGGGCGTCGATGATCACCGATTCCTCACGGAGATGTCCGTGGACGATGGCGAGGTAGGTCTTGGAGACGGCGCGGCTTTCGAAAAGACGGCGAAGTTCGCGGGCCGATTCCTCGTTCTTCGCCAGCAGCACGAGTCCGCTGGTCTCGCGGTCGAGGCGATTGACGAGTTGCGGGCGAATGGCGTCGCCGCAGTGCAGGCGTGCGCGGCTGATCAAACTCGAAAGCGGGCCCTGCTTGGTGGGATGGCAGACGAGGTCGGCCGGCTTGTTGACCACCAGCAGATCCGGGTCTTCATGGACGATGTTGAGGAGCGCAGACATGACCGAGTCAGTCGTCTTCCCGTGAATCACAACCGAGATCCCACGCAAGGCGGGCCACATGCCACGGTTGGACAAGACGCCAGCCTTCCTGACATCCGCCCACGGTAGCCTGCCGGTTGGTTATGAACAGATGGAAGTGAATCCTGAAATGCAAAAGGACTCGTGATTTCGCACGAGCCCTTTTCGCCTGTCCGCCAGCCGGACCGTCCTCTTCAGTTTAGAAATTGAAGGTCTTCTCCGGGATGTAAATGATGTCAAAGGGTTGCAGGTGGAAGACGCCGCTGTCGCCGCCCGCGAGCATGCGCTTGAGATCCAGCTTGTAACTCATCTGCACGCCATTTTCGACGCGGAAGACCGTCACTTCCTTGAGCTTGGCCCGCTTCGCATCGTAACCGCCGGCCTCCATGATGGCTTCCAGCACGGTCATGGAACGGTCATAAGGCAGTTTGCCCGGACGCAGCACGGCGCCGTTGACATAGATGCAATCCGCCGGGGTGACGAGACTGACGGTGATCTCGGTGATCTTGAGCTGCGGCTCGTAGAGCTTGAGCAGTTCGGCCTGCACTTCGGGTGCGGTCTTTTCGGCAAACTTGACACTGCCAACGAACGGCATGGAGACGGTCCCGTCGAGCTGGATCTTGGCAATGGTATTGAGGTTGGTGGAGCCCTCGAAATTCACCCGCACCACGTCGCCCGCCTGCAAACGGGTGGTCCGGTAAGGTTGCGTGCCAGCCGGCAGGCTGCTCCAGGCATTCGGCAGGTCCGCTTTGTTGCTGGAGCATCCGGTGACCACCAGGAATCCGGCTCCGAGCAGCCCAAGCAACAGGGCGGATCGGAGGCTGGATCCACGACCACCGTTGGTGCTGGGTTTGCCCAAGAGGTTTTGAACGCATTGAGGCAAGTTCGTGATTTTCATGATGATTGGATTTTCGCCAAATTTGGCTGCGTGATTTCAGATTGAAAGGGTCCGAACAAAAAGGCGAGTTGGAACTGATACTTCTCCTCCATGCCTTCATGCGACCGGGCCGTGCCCCGCAAGAATCGCCCGGGGCCGACGCCGCGGGATGATTTGTCCATGGCCGTCACTCGTTTTTGATGCCCAACTTTTCGATCAACTCGTAAAGGGTTGGCCGGCTGACACCCAGTTCGGCAGCCGCGCGGCTGATTTTGCCTTTGTTTCGCTTCAAGGCCTGCCCAATCATTTCGCGTTCGACGTTTTCGCGGGCATCACGCAGGGTCCGGCTGACCGGAGCAGCGACGTTGTTTAATTCGAGATGCGCGGCGGTGATGCGCCGGCCTTCCGCCATGATGGCCGCCCGCTTGATGCGGTTCTCCAGTTCCCGGATGTTGCCGGGCCACGCATGTTGTTGGAGAGCGAGAAGCGCGTCATCACCCAGCTTGGGTGGCGCTTTGCCGCTGCCATTGGTGAAGCGAGAGAGAAACACCTGAGCGAGGAGAGGGATGTCTTGTGGGCGCTCGCGCAGTGCCGGCATCTGCAAGACCACCACGGCGAGCCGGTAATAGAGATCTTCGCGGAAGACGCCCTGCTCAATGGTCTTGCGCAGGTCATTGTTGGTGGCCGCGATCACGCGCACATCCACCGGGATTGTAGAGCGGCCGCCGACCCGCTCGATTTGTTTCTCCTGCAAAAACCGCAGGAGCTTGACCTGAAGCGGAGGGGTCAGTTCGCCCACTTCGTCCAGAAACAATGTCCCGCCAACCGCCATTTCGACGCGGCCTTTGCGCTGTGCATGAGCGCCGGTAAACGCGCCGCGTTCGTGACCGAAGAGTTCGCTTTCGAGCAGCGCCTCCGGAATGGCGCCACAGTTGATGGCGACGAACGGCCCGTCCTTGCGCAGACTGTTGCGATGCACGGCGACGGCGGCCATTTCCTTGCCCGTGCCGCTTTCTCCGAGAATCAACACGGGAGCCTCCGTGGCGGCCACTTTGCGAATGGATTGAAAAACCTCCTGCACAGCGGGGCTGGTTCCCAGCATGCCCTCGAAGCCATCCGCTTGCAGCCGCTGCTGCATGGCGCGGTTCTCAGCTTCCAGAGCCGAAAGGTGGAAAGCGCGCTTGAGGATGATTTTCAGTTCATCCATCTCCACCGGTTTGGCCAGAAAATCGTAGGCGCCCGCATCCACCGCCTTGAGCGCATTGTCGTGATCGGTCTGACCGGTGACGACAATGACCTTGGCCTTGCTGTTGAGTGCAAGGATACCGGCCAGCGCGGCCATGCCCTCCTCGGTGCCGCCTGGGTTGGGTGGCAGCCCCAGATCAAGCAGGACCACGGGGGGATTAAACTCCTTGCAGGCGGCCAACGCGCCGGAACGGTCCTCCGCCAAAGTCACCTCGTAAAAGTCGGTCAGCGCCCACTTCATTTGTGAGCGGATACTCTCGTCGTCATCCACGATCAGCAGGCGGGCGTTCATATTACTTCTCGATGATTGGCAGAAAAATCCGGAACTTGGAGCCCTTGCCGGGCTCACTGGCCACCTCAAACCGGCCGCGATGCGCCTCGACTATCAACTTGCTGTGAAACATGCCGATGCCGGTGCCGTTCTTTTTGGTCGTCTGAAAGGGTCGGAACAAGTGCCTGTGCAGAAACTCCGGCGTCATGCCGCATCCGTTGTCCGCCACCGCGATCTCCACGTCATCCGGGTGCGCTATCGTCTCCAGAACAATTTGTCCGCCCGGGCCGTTGAGCGCTTCTTTGGCGTTCAACAGCAGATTCAGGATCACCTTTTGCATCTGCTCCGGATCCAGCATCGTCTTGGGAACCGGCTGGGGCTGACTGGTCAGCGGAAGAATTTCGCCGTCCGGCATGGCCTCCACTGCGGCGGCGACCACTTCATTCAAATCGGACAATACCGGACGGATCTCAAGCTTTTGCCGCAACAATGTCAGTTGCCCGATGAGCTGCTGCATCCGGCTCACGCTCTTGCCGAGACCGCGCAACGCGTCTTCGCGAAACGCCGGATCCGCGAAATGCCGCGGCAGATTCTGCAAGGTCAGCGACAGCGTCGAAACCGTATTCTTCAGGTCGTGGACGAAGAAGGTGGACATCGTCTGAAAGGCTTCGATTTCCCGATTCTCCAGCAGCCTCTCTGCCATCCGCAGATTCAGCAAACCGCTCGCTGCCTGCTCGCCGATGCATTTCAGCAGGTCTAGTTCTTCGTGCGTGAAGGGCACGCCCCGAACCCGGTCGCCGAGCGTCATCAAACCCACCAAACGCCCCTGACAGACCATCGGGACGCAGTAGCGGCTGCCGCCTTTGGGGAAGAACGCCGGATGCAGTTCGCGCATCTCCGCCGCCCACGGCAACTGCGTGGCGTCGAGGTTTACCGGCTCTGGATTGCGCCCGACCTCGGCCAGCAACCGTCCTGCATCAATGGACTCCAGCACCGGCGCAGCCTCTCCAGACTCCGGCACGACAGTCGAAGCGCCCAAGGTGATTCTCCGCCCCGCCTCATCCACCAACCAGATGGAGACCGACAAGGTATCGAGCGTTGAGGACACCCAAGTCGCCACGGAGCGACATAGCCCGGCCGTCGTCACCTGGGTCGCCGTTTTCTCCGCAAACGTCCGCCAGACCTGCCGATAATCGAAGCGCGAACGGCGCAAATGCCGGCTGACGAACTGGCTGATCCGCAACCGAATGCGATCCGACAGCAACAGGACCGCCAGCAGCACCATAGCGATGAGAAAGAAGAGGGCCTGCAACTGGAAGGCCACCATGCCGCCGCGCCATTTGGCCACCATGGCAATCACTCCCACGACGAACAAGTAACCTCCCGCCAACACAATGGTGATCGTGTTGCGGAGCATGGCATGCGAGGGATACACATCCACATGGAAAGCCCCGGCGCGAAGAAAACTGAACGCAATCAGGCAGCAAGCCACCGCCAGCGACACGGAATCGATGGAACCAAGTTCCTCGGTTGTCGTCCGGTAAAGCAATTCCTGGCTGCTGGTGTAAAGCCGCATCGCGAAGAGGACGCAAAGACCGAGGACGACATATTTAATCCGCCAGCGAAGCGTCCCGACGGTCTCTCGAAACGTCTTCTCGAGGTTGAGGAGGATCACCACCGTGCCGATCAGAAGCGACATGGCAACTCCCAGACCGCCCAGGGACTGCTCAAAAATCCACTCGCTCACGGTACCGGGAAGAATGAATGCCAGTGGCTCGCCCGCCAGGCTCCAAAAAGCACAGGTGACGGGCAGCGCAAACGCCAAGCCCAGAGCCACGCGCCACCGATGGACGAATTCATGAGAATTGCCTCGCGCAAAAATCAGGCTGAAGAGCAGCCAAGTGCCGGGCAGTAAGCCGACGATGAACAGCCGCAGTCGTTGCCATCGGGTGATTGCATCAACATCCGCCGTATTGGCGCTCATCATCAGGCAAAACATCTCCACCGCGAGGAGCGCCAGGCCTCCAGCAAAGACCCACTTGGCCCGATTGCGAGGAGTCCGCGTCAGCGCACTGAGCCCCACCAAGACGCTCAGGACCAAGGCAACTCCCGCAAAAATGACATTTCCTTCCATAGAAGGGCCGGCAACCGGCCTCAAAATTTAAGATGTTCGCCTGCTAAAACGAATAACTGACGCTCCAGGTGATGCTATTTACTTTGTAGCTTTGCCGAGAGTCGGAGGAGTCTCGGGAATAAAATTGGTAATATAATCCCGCCCTCCAGCGGCTGGTTAGCAGGAAGTTTACGCCCGCCCCCGCGACCCAGCGGCTGTAACTGTCGCCAACACCCACCGACCCATTATTGCCTTTTTGGTAGCCCCCACTGACGGAAAGGGTGCCGGCGTCAGAGAACTGCCACTGAGGCGAGTAGGCGATTTCGCTTGTCTGCTGCAACTGGCTTAAGGACGAGGAAATGCCCGGGCTGAACTCCCGGGAAATGATCAGGCTGTGGGAAATGTATTCCGTCAACCTCTGAGTGGCCGTGATATTGCCGTAGTAGGATCCATAGGTTCCCCCGTCTGCGCCGACCGAAGCGCGGGCAAAATCGTAGTACACATAGCCTGCCCTCGCGACGATGTTCAGGTTCTCAAGCAACTGCCAGTTAAGGTACGGCCCCACGCTGTAGGAATTAAAGTCGTTGCGGAGAGGATCGTCAAACCGGTCGAGACCAACGCTGGTCTCCAAACCCACCTGGGTCTGTGCGGTAATTTTATAGCCCGCCTGCACGATGAAGTTCGGGCCATGCGAATTGAGGTAATCGTACTGGCTCACGGTGCTGAACTGGGTGCGATAACTTGCCCCAGCCGTCAGCACCCAGCGATCCGGAGACCACGTCACCCTCGTGCCGATCGAGTTTTGAAACGAACCATATTGGCCAGTTCGGCTGAGCCCAGGCTCCGCCAGGGGGTCGGACGTGAACGACATGTTGTCATAGAAAGTAATCGTCCAATTATCGAGAGGGATGGTGTACGTCAACGCAGATCCCGGGGTCAGGATGAACCTGTTCAAATCAGACTCATTGACATACAGCGCGTATCCTACCCCCAAAGTGAACTGCAGGGAGGAGGTATCCGCCACCGGGACATAGAATCCCAGATTTAACATTGGCGTGTTGATGAGATCCCACTGGCGATCGGTCGGAGTCAAATTGACATTATCGGTGTATTGGAGCGAGTAAGACAATCCGACCGCGACACGCGCAGGTCCCAATTGAAGCACATTCTGGTCAGGCGTGAACGATCCTCCCTGTGGAGTGGGCAAGCCCTGGGAAACCCCATCGAATAGCGCCTGCTGGGCATGGCCCGGCAAGACCGAGGAGGAGGCTGCAGCCAAAAGGACAAGGGAAATTCTTCTGGAAAGGGGGTCAGTATGCATGGTGCGGGAAGTCTTACAGCAACGAGGTCATTCTGTAAATACCGAGGATGAGCCTGCGCTGAGGCCAGAGGTCGAAAGGATGAGTGGGAAACATCAATTTCGACTGTTGCGTGTTGGAATGGACGGATTCGCCCGCAGATGGAAGCCAAACCACACGAGGGCGGTGAGCAGGGATGCGGAAAAAGCGCCAGAGGGCTGGCGCCATCCAGCGCCAAAAGGATCATCTTCGGGACAGTGTTGTTCAGCGCGATTCGTCCAGAAGCTTTTTAGCGTCGGGGACGAACGAGGCAGTCGGCGCCAGAGTGACGGCATGCTGCAGCACGGCCGTGGCTTCCTTCTTCTGCTTCAGTTGCACATGAGCCTGTCCCAGATAATAAAACGCCAGTGCATCACCGGCAGCCAGCCTGGTGGCTTCCTGCAAGTAGCGCACGGCCGTGTTGGCATCCCCCTTCAGGAGAGCGGCCTTGCCCTGAGTTCGCGCCACTTTGGCATCGGCAGTCAACGTCTGGCGCGCTTTACCGGCAAGATCGCCAGCTTTGGCAGGGTCGTTCAGACGGTCGGCAAACAGGGCGGCCAGATCTCGTTGGGCGTGTGCCATGGAAGGATAACGCTGCAACGCCTTCTCATAGCCGGCCCGGGCCTCGTCGAAGCGTCCGCGACTCTCCGCGAGGCCGGCGACAACCATGAGCGCGGGAACGTTGCCCGGCTCCGCGGCAAGGAGCTGCCTGATGCTCGCTTCCAGTTGGGCTGCCTCAGTCGCATTGGTCGAGAGCGCCAGCAGTGAGATCAGCCACCTGCCTGAAGCAGCACGACTGAGCTTCGAGTTCACCTGCAGGGCGCGCTGCATCTTCTGTCCAGCCTCGTCCACCCGCCCCAGGCTGTAAGCGGCCCAAGCGAGGTCATACTGCACCTCGGCATCGTTCGGTTGTTTCACGGCGCTCTCATAGAGGAGATTATACGCCCAAGCATGATCGCCGGCGTCGAAGGCGAGTCGTCCCGCGAGGTGTCCCAGGCGAGCATCCTGCGGCGCCAGGGCACGCGCAGACTTGGCGAGTTGCAAGGCTTTGGCAGGCTGATTGAGCGGACCCGCATAGAGTTCGGCGAGCTGAACCATCGGCGCAACGGCTTTGGGATTGAGTTTGAGCGCCTTCTCGTACAGTTCCGTGGCCCGGTCGTTCTTGCCACCCTGACGATAAGCCGACGCCAGACGGACGATGGCGATGAGGTCATCCGGGTGCTGCGCCACCGCCTTCTCCAGTTCGGCTATTTGTCCCGGGGAAGCTGCGGCGGCACCGGTGCCGAGCGAGGCAAGACGGGTCCGGGCCTCGTCCTTGCCCTTGAAGTCGGCGGGCAGACTCACGGCCTTGCCCAAGGCCGTCCGGGCGTCATCCTCTGAGCCGCGCCTATAATGGGCCATGCCCAGGTGATACTGGACTTCAGCGTTATTGCTCAGCATCTCGGCGCTTTCCTGCAGGAGAGGAACCGCGGCTTCATAATCGCCCTTGCGATAAAGAATCCAGCCCAAGGTGTCGGCAATGGCCGGGTCGCGAGGCGCCAGATTGCGGGCCTTGCGCGCCATCTCAGCCGCCTGGTCCGGTTGGTTCAGACGTTCCAAGTAGAGATAGGCAAGGTTGTTCATCGCCACCACATTCTCTGGAGACAGCTTCAAACTTTTCTCATAGGCATCGCGAGCCTTCGGAAAATCCTGGAGTTGTTCAGACACCAAGGCCGAAGTGAAAAGAGCCCGTCCGTCTTCGGGATTGATGGCGAGTTGCCGTTCCAAGGTGGCGGCGGCTTTGTTGAAATTGCCGGCGCCCATATGGACCTGGACCAAAAGCTCGAACGCGCCGGGCGAGTTGCTGCTCAAGGTCAACGTCTTCTGCAGGCTGGCCTCGGCTTGCGGCCACAACTTCTGGGCGGCAAAGATCCGCCCTTCCAGAAGGGGAAATGCCGAGGACTTCGGATTCTTCTCCATTTCGGCCCGCACCCTGGCCAGCGCGGCTGGGTAGTTGGTCGCGAGGATGTCCAGATCCACAAGTTGGTAAATCGCCAGGGGATTGCCCGGGGACAATTTGAGGGCGGCCTCAAAGGAGGCCCTGGCTTCGGAATACTTGCGCGCATCCCGATGCATCATCCCGAGAAGAAATGGATATTGGGGGTCCTTGGGGAAAGCCCCGGCCAATCCCTGAAAAATGGTTCCCGCTGAATCCCATTGCTCATTCTGCCGGAATGCCTTGGCCAGAAGCATCTGAGCCGGGACATTATTGGTCTGCAGCAGGAGGGATTGCAGCCCGCGGATGGCCGAACTTGAATCGCCGCGAGCCATGGTCAGTTCCGCTTTGAATAACGCCGCCTCCAGATAGTTCGTGTTGAGCCGCAGAGCCTGCTCCACGTAAACCATCGCCTGGTCGAGTTTTTGATCGGCAGCGGAAGCACGCGCCAGCAAAAGCTTGGTCTGCGGCAGACGCGGAAAAGCGCGTTCCAGTTCAGTGAGTTCAAGGACGGCGCGATCGGCCTTCTTCTGGTCCAGGTTGATGCTGGCCCGCAAGACTCTCGCTTCGTAGTTCGCGGGGTCACCCGTCAACACACGATTCGCCAACTGCTGCGCGTCCTCCATCCTCTTCTCCGAGTACGCCAGGCGCGCGAGGGCGGACCAAACCGGGAGATAATCCGGCGTCTTCGCTCCGATCTCTTCCAAGTATTTTCGAGCCTCGTCCTTTCGGCCCTGCTGTGCCATGAACTCCGCGTAACGGACGGGAATGTTGGAGCGAGGCGGCGAAAGATCTGCGGCGGCTTTGAACTCCTGCCCGGCCGCGGCAAGATTGGTCCGGGCAAGATGCAGCCCGACCATGCCCATGTGGGCTGCGGGCAGCTTCGGATCCAAGGCCAGCGCTGATTGGATTTCCTTCTCTGCCTGATCGATTTTTCGGTCCCTGGCGAACAGGATTGATTCTGCAAGGTGCAGCGAGGCGCGGTCACCTGCGCGTTGGCGCAAGATGGCGATTCGCTGCCGCGCATCCGCCGTTTCCGAGGGGGAGTCGGAAAGCTCCGCCAGCAAAAGGATCGCCTCGTCGTTGGTGGGGGAGTGAGTGAGAACTGACGCGATGTCCTGACGCGCCGAATCGCGCTCACCAAACCCCGCACGAATCGAAGCCATGCGGAAGGCGATGTCCCAATCGTTGGTCAGGATTTTGCCCGCCTCGCGGAGAAGCGGAAATGCCTGGAGGGGCGCACCCCGTTGGTGAAAGATGCGCCCCAACTGCGCCACTGCTGTGAGATTGGTTCGGTCGAGGCGGAGGACGTTCAAATACTCGATCCTCGCCCTCTCCAAGTCGCCTTGGGCGTAATACTTGGCAGCGCTCTGCGAATATCGCTCTTTTTTAGCCTCCTTGGAACACCCGGCGACCAGTGCGAACAAGGCAAACAAGGCCACCCAGGGCCAGGAGCGAAAGCCCCCCTTGATGGAGAAACGATTATTGTTCATAGTTTTGACTGGCTTCATCTACCAAGCGCGGATGAAATCAATGCCCTCGAAATCGAATTCACCGCTGCTCATCGCTACTACCCCGTTTTGCATCCTGCTTCCGAACGTCTCAACCATCCCAGTATCAGGAAAAAGGGTATCAGGGAAACCAAAAAGAAGAGCGGCCCACCGTGGTGATGGATCGGGGAATTCACGTAGCTCGGATCCACGTGAACGCACAGCATGGCAATGGTAAAGATGCGCAGAGTGTTCCGCAGGACGCCGAGCGGCACAACGATGAGCGCCAGGATCGCCCGCCGGCCTGGAGACTTCAGGAACACTTCACCCGCCACCAGGGAGGTGATGAACAACACGATGGTCGAGCGGATGCCGCTGCACTCGGGAGCAACATTGAAGGCGAATCCGGGCAAAAGGAAATTAAAGCCGTCGCGCAGCATCGGCATGCCGGTCATCGAGAGAACCCAATACGAAACCTCGGCGGAGGCTGCCTGCAAAAATGTCTGCAGGCCGAGAAACACCCGATGGGGAAACGGCAGCACAAAGGCCAGAATCAAAACCGGAAACAGGCATTGCTTGATCACCTTGAAACCAAAAAACCAAAAAGCACCGGCCAGCGTCAGCAGATAGACACCCAACATCTGCCAGAAAACCACATCCTCGAGCAAGGCTCCGCGGCCTGGCAGTGTCCCTGAAAACGCCAGCACTCCCGCCACCGCTCCGCCGAGCGCGAGAACCATGGCCAGCCAACGGACCGGCTCGAGGGGAACGCGTCGCAAGACACCGCGCTGCAACCAGACCAAATAGGCAACGACGATGGGGATCAGCGGCAAATGGGAATACAGTTCGCCCGAAATTGCCAATTGGACCCAATGCCAGAAAGCGGCTCCAAAGCACACCGCGACCACGGCAAGGAACAAGGAGTAGCGTTTGAACGCGCGCGACATCTCCACTGGCGGCCCCAGTCCGGTTTGCGGAGCTGAATCGGTATCGCCCCTCTCCATCCCCGTTTTGATTTCCTCCATCTGTTTCATGATGTTCTTCACCCCATGGATGCCAATCCAAATCAACCCGCTTTGCTGAAACAAACGCCTGGCTGCGGCGGGACGAACTGCATCGTGGATTCAGCCGGGACGGCTGTGCTGCTTTTTGTTGACGTCAATTACGGGATGACGTTATTCACCCCTGGCAATTCTGAGCAGGTATTCTCCGTAACCGTTTTTCTTCAAAGGCTCACCCAGTCGGGCGAGTTCCTCACTCGTAATCCATCGGTTGCGAAAGGCAATTTCTTCAGGACAACACACCTGCAACCCCTGCCGCTCCTCCAGGGCAGCGACAAAATTCGCCGCGCTCAGGAGAGCTTCGGGCGTGCCGGTATCAAGCCAGGCCACGCCGCGGCCCAGAACCTCAACCCGCAAATCACCCCGCTGCAGATAAGCGAGGTTGACATCGGTGATCTCCAGTTCGCCGCGAGGCGAGGGCTGCAAATCCGCGGCGACGTCCACCACCGAATTGTCGTAAAAATAGAGGCCCGTCACCGCAAAATTGGACTTGGGATGGATCGGCTTTTCTTCGATCGAAAGCGCCTTGCCGGCAGCATCGAATTGCACGACGCCGTATCGTTGAGGATCCCGGACGTAATAGGCGAAAACCGATGCTCCGCGATCATGGGCGGCCGCCTCGGTCAACCGCTCCTGGAAACCGTGTCCGTAAAAAATGTTATCGCCCAAGACAAGGCAGACCGGCGAGGTTGCCACAAACTCGCGGCCGATGATGAAGGCCTGGGCCAGACCGCCCGGGTGCGGCTGCTCGGCGTAGGAGAGTTCAATCCCCCAGCGCCTGCCATCGCCGAGCAACGACTGGAAGCGCGGCAAATCGTGCGGGGTGCTGATGAGCAGAATCTCCCGGATTCCCGCCAGCATCAGGACCGAGAGCGGGTAGTAGATCATCGGCTTGTTGTAAACAGGCAATAACTGTTTGCTGGAGGCCAATGTCATTGGATGCAGCCGCGTGCCTGCACCACCGGCGAGGATAATTCCCTTCATAGTGGTTCTAAGATTCTTGTATTCTTTCCGATTCACCTATCGGCACAAATTCAAACCAATCAAGCTCATGGTGGTCCGTATTCGGTGAACGCCGAACAGTGGGGGCAGCGTATGGTGAATGGCGCGAATGACCAAGGACCAAAGGCGAAGGAGCGGGACTCACGCAGCTCGCCCCTCCCCGGCATTTCTGCCAATGTCAGGATTCGAGGACCAAGCCCAGGCTTTCGTCCCACGGGGGTAAGCGCAATCCGAAGGTGCGCTCGAGTTTGTCGCCGGAAAGCACTGAGTAGGCCGGTCGCCTGGCGGGTGTCGGGTACTGAGCGGTGGCGATGGCCTCGACAGCCTTGGCTTTTCGACTCTCGGCGGACATGCGGCCGACGACGGCTTCGGCGAAGCCATGCCAACTGGTGAAACCCGAGGAACACAGGTGATAGACACCATTGAAACGCGACGGGGAGCCACTTCGCCAGGCCTGGCAGGCGGCCTGCGCGGTAGCCTCGGCGATCATCCGCGACCAGGTTGGCGCGCCGAATTGATCGGCAACCACCCGTAACTGCTCACGTTCGCGGGCCAGGCGCATCATGGTAAGCATGAAGTTCTGACCGCGCGCTCCGTAAACCCAGCACAGCCGGAAGATGAGATGCGCGCACCCCGATTCCAGGATGGCGCGATCACCTGCCAACTTCGAGCGACCGTAAGCACTGAGGGGATTGGGCGAGTCGTCCTCGACGTAAGGCGTCTGTTTCGTGCCATCATAAACATAGTCGGTTGAATAATGAACGAAGAGAGCCCCGCGCTTCCGGGCCTCGTCCGCCAGAATGCCCGGCGCCCCGGCGTTGATTTGCATCGCCAGGTCCGTCTCGACCTCGGCCTTGTCCACGGCAGTGTAGGCGGCAGCGTTGACGATGATGTGCGGCGCTGCATCATCCACCCAGCGCCGAATCGAGGCGGGGGCAGTGAGGTCGATCTCAGGAAAGTCCACAGCGACCACGGTGCCGAGCGGGGCGAGGCTGCGCTGGAGTTCCCAGCCCACCTGGCCGTTTTTGCCAATGAGGAGAATGCGAGGGGAGTGCATGAGGAAAATAATGAAGAAGGAATTATCAGTTTTGAAATGGCATGGCCGTTGAGAGCGGAATCGAGAATTCAGCAGTCAGAAGTTGGAGTTCAAGGGAGGATAGACGCGCCCGTGCAATGTGGAAGCTGGATTGCAAAACGGCAGAAATTCCACCACGGAGGCACGCTGATGAAAACGGATTGAGGCATGCAGCCCGGACGGCTGTGCTACTATGGCAAAGGGTCGAAAGGAGTGTCGGAGAAACTGGCGACAACGTGAATGGTGGGGCCAGGTGGTGGAGCCGAGAGGGGTCGAACCTCTATCTGCTGGTCCCAGAGGAACCCGCTGATCTGCCAATTGAACTACAGCCCCGCGATCAAGGAGTGAATCGTATCCGACACATGTCAGTATCGTCAGGTCCGACGGGAACTTTATCGGCTTTTGCGAAGGCGGACAAGAGCAGGCGAAAACTCACGTCCTTTGGTTGATCAGCGAGTGGGATCAAATCCCCGCAACTCAAGGCGCCCGACAAAACTCTGCAGATCTCGGTGCTGGGGCGAAAATTAAACCGGCCGAATGGTCAAGCGGCGCAGGGTGAACAAGCCGAGCAATGGGATGCTGAGGAGAACGGCGGTTGTGCCGGTGTCGGGAACAGCCGGGAGGAGTTGCGTTGAACCTTCGACTTTGACATTGTCAATGCGCCAAGTTCCGGCAGAACCCTCGGCCCCGTAGCCGTAAATTCTGAAGTCGAGAACCGAGGTTAAGTTAGCGAACAAGGCCGACAGATTTATCGCTTGGCCTGTTCGGGTTAGGTCATTGTCTGGCACCGCGAATGTCGCTATATCGGCACCATAACTATCCAAGCTCGACCGAACCGACCAATTTCTGATGCCCGTGCCTGAACGCCGTTCATCGAGGACAAGCTGAGTGAGGGTCAAGCTGGATCCAGCATCAGGCGTTAGAGAAAACGCATAGTAGTCGTTTACATCAATGCTTGCGAAAGTAGTCCACGACGATGACGAAAACGTGTCAACCGCCGCAGAAGTAGTCAGTCCAGATCCACGCGTCATTGAAGATGCAGATGCATTTGCCGGTTGGGCGTCAGGGGCCAAGCTAACTTCTGAACCCGATGAGCCGGTGAAGCTGTAGGTGACCAGTGGAATGGCGCGAACTGAGGAAATCGCAGCAAATAGTGAAAGCAGGACAATTATTTGGGTTTTCATATGTGCAAGGCGTCTCAAATGAACGGTGACACTCGTGAATTCCAGAGTTGGTTCGCAGCAATGATGCCAAAAAAGCCTGTTCAGCGATTCTGAGCTATCTTTCGGCGCAACTCATTTGCAATCAAGCTTGAAGCAGCGGTGAAAATCTTCTGGCGACAACGCAGATCGGAACCCGGTTTTTCCTAATGTGTAAATGATTCCGACGGGTGGAACGGTCGTTTTTGCGCAAGCCTCTGTCACTTAATTCACTGCGCGCAAGAACAGAACTGTTAAGCGAACCGACGATTCGGGGAACAATGGTCCTACCAATTGGCTACGAGAAGGCTGTTTAAAAACCCGCCCGGTCAGGGGACTGGGCCAAGCAACGATCAGATCCGACTCACGACGGATGCTTATGAGAAAGGGTGGGCGATGGAATCAATCGAAAAGGAGATTGGTAGAGATGTCCTTCAGAAAGGGAGCCTGGGCGTCCTTTGCGGAGAGGATGGGTTCTGCAATCGGCCAGGAGATTTTCAAATCCGGGTCGTTCCAACGAATTGTCTGTTCGTCCTTGGGTGAGTAGAACTCCGTACATTTGTAATGGAACAAAGCCGCTTCGCTGACGACGGCGAAGCCATGGGCAAAGCCCGGCGGAACGTAGAACTGATGTTTGTTCTCCGCTGAAAGCGTCACCCCGTGCCACTGGCCAAAGGTGGAAGATTTGCGCCTCAAATCGACAGCCACGTCAAAGACCTCCCCCTGCAACACCATGACCAGCTTGCCTTGCGAGGCGGGCTTTTGGTAGTGCAACCCGCGAAGGATTCCGCGACGGGAGAAGGAGAGGTTGTCCTGAACGAAGTCGGCGTCGATTCCGAGGTCGCGGTAGCGCTGGCGATGCCAGGTTTCAAAGAAGAAACCGCGGGCATCGCCGAACACCCTGGGTTCGATGAGGAGGAGACCTTGGAGGTGATTACGAATGACTTTCATGGCGAGCGGAGGGCAGAGGGCAGAGGGGAGATCGGGCTCGAGGTCGGACCTCACTTTTTTGCCAAACGGCAGCAAAAAAGGTGCAGTTCGCGACCCCTCACGGTATGGCGGACGTCCGTGGGCTGCTTTGTTTACCGATTTTTACCGAATTTTACCGGTTACCGGTGTTGTTGAGCGGTGAGCGGTGACGCGCCATTGCAGAATGTGGATTGCGGAATGAGGGATTTTGGCAACCACGGATGAACGCGGATGGACACCGATTGAGGGCCGCAGCCGGGACGGCTGGACTACTTGATCAGGATCAGGCCTGCCACTCGTGTCGATCGATAACGTATTCCTCGCTCGGGATGGCACTGTTGGTTTCCGCGAAGGCGACGGTGCCAATCTCGCGATTGATCTCGGCACGCAACTGCGCGGCGATGGCGTGGAGGCGCGAGGCGGGAATCTCTTCGAGGTCACGCGTCTCGATTTCCTCTTCCATCCGCTTGAGCTGCCGGGCGAGGGCTTCCCAGCGAAGATGACGCTCTCCAAACACGCGCTCGGCAAGCGCCTCGGTTTCGGTGGCGCGCATGTTCCGGATTGCGAACTGGTGCTGGCGGCTCCACTTGATGAGGGTGGGCTTCGAGATCTTGAGGTCCACGGCGATGCGATTGAAGCTCCAGCCTTGGGAGCGCATGAAGATGAAGCGGGCGATGGTTTCCTGATCAATCATAGTGGCCTTTCATTTTGGCGGCCAATGTAGCAGGAGGGGTGGGACAAAAACGGTCCAAGGCTGGAAATAATTTGACCGCGGAGAGATCAACTCAAAAGCGGAAAGCGGCAAGCATTTTAACCACGGATGGACGCGGAGGGACACGGATGGAGGGATTCAGCCGGGACGGCTGTGCTACTTTCGGCGAATGGCGAGCGGCCAATGGTGAACGGAGTATGACAAATTGGGGCGCAGTGGAATGCGTTTCACCACGGAGACGCGGAGACCGCAGAGCAATTCGGAAAAGCGGAAAGCGCAATGCGAAAATCCATCAACCTAAAGGGAGCAGTTGGAAACGGGCGAAAAAGTGTTCAACACGGATATACACGGATTTTGGGCGGCACGTTTCCCTCACGCTCCGGGTATTCCACGGGATTTCTGCAGGCGGTTGGCATCGGTGTCCATCCGTGGTTGAACTTATGAACGCGGATTCCTCAAAAGCTGAAATAGGGAAAGCTGAAAGCAGAAATCAGGATTCAGGCTCAAGGTAACCGGTTGCGGAGGGACAACCGGAGGCGGGTGAACTTGACGCGATTGCGCGACTTGCTGCGCCAGCCGATAAAACAGCTTGCGGCGCCAGCGAATGGTCTGTGGGTTACTGCCCAGGCAGTGGGATGGACGACACCCGGGCTGGGTAGGGCGCGTCTGTCCAAGCGCGCCGCGAACCACTCCCGGCCAACCCGACGGCGCGCTGGGGACAGACGCGCCCTACCGGTGCGGGTTGGGACCAAGCGTCTTCTGGTAGCCCATCCCAAGGTCTTGTCAGTAATGCTTGGCATATATCTGTGGAAGCCTGCATTTCTCAACTATGGTTTGCAGGGCTGACAGCGCGTAGCGGTGGCTTGCCACCAGCGGCATTGATCCCATTCAAAGACTGTGGCCTACCGGCGCATCCGCCCAGGTTCCTTGATGGAGAGCGTTCCACGTTGTAGATAATAAACAATAAGGACCGACCCCTTAGCGAACTGGTGGCGAAGCACGGGCCTCTATAAAAGGGAAAAGGGGCAGCGATGGCTGCCCCGTGAACTAAGGTTGAGAAAAAGTCTGCTCGATTAGGCGCGATTGCGGCGGAAACCGACGAGGCCCATCAGACCCATGCCGAGGAGGAGCAGCGAGGCGCCACCGTCCGGCAGCATGACCAGCATGTCCTGCTTTTGAACGATGGTGCGACCCCCGGCCTGATCGACAACCGTCTGAGTCAGATTCAATACTCCAACGCTGTAAGCTTGGTTCGCATCCTGAGCGGCTCCGGCCAACGAAACGAACTGGCCGACAACCGCATTGATAAACGGATTCGATCCCGGAACGATGGAATTAATATCATAATCCCCTTCCAAGACCCAGAAGGCAAGCTGTAGCAGGTAAGCTGAAGCTTGGCGCCCCGCGCCTGGCGTGTAGTTGTAGTTGGCCAATGTGCCGGCCGCGAATTGTGAATACAGAAATGCAGTACCGATGGAGATCGGATCGCCCTGACCGGCCACGAGGGGGGATAGCGCAGTACCAGGAGCGCCAGGAACGACGTAAATTGGGTTAACTACGGCGTCATAAACCCCGGGGAAAGGGCCCACATCTTGAGCGCGCTCCAGACAGAATGTTTCAAATCCCAATTGTCCAAGGCTGTTGTTCACCAAGGTGGAGGCTGCGTAACCAACACCGACGATGGGGGTCACATTAAATTCACCATCACCGCCACTGTAGCCGGCCAGCCTGTCAACCGTTACCTGAATCGCCCAAGATGGCGCGGCTACCAAGAGAGCCGCACCGACCATTGTCAGACATAGTTTTTTCATATTTTTCGCTATTGTTGTTGTTGTTGTTCTGTCAACGCACCGACTCTCAGCAACAGCGTGTGTCGTGCCATCTGCGGCGGAGCGGCGCGGCGCCGGAACAAAGCAATCGTAAGCTGTTGCGGAATAGAGGTATAAAAGACCAAGAATTCGACTGAGTTTTTGCGCAGGTGCGGTGAAGGCCGGACGAATCGCTTTAAGTGTAAGCGGAGCCGACATGGATAGACGCTGCAGAGGCGTAAATTTGAGTCAAGAGACTCGTAAACAACGTTTTGTGCATAAACTTGGAAAATGTAAGGCAATCCGACGTTTTTGACAATGAATAGTGACTAGCGAACAGCGAACAGCGAACGGCCTGAGGATGCAGCCGGGACGGCTGTGCTACTTTGCGGTCGGCCACAAGAACAGGAAGTTGAACATCGAATGATAGATGGGGACGCAGTGGAATGCGTCCCTACAAGGAGGGGACGCGGCCGGAAGGGCTGTGCTGCGTTGGTTCATGGTTCAGACGCGCTGCCATGTGCGGGTGGCGGGGTCGAAACGTTTGATGACGCGGGCGGGGATGCCGGCGGCGACGCAAAAGTCAGGAATATCCCGGGTGACGACGGCGTTGGCGGCGATGACACAGTTGCGGCCGATCCGACAGGAGAGCACGCAAACGTTTTCGCCAAGCCAACTGCCGGCGCCGATGACCACCGGCCCTTTGGAAACCACGGGCTGATCCATGATGGGGACATCCGGATTCTCAAAGCCGTGGCCGTGATCGGAGATGTAAACCCGGTCCGCGGTCAGCACCTTGGTTCCGATTTCCACCCGGTCAACACAGGTGATATGGTTGAAATTCCCGATGTCGGAACCATCGCCGATGTCAAGTCTTGGCGTCCGACCCGTAATGGCTGAAGAGGTCAACAACCAGGCATATTTGTGAATGGCAACATCAGCGCCGATGAACACGTTCTGGAGATTCACCAAGTTGAGAGGCTTGATGATGAGTGAACGCCATCCGAGCGAACCCAGCGCATGACGGTAGAAGCCCTGAGTCTTGGCCATCCAGTACCAGCGCGAAAACCGTGCGGAGAGATAATTGACTGTTGTCATCGGCGCGCTACGAACCACTTGCCGCCCGGAGAGCCCCATCGGCGGAACGCAAATCCCGCGAATGGGTTTGTTCCTCCAGATAATCCACCACGCTGGAGGCGGCCCTTCCCCGGTTGGCGAAAGCGTGGTTCAAGAAACCATTTTGAGACCGAATGAGGTCATCGCGGAAGCCAATTTCACCAGCAAGACGAAGCAAATGGCGGGCGAAAACCTCCGCCGTCCCGGCACTGAGGCCACCGCCATGCTGCGGCCACCAAACTGAATTGGGGAGATGCGATTTAAGATCAATGACCAGGAGCGGGCGCTGCATCATCATGGCTTGGAGGCCGGCGGTGGAACGGATGGTGCAGGCGACATCGGCTGCCTCCACGGCGGCATCCAGCGAAACGGACTTGGGCAGGATTTCAACCTGGGGATGGCCCACCAATCCGATCTCACGGTAGAAGGAATCGTCCTCGGCCGGATGCAATTTAATCTGCCATCGAACGCGCGGCGAAAGCTGGATGGCCTGCTTCAGGTAACCTCCGAACGCGCGGAACAGGTCAGGATCATCGAAGCGGTCGTGCGCGTGGGAGAAGAGCAGGCAGACTGGAGGTGTGCCCAGAGGTTTGGGGGTGACACTCTGAAGGCGATGAAATGAATCGTCGCCCGCAGGCATTCCGCAGACACGAAGCCGGCTGGAAGGAGCGCCGAGGTTCAGGAGTTTGTCTCGAAAAACCTCGCCCCAGACCAGGAAGGTATCGGCATAAGTGGGCCAAGCCAGAGGGCTGGTAAATTCGCCGTGCTGAATCATGGCGTTGGGGATGCCAAGCTTCTTCGCCTGGCAGAAGAATTGAAACTCGCCGGGCCAGTAGTCGCTGGTAGAGATGACCACGGAGGGCCGCCATGCGGAGAGGAGACGGGCATAGGCGAACTGCATCCGGCGAGACCAGATTAGATTTCGGAGAACATAGCCATGATGTCGCCGCACAATTTCGGCCCAGGAGGGCGCTTTTTCCTGAAGCAAGGTCAAGAGCCGGTGATAACTGAGGCGAGCACTGCTCCACAGATTAGCAAACGAGGAAGCACCGGCCAGACCGCTCAAATCTCGCTCCGAAACCACCGGCCCGAGGGAGCGCAGTGGGTCGGGATCAATTTCTCCGGCAACGATACCCCCGAGCAGACCGCGGCGCTTGGCCTCCTCGGCGACAGGGCGAAGATTCAGGATGTTGGAGCCGGTGGCATACTGGAACAAGAAGACCTGCTGATGCGGCGCGATTGGGGGAATGTCCATGCGCGAGCGATGGCAGAATGAACGAAAGACCGCACCCCAGTGGCGCAGGGTGCGCGGCTGTTCCGCGGCCTCGGGCTTGTTCAGCAGGGCATAAAGCACCACGCGCAGCGACTCGATGAGATCGTCGTCCGACGCATGGGTCAATGCCGCGATGTCCTGCCAGAGGCGGGCGGAGTCAGGTAGCGGTGTCGCGGATTGGGGAGGTGGCTTCATGCCGGATTCAACGAACTGCTGAGGAACCAGATGGACACATTACACGGACATGGGGCCGGGATGAGACTACCCCGAAACAGAATGTCGCGCTTTGAACTCCTGAACCAGAAAGACCTCCTCTCCCGGCTTTCGGCCACCCTCTCCTCCACTCCAAATGGAGGAGAGGGACGGGGAGAGGAGAGGCAACTGAACAGGCTGCCCGCCTGCTAACAAAATGCCTCAATCGTATTGGTCAACCCCATGGGAATCCTGCGGTGATGAATTCGAAATGGGCTTTTGTGCAGAAAGAACTCCGCTGGCATGCGCTTCAGCGTAAGCCTGGGGGAACTTCCGAAGACGATGGTGTTATCCGGGATTTGCTCATCCTTGATAAAAGAACCGGCCGACACGAAGACATTGTTTCCGATGATTGACCGGCCAATAATTGTCGCGCCGGCAAACAGCCAGACAAACTCACCAACAACCGGATAAACACCCTTATTTGCGCCCAGGGTACAATTCTGCTGGAAGACCAGATAATTTCCAATGGACGCGCGCCCGATAACCGTTCCAACCGGATGGTCGAGGAAGAAAACCTCTGGCATTTCGACCTCATAAAAGAGATCAAAGGACGCCAGCATCTTATTCAGGCAATAAACTTTATCGGCAAGCTGGGCGTTCCCGGCTTTCCAGATGGAATTGGAGAGAAAATAGAGAAAGATCGAGTTCTGCGCTGAATGAAACGGGTTGAAAACCAGATCGTTGAATCCATTGCGATAATATTTGTTCGTCATTTCCCGGAAGCAACCCTGCGTCCGGTCCAGCGCGACGGGGACCATTTCCTGCAAGCAATCCGATTCCTCCTTTTCCAAAAGAAACTCCCAAAGGCGTCGCTCTAGAAGCTCTATCAGTTTTTTCTCGCCGATTGTTACTTCCATAGAATGTAATCCTAATCTGTTCGAAAGTTAACGGCAGCGCCCAGCAAAACTGCAGTGGCGAGTCTCCAAACGCCCACCGGGACGGCCGGGAAGGCGGAAAGCAACAACGCATGAGGGCAGTTTCAAGAAATCAAAAGCCAGAGGGCAGCAACTCAATCGCCGTTGGCGACGGAGGGACCAAACTGACTTTGGCCGCGAAAAGGCGCAAAAATTCCCAAAAAGCGGGTTTCCATAAGCTTTTGATTACCAATCAGGACACTGAGGAGTCAGTTGGAAGAGGTCGGCAATTGAAAGGCGAGCGCCATGGTCTTGTGGCGAGTTTCGCGAATTGGCACGAATTCAAAACCCATTCGAGGGACGGAGTGGAGACGGTGCCCTGGCCTCACCCTGTCCTTCTATGGACTGGTGGCTCGTGGGACGGGTTTGCAACCCGTCGGGCGGCCGAGCGGCCTGAGAGACGGGTTGCAAACCCGCGCCACGGTTCAGGGGTTCAAAGTGCGCACTTGTTATGGGAAATCTCACCCTGCCCTCGGAAGTTCAAGCCCTCACGCGGCCTGCGGCCACCCTCTCCACTCCCCGGGAACACCTCATCCGGCCTACGGCCACCTTCTCCCCATCCGATGCGGAGAAGGGAAATCCGAGCGGCGAGGGACGGGGAGCGGAGAGGGAACTGAACAGGCTCTCATTCCATGGTTTCATCCCTAGGCAGGACCGGGCGGTGAGTGGCCAAGTAGATCAAATACCAAGCGATCGGCAGCCAGAGGACCTGCCCCGCCAGCAAGCCAACGCTGACTCCGACCAGTGGCTGGGCGAAACAGAAGCTGCCGATGATGGGTCCGGCGATGACGAGAATTGCGCCCAAAACCTGATACCAAACCATCAGCCGCCAGGCTTTCAGACTCCAGATGGCCATTTTCCCCAAAGTGGCCCCGGAGAAGACCGCGGCGACGAGCAGCCACTGGGCGGCGGTGACGCCCTCCGTATATTTGGGAAAGAGCCGGGTAACTACAGGCGGCAGCAGGAACCAGCCGGCAATGGCAATCGGAATCATCACAGCGACGACGAGGAGGCTGGATTTCACGGCCATCCGCCAGAGGCGGCGCGGGTCGCCGTCCTGACCGTAGGAAAAGCTCATGCGCGGGTAGATGTATTCGCTGAGCGCGCTGGGGACAATGGTGACAGCCTCGCGAGCGAGCAGGGCCATGGAGTAATAGCCGACGTCCTGGACCCCGCCGAGCTTGAGCAGAACCAGGCGATCGCAGGTGGCAGCGCTATTAGCGAGGTAGTCCAAAGCGAAGATGGGGGCGCCGGTCTTGAGCAGCAGCCAAAAGGAACCCGCATCCCAGGCGGGCGACACCCGGATGGGGCGCCAAAGGTGCATGAGGCCAACGACGACCAAGGCGATCAGGAGCACCCGCAGCAACATGCCGTTGTAGCCGAAGTAGAAGAGCAAGACGATGCTGGCCAGCCCTACGCAGCCCTCAGCCAACTTGACCTTGGAAAGGTCGGCGAAGGATTTGGACGAGCGGAAGGTGACGATGAGGTAGTAGGTGTAAAAGGTAAAGATGATGGAGGCCGTCACCGCCGCGATAGCGAAGAGCACTTTCTCGCCCCGATCGCGGAACATGAACAGGCTGCCCACACCACCGAGCAAGACAACCACGCACGCGCCGAGGACGTACATGAGGGTGGTGCCCGCGAGAAGACGGCTGGTTCGCTCGTCGGATTTTCCCATGAAAAAGGGCAGCTCGCGGCTGAGACCGTTGTTGACGCCGGCGAGGGCGAACATGGAGTAAGTGACAGCCAGACGCACGGATTGCCAGAGGCCAATGTCGGCGGGCGCGATCCAGCGGACCATGCAGATGCCAGCGATCATCGTGCAGGCGGAAACGAGCACCGAGGAACCGGTGTAGAGCAGGGCCGTATTATGATGACGCACGCGATCCAGCAGTTGCTGGAGGAGGCTCCCGGGGCGGGAGGCAGCGGGTACGTCGAGGGCTGAGGGGGGAGGCATGGGGCCGAAAGGCGAAAGGGCTGAGGACGGACGACGGATGACGGCGAATGGATAAGGCTCGGGGTCGGACCTCACTTTTTTACCAAACGGCGGTAAAAAAGGTGCAGTTCGCGACCCCTCCTCGCAGTGGAATGCGTCCCTACCTTCGACGGGATGAGGCGCGATGGGGAAAAGCGCTGACGAGTCAGCGCACTCCAAAGACCGACTGGTCAGTCGGCGATGCCGGAGATCAAGGATGGAGCCTCGTCACCTCGGCTGCTACTGTGGGGACGGGACTGAAGTCATTCGGGGGCGAGGACAACGCGAAAGCCGGTTTCGTAGCTGACTGCACGCGGATGTTCGGTGAGACGACACGCGGACCTGAGGTACTTGCCTGGAACGTACCAACTTCCTCCACGAGACACATGAAGCGTGCCCGTGGCCGGACCCTTGGGATCCGTGACAGAACCGCCGGGAAGGCTCGCCGACCACCAGTCCAGACACCATTCCCAGACGCTGCCGTGCATGTCATAGAGCCCCCAGGCATTCGGCAGATAGCTGCCCACGGCCACCGGCTTTCCTGGGAAGACGCCGTTCGGATTGGGGACGGACCCGGTGGAAGAATCGTACTCGGTGAAACCGTAGAAATTCGCCATGCCCGAGCGGAGGGCTGCGCCATAGTGAAATGCATTGGTGGTGCCCGCGCGGCAGGCATATTCCCACTCCGCCTCGGTAGGCAGCCGATAGGCGTACGCCGGAGGCAACCGCCCGGCCTGGCGTTCCCGCTGGGTCAGGGCGGCGCAATAGGCCACGGCATTGCTCCAGCTCACCTGCTCGACCGGACGATCATAGTTGGTGCCAAAATTCCCCTCCGGACAGCATGGGCGGGCTCCATGGAACCAGCTCGGGCTATTGCTCATGATCTGCAAATACTCGCCCTGGGTGGCCTCGCACCGGCCCATCCAGAAATCGCGGCTGATGGAGACTACCGTGGGGGCCTCGCCCGGATCACGCTCAGCCTCGCTGGCTGGACTTCCCATGGTAAAAGTACCGGCGGGAATGAAGACCAGATTGGTCGGCACTGCGGGGCCCCTACTCGAGGCGACCCGGAAGAAGCGGGAGCCGGATTCTGGCGACACAGGATAGCTCCACCGATTTTCGCCACCCGAGGCAACAAAACTTGTCACGGTTAGCCAGGCATTCGACGGGGCCAGGTTGGTGACGGACTCAACCGAACAAATCGTGCCAACAGATCCGGTGATGGTCAGAAACACATGACCGGTGCTCATTTGAACGCCCAAGCCGGGTGGATTCGAGGGCGGATCCCCCAAGGCGCGGGGGCCGAAGGCGAGGGCCAGAGCGCACGTTAGCAGGACAAGGATTTTTGAGGGAGTCTTCAAAATTGAATTCAGTAATGCTGGTGAATCAACCACGGATGGACGCCAGCAAGGCAACAGAGGCCAGAGGCCAGTGGTCAGAGGACGGAGGACAGTGAGCATTGAACCGTGAGCGGCAGCGGTCAGAGGACAAAGGTCAAAAGGTGAAATGCTGAAAGCAGGATTTCAGGTTCAAGGTTTCAGGTCTCAGGGTTGAAGATGCAGCCGGGAGGGCCGCCAAGCAATTTTGAAGGATGAGGTATGAATTATGAATGATTCGGAACGAAGCTGAGACGCGACGCGGACCAGCAAATATTCCAGAACCAGAGGTCATCGACCCTTGTTCCGCTCTGTGCGGTTTCGCTCAATTTTCAGCCGTTGGCGAAAAAAGATTGGCACAAAGCACGATTCTGCAGTGCATGCAATTCGTCACACTTGTAAGCTAAATAAGCCAAACAACTACATGCTTGACATTATCGTGTTCTGTGATACGAGATTCAATTGGGGTTATTAGCAGCCAGGTGGAGCTGGAAATCCGCCTGATGCAGAAAATCAACATTCAAATTCATAAAACCATGAAGCCTTTAAAAAACACATCCCTCATTGTGGCGGGGATCCTGACCTGTTTAGCCTCATCCGTTCCAGCAGTTTCGATCACGATCGTTGATGACCTGGACTGGCAGTTTCTCGCGACCTACCACGCCGAGTTCCCGGCACAATTGGGAGGTCTTGGTGGGGGTGGCATCGCTATCGACGCGACCTACTGGTCCGGGTATGTGGGTTTCGCCATGCAGCGGGGTCCGTTTCCTGATGTTCTTCTTTTTTATCCCTATATGGAAATGAGCCACTCATCCGCCGGTTCGGGGCTGGGCTCCAGTCGTCGCGTGGACACTCGAGTCTACTTCAACCCTGATTCAATTGTTTATCGGAACTTTGCAGGCGGTGATTATGTAATAAATCCAGGTGGACACTATGATCATTACGAGCTTTCAGGTACTTTTCAATTCGATCTCACCTCTGGGCTTGCCTCCGTGGATGGGACCATCCGACTATTCAGATACGGCTTGCCTAACACACCGGACGAGCAGAACTCGGCCTATTTGATGGGACTTGCCCTGGGAGCGCTTTTGATCACGGCGAAATGCGTTCCCACCTTCACTGCGACACGTGCCGATGGGGAAAAGCGTTGACGAGTCAGCGCACTCCAAGGGCCGCCAAGACAGTCGGCGCAATTCATTACCAATTCCTGCTTCAATATTAGAAAACGCTGCCATCAACAATCAAATATCTCCGCTCCAAGGTAAACCAAAAGGAACAAATCATGAAAACCGCCGCACGCACATTGCTGACGCTATGTGCATTTCTTTCGCTTACCACCAGCAGTCAAACTGCGACCATCACTGATCTCCATCCCGACGATCTCAACCTCATCGTTTCCCAACATCAGGACGGCAACCTCATTGTTGGTGAAAACCTTGGCGATACCACTCGTCCGTTCGATTGCGTGTTAACTTTGGATGCCAACGACCTCACACAACCCTGGGGCGGATTGTGGTTTAATATCGTCAACACGAGTCCGAATTACTGGACACAGTATTGGTTTGAGTTTTACGATTCAACCTTTACCAGTTCGATCCGCCTGCCCCTCCATAGTTTCTGGCTCGGTCCGAACGAACTGCTACCAGAAAGAGATTTTCTCCCCAACTTTATGGCAGATACCATCGCATTATCCGGCGGAACCGGGTTGGATCCCGGCCAATTCTTCGACACGATTTTTCTCTTCGAACTGGCGCCCCTGCTGAATAACGAACCAAACATCAGCACCTATAGCATTGGGATCAGACAGACCGCGGTTGGCACGGCGGTCCCGGACGCAACCCCTACAGCGAGCCTCTTTGCCATCGCCATGCTTGGAACCCTCGGCGCTTGCTGGGTTTCAAGGTCAAAGCCAAATCATGATCCATAAAGCGAAATGGAAATTCAGAGCCCGCCACGCGTTCCGACAGGCATCCCGGATCGCCGAATGTTCCACCTTGATTGGAGTCCTCCACGGGAGCATCGCCCAACCGGCGAGGCGGTGAGCGGCCTTGGCCGGACGACAGAGGACAGTGAGCATTGAACAGTGAGCGGCAGAAACCAGAGAGCAGAGGTCAGAGGGCAAAGGTCAAAAACTGAAATACTGAAAGCAGCAAACTGAAATCGGGGACTGAAAATAGGATTTTAGATTCAAGGGTTCAGGGTTAAGAGACGCAGCCAAAGGACGTGACACGAATTGCGCGAATGCACACGAATCAGAGGGCGGCGGGGGGCGTTGATGATGCCGCCGAAATTGATTCCGCGGGTTCCGGATCGGGATGAGCGGAGGCCACGCGCAAGGATTCCGCGGTCAAGGATTCAAACGTGGCGAGACGTTCGGCATAGACCTGCTTCATGTAGCCCATGGACGCAAAGAACTCGCCCCGAAACAGGGGGAAGAGCTCGGCGCCAAAGCCGCCCTTGAAGCGCGATATCCCGAGGAGCTTTTCGTCGGCGATTTCCTGGGAAACATTCGGATAATAGTTCCAGCCAATTTCATACCAGGTGAAACCCTTCCTTTTGAGATGACGAACGATCTCCCATTGCAGCAGATGACCGATGCCCACGGCCCCTTCGAAGGCCGGCAGGGTGGCGGCGGACTGGTAGTAGGCGCGGCCCTTGTAGGTATTGACAAAGGCAGCCGACACCTGGTCTCCGTCCTTTTCGAGCAGGGCCAGGACTGACCGCCCGGATTGCAGCCAGGACCCCTGAAGCTCCCATGATTCGTCGGAGCGGGTCTGTCGTCCGGCCGCCTCGCGATGAATGCTGCGGTAGCAATCAAAATGGCGGGCCTCGTAGTTGTCGTGGTCCACTACGAGCACGGTGAAGCCGCGCTTTTGCGCGGTCTTGATGTCGCTCTTGCACCCTTTGCGGAAGCCCCGATACATCGCGTCCTCGTCCTCTTTGCCAAGCTCGAGAACATGGGTGGAAATCGTCGTATCCTGAAAGCCATGTTTCGGGAGCGGATTCACGATCAAGGATCGCCGGAGAACCTCGTCGGTGAGTGGACTGACGGAAAAGCAGGCATACTGCATCCCGGGGATGGCGCGGATGTGGTCGAAGACGAACTTTTCGACGGCCTTGCGCTCGGCTGCCCCCATGTTTTCGAGAAACGCCGGGAAGGGGGTGTTGAATCCGCCGTAGGACAGGCGGTTCACTCCTTGAACCGCTTCCCTGATGACCGGAACCAGCGCCAGCACGCGTCGCCCATCCATGACCGCGAAGCCCAGGTTCTCCCGGATGGAGCCGAAGCCCATGCTCATGGTGTAATCAATCCACCCGGTGGTATGAAAGAACCAGGCGCCCGGGCATTGATCGCAAAACCCATCCCAATCGGCTTTCGCGATGGCCTGATAGGGTTGAATGGAATAGTGCATGTGGGACGACGGAAAGAAGTCAGAAGTCAGAAGTCAGAAGTCAGAAGTCAGAAGTCAGAAGTCAGAAGTCAGAAGTCAGAAGTCACAGGTCAGAGGACAGAAATCAGAGGTCAGTGGTCGTTGAACAGCGAATAACGATCGGCGACAAACCAATGCGAAGTGCGGAATGCGGAACGCGGAATTCTGCCACCACGGATGGACGCGGATTAACACGGATAAAAGGGATGCAGCCGGGACGGCTGTGCTACTTTGCCCGACCTCTAAGTTAAGTTGATGGGGACGCAGTGGAATGCGTCCCTACCAGTGCGGAGGGGCAGCCGGACGGGTGAAACTTGACACGAATTGCACGAATTGGCGTGAAAGGGGTGCCATCTCGGGTTTTAACCACGGATTCAAGCAAATGAACTTGGCGCGGCTGACGCCGCAACCACCGGCTTTGGAGTGCGGCGAGTTCTCGCCGCTTTCGCGCAGGCGACTTGTCGCCGTTGAACGCGAGAGAGCGCCCGGTGGTTGTCCCGAGCCGCTCCGCTATACGCGGTCCTGCTTTGGCGACAAGTCGCCAAAGCGGTGATAGCGGTGACAAGTCACCGCACTCCACATTCTTGACGCCCGCGCGCGAACTTTCATAGTTACTGGCAAGACCTTGGGATGGGCTACCCGAAGACCCTTTGTCCCAACCCTCACGGGTAGGGCGCGTCTGTCCCCAGCGCGCCGTCGGGTTGGCCGGGAGTGGTTCGCGGCGCGCTGGGACAGACGCGCCCTGCCCAATCCGGGTGTCGTCCATCCCACTGCCTGGGTAGTATGACACAGATTCTGGGGGGATGCAGCCAAGATGGTGACACAGTAGGAATGCGTCCCTACCGAGGCACCGCGACAAGTCGGCTGTGGAACACGGTGACGAGGCACCGCACTCCAAAGGAGAATGGAGCCTCGTGACCTCGGCTGCTACAGGTGATAACGACTCCTGGGTTGGAAGGAAAGATGGGGACGCAAGCATCCGATGCAGCCGGGACGGCTGTGCTACTTTCGATCAGGCTTTCTTTTCCCAGCCTTCGCCGAAGTGGTGAGAAGCATTGAGCTTGCGGATCTCAGGTTGATTTTGGAGTTCTGCGATTATCCCGGCGAGACGACCTCCCTTAGAGCCGGGTGGAAAGCGGTTCAGGAGGTGCTCGACCACGACCAGATCCTCGGGGTAATCCACGGTCAGGCGGTAGGACGACCAATCCTCCGGCCGGCTCAATTGAGTGGTGCGGAAGCCCTGACCCCGTTTCCAGAAATAAAAGGTGACGTGCTCCCGATCCGCCTTGTCGGTCGCTTCACGGTTGGCTTTCTCAAGTGCGGCGAAGCTGAAGACCTCGACGTCGCTGCCATCGGGAAAGCGGCTGGTTTCGGGCGGAACCGTGTTCGCGGCGTAGTCGGCCTTCTCCCGCTGAAAATGCTCGATGACCTGATCGATGACCTCCGGGTCAATGAGGGGACAGTCCGCGGTCAGGCGCACGATGGTCTCGGCGCCAAACTTACTGGCGGCCTGGTAGAAGCGCAGCAACACATCGCTTTCGGACCCGCGAAAGCAGTCCACCCCGAGCCGGGCACAGAGGTCCACGATGGGCTGGTCTTTATCGAGCGTGCTGGTGGCGACGACCACCTGATCGAGTTTGCGGGATTGCCTGACGCGATCGAGTTGGATTTCCAAGAGAGGGCTTCCGCCAACGGTCTTGAGGACCTTGCCGGGGAGCCGGGTGGAGCCCATACGGGCCTGGATGATGGCGATGATCATAAGCGGAAGACAGTGAGCAGTGAGCAGTGAGCGGATGACGGACGATGGAGGACAGGAGACGGAAAGCTGAAAGACTGAATTTGAACGGCGACCGCCAAGACCTCGACGCGAATTACGTGAATGGGATGCCAACTGGAGCTTTACTGACAAGACCTTGGGATGGGCTACCCGAAGACGCTTGGTCCCAACCCGCACGGGTAGGGCGCGTCTCTCCCCAGCGCGCCGTCGGGTTGGCCGGGAGTGGTTCGCGGCGCGCTGGGACAGACGCGCCCTACCCAGCCCGGGTGTCGTCCATCCCACTGCCTGGGCAGTAACCACGGATGGACGCGGATGAACGCGGATTGAGAGGTTCAGCCGAGACGGCTACTTTTTGGCTGGCCACAAAGAAAGGTCGATGGGGACGCAGTGGAATGCGTCCCTACCCGCTGCGGGCTTCGTCCACGACCGGTCGGTCTGGAATCCGTCCCTACCAAGCCGGGACGGCTGTGCTGCTTTGTCGTCAGTTGAGGCGTTTGAAGGCGTCGCTTTTGACGCGGGTTTGCAGTTTCTCCGCCACTGTGCCGGTCCGGATGGCGTCGGATATCAGCGCGAACACCTGGTCCACGGCCTGGAGGTAGTCCTGCACGATGGACAGGGTGTGCGCCTGGGAGACGTAAACGCTGGTGGCGGCGAGGTAACCGCGCTTGAGCATTTCCTGCGTAAAGAGGGTGATCAGCGCCGGGTTCTGGTCTCCATAGTCCAGCTTCATGGTGATGAGCGGCTTGTAATCGGTGACACTTAATTTGAGGCCGTGTTTCCGGCCCAAGGCGATCCAGCCCTCGCCAATAGCGGTGCCGATGCGGATGAGATGCTCCCAGACCCGATCCCGCGCCATGATCTCCAGGGTTTTGAGGGCGGCAACAAACCCGACGCGCTCCGTCCAGAAGGTGCTGCTGATGAAGCTTTCCTGGGCGGCGCTCATAACCTCGCGGCGGCCGACCACGGCGGAGATGGCGAAACCGTTGCCCAGGGCCTTGCCATAAACCACAACGTCCGGCTTGAAGCCGACGAGTTGATACACCCCGCCGAAGGTCATGCGCCAGCCGGAAGTGATTTCATCGAGCACGATGATGGCATTTTTCTCTTGGGCGACGCGATGCACGGCGGCGATGAACTCCGGCGTGGGCAGGTCGTAGCGGGCGCCCTCGAGAACGATGACGCCGAAATCCTCGGTTTTCGCCAGCCGGGCCAGGTCGTCGGGATCGTTGTAACGGAAGGGCAAGGCGGTGCCTTTCAACCCCGAGGGAACCCCGCGGGGGTCGAGTCCGGGCAACAAATGTTCCTTGAGCTTGTTCTCATCCCCGAGATTGGTGGCCAGGTACCAATCGCACCAACCGTGATAGCCGCTGAAAGCCACCTTGTCCCGTCCGGTGTAGGCACGGGCGATGCGCACGGCCATGGACATGGCCTCGCCCCCGGTGCGAGCAAAGCGCACCCCGCCGGCAAAGGGATTCAACTCAAGCAACTTCTCCGCGAGAGCGACCTCCTCGGGGGGATTGAGCGTGGTGCTGACTCCCTTGCCGATGCATTCGATGACAGCCTGGTTGACCTCGGGGTGAGCATAACCAAGAATGGCCGCGCCGATGCCCATCTGGGCCATGTCGATATAGCGTTTCCCATCGAGATCCCAGATTTCGACTCCGACGGCGCGATCGAAGTAGGTCGGCCAGAGATCGGGGGCGTAGCGGCTGGGCCGCTTGGAAAGGAGTCCATTGCCGCCGGGAATGCACTGTTCGGCGCGTTGCCAGAGTTTGAGTCCTTCGTTCATTGATTGAGCCATTTGTGATACCATAATTCGTTGCCGTGAGTTCGGAAACCGACGGCCTGATAGAGCTTCTGCGCAGGATAGTTTCGGCCCTGAGTTACGACCGAGATAGACTCGGCGCCCTGCTCGCGCGCGGCGGCAAGGGCCTTGCTGAGCAGCATGCGACCAATGCCGTGGCCTTGAGCCTCACGGGCAATGCCAAAGACGCCAATTTTCGCGGTGCGATTCCCCGGGTAGCGCATGGTGCAGAATCCAATGGGCCCGGACTCGTCAAACAGGCAATAGCAGCAATCGTCGAACTGACCTCGAACTCCCTTCTCAATCCAGCTCCGATAAAACTCGTCAATCTTTGCCTCGGCGAAATTACCGTCAAAGTAATATCTGCTTTCGAGATACAGACCGGCCCCAATCTCGCGCAGGCGATTGATGTGTTCGGGTTGCGCCTTACCAAAACGGATGCCAGGAGGCAGGGTCACATCCTCGATGTCCTTGGTTTTCCGAAACAGGCTGAAGCGGATGTCGGTGAAGTGAAATCCGTTCTCCTCAGCGATCCGGACGCTGACATCATCATGACAATTACAGAGGTATTCGACCAATCGGATCCGGTTCTGGTCGAGGAACTGATTGACACGATGCGCGATGCAAGGGGTGAGATACTTGGAGGTGATGTAGGCAATCGGAAAGCCGAAGAACGCGGAATCCCATTCGAGTTTCGTGACGAGATTGGCGACCTCAATGACATCGAATCCATTCTGGACCACGGAGCACTCGGGCCCGCTGAAGTACTTGTTGTTCACCGCCTCGGCGCAGTCGATCACAATATCACAGGCACGATGCAGCTCGTGCAACGGCCCCAAGGTGAGGGAGACGATGTGCAACTGCCGAAAGCGCTGGTACCAGCGGTCGGGCAGCCGGTTGCTGATGACCACGTCCACCTTGTTGTCGAGCAGGTAATCGGTGGATAGATCCTGCTCGCGCAAGGTGACGACGTCAACGGCCTGCGTCTCCAGGACACAGCGCAGCTCCTGGGCATAAACGTCGTCGCCAACGGGAACGATGATGCGCTTTTCCATCAGGCGGAGGGGCGGCGAAAGATTTCGATGCCCTTTTCGGCGTCGCGAATGCCAAAGCCCGCGTGGCCCATGATCCGCTCGACGCGACGTGTCTCGGCAACCAACTGGCGCATTTGCTGGCCGGAGATCGAAACCGGTCCATCGACGCATTCCTCTTGTTCATCCAGCCGGAAATGCTTTTCCAGCACCTGGGCGCCGGCAGCCACAGCATAGAGTGGGACCATGATGTCGGGGGTGTGATCGGACTGGCCTATGGCGCAATCGAAGGACTGCCGGAGGGCCTCGATATTGTCGAGCCGCGCATCCTCCTCCTTGGTTGGATAGGCCGAGATGCAATGCAACAAGACGATGCGCTGGGTGTGCTGACGCAGGACATCGCAGGCGGCGCGGATCTCGTCGATGGCAGCCATGCCGACAGACATGATGACCGGCTTGCCAGTGCGGGCCACCTTGGTCAAGAGCTTCCGGTTCACCACATCGAACGAGGCCACCTTGTAGATCTCGCACCCGATGGATTCGAGGCAATCGACGCTCTCCTCATCAAAGGGAGTGGAGAAGAACTGGATGCCGCACTGGTCCGCACAGTCCTTGAGCTGCTTGAAAGCCGGGAAGGGAAGTTCGCACTGCTTGAGGATCTTGAAGATCTCGGGCTTATTCGCGGGGGCGCGCTTCTCGGTCAGGTAGGTCTGGAATTTGACGGCATCGGCGCCGCTCTCCGCGGCCGCGCGGACGAGTTTTAGCGCCAGATCCAGATTGCCGCCGTGATTGATGCCGGCTTCGGCGATGATGTAGGTGGGATGGTCGGTGCGAAGACCGTATTCCTGAAGTGATTTTCTCATGATTAGGTTGGGTGAGAACGGTTGGTCAATCTTTCGGTAATTTGCAATTTGATTTGAACCGCAGATGAACTCAGATAAACGCGGATGAATTCCCCGGGCCGGGGTCTTGAACGGAAAGAATGTTTCACCTGCGAAGTGAGTGGACTTGGGTCTGCAAGTCAATCGGCATCTGCTTTGGTCGGCGGTTGATCGGGTTTATACTGCTTGGACTGAGGGATAGCCTACAGGCGGGCAGAGACATCCCCTCTCCGCTCCCGGAGGGAGGGGAGAGGGCAGGGTGAGGTGAGGGACATTCCCCACCAAGCCCAGGTAAAATCAGGGCTTTCGCGAAACTCTCACCCCTCACCCCGGCCCTCTCCCCGTTGAGGGGAGAGGGAGAAACCAGGTGGCGTTTGTTCAACTGTAGTTCATCCCGCCGGTTCCTCAGTAAGGTTGTACATGGGCGCAGTGGAATGAGTCCATACCCCGAGGGACCGCACTCCACAGTTCGATGGAGCCTCCTCACGTCGGCTGCTACACGGCAGGGGAGGAGGTTTGCGATTACCAGCAGGTCATGCCACCATCGACGACGAGATTCTGGCCGGTGGTGTAACTGGCGGCAGAACTGGCGAGATAAACAATGGCGCCTACCAACTCCTCCTGGTTCCCCATGCGTTTCATGGGTACCCGCTCCTCGTAGTTGCGACGGAAACCTTCGCTCTGAGGATTCCGCGGATTGAAGATGCCACCGGGAGAAACACAGTTGACCCGAATGTGGCGATCCGCGAGGTGGACGGCGAAATACCGGGTCATCTGGATGACCGCAGCTTTCGTCGCGCCATAGACCTCCGAGTTGCGGCGGTCGCCCTCGGCGTAGATGCGAAAGTCCGGACTGATGACACCATAGTGAGAGCCGATGTTGATGATGCACCCGGCGGGAGAGCGATACTGGTCCTGCAGACGGACGTAGCTCTGGATGCCATGGAATACGCCCTTGAGATTGACATCCATGACCCAGTCAAAGTGCTCGTCCGTTCGTTCTTCAAACGGTTCAAAAACGCTGACGCCGGCGTTGTTGATCAGCACATCAATGGCGCGGCCAGCCGATTCACAAACTTTCACCAAGGCAGCGTGCAACTGATCTTTATCAGCAACATTCGCCTCATGGTAGGCCACGGCGGGCTTTTCCGCCTTATCCACACGTTGATCAATGCCGTACACCCTCGCACCCAGGTTTCCCACAGCCTGGATAAAGGTCTGGCCCAACTGACCGGTGGCGCCGGTAACGACGACGACCTTGTCGCGGAGATCGAAGAGTTTTTCCAATGGGCTCATAGAGTTATACCGGGAATGGCAACCATTAATACGGTGTGCGGGATGCTACACACTGCCAAGACCTTGGGATGGGCTTCCAGAAGACGTTTGGTGCCAACCCTCACGGGTAGGGCGCGTCTGTCCCCAGCGCGCCGTCGGGTTGGCCGGGAGTGGTTCGCGGCGCGCTGGGACAGACGCGCCCTACCCTGTCCGGGTGTCGTCCTTCCCACTGCCTGGGTAGTAACCACAGATGGACGCGGATTAACACGGATTGAGGGATGCAGCCGGGACGGCTGTGCTACTTTGGGGACGCAGGGGAATGCGTCGCAACCGTTCACCGCGACAAGTCGCGGCGGTGCAAAAGCGGTGACGAGTCACCGCACTCCAAAGGAGAATGGAGCCTCCTCACGTCGGCTGCTACGGGAGGTTGGCTGGCGAATTTGAGCGCTGAAGCCTTGTGCAGGCAGGCGATCAAGCCGGCTGCATCCTTGTAGTATTCAAAGGTCAGGTATTCGACCGGGTTGAGAGCTGCCAGTTCCTGGAGTTCAGCGAACTCCTCCGCACCGGGCAATTCATGCGCATCATAAGCGCCGCCGTTTGTGACGCGGCCGAAACGGCAGAGATGGATTTGAATGAGCTTATCCAAGGGGAGACCACTGCGATAGGTCTCGTAGGTAACTCCCCGGTTGATGCTCGTTACATGCGCATGCGCGACGTCGAACAGGAACCGAAGGCGATTCCCGCAAACGATTTCCGAGATGAAATCGGGATCGCAGACGAAATCGTAGGCGGGCGTGGGATAGTAATTATTGTTCTCCACCGCCAACTCCACGCCGGGTCCGAAAAGCGCCCGGATACGGGCGAGATTCTCGGCTGCCAAGCAGAGCAGCTCCGCGCGACCGTAGATGCGTCCGCCGGGCTGGAAACGCCCGTGTTCCAGAACCGGGCGATCGCAGCAGGCCGCCAGGTGCATGGAAAGGAGCTTCAAGTCCGGGTGGCGCTGATGAATTCTGGCCAGGTGCTCCCAATCCGCTGCTTCCAGGTGGTGAATGGGCTGGGTATCGGTGTGGAACAGTTCCACCCGAGGCCAGTCTGCCTCGATGGAATGATCGCGGCACTCCAGGCAGTCGCTCGCGGCGATGATCTCACGAGCCTGCGCCTCGCTCGCGAAGAGGGTGGAGATGGGAGTGGCGAGCTTCATTGGGAGAAACGGAGGTCAGAGGTCAGAGGTCAGAGGTCAGAGGTCAGAAGTCAGTAATCAGTGAACGGATGACGGCCGAGGACAGAGGACAGAGGGCAAAAACTGAAACGCTGAAAGCCGAAAACTGAGATCAGCGACCAGAAACCAGGGTTCAGGGTTGAAGATGCAGCCGGGACGGCTGGGCTACTTTAGCGGCCCAAGGCATTCTTCACAGCAGCGATGACGTCGGCGACGTCCTGCTCAGAGAGCTTGGGCGAGATGGGGAGGCTGACGGTTTCGCGGCCGATCTGCATGGCGTGCGGGTAATCCTCGGCGCGCCAACCGTAGGCCTGCTGGTAGTAGGGATGTTCCGGGATGCTCTGATAATGCACGCCGACGCCGATGTTCTGTTTCTGCATGGCCCCGAGGAACGCATCCCGGCTGATGCCGGCGTTCTCCTGATTGATGCGCAGCGTGTACAAATGGAAAGCGTGCAGGGTGTCTGGCTCGGGATCCGCCGGCAGACCCACCGGAAGACTGCGAAACTCCTCATTGTAAGTCTGCCAGATCTTCTGCCGCATTTTCCAATAAGGTTCAACGCGGCGCAGTTGTTCGAGGCCGATGGCGGCCTGCAAGTCCATCATGTTGTATTTGAACCCGGGAGCGACGACCTGATAGTGCTTGTATCCCTCGTCGCTGAAGCGCTTCCAGGCATCCTTGCTCATGCCGTGCAAGCCAAGAATCTTGATTCGGGCCGCGTCCGCCTCCTCGCGGGTCAGGACCATGCCGCCTTCGCCGGTGACCACGTTCTTGGTGACGTAAAAGCTGAAGCAACCGAAGCTGCCGAAGGTTCCGGCCTTACGGCCGTGATACTCGGTTTCGATGGCGTGCGCGCAGTCTTCAATGACCACCAGACCCTGCTTCTCCGCGATGGCCATGATGTCGTCCATCGGGCACGGGCGACCAGCGAAGTGGACCGGCAGAATGGCGCGGGTGCGCGGCGTGATCTTCTCCGCAATCCGCGCCGGGTCGATGTTCTGGGTGACCGGATCGACATCGGCCAGCACGGGAGTGGCTCCGGCATGAATTATGGCATTGATGGTGGCGCAGAAGGTCATGGGCGTGGTGATGACTTCATCGCCGGGCTGCAATTTCGAGGCGAGCAGGCTGAGGTGCAGGGCTGCGGTGCAGGAATTCAAGGCCACGGCATGGCGCACGCCCTTGTAACGGGCGACGGCCTCCTCAAACTCGGCGACACGTGGGCCGGTGCCGAGCCAGCCCGTCTTCATGACCTGCATGACGGCCTGGATTTCCGGATCCTCAATGGCCGGTGCACCAAAAACGAGAAAATCTTTCCTGTTATTCACTGTTTGGATGGTTTTGATAGGGGTCTTGATTTTGAAAACCGCGAATGCATCCGAGCCGAGCCCGGCGTTCCGGTCAGTCGAGATACACTGTACTCCCCAGGTAGTGGGATGGACGACACCCGGACTGGGTAGGGCGCGTCTGTCACAGTGCGCCGCGAACCATTCCCGGTCAAACCGACGGCGCGCTGGGGACAGTCGCGCCCTACCCGTGAGGGTTGGGACCAAGCGTCTTCGGGTAGCCCATCCCAGGGTCTTGTCAGTATGACCGCGTCGGACGAAAAACCATGGAAGCACCTCATGGACATGCTGAGCGGCGAAGTGCGAATGCGAACTACACAAGTCAGAAGTCCGGAGGTTAGACACCAGACCGTGTGCCAGATGACAGCGATCAGGTTCTTGGTTTCAGATTACCGGCGCTGACGGGCAGCCGCGACGGCTGGTGTATTCTGGAAAGTGCTATTAGTTATAATGCAACCAAAACGTGCCGCCAGACGCCATCTGGCACTTCGCGAATATGCACGACCCAAGGTGTACAACGAACGATGAGAAATCAGACCGCCTCCTTATTGGCGGTCCGGTCCCAGTAACAAGTTGGTGAGTGACGTAGCTGGCCTGGGGCGTCTTACGCTACCGCTCGCCTCAAATGCGCCAATCGTCCAGTTCGTTGGCCATCCTGGCCGCCGTCTGCCATCGAAATCGGACGTAAAATACGCACTTAAATTCGTGCCAGCCCCGGGCAGGGTGAGGTCGTTAGTCAAAGGGGCATAACGTCCATTTAGCATCGTCGAGTTTGTTGTGCTTCTCTTATCGAAACCGGTGCCCGACACCCAATCCGCCACAGTCCGGAAAGTCGCGCCGTGACCGTAAAAGGCACTGTCGCGGAGCAAGCCATTCAGGCGATTGTAATCGGAGGCCACAACACCGGAACCGGAGCCACTGCTTACGTCATCGAAGAGGTTCATGGTTACACCCAGAAAAGCATTGTTGTAAATATGCACACTGGTAGTATTGCCAACCTTGATCCCCATGGCAGAAGCGCCCTTTGCTGCCACATTTGCGAGAGTGTTGTTGGCAATGACAAGATTCGGAGTGAGCATCGCCGAGATATAGCCATTGGAGATGTTAGCCTCAGCAGTATCGCTTACCAACAGGTTGTTGACCACAAGGGCATCCCGAAACGTGTCGTGGTCCGGTGTAATCTTTATTAACGACGTAACCCACTTTCCGGAATTGCTACCGGCCACGTTACCATCTACGCGCAAGCCCCTGTTGGTTGCCACAGCGGTAGAGTTGACAATCAAAAAATTATTGTGGTTATGCTCCCCCGACTGGCTACCCCAGTTGCCATCGTAAGTAGCAAGATTCTTGCAAACATTGCGCGAAACCTCAAATCCGCGGGAGTAGCCGGCGCCATTGCAGTTTATGAACACGCCAAACGATACATCGCTAAGATAATTTGAAAGGACCAACACATTAGTGCAGCTCCCGTTGTAATTGATAGTGATGGCGTTGCCGGCATGGACAATCGTGTTGTTGCAAATCATCAAATCCTGAATGCCCGAGCCGCTGGCCCAGATGCCTCGAATATCCGGTTGCGCATTCGTTGGGTTGCCGTCAGGCAGGACCACCTTTTGGAATAAATTGATTATACTGAGGTTGCTGATAACCATGCCATCTCCGCACGGTTCGAGCGAGACTCCCTTGGTGGGGTTGCGGAGACCAAGCAGAGTTCCATTATCGGTTGCTTCAATCCGACCATCAAGGCCGCCGTCGATCGTCAAATAATGAACACTGGCGCCGCGGATGGCTGGATTCCAATAGGGAGCAGAGAATTTGGCGCCGGGCTCGAAGCGAATAGTGACGGGATTCCCCGAAATTCCACTCCCTGCGATGTCAAGGCGGTTCGTCAACAAGCCAGTCAAATGCACGATGTCGCCCGGCGAAATCCTGCCGTCTCCAAGCCCCCAATTGGCAGGGTCATTAAGCCACGCAAGCGAATTGGTGCCGCCGCCTCCAGTCTGGGACACGTAGAAATCCTCGGCCTGTCCAGCCATTGGCATCAGGGAAAGGGTGAGGAACAAAGCTCGCAATCCAAGCAGCAACAATTCGCCCGAACAGCGCTTCAAGCAGATCGACACTGTGGCCAATGACAAAATTATGTTTTTCAAAATCAGAAATATTCAATTAATCGACATGAGCACGAACCAGAAACAGAGCAAAGCATGCGCCAATAACACTTTTAACGGGTAATCCACGAGTGCTTGCTTGTCGAGGAACGTTCTCAACTCTCTGATCACCATTCGCGGGAAGATATCATCAAGCTCACCGCATTTCGCGCCTTTTGGGAGACCTGCCGCACATCGAGGAACCGGGAGAAGATGTGGCCGTGAACACGCCTGAACACTTTGGATTACGATCCAGCAGGAGGACCCAGAACAAGGACTGCAACCGTCGCAACATTGGACCGGGACGGCTCTTACGGCCTCGAGACCGGAATCGCATCCCAATCACGAGCCGGCAAAGGCTCAATGTCGTGATGCGGGGAATCAGCCTCAGGAGGGCGGCGCAGCAAATCAGAAGTGCTGCCAGAAATCACGGCGATCAAGCCCCACCAAATGACCATGATTTGGTCAAAATAGGACACAGTGAACTGAGACATAATGTGAGCCAGCAGCGCGGCCGCCAAACACCACAAAAACTTTTCGGCATCGTCCGATCGGTCCCTCACCAGCGCACCCGCCAATCCCAACTGCCGGAAGCATCGCACCATGATGAGGATGTATAAGATCAGGGCGAGAAGGCCGCCATTGATCGCAGCAGCCACGAAATGATTCGTCACGTCCATGTGGCCGGAATCATCAGGATCCCCCATCCACTGCTTGGTATTGCTCGTACCCACCAGCCACCATTCGGAAACATTACGCACGGCCTGGTCAATAACATAGGATCGGGTCCAGCCATCGCCCCCCGTGAAGTAGGCCATCTTGGCGAAGAGATACCATACGGGGGCGGTCATGACCAACTGTGAGGCAACCAGAAATCCAACAATTCCCCAGCGCACTGCCTTCATATTTCTCCTAAAGTGCCAAAACAGCAGGCCCACCAAACCACCCAGAAACCCCAGAAGCGGCCCGCTGGAATTGGAAGTAACGGTGATGACTCCGGAGGCCAGCAATCCCACAATCGCCACGACGCGCCTCCCCGATGCGAACCAGAGGCTGGCAAAAAGAGGAAACATGGTAGCTCCGAAGATCCCGGCACTGTGCGGTCCACGAAAGCTGGCGACGCAACGGATGCGGTTCTCTCGGAAGTATGCCGTATCCCAGCCCTGCCCCCCCATTGCCCTGAAGACATTGTTGCCGGTCAAAAATTCACCGATCATCAGGAGGGCGAAGGGGACAATCAGAATCGCGAGTCCACGCACAAACACCATGGCTTCCTCCAAGCTGGTAACAAGAAACCGGAACACGAAGAATGAAAGAACAATGTCATAACTATATCCGAGCATGTAGACAAAGGCCTCCATGGTGCGCTCCCTGGCCGTGTAGGCCGCCAAAACGATGAGTACGTAGCCGACCACAGCCTTGTCAATCCCATTAAAGGCCACGCCCTTAAACTCGCCCCGCACAAGGCACCGGACAATGCCCGCCAGCAGCACGATGCGAATGGCTGTAAAGTGGAAGCCGGCGAAATCGACTTGCTGACCCTGGGTGATATAACAAATGGCCGCCACGACGGTGAGCGCGGCCCATCGGCGTGACCCGAGAAGCACGCCCAATGCCATGAGGGCGGTTAAAGCTGCTCCGATAGTGGTCATTGCAATGCCGGCACTTGACTGCCAAATTCGCTACGCAAGACCGACCAAGGCATGGCCTTACCACGGGGGAAGCCCATGCAGGAGACACGGCCGACATTACCGCACTATTGCGCAGGCGGAGGCGCCTCTTTGGCCGGGGCGGTGCGGCTCAGATGAGAGCGCCAAGCACGCTTGAGCCTCTGCTCAACGCCCAAACGCTGCACCATGCCGCGACCCAGACTCATCGAACCGGTTGCCAGGGACCTGACCGCATTCATGACGACAGCGCGAAAGGCAAACCGGAAGACGCATACTGTCGCCTCCTCGAAATTCGCGCTACCAAATCGCTCCTTATAGAATGCAGAGCCGGGGCCGAAATCGAGACTTTTGACGCCCTCGGCAGCCATCTCAGCAACCATCCGGAGAAATAGTGCCGTCCCCACCTCGTGATTCCGGAAGGCGGGATCATAGCCGGTGAAATCCAGGAAAACCGTCTCCTTGTAAACGGAGCAAATCCAAAAGGCGACCGGCTCCGCCTTGAGGTATAATACATAAGCACGAAGCCAACCTTTCTCGGCCTCGAATTGAAGGCGTTTTCTATCTTCCCCGGTCCCTTGAAAGCCCACCCCCAAGCCCCACTGGTAGGTTTTTCTCGCCACCTTGAGCACGTCCTCAAACAATGTCCCGACATCTGCCGGGGCAGAGTAGGCCGCATAACGAATCGCACCCGGAAAAGCCTTTTCGGCCATCCGCAAGGCCCTCCTGGCATAATAGCGCTGCTTTTTGTCCATCCGTTGCTCAAACATCTCATCGAGCGAAGCTGGCACAGCCATCGTCCAGTGCAGAACAGGACGAGCCAAATAATCACGGCAAAGCCGGTTAGGAATCTGACCTAGCAAACGATGCAAATCGGAGCTCCATCGCACGTCATTCCAAGCGAGGATGTCTGCTTTGTATTCACGCAGCAACTGTAATAACTGCTGGATCACAATCGCACCAATCTCCGGGGTGCTCTGCCCCATGAATCCTCCGTAAAAGATCGTCAACCGTCGGACTCCGAAACGCCATAGAGTCTTGTAGCCAAACCGGATTGGGAGATCGCCATCCTCAACGCGCCCTGCGAGCAAGGTAACAACCTGGCCCTGATTCCGGACGACAATGACGACTGGGTGATCAATCTCAGGGCGAACACTGGCAATGAAGGAGATAAAGTCAATATCCGCTTCCGGGCACCACTGAAGGGCAGACCATGCATCGCGAACACTCTCGAATTCAGCGAAGCTAGTCAGCACCTTGACTTGATAAGGACTGTCGTTAACCATGACGCGAACCGGCAGTTCAGATATCCTGTTATTGGTGTAGGGCAGCATTTCTAATCTTGGATGAAATGCGTTTCACCTGGCGAGAAGAACCTGAGGCCGACACGAGCTGAGGACCTAGGTAGTGGATGGTTCCCGCAAACGGATGACTGTTTCGCCCTTGCTCATCTGGCCGCGAAAGGAGTTGGTGGCTCCGCGAAAGGCATCCGTGCAACCGGGTTTGAGATGATCATGCAATTCCGCCATGATGACGTCCACTTTACCAATCCAGGTTGCGGAGGTTTCAAAGACCTCCTTCTCGGAACCTTCGATATCGATCTTCAGCAAATCGACATGGTTCACGCCCATTTTTTCCATCAACGAATTGATGCTCAGCGCCTGAACCAGCCCGCGCTGCCGGCCATCAGGATGGAGGCCGTCCGAGGTCTGGAAGCCGTGGTTGCCGTCGCCCGGATCCACCAGACAGATCTGTTTATGCTCGTTCCAAAGAGCGCCTTTTAGCGGGGTGACCTGGGGATAGCCGGAGGTATTCTTCTTAAGCAATTCGAAGTTCGAGTCTTCCGGCTCGAGCGCAATGATGCGGGCGGCGGGAAATTTATTGGCAAAGAACACCGCAGATAATCCGATGTTGGCACCCGCATCGATGATGAATTTCGGCGCACCGGGAAGCGGCACATCGTATTGCAGTTCCACGAGAACCTGGGCCAAAACCGACACATCGGTGGTGGCGATGCGGACGAAGACAGGATGCTTGATCCCGGCGATGGCAGTTTCGAACAGGGGGTGAGTCCCGGACACCTTTGCACCCAGGAAGGCCGCAACTCCGCGGAAGCCCAGGACGGAATGGTAGTGACGCAGCTTGCGAACAATGTTTCTCATGCGATCAGGAGTGTCAGGGCGAATGGTGATGCTTTTTGGCAAACTGACGGTAGATCGAGCAGAGGCGCCGCCCGGCCGCGGTCCAGGTAAGGTCGCTCACGGTGGCGAGCGACGCGGAGCGCAGACCAGAGAGAAGCGCCCGATCCTGATTCAGCAGGTTGATATGCTGCGTGAGAGCCTGTGAATCGCGGACACGATGCACGAGGGCATTCTCCTGATGGCGGCAGATGGCACCTGAAGCTCCGGAGACCACAAGGACGCAACCGCTGGCGCGGGCTTCCGAGGTTACGAGGGCGCTCCCCTCCTCAATGCTGGGCAGCGTGAACAGGTCGCTCTGGCGCATCAGGTCCGGAACATCCTTGCGGTGGCCCAGCACCTTCACGCTGGGATGAGCCAGGAGGCTCGAGAGGCGCTCGGCGTAGCCTGGAATAAATGCCCCGGCGATGAGGAAGGTGCCACTCCGACAGGCGGTGGAGGCAACCCAAGCCTCCAGAGCGTAGTGCAAACCTTTCCGCGGAGCACACCCGCCAGCGAACAGCATCGTCAGGCCCCGGCCATCGCGGGCATCCTGATGCCCGGGATAAAAGACCTCCTCATCATACCCGTATTGGTGTCGCGCTAATTTCTCGGACGGGAAACCCTTGTCCAGAAAGGTTTGGGCAACGAAATCGGAAGGACAGAGCAACCGGTCGGCCAGACGGTATTCGGCCTCTTCCTTGCGAAGGTAAGCCTCGTTGTAGGCGTGTTCGTGGCCCGGCGGCATGGTGATGCCGAGCCGGCGACATTCCTCCTCCACTACCTGATAAGCGAACTGGGTATGAGCATTAGGACGCTCCAACACCGTTGGGATGGCGCACGCGCGAGCAGCCTGAAGCGTTCGGAGGGCCCCCAAAGGCCAGGTGTGAACGACGTCAATCTCCTCCCGCTTGGCGCGAAGCCAACGAGCCACCCGCCAGTCGTGAATGGCAAAAGCGAGAGAGCGGCCGACTATTCGATAGGGGAGTCGAATCCTGCCGTACGCCAAAGTGGCGGTGAACCTGACCCCCGACTGAAACGGGATTTCCAACGAACCGGAGAAAGCATGCACTTTCGCGCCGTCGCGAGCGGAGCCGTCCGCCTGATTCCATGCAATTCCGCATATGCGTGGTCCACCCAATCGATTGGGAAAACTGAAAAGAACCCGCACGGGTGGCGACTGATTTTCCATAGGACTTAGGATCGATCAACTGGCAGGTCCACAAACCGCCCCTGCCACAGTTCCAACGCCAGCAGGCAGAATACCTCCTTGGAAAAGCGACCATCGGCGGCGTTGGCCTGAAGGAGGCGATGAACCTCCTTCTTCTCAAAACAGCCGCGGGACGAAGCGCGCGCCGACAGCAACACGTCCTCGACCTGCCGCCTCAGTCCATTACGCAGCCATGACTCGTAGGGCACCGGGAAACCCGCCTTTTTCCGGGTCAATATTTCCTCCGGCAGAACCTTCGCGAAGGTGGCTTTGAGCAGGCGTTTGGTCTGGCCGCCCATCACCTTGAAGTGCGGGGGGAGCGAGGCGGCAAATTCCAAGACCACGTGGTCCAACAGGGGCACGCGGAGTTCGATGGAATTGGCCATGGTGATCTTGTCGGCCTTGACCAGCAAATCGTCCGGCAGCCAGGTCTTGGTGTCCAGATAGAGCATCTGGTGCAGCAATGGCTCGTCCCGCACCGAATTGGCGAGACCGGCCATGAAAGCTGCCGGCGAGGCCGAGTCGGTATTTTGCCGAAAATCATCGGTGAACAAACGCTGACCCGGGCGGTTGAAGAAGGACGATGGGCTGGAGGTGCGGCTGAAGTAATGTTCCGCCAGGGGGCGACCCGTGGCGCGGCCGTAACGCTGGATGCGCTCGTCTCCCATCAGCCCGCCGAGCCACGCAGCCGCCAAGCCAGCCGGACGAGCCAGCGGTCCCAAGCCAGCGCGAAAGCGATCAAGCTTGAGCATGTTGGGATAGTTGGGGTAGCCGGCGAAGGCTTCGTCGCCGCCCTCGCCGGACAGCACGACTTTGACGTGGTTCCGGGCGAGTTTGGAAACATAGTAGAGGGCAACGGCCGGGGGTTCGCAGACTGGTTCTTCCATGTGCCAGATATACGCGGGCAGGAAATCCCAGAAATCACGCTCGGAGATGGTGGTCTCGAAGTGTTCGGTGCCGAAGCGCTGGGCGGCCATACGGGCGAAGGGGCGCTCGTCCACCACCTGATCGCCATCGAACCCCACGGTGAAGGTCTTGACCTTCTTGCCGGTGTTTTGAACGGCGAAGCTGAGGACGGCGGAGGAATCAACGCCGCCACTGAGGAGGACGCCCACCGGAACATCGGCAATCATGTGGTCGCGCACCGTGGAGGCGAGCAGGGACTTGAGTTCCTCCGTGGCATCCTCGAAGGACATGGTCCAACGATCCCGGTTGAAGCGAAGATCCCAATACTGGCGGGTGACCACGCGTCCGTTCTCGGCCACGAGATGGTGGCCGGGGAGCAGCTTGCGGATGTGCTTGAAGAGGGTTGCCTCCCCCGGAACGTAGTTGAAGGACAGGAAGCGCCGGACCGCGACGGGATTAAAATCGCGACTGATTTCGGGGTCGGTGATGATGGCCTTGAGTTCCGAGGCAAACCACAGGGCGCGGTCCGACTGACAATAATAGAGCGGCTTGATGCCGACGCGGTCGCGCGCGATGAACAGGCGGCGGCGGGGAGCATCCCAGACGGCGAAGGCGAACATGCCGCGCAGTTCGCGGACGCAGTCGGGGCCGAGGTCTTCGTAAAGATGGAGGATGACCTCGGTATCCGAGCGGGAGCGGAAGATGTGGCCCCGGGCAAGAAGCCGCTCGCGCAGCTCGTGGAAGTTGTAAATCTCGCCGTTGAAGACGATCCAGACGCTTTCGTCCTCGTTGGCCATCGGCTGGTCGCCGGTGCTGAGGTCGATGATGGAGAGGCGGCAATGACCAAGGCCGACCGGCCCATCGAGATGAATGCCCCGGCCATCCGGACCTCGATGGGCGATGGGATGGAGCATGGTCTCGATGCGCGAACGATCGACTCGCGCGTCGGGATCAAAGAAGAGTTTGCCGGCGATGCCGCACATTTGTCAGAGGTCAGACAGACGTCAGAGGTCGGTGGTCGGTGCTCAGTGAACTGCGACCGAGGACGGAGTTTCGACTACGTGAAAATTAACCGCGGATGGACGCGGATGGGCGCGGATTGAGCGATGCAGCCGGGACGGCTGTGCTACCCTCAGCACCAGCCCCGGCGGGGGCGCCACAGCGCTGGGACCAAGATTCAAGGCCGATACTCCAGCGAAGAATTCCGAGCCATTTCCGAAGGGATCCCGAACCGTGCTGCACGACCGACCGGGAACGAACCAGCAGGAGAGGGAGGATCAACACGAGACGCAGCCCGGCATTGAGCATCATGCCGAGGCGATACGACATCGCACTCAGCCAACCGCGATGGTGCCGGAGAAAGCGATACATGGCCTCGCGCATCATCACGACGGAGAACTTGCTGCCCTCCCCCTTGGAACTGCCGCCGCCGTGGTGAACGATCGCGGCGCCCGGCACGTAATAAACCTGCAGGCCAGCCGCGCGCACCTTGAAACACAGGTCGAGATCCTCGCCGTACATGAAGTAGTGCGAACTGAAGCCGCCCACGCGACGGAAGACCTCGCGGCGCATCATCATGCAGGCCCCGCACACGGCTTCAACGACCGTTGGCCGTTGGGCGGTCATGAGGGCCGTCGTGGCCCACAGACGGGAATTGGGAAAGACGCGGCGAAGGAATTCGGAATCAAGCACCTGGTTCAGGGGCGTGGGGATGGCCTGAACACAACTGGTCTGCAAGGATCCATCAGTATTGAGCAACCTCCCGCCGAGGAGGCCGGCATCCGGAAGGCCATCAAATGAGCCGAGCAAGGTCTGGACGCCATCCCCGGTGACCTCGGTATCCGGATTGAGAAACCAGACGAACTCGCCGGAGGCGCGCTGGAACCCGAGGTTGTTGGCGCGAGCGAAACCCACATTGGTCGGGCTTTGAACAAAGATCACAGACGGATACTCGCGGGCCAGCATCTCGCCGCAACCGTCGAACGAGCCACCATCGACAACGATGATCTCGTGGGAAATGCCTTCGAGCCGGCCCTGAAGGCTCGCGAGGCATTTCCGCACGTAATCCTTCGATTTCCAGTTGACGATGATGATGGAGAGTTGAGCGGGCATGGGACCAACGAACGATCAACCCCAGAGACTGGGCCGAAGGAGAAGACGGTTCATCTGCTGAGCACGCAGGTAGCGGATCATGGCGCGATCCTCAACCTGTGGTATTCCGAGAAAATAGCCTGAAACATACCCACACAGCAAGGCGACTCCGGCGAGTAGATAGGGACGACGGAAGGCACGCTGGGCGCATTTGCAGACCATGAACAGAAAATGATAGCCGGTGACGTAGTTGGCCCGGCCATTCTTGAACCAATCGCGCCATTTGCCATCGGCCGAGCCGGTTGGTTTCAACTGCACGATCTGAATGCCAGGAAAGGTGCGGGTGGTCCAGCCATGCATGTTGGCCTTGACCTCATCGATGGTGTCCCAGCCGGGGCTCTGGAGGAGCGGGCTGATCTGGTCCCAGCATTCCCGGCGGTAGATCTTGGTGGCGCCGCGCACGTGAAAGGCGGGATCGTTCTTGACCTCGACAACCGGGACCCCATCGACCAGCGAGCAAACCTGACCGCCGCCAATACCCAACTTCGGATCGCGGCCGAATTGTTGCAGGCATTTTTCAAAGTAATCCGAAGCGAATTCCAGATCCCCGTCCAGTTTGACGAGGTATTCCCAATCGGATGGGCCAACCCTGGAGAAGCCGTCGTAGAATGCAGCAATAACCCCGGTGCCCGGCTGGCGAAAACCACGATCGGAACGGCGAACGAGAGTAATCCATGGCTGCTCCCCGGCGGCGGCGGCAACCAGGCCCGCCGTGTCATCCGTAGAGCCGTCATCCACCAGAATCCATTGCGCAGGCCGCACCGTCTGGGCGACCATCGAGGCGATCGCGCGGAGCAAGCGCGGCGCCTCGTTGCGCACTGGGGTGATGACGATGTAGCGGGGAGACATTGGGACGGAGGAGAGAAATCAGAGGTCAGAGGAAAACAGGCGGAGACGAGGGGCGGCGGTGCTTGATTCGCTTGATCGTGGTTTGCGGCCGGGCCAACCAGTCGTAGTCACCGGACATTTTCGCGGCGAAGAAGGTTTCGTCGTCCTTGTCGTTCACCGGCAGCCGGGGAAGTTGGAGCAGATCGCTGGCGGCCGAAGCCCGGCCAATGCAGGTGGTGGTGTTGGTCCGATAGCCACATTCGCCCAAGACTTCGCGAAAGCCGGCGACAAACGCTCGATCCGCCTCGGGAAAGGCGAACGGGTAGCAGAAGGCATCAATCGTTTCCCCGAGTCGATCTTCGAGCACCTGGCGGGATTCCTTGAGTTCGCGACGGATTTCCCGCCATTCCATCTCGTAGAGTTTCGGATGCGAGACGGTGTGCGAGCCGAAGGTGATGCCGCGCCGGCGGCATTCGGCAACTTCGTCCCAGGTGAGGCAGTTGCGGGCGGTTGCGGGTTGAGAGTTGAGGGTTGAGGGACATGAACTGTTACCGGGACGGAAGGGGCGACGCGACCCCGACTCGCCGATGAACTCGGTGGGGAGATAGACCGTCGCGGAGAAGCCTTCCTCCACCAGGATGGGCAATGCCTCGGTATAGAAATCGTGAAAGCCATCGTCGAAGGTGAGGACGACCGGGCGAGAGGACAGAGGACGGAGGGCGGAGGACGACGACACTGAAGGATTGACCGTCGCAGCCGCCACCTCACCCCGGCCCTCTCCCCCAGCGGAGAGGGAGGAGTTTCCGCCAGAGGACAGAGGGCGGCAGTCGGAAGACAGAGGACGGAGGACGGAGGGCAGCACCTCACCCCGGCCCAATGACTCGCTCGCGCCCGCTCCCTCGGCCCTCCGCGGGCCTTCGCCAGTGGCGAATTCCTTTCGTCGCTTCCCAAGCAACTCAAGTCCCCGGGGCGGAGAGGGAGAGGCATCGTTCAGCCAGGCGAGGCCGGCGGAAATGGTGGTGCCGACGTAGCCGTGCTGCTTTAACCAGCGCAGGTGCGCGCGAAAGCGTGAGGGGGAGACGCATAGCTTGAAGTAATCGCCCAACTCCGGCTCGGGATCGGCTGAGACACTGTGATACATCAGAATGGGAAGCACCCCGCCCCCGCCCTTTTCCCAGCGCGGGGATGGAGAAAACCGGGCCATCAGCGCCCGGAGGGGGCGGGCAATGTTCAGGGTGAGGAAGCGGTCGAGGCGCACTTTAAGCGGTAAGTGGTGACTGGCGAATGGCAATTCTGAATTCTACCGAGGAATCGATGGGATGAACTACGGGGGGACGAACGCAACCTGGCTTCTCGCCCTCACCTCACCCTGCCCTCTCCCCTCCCTCCGGGCGCGGAGAGGGAATGTCTGTGGCCGCCTGTAGGCCATCCCGCAGTCCAAGCAGTATTTGCAACCCGTCGGATGGTCGAGCGGCCTGAGAGACGGGTTGCAAACCCGTCCCACTAGGTGCAGCCGGGACGGCTACTTTCCGGTGGTGATGAGGCGGTCCACCAAGTTGAGGTATTCGACCTTGCGGGTGGACCAGCAATGTTGGCGGGCATAGGCAAGGCCATTGCTGATGAGACGGGCGCGCAGTTCCGCGTTCTGCAAGACCTCCAGCATGGCCGCAGCCAACTGAGACACGTTGCCGGAGTCAAAGAAGCGCACGACGTCGTTGTTGAAATAGTACTCGTCGATGCGGGTGCGTGAGACTATGGCGGGAACTCCCAGCGAGAGGAATTCCATGATTTTGGTGCTGTAGGCCTCGTTGCCGAAGGAGTCGGCGCGCTTGGGAACGATGCCGAGATCCGCCTCAGCCATGACCCGGGCGATTTCCCGAATCGGCAACGGATCGAAGAAACGAATGCGCTCGCCGAGTCCCAGCGCTTTCACCTGGGCAACGAGGGCGGGCTTCATGTTGCCATCGCCGTAAACATGAAACTCGGCGCGGGGCAACTGCGGCGCAAAGCGCGCGAAGGCCTCAATGCCAAGGTCAAGTCCCTGATGCCACTGGAGCCCACCCGGGAAAATGATGACCTGCCGATCGTCCTTGCGAATGCGGGGACGGGGATGGAACAAGCCTTCATCGACATTGTTGATGAAGACGGAGCATTTTTCCGCCGGAGCGGAACGGCTGGTGTATTTGTCCAGCCAGAGATGGTTGGCGATGATGACATGGTCCGCGCCCCGTGCGGAAAGACGCTCGATCCTGCGCAACATCCTGACGGGGATGGAATCACTGTCGCGGGAGAACTTGCTGGCGAAGAACTCAGGGACGATGTCGTGGATATCGAGGATGACGCGGGCTCCGGTCATCCTGGGATAACCCGCGGCAAACACCATGAAGTCTGGGATATTGTGAACATGGAGCAGATCGAATTTTTCCCGACGATGATGAACCGCAATCCATCGGGCGGTGCGGAAAAGGAATCCCAGCACCGGCGTCAGGAAGGCGAGGACACCCTGCTCCTTCTTGCCGGTGCGCGACTGGAGACGATGGACGTTGACGCCGTTGAGAATCTCGTGTTCGGGAATGCCGGGTTCACGCCGAAGCGCCAGCACATCGACCGAATCGCCGCGGGCCGCGAGGCTTTCGGCGTAGCGCATGACGCGATTATCCGATTCGTAGAACGAATGGGTGACCATGCAGATGCGGCGCCGGGGTGGCGAGGGATGCAGCGGCTTGATGTCGGCCACCCAGCGGGCCAGATCGCGGGGCAGCGGCTGCCAATAGGCATCGGGGTGACTGGTCCGGGCGTGCCGGAGCAGGGTCGTGTAGTAATCCAGGGGATACTTCCAATCCGCTGAGCTTTCGCCGGGGAACTGAACATAGTCCGGATGAACATTGAGCAGGGCCATGCCGCCGCGGCCGGCAACCCAATCAAATTTGCGCAGCCACACTTCCGGGGACGTGGACTGAAGAACGGCAAAGAGGGTGAAATCCTGCGGAAGGGTATAGGGGAGTTCGACGTAGCCCTTGCGGGAAGGATGAGCGATTAGGGTTCCAGAAACCACCTCACCCCGGCCCAATGACTCGGTCGCGCCCACTCCCTCGGCCCTCGGTGGGGCTTCGCCCATGTCGAATTCCTTTCGTCGCTTCCCAAGCGACTCAAGTCCCCCAGCGGAGAGGGAGGCGTTTGCGGAATGCGGAATGGGCGGGGCGGGGATCCAGAAGGGGAAGATGGTGCCGACACCATCGGGCTGCGGTTCGAAGGGGTCGGTGTCGAAGGTGGATGCGTCGTAGGCCACGTCGAGGTGGTGCAGCCAGTCGAGACGATGAAACATGAATGCGGAGCGGAAGCCGGCAGCGTTCCATTGCCTGACATACTGATTGATGCGAAGGGCACGGTTCCGAAATCCATCGAGGGATTGATACAGCTTGCCATCGTGCTGGAGGTCGTGGACCCCAACCTCGAAGCCATTGGCCGAGAGCCAGGCAAGAAGCTCGGCGGGAACCTGATACCCGCCCTCGGGGATGAAGTTGAAGGAGGAGCGGAATCCCAACTGCATTTCGGCCTCGGCCAGTGCCCGGACCTTGCTGACGCCAGCCTGAGATTCAACATCATGAGTGAGGACGAAGGCGAAGCGTTTGCCCCCGGGCCAGCCTGGCCAGCCGGCGGGCTTTTGCGCCGCCGCTTCGTCAACCGGCCAGACCCCGCGGCACTGATCTTGGAGGCGCCGGGCACGCCAGCGGCGGAACTCAAGCCGGACGGCGTAGGGCATGACCGGCTTGAGGCGGTAGTAGAGGCGCCGGAGGAGCATCTTGGGGGCGAAGGACGGAAATCAGAGGTCGGAGGTCAGAGGTCGGAGATCCGGCGTCCGTTCGCTGATTCGCGAGCCGCAACCGGCAGAGGGCCAAAGTGCAGGGATGGCAGAAATCAGAGGACGGTGGTCAGAGGGCAGCAACTCCATCGCCGTTGGCGACGGAAGAACCAAACTGATTTGGCCACAAAAAGGCGCACATACTACCCAGGCAGTGGGATGGACGACATCCGGACTGGGTCGGGCGCGTCTGTCCCAGCGCGCCGCGAACCACGCCCGGCCAACCCGACGGCGCGCTGGGGACAGACGCGCCCTACCCGTGAGGGTTGGGACCAAGCGTCTTCTGGTAGCCCATCCCAAGGTCTTGTCAGTATGCTCAGAACGCCGGTTTTCATAAGTTGTTGATTACTAATCAATGTGCTGATGATTCAGTTGGAAGACCTTGGGATGCAGCCGGGACGGCTGTGCTACTTTCCCTGGCGCGCTTCTGGGCCGGCCGGAGCATCGGCGTTACGGGAGGCGGTAAAGGCAAGCTGCCGCCCTTGGCGTTCTCCGGCAGGCCTGCCGAAAACCGTCACCAGGCGACACTCACTCATTTGGCTGCGGACCATTTTCTGAACCGCCAGGCGGCTAACCCGCACCGACCGAAGGACCTATCGGCAAATTCGAACTGAGCCTTAGCCGTATCCATGCAGTCAGACCGGGGAGCGTCGGCGGCCCGCCGGGCACCTCGCCTCATCATTTCTATGAACACCATTCGGTGAGGCAAATGAGTGAGCCACAAAGTCGCCGCCGGGCCGGCGACGACTGCACGCGGGCCGCGTGCGCTCCCCAGGCTACCGCATGGATACGGCTTAGAATCTCTAACAAACTCAAGGGGCAACCACGGATAAACACGGATGGACCTGGCGTGGGTTACGCCGGAACCACAGTCTGTGGAGTGCGGCGAGTTCTCGACGCTTTCGCGCAGGCGGCTTGTCGCCGTTGCACGCGAAAGGGCGTTTGGTTGTTGTCCCGAGCCGCTGGACGCGGTCCTGCATTGGCGACAAGTCGCCAATGCGGTGAAAGCGGTGACAAGTCACCGCACTCCAAATTCTTGTCGTCCGTGCGCGAACTTTCATCATTGTCGTCCAGAGCTAGATTAGGGCCGGCCGCAGGAGCGACACGCGCGTCGGATTCTGAGTTTTGAATCCCAAATTCTGAATGGAGCCTCCTCACGTCGGCTGCTACACGATGAATTGCGGATTGAGGGGGATGGACCGGCGCGCAACGAGTCGCGCGGGGGGAAAAGCGGTGACGAGTCATCGCACTCCAAAGCGGTCTGCCACCCATGGCTCAACAAGTGGTTTTCCGAAATCAAAGCATCCATGCATTGTTACCGAGACAAAATCTCAATTTATCCATGCCGTAAGCTCGATGCCCGCCAGGGCAATCCAATTTCTCCATGCGAAACCGACGGCGCGCTGAGGACAGCCTGCCCTACCTTGAGGATTCTGGTGAGAACTTGCTGACATCAGAATTCTTCCAGCAGCCACGAGGGGACGTATTTGCGTTTACGGTTGATGACCGCCGCGACGTTGGCGCGCGATTCACGCAGGAGCTCGACTGCCTTGTCGGCCACCCCCAGATTGGTCTTTTCGGCCTCGATAACCAGCAGGACCATGTCCATGTAGCTGGAGAGGCGCGGGGTGAGGCTGGTCTGCGTCACCGGAGGCATATCGAAAATGATGTAGTCGTAGTCGCTGGCCTTGAAGCGGGGCACGAGGCTGGCAAAACGCTTTGGCAATGCCTTGGGCAGGAGGTCGTTCATGACACTGGCCGAAACCATGTAGAGATTATCCTGTACCTGGGCCGGCTGGCGATCCCCGGCATCCAAAGCATCGGTAAGGCCGGCGGCCGGTTTGCCCCGGTAGAAGGGATGCGCCGCCCCGTGTTCAAGGTTCATGTCCACGAGAAGGACATTGCCATCGCCCGTTTCGGAGAGGGTGGCAGCAAGCCCGGCCGCCACGGAGGAGACGCCCGCACCCTTGGAACAACCGGTGACCGCCACCAGCTTGGGCTTGTGCGTCATGTTGCGGACCTCGAAGAAGGTGATCAATCGATCGCGCAAGGCCTCGTAATACGAGCGCAACTGGTCGGAGCCATCCCACGGCGCGACGGCCAGATCCGCGCCGCCCGATGAAACGGCGGCGACAACGCCTCCAGCCGCCGGCGCCGAACCGGCATCTGCGGCAGCCCCCCCGGCAGAACCCGCACCGTTGCGGCGAAACGCTTGTGTGCGCTGAGCGCGGCGGGAACGGGATGAACCGTTGCGACCGAATTTGGGGATGGAGAGGAACAAGGGCAGCCCCAGCTTCTTTTCGACCTGGCTGGCATGCCGGATGGATTGGCGGAGGATCAATTCGATGAGAAAGGCCAAGCCAATGCCACCGCCGATTCCCGCGGCCAGAGCCATGCCAATCTTCTTCATCAGCTTCGAAGTCGTCGGCATGCCCGGGATGGGTTTCTGAACCACGGAGATGTTGGAGATGCCGCTCGCTCCCACGGTAGTGTCTCCCGTGGAGCGATCCAGACTCGCCTGAACACCCCGCAGGTTGGCGGACTCCTGTTCGCGCTGGTCCTGCAAGCGTTTGATGCGCGGCTCGAGCAGTTCGATGTTGGTGAGGTTCGTCTGCGCCACCGCCAACTGTTTTCGGCGCAGTTCAACCTTGGCCAGCAGGGCGGAAGTGCGGGCCACCTCCGTGGAAAGATCCACGGTTTTTTCGGGCCTGGTGGACGCTGTTTCGACATTGACCCGTTTCAAGGCGGGAAACTCCTGCTCCAGCTTAATTTTGGCCTGCTCGGTCTCGGCCACCAACTGGCGGGTCTTTTTGACCATGGAGTTGCCCTCGGTAAACTGGGTTAGAAGATCGCGCTCGCGTTTGCGGAAGGCATCGAGCTGGAGAACCACGCCGCGGTATTCCTCCATCTTCTCGGCCGGAACCTCCTGCTTGACGACGATCTCATTGGTGGCGGGCAGGCTGCCCGCATCGACGTGCAGGGATTTGAGCAGGGTCTGGCGCTCGACCAATTCCGCTTCAAAGGTGTGCAACTCCTGACGCAGCCGGAAAACCTCGTCCAGCAAAGCCCCGCGCCGTTCCTCGACGGAAATCATGCTGTTTCCCTGCATCAACGTGCGCAATTCGTCCTCGGTTTTGGCCAGATCCGCGCGGTACTTATCCCGTTGCTGCGTGAGGTAGTCGCTGACAACGCCCCCTCGATGAAATTTGATGTGTGTTTCGAGGTAAGCCTTGACGAGTTGTTGCAGAACCTGCTGGGCAATTCCCGCATCGGTATGCTGAAAGGCGATCTGAATGACGCTGTTGTATCTCTGGGAGGTTACCAGCAGGTTGCGACCGATCAGCACCGCAGCGGCGTCCGGATTTGGATTCTCGAAACCTTTTGGAAGGATCTTATCGGGTCCAACACTCTCAGCCACCTGCCGCGCGATATCCTGACTGGTGAGGATTTCGATTTCGGAGTTGATGATGGACGCCCCGCCCGAATCCGGCGAACGCGCCTGATCGCCACCCGTCCCCGGCTCGAATCCCTTGGTTTCAAGGATATACCGGACAAGCAATTTCGCCTCCGACTGGTAGGTCGGGGGCGTGGAAATGCGTAACCACGCCGCAACGCCGATGCCCGCCAAAGACAGGAGCAGAATGAGCCACTTGCGGCGAAACAGGACGTAGTAAATCTCGCCGAGGTTAAGCCCACCGCCCTCGGGGGCCGGTTTGCCTGGCGCTTTGTTGGTCATAGCTTGAATCCTCCACCAGCGGGTCGGGGCAGGTTCCGCTTGACAGAACGACGCCGAAAACATGCGGAGTCAACGCCCCTGCTACGGCCGTTTGGCATGAGTCGTGGCGAGGGTTCCCGCCCCAGGGTGGCAGCCCAAAGGGGTAGGGCGCGTCTGTCCCAACGCGCCGCGACTTCCGCCCCTCCGACAACGGCGCGCTGGGACAGACGTGCCCTACCTGCACATGCGTTCGTGTTGATTGATATGGCGTGTTCGCTGATCATTTTACGTAAGATGGGGATAGAGGAGCCGACCCGCCAGTCGCAGCAATGGCAGCGGCAGAAGGCGGAACACCCGGTTATGCCAACCATGGGCGCGATCCCGTCCCGGCACAAACGCCCGCGCGCGAAAGTCATAACGACAGACGGCAATCTCGCGTTCCACGGTTCCGAATCCTGCCTTGTAGCGGCGAAGGCCCTCGTTGTCTTTCGAGGTCCGACCGAAATTGAGGCTCTCCACGCCACGACGGGAGAGTTCGCGAATGGCCTCCCACATGACCAGGTTGTTGCCACGCAGGGACAGACAATCGGTGGCCGAGGCGCCGAATTTATATGTCGCCCGCGTTCCCATGATGAAAAACACGGCCGCGGCCACGGGGCGATCCCCCAGCGACGCAATAACCACCATCCCCTGGCCAGGCGCCATGACATGTTGCTGGATGCGCTCGAAGAACTCCACCGGTTGCGGCGGCAAGCCGTGCTTGCGACGGGTCTGGCAATGCAGCGCGAAGAAGGTGCGCATGGCTTCGGGAGTGGTTGCCACCGCGACGGTGAGTCCCGCTTTTTCGGCTTTCCGGATGGCGCGACGGAGCGAAGGATCGAAGGCGACAAAGTTCAGCCCGGGTTCGCGCTCGATCTGGAGTTGATGGCCCCAATACGAGACGGACGGGGGAGCCACCCGCCAATCGCCCCGGCCCTCCCAGAAACGCCACCCCTGACGGAGGCCTTCGTGCTGGATCTGCGGCCACAGGTCGCGCGGGTTGGTGTCCTCATCGAGGAGAGGACCGCATTCGTCGGTAAACGGGAGCGAGACGGCGCGACAACCGGCGAGGGCGGACTTGATCTCCATGACCGGCAGCAAGTCCCGGAGACGATACTCTCCGCGCCGAACCCAGTAAAGCGGTTGGGCGCCATAGGTATCGCGCAACACCCGAGACCAGGCAGCTCCGTGAAAAAACGAGCAGCCAGCATGGGAGATGACCAGATCGTCCCATCCAGGAACGGTCGAGGGATCGACTTTTTCCCACTTCGCGGACACTGGCTTTGGCTGGCTCGTAGAAATCACTTCGTTTCTGGATGGATCAAGCGGCAGCGACGCTGACCCGCGCTGAATTCCGCGAGACACAGGCGCGCAATTCGGTGACGACCGTCTCAATCTGCCCGGGAGTCAATTCGGGGAACATGGGCAGAGAGAGAAATTCATTGGCGCAACGTTCCGCCACCGGGAAGGCCCCGCGCTGGTAACCGAGATGGCGATAGGCTTCCTGCAAATGGACGGGAATCGGGTAATGAATGCCACAGTGAACGCCGCGCTGCTCCATCTCCTGCAGGACAGCGTCGCGGTTCTTGACCCGGGTGGCATAGACATGGAAGACGTGGCGGCGGCCGGCGGCTTCCTGAGGAATAATGACACCCTCCTCGCTGGCCAGCAGCGACTGGTAGAGGGCGGCATTGCGCCGGCGGGCTTCGTTGGCTTTGGCCAAATGGCGCAGTTTGATCGAGAGCACGGCGCCCTGGATGCCGTCCATGCGACCATTCCAGCCGACGACGGCGTGATGATACTTCTTGCTCTGACCGTGGTCACGAAGCATGCGCATCTTGCGCAGGAGTTCCTCGTTCGAGGTGATGATGCCGCCTGCCTCGCCGAAAGCGCCGAGGTTTTTGCCGGGATAAAAGCTGAAGCAACCCGCAGCACCCATCGAGCCGGCGGTGGCGCCCTGGTATTCCGCGCCATGCGCCTGACAGGCGTCCTCGACCACGGGCAGGTTGTGACGGCGGGCAATCGCCATGATCGGATCCATGTCGGCCATTTGACCGAACAGATGGACCGGGATGATGGCTTTGGTTCGCGGGGTGATGGCGGCCTCGAGACCGGCCGGATCCATGGTGTAGGTTTCCTCGTCGATATCGACAAACACCGGGCGCGCGCCGCAATAGGTGATGGCCTCGGCGGTGGCGAGGAAGGTGCCTGGAACGGTGATTACCTCATCGCCCGGTTCCATGCCCAGCGCGAGCAGGGCAAACCAGAGGGCGTCGGTGCCGTTGGCCACCCCAACCGCGTAGGGCACGCGGCAGAAGGCGGCAAACTCCTCTTCGAATCTGGCGACGTACGGACCGCCGGCAAAGGCGTTGGCGTCGATCACCTTTTCGATGGCCGCCAGGATTTCTTTTTTGAGCGGCTCATGCTGCGCTTTGAGGTCAAGGAAGGGAACACCCATAATCTGGTTTCAGGAGGTTTTGGTTTCTTCGAGAATGCGAATGACCCGGGCGGGATTGCCAGCCACCACGCCGCGCGGCGGCACATCGCTCGTGACGACGCTGCCCGCACCGACGAGGGCGCCTTCGCCAATGGTGACGCCGCACAGGATGGTGACGCTGGAACCGATCGAGGCGCCGCGTTTCACCGTGGTGGGCACCACCGCCCAGTCGGCCTCGGTCTGCAGCACCCCGCCGACATTGGTGGCGCGAGGGTAAAGGTCGTTGATGAAGGTGACGTTGTGGCCGATGAACACGTCATCCTCGATGGTGACTCCCTCGCACAGGAAGGAGTGGCTGGAGATTTTGCAGCGGCGGCCGACACGGGCACCCTTCTGGATCTCGACGAAGGTTCCGATCTTGGAGTCGTCGCCCACCTCGCATCCGTAGAGGTTGGTGAAGGAGAAGATGCGGACGTTCTTCCCCAACCTGACATCGGGGGCGATCAGGCGGTATGGCGGTTCCTGCTGGCTCATGGCGTCATCAGACTGGAACGCGACCCGCCGCTTTCTTTGGAGGAGTGGCGGGACGGCCATTGCCATTACCACGGCCATTGGACGGACCGCTGGCCTCCGGGGCTTCACCGGCGGGAGCCTTGATGGCTGGCGAGGCGGAAAGCGGATCCGACGGTTGCAGGCTGACCACCTGGCCCTGATTCTTCACGGAAGCGGAAGCGGCCTCGAGAATACGGACCAAATCCCTGCCCTGCCCTCCGTGGCTGATCGGGGTGGAGCCAGTGTTGATGCAATCGAGGAAATGCTGGCATTCGATCTTGAGCGGCTCCTCCTGCTTGATGAAGGGGGAGTAAATGTCGCCGTAGTGATAGGCGTACTGGAATTCCGCAAAGGTGTCGTAATGCGGGGGCGTCTCGACGCGCGCATCGTAGATGCGGATTTTCTCATTCGGCTGGACGTCATCGTAAACAATCATGCGGCGGCTGCCGACGATGGTCATCTCGCGGACCTTGCGCGGGTCGAGCCAGCTATTGGTGACCATGGCGCAGCGCCGCTTGCTGAAGGTCATGTAGAGATTGGTCACATCCTCGATGCCGCGGGTGACGTGCGAACTGCCCACGCAGTTCACGCTCACGGGGCTGTCCTCCATGATGTGGAGGATGATGGAGATGTCGTGCGGAGCGAGGTCCCAGGTGACGTTGATGTCCTTCTGAAAGAGGCCCAGGTTGAGCCGGCGCGAGGCGATGTACTGGATATCACCGATGTCGCCATCCTCAACGATCTTCTTGATGGCCCGGACAGACGGACTGTAGAGGAAGGTGTGCCCCACCATGAGGACCAACCCCTTCTTCTTCGCCAGATCCACCAACTCGTCGCACTCGGCCGACGAACTGGCCATGGGCTTCTCGATAAAGGTATGTTTCCCGGCCAGGAGACTCTTCTTGGCCATGTCGTAGTGAAAGCGAACCGACGTGGCGATGACGATGGCATCCACGCCAACGCCGTTGAGCAGGTGATCGTAATCGGTGAGACCCTCGACTTCCGGATAAAGCGAATGCAGGTGCTTCAGCCGGCTGGTATTGAGATCGCAAATCGCCTTGAGCCGGCAGTCGGGCAGGGAACGAAAATTACGAATCAGGTTTGGCCCCCAATAACCGCACCCGACCACTCCCAGAGAAATTGGATTTTTCATGTTCATTTCCTTCCGAGCTATCGGACTTCGTTGGCGCTTCATTTAGATCAATTCCTTATTTTGCGCAATCTGAGGCCGAAAGGGATCCCGATACTCATTTGCCCCACGGCTGCTCGGCCAAGACCAACATTGGCTCCGGCTTTGGCTCGACGGGAGCCGCCAAAGCACGTTCCGCGGCCACACGGCGCCGGCGCAAGGTGATGAACTCCTTCACCTGTTGCCAAATGGGCTGGACCGTCCGCACCATTATCTCCAAATCCATCCGCAAATGCATGGAAGTGGCGTAGTAAATATCGAGGCAAATCATCTGGTGGAACGTGGTCTTGTTCTTCCCTCGAACCTGCCACAGGCCGGTCAGGCCGGGGAGCACCGAAAAGCGCTTTTTCTGCCACTCGGCATAGAGCGAGGCTTCGTGGGGCGTGCAGGGACGCGGGCCGACCAGGCTCATCTCGCCGCGCAGCACATTCAGAAGCTGCGGAAGTTCGTCCAACCCCGCAGAACGCAGGAAGCCGCCGCAGGGAATCAGGCGTTTGTCGCCGGCTGAATCCAGTTTGGCCATCTGCCGCCCGGAGTTGACCAAATCCTTGAAATAGTCCTGATGAACCACGGTGTCGGCATTCACCTGCATGGTGCGGAACTTGAGGATGGTAAAGCGTTCACCGCGGAAACCGATGCGCTCCTGACGGAAGAACACCGGGCCGCGCGAGACACACTTGATCAACGCCGCCAAGACCAGAATCAACGGCACCCAAACTGGTGCCAGCAGTGAAATGCAGACCAAATCGAGCCAGCGCTTCCAACGCGGGGCCAGCTCCGGCACGATCAGTTGCTGAATCCGCCCGCCGCTCTGCTCCAGACATTGCACCAAACCCGCACAACGAAGCGCTTTCGTCGGCGGACACTCACACAGCCATGATCTCGATTCATGGCCAGCCACACAACTACCCGCGCCAGCCGGTTGTGACCGGCTTTCGCGACAAGAGCACACCGTCTTCATAGATTTCCTTTCATATTTAATATCGGCATTTACACGCCGGGAAAGGCCCATCCTTGGCACTTCTTCAATTGATTTCTGAATTATTAAACCGGAGCCACATACTCCGCCGCAGCCCCAACCCAACCGACCGGGGCGAAACTCCAGATTTGAATTTCAATTAGCCGGTCAACAACTTTAGAGAAGACCGTCTTTCTTCATCAGAACCGAATCCACTCTTAAACAGTGGCAATATTCATAGTGAACGAACCCAAACAGAGCAAGTGTAAAAAACATCAGAATTTCACCCCGTACTTCTACGTATATTTAACCCAAAAGTTGCCTTCTCGAATCAACGGGACGCCAGATTCACTGCACATCCATCCAGTAAAATTGAATCTGGACAAACGCGTCATGAATCAGTTCACCTCGTTAGCCGGAGAGGAGCGGTTGCTGGGCGTCAAGTTGTTGCGTTTTAAAAATCCCGGTGTTCTGCCCTGTTTTCTCACCCGTCTTCGGCAGCCAGTTCCAGACCCAGTTGGGCCAATAAACACATGGCCCACCCACCGGTCCTGATCTCTTGAACCACGTCCTGCAACTCCTGACCGAGCAAGGCCACACCGGCGTCGCCGAAGGCATCCGCCCGCTCGTCAACGAAGCGATGCCTGGCAGGGTTGGAGGTTGGCCGGCCGCAGTTGGGGAACTTCGTGCCCGAACAACTCCATGGGCGTCTGGCGGGTTTCGGCGTGGCGCCGCACATGGACGACGTGTTCGAGCCAGTGACGCACGCCGTGATTGACCGCGGCGAGGCTGGGAATCTCCAGGCCGGTCAGGAAGTTTTTCTTCACCTAAGCCACCGCGGATTCCACGCGACCCTTTTGCTGGGGCTGGAATCCGAAGCCAGTTCGGGCCGGTTGCGAGCGTCCGTCCTGCCATCTTGAAGCCTGCCTCCCGTTGGCTCATAATTCGCAACATGCGCGCGAGCAACCACCGAGCCTGTGCCGTTCGTGGAGACGGCGGGAGATGGCGATGAACACAACCGACATTTTGAACCAGTTCGATTTCTTCCGGCAGCTTCCGGCAGCGCAACGCGCCCATGCGCTGGAAACCGCACGCCTGACCAAGTTGCCGAGCCGGGCTTGGTTTTACCGCCAGGGACAAAGGATGGATCGGTTTGGGCTCGTCGGGACGGGCAGCATCCGCGTCTATCGGGTTGGCGAGAGCGGGCGTGAAATCACCCTCTACCACGTGCGCGCGGGCGAAACCTGTCTGGTCAATCTGCTCAGCGTCTTCTTGAATCGCGAAACCTGCGCCTCCGCGCAAGCCGAGGGTGCCGTAACCGCCGTGCTACTGCCGGGAGATGTGGTCCGCGCCTGGATTCGATCCAGCGAAATATTCCGGGCCTTTGTCTTTGACGCGATGGGACAACGGTTGATGGATGTGATGACGCTCGTGGAAGAGATCGCCTTTCGCAAAATGGATCAACGGCTTGCCGAGTATCTCCGGCAGCGGGCCACAGAGAATGCCCAGATTGTCACCACCCACGAGGAGATTGCCTCCGAACTTGGCACCGCCCGGGAAGTTGTAAGCCGGCTGCTGGCATCGTTCGCCCAACAAGGTGCAATTGTCCTGGGGCGCGGTCGCATCCGGGTGAAGCGCCCCGACCAGCTCCTGTGCGCACCTCCCGGTTTCGCTGTGACTAAGTCACAGACGCCGACTCGTCGTCGGTGCTAGGATGCCGCTGTCTGGTGTCCCTGCAACCACCGAATACCTATGAAAAGAATGCTGTCCATCGTGAGTCTTCTGGCTCTGATTGCCCTCGCCGTCGTCTCCTCCGTCAACGCCGCCGACGGGCCGCCGAGCTACACGCTTCAGTTCATTGGCGACGGCTCGGTCGTCGCCCTCAACAATGTCAACACCGTCGTGGGCCTGCGCACCAGCCCCACCACCGGAGTTCAAACCCCGTTGGTCAGCGTGGCCGGGGGCGCGTGGACCACGCTCCCCTTGCCGGCCGGCGCGACGGGCGCCTTTCCGACCGACCTCAATGATTCCGGAGTGATCGTCGGCGTGGCCAACATGGCCACCGGACGCCGGGCAATTCGTTGGACGCCGAATGGCGCGGGCTATGTGATTGACGTGATCCCGCTGCTGCCCGGGGAGTTGGCCAACTACGCCACGGGCGTCAACATCCTCGGCCAAGTCGTCGGCGCGCGGGCCGGCATCCTCGGCACGCCGTTTGGGTTCGGCTGGCTTTACACCGATGCCGGTGGCTTGGTGGATCTCAACGCCAGTTACGGCTGGTTCGCGACTCCGAATGACATCAACGACCACGGCGTGATTCTCTCCGGCACGCAGACCTTCGATCTGGCGACGGCCACGGTGACCGACGTGGGTTTGAGCGGGCCGGCGAATTACAACGCCGTCGGCGGCGTGGCCATCAACAATGCCGGCCAGATTCTCGGCAACGCCACGTTGCGCTCCAGTTCGCTGAACATCGCCTCGGTCTTTCTTTACACGCCCGGTTCGGGCTGGGAGTTCATTTCCGGCACCAGCAAATACACGGTGGGCACCGATATCAACAACCTCGGCGATCTTGGCTGGGGCGAACTGGGGGCCGGCATTTATTTCGACGGCCTCGGCCAGTACGCCCTGGGCAGCTTGCTGGACCCTGCGACTGCGGCGGCTGGTTGGACCATCACTGGCAATGGCTGTTTGCTCAACGATCAGATCGTCGTTGCCACCTTCGGCCGAAACACCATCACGGCGCAGTCCGGCGCCGTGCTGCTCACTCCCGCGGGTCAACTCTCCCCGCCGGCCGCCCCCACCGGCCTGACCGCAACGCCGCACCCCCCGACATCGTCCGAGCCTTACATGTCCATCAACCTCGCGTGGAACAACGGCGACGTGCAGTTGACCCGCACCTACGAACTCGAACGGAGCATCTCCGGCCAGGCCGCATGGACGCCCGTGCCATTGGTGCCGCCCGGCATGTCCACGTTCCACCAGGACACGACCGTCGCGCCCGCGACGACTTACGACTACCGCGTCCGCGCCGTGGGCGTGGCCGGGCCGGGCCCGTGGTCGGCCATCGCCACTGCTACTTCGCCCGCCACCCCGCTCGACACCACGCCGCCGGTGGTTGCCATCGTGACGCCCGCCAACGGTGCCAACATCTCCGGCATCGTCTCCGTTTCCGCCCAGGCGACCGACAACGTCGGCGTGGAGATTCTCGAGATTGGTTACTGGAACCAATACCTAGGACAGGATATCATTCTTGGCTCCGCCGCCACCGGCAACCTCGCCGTCAACTGGGATACGCGTGGACTCACCCCTGCCACTTATACGGTTTGGGCGGTGGCGACCGACGGCGTCAGGAATTGGAAGCGCGCGGAAATTTCCGTGAACGTCGCCAGCCCCGCCGCGAGCCTGAAGGTCAGCAGCATCGCCTTGAGCGGAAGAGTGCAGAGCTCGAAGGCGACGATCACCGGCACGGTATATGTCAAGAATGCCGCCGGAGCCGCCGTCCGCAACGCGAGCGTGTCCGTTCTCTGGACGCTGCCGGGCGGCACCACCAGGACCTCCACCAGCGTGACGGATTCCGCCGGGCGCGCCCAATTCAGCGTGTCCGGGGCGCGTGGCACCTACACCCTGACAGTGACCAGTGTGAGCAAGTCCGGTTATGTATTTGATGCCGCCGGAAGCGTCCTCTCCAAGAGCATCACGAAGTAATAGCAGACCGTTGGAGATTCTCACACCTCCGCTTGGAGCCGACCGGTTTCAAGCGGAGGTTGTCTGCAACGCACCCAAGTTGAGCGAACTGTCGCGATTTGAATTGGCTTGAGTTCGCGCAATTCGCGTCGCCATTCAGACCCGCAACACTCCCCGAAAGCCGCGCACCGCATAGTAAGACTGCGCGCCATTGCAGCCGATGAAGATGCGACCGTAGCGAGCTTCCCCATACAACGCGCCGCCGCGTTCGCGGATGTCCGCCGGGGTGGCGACCCAGGACGATGTCTTCAGATCAAACTCGCCCAGCTTTTGCAGCGCGAAGTATTCCTCCTCCGTCAACAGCTCGATGCCCGTGGCTGCGGCCATCTCCATGGCGGTGGTTTTCGGTTTGGGTTCCTTGCGCGATTCCAGCCCTTCGCGGTCGTAACAAACACTGGTGCGGCCTTTCGGAGTTTCCGCGGAACAATCAAAGAAGACGTATTCGCCCGTCTTTCTGTCGTGGCCGACCACATCCGGTTCGCCGCCAGTACGTTCCATTTCCGCGAGCGACCACAGCTTGTCCGGCTTGGCCTCCAACCGCGCCTGCCCCTTGGTCCACACCAAACCCGGGTGACGGGCCTTGTTCGCGTCAAACCGGGCTTTCAACGCGGCCAGCAACTCGGCCCTTTGCTTGAGTGACAACGCCTGCACGTCGGTGTTCACGCCGGATGTGGTTTTGTGCGATTCGGTTTCATGGACCCGAGCAAAAGCTGCCGCTCCCGCAGCTTGACGAGCATTTCGAGCTTCTCCGGCCACGGAAGCTCCCGCAGACGCCGGCGCTCGGCTTCCTTCGATTTCACGATTTGCTGAAAGACGGTGCTCACGGCTCTAGAAATCTTCGCTCAAACTTCGCCCACTGCTCAAGCAGCGAGTGGCGCACGAGAATCTGGCGCAGACGCTCCATGTCCGCGACGCCCGCCTCGACAAACATCACCAACCGCGCGTGGTCCTTGGCCCGGCCAGTCTTCAGCGCAATCGCCATCAGATGCTCGGCCGTCATCACGCGCGTCTTCAGTCCATCCGATTCGCGCAGCACCGCCTCGCACACCGCTTCGGCGAGTAGCGGCTGTTCGGCGGGGAGAAACTGCACCGGCCATCCCTCGATCTGAATCGCCTCGCCTTCCGCAGGATAGCCGAACTTCGCACAGGCTTCGTAGATGGGCGACAGCGTGAGGATCAACGGCGCTGGCTCGAACAAGACGAACACATCCACATCCAGTGTGGCGACCGGCTCCAGATAAAATGTCGCCCCGACCGCGCCACCGATTGCATACGGGCCGATGACGCCGTCCGCGTGCAGTTTCTCAATGATGGCGAGCGTCTGTTTCATTTGCGTTCGGAGGCTACGCGACGAACTCCGGCGGAAACTGGCCGCGCCAGCCGAGGAAGTTGCCGCTTGGTCTCACGCCGGCCTCTCCACCACCTTGCCGTCCTGCCAGACCACCACTGGCAGCTTCAAGGCCCGGCTTTGTGTCTCAACATTCTTGGCCGCACGGCGCAACGCGCGCTCAGCGCGCAATACAAAGGGCGGAGTCTTCGTGGATTTTCGGGCGTGTCCGTTTGTCTTCATGGGCGAATCACTTTTCTCAAGGCATCAATATCATGGGCAGATGAAATGGCGAGCCGTTTGGCCGGAAGGTTGCGGCTGTCCCACACGGCCCAGCGTGTCGCCAGCGGCATATAATCGTCGAGCAGATGGACAAGACTGCGCTTGAACCGCCGGCGAATGTCCGCCGCGGGAACGTGATGCCCGCCCTGCTTTACCCGCAGTCGAACACGGGCGACGGCTTGGGCGGGGCTGGAAAGCCACAGGTAATGGAGTTCGATTTCGTAACCGAGTTTCCGCGCCCGCTGGAAAAGCCGGATGTAGGCCTTGCCGCTCAAGGTGGTTTCCAAGGCGAACGTCTCACGACGGCGCAGGCATTCATCCACCTGGGTGAGCAACAGCCGTGCGGCGCGCAGCGCCCCGGCGCTGGGCTTGAGCGGGGAAAGCCCGCGCGCAATTTCATCGGCGTTAAGAAAGCGCAGGCACTTCACCTCCTTGGGCAGAAACTCCTTGGCGAACGTGGTCTTGCCCGCACCGTTGCAACCGGCGATCAGGTAAATCGTTGGCGACCGTGTGGGCATGATTCACGCCTTCGCGTAAAGCTCGCTGCCTTTCTCCGTGAACTCACGGGACTTTTCTTCCATCCCCTTCTTTAACGCCTCTTCCTCGGCGATGCCTTGTTCGGCGGCGTATTTGCGGACGTCTTCGGTGATCTTCATCGAGCAGAAGTGCGGGCCGCACATGGAGCAGAAGTGCGCGGTCTTTGCGCCTTCCTGCGGCAGCGTTTCGTCGTGGAATTCGCGCGCGGTCACGGGGTCGAGGCTGAGGTTGAATTGATCTTCCCAGCGGAATTCAAAGCGCGCCTTGCTCAACGCGTTGTCGCGGTATTGCGCGCCGGGATGGCCTTTGGCGAGGTCGGCGGCGTGCGCGGCGATCTTGTAGGCGATGACGCCGTCTTTCACGTCTTTCTTGTTCGGCAGGCCGAGGTGTTCCTTGGGCGTGACGTAGCAGAGCATCGCGCAACCATACCAGCCGATCATCGCCGCGCCGATGCCGCTGGTGATGTGGTCGTAGCCGGGCGCGATGTCGGTGGTGAGCGGTCCGAGCGTGTAGAACGGCGCTTCGCTGCACCACTCGAGTTGCTTGGCCATGTTTTCCTCGATCATGTGCATGGGCACGTGGCCTGGACCTTCGTTCATCACTTGCACGCCTTTGGCCCACGCGCGTTTGGTGAGTTCGCCCTGCACTTCGAGTTCGCCGAATTGCGCTTGGTCGTTCGCATCCGCGATTGAACCGGGACGCAAGCCGTCGCCGATGCTGAAGGCCACGTCGTAGCGATGAGGTCGGCGATAACTCAATTCAACTTGGGCAAAACTTTTCAAATTCAACTCGCGGTAAAATTTTCCGTGAACTCGGTCAAATGATTAAATCGCAATCCGCGCGTCCGCTCAACGGTCAAATATAATACTTGAAGTTCGGTTTGTGGTTCTTGACGGTGCGATTGCTGACAAGGATTTCTCCAACCTCACTCGAAAAGCGAATGGTGACGGGCTGATTTTCGCCAAGCTTGCAGTTGTTGTAGTTGAGCTTGGTGAGTCCGAAGATGTCCTTGGCAACTTGATTCACGTCGGCTTCACCGTGCTGAATATCAATGCAGAGCGGTTGCGGAACTTCCGAGCCGTCGTAGGTGCGGAGGCGCGGTTTGAAACCTGAACCCCACAAGAACCCGCGTTTCGGTGTCACTTGCCAAAACGTTCCGCGCAGCACAGGGCGAGTTCCAGCGCGATACAATCGCAAACCAAGACGTTCAGGTGCAACGCGGACGGCAACTAATTTCACGCCTTCTGGACATGCAGCTTGATAGCCCGCGAATTCCTCCTCGTTCACCGACGAGCGGCAGTGCAGAAAAATCTCGGTCAGCTTCTTGCCGTGTTGTGATTGGTAGGTATCCAATACGCCAGACAGCAGGCGACGGGCACTCGGCTTGTCCAAATGATACTCGCCTTTCCTTTCCGAATACCATCGCCCTTCGTCACCGAGGAACACGACACCATCTCCGTCATTCAGGAACATTTGCGCGGCGCTGCATGCATTGTGGCTGGTCTCGGTATTTTTGAACGACACGCCGACGTAGCAAACGCCTTCGCGGACGCCACCCAGTTTCCACGGCTTCCCGCCAGCTTTGTAGTAGAGCGCCGTGGACATGTTCCACGCCCGGTCGGACAATGGAGTTAACTGCCGCACGCCGAATCGTTGCTCTGCCGCTCCCAAACGGAGCGTTGATTCGCGGATGATTTGAATCGGAATTTCCAACTCCATTACGCGCGCTTTGATTTGCCGCCGGAAGTCAATCGAGTAGGAGTATTGTTCTGTCTCGTAAGACTCAAAGAAGTCTTCCATCTGCGAGCGGATTTGTTGCTCCCGTTTTCCGACGTGATGGCCGTAGCCGCCTTGAAAACGTGAAAGAGGACGGCAGTTCGCAAAGACGAAGTCTGGAACGACAATCACGAAGAACCGAAAAGGTTCGTCAGATTTCTTCGCCGCTCTGATCTGACTCAAAAAAAGCGACACGACGCCGAAAACCCGCAGATGGTCATCAAGGTTGCTCGCCGCGTTCTTAACGACTAATTCGTCGAGTTCTTCGACCCACGCCGGTTCGGTCGGAAGCACGGCATGAAACGCCTCCTCGAAACCCGGAAAGGACGGCCAAAGAACCTCGTCCAAATCGCTGTCGGTCGGAATTGGTCGGTTGACCGCCTTCACAAACTCTCGAAACGCGCCAACGCCGCTCTTTGTTCCAACGACTCCGTAACAAAGGTGCGACGGCTTCTCAATGCCTTTGGAGTCCACCGGGCCAAACAGAGTCAGTCCATCGCGCGGATGCTCCAGCATTTCGCCAGACGCGAATTCGAGTTGAGGCTCATCAAATACCGTGACGCTATTCATCGGCCGCTCCTTCCGCAGGTTCATCGAGCGTCAATTCCGCATCTTGCGTCTCCTCGATTGATTCCTCTTTTTTCTCGACGGGTTCAAGAATCGCTTCGTTGAGACCGCGCGGCGATGCCAATGAAACCAGTCCCGGCTCAAGCACCAAGTCGTCCTCTCCTGCCGGTGGCAGACCCGTGAGCAATTGTTCCGCAGCCATCAAGCGGGTCAACCACTTGTCGTTATACCACATCTTCGTCATGCGGCGACGCCGTGACCCAACGCTTTTGTCGAGAATCGGATTACCCTTCTCGTCAAAGAACACGAGCGTCGGCGTCAGTTGAACGTGGAACGCCTTGCCGACACCGCGAGCCAAGCGCAGGCGAAACGCGAAATGATGAAAATTCACTTCACGGACACCGGCGGCTCGCCGAAAAGTGACTCTGCCCCGGATAAGCAGCCAGGTCTTCTTCCCGCGAAAGCCGGTAAAGGAAAGTTTTCCGCTTTCAACAAACGTCTCAGGGAGAAAAAATGTTTCTCTCAGCTTTGGATTGGGGTGCTCCAGACATCCGCCCTTCGTCAGTCGTCGTGCCAGCGCCTTCATGATGAGGCTTGCGGCAATGTCGCGGGCGCGCACGTTGCGGAACAACTCACACTCAGTCCACAGCAATTGTTCGGGAGTAGCCTTGATGCGATCCGCGAATTCCGGCGGCGGCGGAATCAGCGCTACCAGCGCATCCTTGGCGATTTCGTAGAAGGCCCAAGTGCTTTCGAGTTTCTTCCAATCCTCTGACTCCACGCTGCCAGCGACCCGAAACACCCGCAGAATATTCGGGAACGACTTCACGCGGATGATATTGGTGAAAAGCTGCTCGCCCGTGTCGTTCACCAAATCTTCGCCGCGCGGAAAGCTGGAAGCCGCCAGCGGTGCGGCATTCGCGAGTGAACGGGGTGTTGCAATCGAATCCAACTTCTTGAGCAGCGCCCGCCAGCCATCCGCCCATCCGCGCGTGAAGGAAATGTAGGAAACCGTCGTCGTCAGCCAGTCGAGTTCGCTACCGTCCACTCTCAGGGGAATCAGGAAGTCAGGAATCTTCCGTTGCTCTGCAATTCGCTGCGCCAGCGTCCGCTCACCCGTTGGCTTCTGCTTCCGCAATGAGTGTTCGGAAATTAAAGCCAGCATCCGAAACGTCCGGTGCTTGATAGCATCATCAATCGTCTGCGGCCACTGCTCGCCGCCCAACAACTTCATCTGGTCGAACCAGACCGGATGCCCGCGCGCCGCTAACTTCCGAGCAAGCCACCGCGCCAGCGTCGCGTCCTCGACCGCGTAGCTGATGAATAGGTGGCTGGGATTTTCATTCATCACCACTAACCTTCAATCGCCGGAGTCGTCTCGCTGCTTTCGGATTTCTTTTCGACTTTCGCCGGAATCGCTTCTCGCGAGCAAAGTTCCCACAAGTCAGCAAAGAGAAAGTGGTCGAAGGTTTTGATGTGATCTTTCAAAATCGGTTCGGTCGTCATGTTCGGACGGATGTCGCAATAATAAACTCCGTCCAGCGGATTAAGTTTGACGGTGAACGCTTTGAAATGGCCGGGCAAGAACGTTGAATTGATGGAGTATTCGCGAGGGTTCTTGCCGTTCTTCCGTTGCACGTCGTTCAGGAAAATTGCGACGTGAGGAACATTCTTTTCGGTGAGGCGATGAAACAGGAATTTGTCCACGAAGATTTTGCCGAGCCGGTCTTTGCTGCTGGTCTTGACTGAGCCAATCATTCTCACCAGTTCGCCTTCTTTCACAATCAAGTCCTGCTGGAAGTTCATGTTGAACTCCGCAACACCGTCAACTTTGATTGGCACGGAGACAACGCCGGAGGCGCAATCCACGCCCGCGCGGTTCAAAACCAGTCTGATGAGCCGCTCGAAAAGGTCGCCGTTTATTTTCCGGGCAGTGTTCGACTTTCCCGCTGGCAACGCATCCAGCGTTGCGCCGATGGATTGTTGAATCGTGTAAATGGCGCGATTGGCGAGAATGCGGTTGGCTGGCGAATCAGTTCCACGCTCACGAAGATTTTCGATGATGGAAAGAAATTTCGCGTTGAGAGCTGCCGACGAATTTGCATCCAGCATCAGTTGCGAATTGATCGGGCGCGTGATTTGAAAGCCGCCTTCCTTCTTGTATTGGAAAAATTGGTAGTGGGTTTCTCTTTGCGCGACAATTTTTGCCTGAAGGTTTTCCGCGACGTAGTCGAGATACGAGCGGCAAAAGGAAATGTAAGTTTCAAGGCTGGTGAATCTTTCCTTGTCCGACGCAAGTTGAACCAGCTTCTTGAGCGTCATCGGATGGATTCCCTTCGCGCAGCGGTTTCTCTGTCGAACTGAATCCAAGCATCAACGGACTTTCGGGGAACTGCATTCAATCTGGCAATCGCCCATTCGTTGTAAGCGGCGCTGCAATCGCAAGTCATCCAGCGGCGACTTAATTGCTCGCAAACAACAGCGGTCGTGCCTGCGCCGGAAAACGGATCTATCACCAAGTCGCCCGGTTTTGAAGATGCAAGCACCAGCCGACGCATCAATTCTTCGGGCTTTTGTGTCGGATGCGGAGTCTTTTCGTTCATTCCATTGCACGTCGTTGGAATGTCCATGACATCTTTCGGCTTCGCGCCTTTCGGATGCGGAGTCCAATCGTCGCGGTCTTTGCCGTTTCCATTCTTGCCATACTGACTGGTTTCCGCTTGGGGATGAGCCGGGTATTTCAGCGTGTGCGCGCCGTAAGGAATCCGAACGTCGTCAATATTCAGTTGGAAATTCTTGCTCTTGCGGAAGTGAACGATGCTTTCGTGCGAGCGTCCCCAATCCGAGCCGAGGTTCGCCTTGTTTTTGTAGTGCCACACAATCCAGCGGCAGGCTTTGAAGAACGGCATGGCAGCGACTTTGATGTCGGCGAGAATTTCAGAAAAGTTGCAGACGAAAAGCGTGCCGTCTTTTTTCAGAACGCGGGAGGCTTCCTTAATCCATTTCGTTGACCACTCGACATATTCATCGTGCGATTCAAAGTCATCCCAATCCGCTTTTTTGATGTTGTAAGGCGGGTCGGCGAAAACTAAATCCACCGTTCCGGTATCCAGAGACGCCAGCCATTTCAGCGAATCGCCCAGGAAAAGTTTTCCTGATTTGTTTTCAAAGTGAAGCTGAACATCATCGCTCGGCTGCGCTATGAAATGCGTCGTGCCTCGCGGCTTCAGGGCAAAGCCGTTCAATTCCGGTTGCGGAATGGGTTGTGATTTGGCTTGGACTGGCATCGGCTTCAGTAAAGCGGAATTTGAAATTCAACGCAAGGCGCAGGCGCTACCGTTTACGCCTTCGCGTAAAGCTCGCTGCCCTTTTCCGTAAACTCGCGGCTCTTTTCTTCCATTCCTTTTTTCAACGCTTCTTCTTCCGCGATTCCCTGCTCCGCAGCGTATTTCCGCACGTCTTCCGTAATTTTCATGCTGCAAAAATGCGGGCCGCACATGGAACAGAAATGAGCCGTCTTCGCTCCCTCTTGCGGCAGGGTTTCATCATGGAATTCTCTGGCTGTCACTGGATCAAGCGAGAGGTTGAACTGGTCTTCCCACCGGAACTCGAATCGGGCTTTCGACAGCGCGTTGTCGCGGTATTGCGCGCCGGGATGGCCTTTGGCGAGGTCGGCGGCGTGCGCGGCGATCTTGTAGGCGATGACGCCGTCTTTCACGTCCTTCTTGTTCGGCAGGCCGAGGTGTTCCTTGGGCGTGACGTAGCAAAGCATCGCGCAGCCATACCAGCCGATCATCGCCGCGCCGATGCCGCTGGTGATGTGGTCGTGGTTGCTACTCCGCAGGCTACGCCGCAACGACGCCGGGCGCACAGATTTTGTAACGGCATCCTGACCGGCTGCCTCAGCGGAGGTGAGCGGGCCGAGCGTGTAGAACGGCGCTTCGCTGCACCATTCGAGTTGCTTGGCCATGTTCTCCTCGATCACTCAAGTTCAATTT
>JBBRWD010000005.1:0-140353 GCA_038249465.1 Limisphaerales bacterium | reverse complement strand
TTCTGGGCGGGGTCGTTTCGTTTTTTTTTTTCCTTCCCCACTTGCCCCCCCCGGGCGGCCTCGGGGGCCGCCTCCCTCCCCCCCCCAATACTTTCTTCTTTCACCCCGCCCCCCCCCCCCCCCCCCCCCCGCTACGAATCAAGCGAAGAGATCCCCTGCTGAAAAGCATCAGCCGCCGACCGGCAAACCGGCGGCGGCTGATTGGAGCAAAACGACCGGGTGTGGTTTCGCGACTAACGCCTGGTCAGAATCGCGTCCGCTCGCTTGTTCAACTCCTCGCTGAGGTTGGCGGCTTTGACCGCTTCCGCCAGCTTGCGGGAAGTGTTGCGGTCATTGGCACGCCGGAGGGCGTCAGAGAGATTCAAGGAAGCCGTGCCCGCGTCCTTGCTCCACTGTGGATCCTTGAGCAACGGCAGCAGCGCATCCGCAGCCTTGCGATCCGCGATGGCGCCGAGCGACGAGACGGCCAGCTTGCGCTCCTGATCACGACGAGCGGCTTTCATCGCAGCCTGCACGGCGGCGACGCGATCCGCGCCGGATTCCTTCTCGGCTGCTTTCGCCAAACGGTTCACCCCTTGCAGGCTCAGGATGCAGAGCACTTCCGAAGTCTGTGGATTGGCAGCAATGTCGAGCAGCGGCTTGGCGGCCGGGAATTCCTGCCAGTTGGCCAGCGCCCGGATGGCGGCTTCGCGGCTGGCGGCATTGTCGCTGCCGCTGAACTTCACCACCGCGGCGAGCGCTTCATCTCCGCCGAGCATGCTGAGGACATCGAGCATCGCGGCCAGTTGTGGACCACTGGCACTGCCGGCACGCTGGACCAGCATCTGCGCGGCGGCGGACTTGTCGGTCGCGCGCGACGCGACGGCTTGCAACGCCTCATCGGCGCCCTTGGTATTTCCGGCGAGGACCAGTTCGACCAGCGCGGGTAGCTCCTTCTCGCTACCAAACTTCGCCAGCGCAGCACAGGCGGCTTTGCTCACGGTGGTGTCGCTGTCCGCAGCGTATTTCACCAAGGCGGGAAGCGCGGCGGTGTCATTGCGCGCGGCCAGCGCGGTAATCGCCACTGCCCGAGCCTTCGCGTCGCCCTGTCCCGCGGACTGCACAATCGCGGCGGTCGCGCCGGGGCCTTTGGCGGTGCCGAGCGAAGCCACCGCAGCGGATTTGATTGCAGCATCGATGTCCTGCGCAGCCGCGAGGAGAACCGGGACGGCGCTCGCGCTGCCGATGCGGCCAAGCGTTTCGAGCGCGGCCACCCGGACCGGAATTGCGCCGTCTGCCGCCGCGGCGATGACAGCCTTCTCAGCTCTCGCATCCAGTGCGCGCAGAGCAAAAACCTTCGAGCTGTCCGGCAACTTGGGCAGCATCGCGGCCAGTTTGGTTGAATAGCTGGCGCCGAACGCATCAGGCGCGGCATCGACGGCGGCTTTCTGCAAACGCCAGTCGCTGCCGGTGAGCGCCGCACCGATTCGCTTCTGCGCGGCGGTGGGATCGGCTTTGGCCAGGATCGCCAATGCGGCGGCTCTTTGCTGCGACGCCGCTGCCTGCGCATAAAGTTTGGCGCAAATGGCGGCGGCCTCGGATTGTGGTCCGAGTCTGAGCCGCTTCGCGGCCGCGAGCAGCAGAGCATCGGCTGCGGCCGGATTCGATTCGAAGACACGCCAGAGTGCCTCCACGGCGGACGAGTCGCCAATTGAACCGAGAGCCATCGCGGCAACCGTCGCCAACGCTGGCTCCTTCAGCCGCATGGCGATGAGACCCACCGTGAGTCCACCCGGCGCGACACTGCGCCGCTGGCCCAGCGCGCTGATCAGCCCGTTCTGCCACCGGACGGCTTCCGGTTCGGAGTTGGCGGCCGACTTTGCCAGCGCTTCCCAAAGCGCCGTGCTCGCAGCCGGATCGGGGTTCTTCTGCAACGCGCGGCGGGCGCACTCGCGCAACTCGGCATCGGGATCGCTCAGCACCTTCGAGAGCGCCTCAACGCTCTCGCCTTTGCCGATGTATTCGATCTGGCGGACGATCCACACGCGCGCCGGCTGCGGCACCGAGGCATCGACTGCTTTGAAGGCGAGCACGCGGGAGAGGGCGAGGCGGTCGGCTTCGTTGCCGGGCTTGCTGGCGTTGGCGGCGAGCGCCTGCATCTGCATCATCGGTTCGTAGCGACCGGTGGCATCGGCTGCAGCGAGTCCGGGGATGAGGTCGTTGACGTCTTTCTCAAAGTCGGCGGCAAAGCTGACACAGGCGCAACTCGCCAGCGCCATCGCGGTGAAGAGGGAATGAAGTTTCATGGAATTTCGGGAAAAGGTTTGGTGTTTCATCGCATTCGGTTCACGCCTCAGATGTAAGTGTAAGGCGCGCGGCGCGGACGATCGATCCAGCGGCTGGCCTCGGGGTCGCCGATGATTTCTTCCTTCGCGGGATCCCATTTGAGCGGGCGTTTAATTCGTTCAGCGATGCCGGAGAGATGGCAGATGGTGGCGGTGCGATGACCGATTTCCGCCGGGCAGATGGGCTGCTTGCGCGACTTCATGCATTGCACCCAGTCGTCCTCATGGTTGCCCGAGGCGTAGAGCCGGATGTCGCCGACGCCAAGGGGGCGGTTCTTCAACTCGACCGGCGTGGTGTCGAGCCGATCGCCGCGGCTGACGAGCACCTCGCCCTTGTCGCCGATAAAGCGGATCATGTGGCCCTTCATGTCGGGGTGGTTCTTGAAGACCTTCGTGCCATTGGCGTAGATGTGCGTCTGGTATTCCGTTCCCTCGTAGCCCTTCGGGATGAACTCCACCGGGCCGCTGTCGTCCATGCCGAGCGCCCACTGGATGATGTCGAAATGATGCGCGCCCCAGTCGCCGTTCTTGCGCGAGCCGTATTCCCAGAAGCAGCGCCAGCCGCCGCCGTAATCGCCCTTCACGCGTTCCTGATTGTAAGGGAACCACGGCGTGGGACCAAGCCAGCGGTCGTAGTCGAAGCCCTCGGGAATGGGCTGCTCCGGCAGCGAGCGCGGCTGCGGAAACTCGCCCAGGCTCGCGTAGGCGGTGTGGACCTTGCCAATCCAGCCGTTGCGCACGATCTCGGCGGCCTTGCGGAAGGCGCGCTCGCTGCGCTGCTGCGAACCGACCTGAAGAATGGATCCGTATTGCTTCGCCGTGTCGCTCATGATGCGCCCTTCGCGGATGGTGAGCGTCATCGGCTTCTGCACATACACATCCTTGCCGGAGCGCATGGCCATCACGGAAATGGGCGCGTGCCAGTGGTCGGGTGTCACGACGACGACGCCGTCGATGTCCTTGCGCTCCATGATGCGCTCGAAGTCGAGATACGCCTCGCAGCCCTTGTATTCTGGCTTGTTCAGCTTGCGGGCATAGGTCTGGTTGATCTGGTTTTGCATCATCTCGCGGCGCCCCTTGGCCACGTCGCAGACGGCGAGGACCATTGCATCATCGCGGCCAAGCAGATGGCCCATGTGCCCGCCCATCATCAGGCCCAGGCCAATGAGGCCGAAGTTGAGGCGCTGACTGGGCGCGTTCTGTCCGAAGACGGACGACGGCACGATGGTCGGCAGCATGAGCGCGGCGCCGGCAGCGGCAGCGCTCTGTTTGAGGAACAGACGTCGGGAGGTTTGGGAAGGTGAATTCATGAAGTTCTTAACGGGTTAAACGATCGCCAGGGAGACACCAGAATGCGGCGCGCCTGCGAAAGGAACGCTGGAGTGGGAGCGCCGCGGAGTCATGCGCCGAAGCCTAGGAATCCCGCGCGTCGCGGCAAGAAGATTATTGCGCGCCGGGTTTCTGAGGGCGCATCTCGACACTGCCCCCCGAAGGCACCCGGGTTGGAGCGCGACGTTGACGTCGCTTCCTCGTGCGAGAGACCGTCCGGCCATGTTTCGCCAACACCCATCGGACGCGGAAGCGGCCTCAAGGCCGCGCGCCGGGGGCAGTGCGCGGATGCGCCGGGTTTCTGAGGGTGTGATTAAAAGTGGGTGGGGTTAGCCACGACCCGGCGGCAAGATCAGACTTTGCTGTCGCCCACGAGATGATCGAGCAACAAGGCAAACTCCGCGGCCTGGACGGCGCGCAAGGTCTGCCGCACCGATGCTGAGTGCGCCAGCTTCTCCGCCTGCTCGCAGGCATCGACAAAGGCCAAGGGATCCCACTCGCCGCCGGGGACCAGCTTGTCGCGCAGGCCGGGTTCGTTGGCGGTGTCGAGCAAGGCGGTGGCGCGTGTCGCCAGGGCCGGGTTGAGGCGGTGTCGTCCGGCCTGGCGGAACCAGTATTGCGCGTTCCAATAATCCGGCTCGCGCCGGTGCATCATGGCGTGAAGGTAGGCGCCGTCTGCATTATCCACGCGCTGGGAAATCGAATGGGAGGCATCGAGATGGTCATGCCAGAGCAACGCCAGCGCGCGCACCAGTTCGACATTGGCGTGCGCGAGCGGGGCATCGCGCAGAACCTCATCCAGGCGGCGGTTCAAGGTCTGGAGGCCCAGGATGCCCGGTCGGGAATCGGGTCCAAGGCCGGGCAGTTCCGCCGTGACCAGGAATTCGCGGCACAGGCCGGCTGAAGGGTGGTGGGTCATTGCGGCCCGATGCTAGATGCCGTCCGCGGGCGATTCCAGCGGTTTCGCGCGGGAAAATAGAGGACCCCACAAAAGGCAGGCCGGGCACAAGGCCCGGCCTGTTGCTGCGGAAAGGAAAGCCTGCGGCGCATCGTTTACGGACGCACCGTGTAGAACCGCGTCGGCGGCAGCGGCCCCGGATCCGTCACGGACTTGACCGTGCCATCGCCGCTGATCGTCGTCAGCAACGTCCAATCGGCGTCCGCGAGGCTGTTCTTGTAATAGACCATGTAAGTCACGCCCGCCTCAGTGGCGATGGAGAATCCGGCCGTGCCACCGCTCAGCACAGGCGTGGTGATCCTGGGAGGAGCCGGCACCGTCACCGATGCGCTGGCGCTGTTGTCAGCCGGGTTCAATTCGGTGCCCGCCGAGGTCACGGTAGCGGTATTGACCTTGGTGCCAGCCGTCGCCGCCGTGCCAACGATCGTCACCTGCGCCGATGTGGCAACAGCGAGATCCCCGAGACTGCACGTCACCACCCCCGCCGCCTGCCCGCAACTGCCCTGACTGGCGATCACCGACACGAAGGTGACTCCTGCCGGCAACGGATCGGTCAAGGTCACTCCGGTGGCGCCAGCCGGGCCATGGTTGGTCACAGTCACCGTGTAGGTGAGATTGCTTCCGACTGGCACAACCGGTTGCGCCGCGATCTTGGCGACTCCGAGGTCCGTCCCGGTCACGGCGGTGACAGAAAATCCACTGAACACACTCGTGGCCAGCAAAGTGTTATCGTGCGCGGTGATGCCCAGACCGACATGGATCGAGGAGGCGAATACCTGGTTGGCAACCGCCATGAGAACCCAGTCCACGCCATTGGTGCTGCGAAAGCCGCGGAAGGTGGCGCCCGAACGGGTGAGTCGCAGCCAGCAGTTGGGAATGTCCGACGGGACGAAGTTGGTGCCCCAACTGGCGGTGGCGCCGCCGGCTGTCAACCGCTGGCCAGGCTCGAACTGATTGCGCCCGGGTGCCGGCGGGTTGACCGACAGGTGGACCGTCGGGCTGCCGGGCGTGTCGTCGGCACGTGCCATGAGCACCGCCTTGGTGACGGCGTTGGACCCGCGCAGCGAAACGACCCGCACGCGCGCATCGAAGTCGCCGTCCACGTTCTTGGAGGCGAAATGGAATTGATCCGCCGTGCCCCAGATGTCAGCCCCACTGCCCACCAGCGTAATCGTTTCGCTGTCGCAGACGAAGTTGGTGCCAATGAGAGCAGGCGCGCCAATATCCCGCGCGGTCAGGCCCATGACGGTGTTGGTGCCGGAACTGGTGGCAGAGTTGCCGGCGGGGTCTCCAATATTGGCGGCCGTGATCTCAAATGCTCCGGCAAGTGGTCCGCCGCTCCCGTCAAGAATGAGTTGCACCGAGCGATGATCGGGCCGCAACACTACACCGAGGATGCCTGGGATGCCTCCATTAACCGTATAGTTGTATCTATCGAGCGCGCCTGTGTCGATCACGCTGGTGTCCACAATTTCATCAAAGCAGACGCCAACCGAGTATCCGTCGAGACTTCCCACTGAAACGATTACCGGACCGACCGCGTCCGCGATCACCGTCAAGTGCGCGGTCTCACTCGTGACTGCCGTGGCCGGATTGATGTTGAAACCTGCGTTGGTGACCACCGCGTAGTAATCACCCTCGTCAGAAGGCTGAACCAGGGGAATCGTGTAGGTTGGCAGATTGGCCCCGGCTATCGGGCTGTTGTTGAAATACCATTGCACTCCGTACGGCGTCGGCCCGCCGCTGACGGCGATGCTGAAGCTGGCCGAACGGTTTTGCGTGATCACCAGGCTGGCCGGGTTGGAGGACAATGTATTCGGCGCCGGGGTTGCCGGATAGATGTCCACGAAGTTGAGTTTGTCGTTGGTGGCGACTGTGCCAGGGGTGATCGTCAGCCTCCCATCGGCGACGTAGACGGTGTTGGTGAAGTTAGACCACCAGGCCCCGGCGATGGGCGCATAGATGGCGGTGAGAGAGCCTTCTATGCTCTGCTGGAAGAGGCTGTCGGTTGCCGTCACGTCACCCGACACCGCACGGACCCGGTAGAGTCCATTGGGAATCTCGATCTCCCAGACGGCATTGATGGCCCCCGGGGTCGTGAACCCTTTTTGCATGTGGTTGAAGGTGTCGTAACGCAGATCTGGTGACCTGGCGTCGCCGCGAAGCCGGGCGTCCACGGTGATGTTCGTCCCGGCCGGAGTGCTCCATCCGTAAAAGTAGCCATTGGTCCGGTCGCCGAACAGTTCGCCGATATCTTGCAGGTACCCGGGCGGCACCGCCGCAGCGCCGTTGGCAAAATTCACGAAGATTCCCGACGCCGGTGTCTCCACGGCCAAGACAGGGGTGTAGGACGAAAACCCGGTGACGTTTGAAGCCTGGAGGCGATAGTAGGTTGTCGTGGAGGGAGCAAGACCCGCGTCCATGCCGTAGCCAATGCTGGCGGTGATGTTGGTGAGCGGCGTGAAGTCAACGCCGTTCAGGGACTTCTCAATCTGGACCGTCGCCACGATTTGGTCGGCCCTGCTGAAAGACACCTTCGCCAACGTGAGGGCAAACGCTTCCGCCGTCGCGTTGGTGAAGTTTGAAGGGGCGGTGATAGCCTCGACCTGCGTCGAAAAGCCACCGGGCACGCCTCCGGTGAGCGTGGACGCCACGACGTAGTAGTAACGCGATCCACCGCTGACGGCGGTATCCAGATAACCTGCGGTTCCGATCCCGGATGCCACGACGGCGTAAGGCCCGCCGTTGCTGGCAGAGCGCGAAACCGCGTAGCTGGTAGCGCCCGGAAGTGAATTCCACGCCAGCAGAACCTGGTTGGTCCCGCCGGCCGCCGTCACCACCGGGGCGATGTTGGGATGGGCGGCAATCTCGGCCGAATCAGGCGATTCGCCGGCACTGTTGATCGCGGAAACGACGTAGTAATAAACCGTGCCGTTGATCACCGTGGTATCCACGTAACTCAGCAGATTATTGGTGGCGATGATGGAGTATGCCCCGCCGCTGACCGTGGCCCGTTTGATGACGTAACCGCTCGCTGCCGCCACCGCATTCCAGCGGAGCGTCACCTTCGAATCCTGGCTGAACTCGGACAGCCCGGTCGGTGCGGGAGGCGGCTCCACGATGGCTAAAGGAACAACCACCACCCCGTACATGTTTCGAGAAGCATTGTTGGCCTGCAACAGCGAAAATGTTCCTGCCGCCATCAATTTAGAATAGACCGAGTGATAATCCGCAATCGAAACGCCCGGCCCCACTCCATCACCACCGCCATCGACGCCGACTTCGTCCGGCCAACTCGTATTGCCGGCTCGATTGCCGGCGCTGATCACCGGCTGCCAACCTTGATCCAACACCCACTGCATGTTCGTGGCCCCAAACGTCGGCGGGTTCGCGTTATTGCCATCGCTCAGCCGGTTGTCGATGAGCAGATAGACAGTAGCCGCCTGCGAAATCGTCACGTCCAGGCGATAGCTGGGATTGTCCCGATTATCGTTGCGGCTCATGATGTACTCATTGTTGAGCAGATACGAAGGCAGCGGCAGGGCGGCGGTCGCGCCGTTCCACTGGTGTAGGCGATCCGCGAAAGAGGCCGCTTCCTCTTGAAAAAGGCCAACGGTATAAGTGCCAATGGTGGGGCCGGTAAAGGTCTGCCCGGTCCATTGCGCCGTGGGATTGCCGTCGCCGCCCGTTTCGACGACGCTTGTGATAATGGCCGCGGAGGCGAGCAACCTCCCGAAGCAGCTTGCAACCAGTAATACGGACAGACGCAGCGTTCGCCGCGTGATCGCTTTGAGCATGGTGGTTTTCATGGATGTGATGTGGATTGGGTTGAACGGAATCTTCATTCCCTCGTGAGGCAACGCTCTCGCCCTGCGGATTTGCCGCCAGAACAACTTTGCAGACGATTTCCGCAGGGATGCATCATCTCGCGTGGGGTTAGTATGGCGTATTGGTAATCCAGCGGAACCAGATTGGCAAGAATGAATCCGGCCAAAGTTGTCGCGTGAACAAATCCGGAACATTCTCACAGCCCCCCTTCCACGCCAAGCTACTGTCCGTCAAGGACAGCCACGACAGCGTCGAGTCTTCTCGCCGCCATGCTGGTTGGGACTGGATCTGACTGAGATCGAAAACAAAACAGGCGCAGCCCGGGCTGCGCCTGAATTCTTCACCAGATCTCCGCGGAAGCTTGGGCGCCGCGGACCCGCCGCGATCACCAGTGGAGGCTTTCGAGATAGCGAAGGCTGATCGGAAGCTGCTCCAGAACCGTGGGCGATTCATCCTCGATGAAATAGTGCTTCACGCCAGCGGCCTGGGCGGCCTTAAGCGTGGCAGCCAGATCAATCTGGCCGGTGCCGAGCGCGACGTCGTTCCGGACGTCGGTGCTGCCGGTGAGTTCGCCGGTCTTCACGCCCTTCTTGAGATCTTTGATGTGCATGAGTTCCCAGCGCGAGCCGTACTTCTGGAGAAGTTTGACCGGATCCTGGCCGGGATGCTGCACCCACAGCACGTCCATTTCATAGCTCACGTATTTCGGATTGGTCTCGGACATCATGAGATCGAAGAGCGTGTGGTTGCCGTTGCCGTAGGGCTGAAACTCGTAGCCGTGGTTGTGGTAGAAGAATTTGATGCCGTGCGCCGCGAGCGCCTTGCCGGCCTTGTTGAAGACCTCAATCGCCTCGATGCATTTCTTCTCGTCAAAATCGCCGTCGTGCGGAATCCAGGCGACGCCGGCGTATTTCAAGCCCAGCGCCTTGGCTTCGATGGCGATCCCCTCGACATTGGTCTTGTAGCGGTCATACGGGAAATGCGCCGCGATGGGCACCAGTCCGTTGGTGACGAGCATGGTGCGGAACTGCTCCGGCGCCATTCCATAGGTGCCGGCGAGTTCAACGTCGCGAAAGCCCAGGCCGCGCACCACTTGAATCGTGGCCGGCACGTTCTTCGCGAAGTCCGCGCGGAGGCTGTAGAGTTGCAAACCCACCGGGCCGTGGAAGCTGGCGCTCGTGCCGACGGTTTTGAGTTTTTCTCCCGAGGCGCACCCGCAGAGCAGCGCGCCAAGAGCAGTCAAGGAAACCAGGGAGAGAATTATCACCCGCATCGTTTTCATGCCTTGCCGTTTAACATGGGCACCGCGCGAAGGGAAGCGCGTTGTGTCCGCTCCTGGAAACGGGCGCATCCGCGCACTGCCCCCGGCGCGCGGCCTTCAGGCCGCTTCGATAGGTGGCGGGACAAGGTGCAATTATTGCCCGGAGGGCTGGCGCACGGTGAAGCGACGTCAACGTCGCGCTCCAACCCGGTTGCATCCGGGGGCGGTGCGCGGATGCGCCCCCTGGAAACTTGCCCCGTATCGTCTCGAAAGAGCGCCGCATTCTGGACGACATAGTGTGGCGGTCTGCCGAAACGCGGCTACGGCGAAACTCGCGATCCTGATGCGCGATTCGGGAGTCGTGGACGCTCCTGCAAAAATCATCTCGCCGTCACTTCATACCAGAGCGTCTTCTGAGCCGGACCGATTTGCAGCATCGCCCGGCCGTCTGCGGTCGCGTTCACCTTGAGAGCCTCCTGTCGCTGGCCGCGTTCGTCGAGTGCCCAAGCCTCCAGACTCGCAGCAGGCGCGGCAAAGGTCAGCGTGGCGGGCACGCCTTCGACGCGCGACGGCGCGGCACCCCAAGCCCGGCCCACACTTGAATGCTCCGCGCTCTTCCATTTCATGCCGGTGTTCTCCGCGTAGCCAGTGGCGGTGACAAGCCAACGAGTCGGCGCTCCCGCCGGATTCTTCGCGGTGAGCGTAATGGCCGACCAGCCGTCCTGCACGCCCTGACCCGGTTCGATCACGACTCCACCAAGATCAAACCGCCCGCCGCCGCCGAAACCGATGACCGCCTTGCTGCGCGGCGTGTTCACCGTGACCACTCCGCGCTGTTGGTTCGACAGATCCCACGTGAGTTCGCCGGTGTCCGAGACCAGCCGTGCGGCCTTGGAGTTAACCGATTCCGGTTTTACAGCGTGGGCCGGCGCGGTCCGTCCTTGCGTCACCAACCCCACGCGGTGAACCAGCGCCGTCTCGCGTGGCACGCCAACATGGCCGGCATCGACGAGGCTCCAGGCGCTGGATTTGCGCAGCAGATCGGCCTCGCGTTCCCGGCTGAGTTCCGCGACCACGACCTGCTTGGCGGCACTCACGTCGCCGCGCAGGAACATCGCCACGGTGGCGGGCAACGCCGCCATCTTCGTCGGATGCTGGTCCACGTCGAAGAAGCTGGTGATCTTCCGGCCGTCCCATCCCTCATTGCGGCCGTGGGCGTAGGCGTAGATGTAGATCGCGTCCCAGTCCTGCAACGCCGCGTAGGCTGCGGCCAGCAGAAAGCCCTCGCTGCTGTAGGTGTTCGGCGCGGCGTGATTGTATTCCGTGCAGGCGTGCGGCTTGCCGAGAACGCGTTTGAGCGCGAGTCCGGGCAGGATGCCGCCGCGTTCGTTGACCATCGACTTGTTGTTCACGATCCAATCCTCGGAATCCCACGGCCGGTTGGGGAATCGCGGATGCTGCCAGTAGGAATGCGTGTCCACCCAATCCAGCCTCGCCATCAGGTTGGGCGGGCTGCATCCCACGATGGTCCCGGCGATGGGCGCCTTCACTTTGAGTTCGTCTTTGAGAAATGCGGTCATCGTCTGCCAGTAGTGGTCCTCGGTGTCCTGGAGAAAGCGCATCCAATCGCGCTGCGCCTCGTCGGTGCGTTCGCCAAAGGATGGGCGGTCGAAGTAACCAATGCTCGCTGTCTCCAGATTTTCGCCGGGCTTGAGTCCGCTCACCCCGCCCGGTTTCAGCGAAAGGCCCGCCAGTTCCACCCACGCGCCTGCGCCACCGAAGCCAGCCCACGAGACGCGCGCGTTTGCATCTGACGCCGAGGCACGGAAGACCAAACGAAAAGGTTTCCATTCCGGCGTGACCGCGGCGGACGAGCCGAGGCCGAGATTGCCCCACGGATCGTGCGCCTGGCCGACGGTGAGATTGATGGAGCGCGCTGCGTTGGCTCGCGCCCAGAAGGTGAGCGTGTAGGCGTGGTTGGCCACAAGCTTCAGCCCGCCCTGGTTGAACTGCACGTGCCACGATTCCTGGCCGGGCTGCACGACCTCGATCCGCACGGCGCGCGCGGCGGCATCGGCCGAGCGCAAGCCGGGCGGCACTTCGTTGAGGACGGCGGATTTCACCTGGGCGCCGGCGTGACGCTCCACGATCCATTTGTCGAGCTGTCGGGCGAAGCCGGCGTTGGCGAAGCTCTCCGTCCCGGCAGGTTCGGCGCCGATGCCCCATGCCTCGCGAAGCTGCGCGCTGCTGCCGTGGCGCTGCTTGAGCCATTGGTTCCACTGCACGGCCAGTTCATCGCGAAAGACGACCGGCAGATCATCCACGTCGCGGGCGAGCCATGAGTGGATGAGACCGTTCTCGTTGTTGATTTCGACAAAGGCCACCGCCGGATCCTCGACCAGGGTGAGGCCGGTGTAAGGGTTGCGCGTCGTGAGGAGTTTGCGCGCGAACACTTTCTGCAACTCGACGTGCTTCGCGTTGAAGAAGCCGGGAATGTGGCGCTCCTTCCAGCCAAGCTTTTCGATTTCCGCGGGCAATCCGTCACCGGCATTGAAGGGGCGGCCAACGAGGAGATTGATGTTGGCGTAGATGCCGTGCTGTTTGAGCTGATTGATGAAATAAAACATCCGGTCCAGCGCCTCGGGTTCGAGTTCGCCGGTGCCCTTCTGCGGGCGCGCGCGGATTCCGCCGGGCCACGCGCTGGTGTCCATGTGATGGAAGCGCGCGACATTGATGCCGAACTTGGCGAGGCGCGCCGCCACTTTCTCGCCGTCGCTCTTGCGCGGCATGCCGCCGGTGAAGGACAGGTTCACGCCGAAGAAACGCTGACGCTGTGCCCCGGCGTAGAAGTGCCCGTCGCCGCCCACGCGAAGGTGCCCGGCCTTGCCGGCGGGCTTGGCGAGCAGGTCCGACATGTCCGTGATGCCGGGCGAGGCGTCATCCCACGGCAGCACGAAAGGAAACACGGCCTCATTTGTCTCAGCGACGCACGGGGTCGGCGAAATGGAGCCGGCGAGCAGTGGAAGACAGAGGAACGACCAGCGGAGCAGACGAGATTGTGGGCGCATAAAAACGGTTTCTCTTTCCGGTTGGTGGACAGCTGATTTCCCAGCCGCGACTGCCAGCGCAGTCTTGTGGGCGGCGATCCGGGACCGCGATAAAAAACTCAGACTGCGACGTGTGAGCAGGCATTCAATGCGGCGCGCCGCAGGCTCCGAAGAAGCTCGTTCCCCGAGGCCGCCGGCCGCCTTGGATCGGCGCGACTTTCGATTCGCCTTGGCGGCTCCATCGCGCTAGACGTTGTTCATGCCAGCGCCCGCCGCACCAGAGTCAACGCCCAGCGCTCCGTCGTCCGCCGCCGCGAAGCGCGCCAAAACCACGCTTTGGGCCATCGTGCTTTTCATCGTCACGCTCAACGGTGTGCTCCTGTTCAAGACCTTCATTTCCACGCCGGAACGCGTCGTGGACAAAGCCGGGCAGTGGCTCACCAACATGGCGGGCGCGTTCCATCAAGGGCGCATCACCACCGAGTTTCTCAGCTACGCCACCACCGTCGAGGGCAGTCACCGGCTGCAGTTTGCCACGCTCAAGCAGAAGGAGGTGTTCACCCGCACCGACGAGGCATCCACCGCTTTTGGCTACGTGCCGCTGCCCGACCTCGTCGTCGAGGCGCGCGCGCCCGTTGAATACACCTACTTTCTCGATCTCAAGGAACCGTGGAAGCTCGTCTTGCAGGACGGCGTGTTGCGCGTGTATGCGCCGGCCATCCGCTTCAACACTCCCGCCGTCGATGCCTCGGCCATCACTTACGAGGTGCGCAAGGACAGTGCGCTGCGCAACACCGGAGCCGCCGTGGAAAGCCTGAAGAAATCCATGACCTCGCTCACCAAACAGCGCGCACACGACAACATCGCGCTCGTCCGCGAAACGGGCCGCCGACAGGTCGGGGAGTTTGTCGAGAAGTGGCTCGCTCGCATGTTTGCCGACGGCCAGAAGGCTGCGGTGAAAGTCTATTTCCCCGACGAGTCGCCCGTGCTGGAGCTTCGCCCCGTGGAAATCAAGCGGTGAATGGCGGCCGTCTCACGGGACCACGATCACCCGGAAGAACAGCGCCTCGGGCGTCATCGGAATCGCCTTCGCGGCCGTGGCATCGGTTGCCAGCACATCGCCGCTCACGTCGGACCAGCCCTGCGTCCAGTCGCCGCGCCATTGCACGCGGTAAGTCCGGCCCGCCTCGGTCAGCCATTCGATGCGCAAGTCGGCTCCGATGCGCGCGGCCTCGCGAATCACCGGCCGCGGCACCACCACCGCGCCCAAGGTGACGCGATCGCTGCGGCTCTTCTTGAAGTTGTAAACCGGGAGATGCTTGGCCGGCACGTCGTCGCCATAGAAGTAGGTCACGCCGTTGTCGCTGAGGAGTTGAACGGTGGTCGCCTCCGTCCACGGTGGCGGCGGCAACTCGACCAGCGCCTCCGGCGTCATGCCCGACAAATCCGCCGCCCGCTCCCGGGGCGCGTCGGCCGGATTGCCCGTCCAGGTGAAGATCCGAAAATCTCGCGGCGCCACGCCGTTGGCGCCGCCCGGCGGTCCGGCGACGATGATCACGCCGTTGGTGTTGCTTTCGATGCTGCGGATGCCGCGCCCTCCAAGGTTCAATTCAATGGGCACCCCGAAGATCGCCGCCCCCGGCGCCGCGCCGCTGACCGCAAGAGCACCGAAATTCAGCACCGGCACGAGCAATGCCTTGGCGCGGTTGGTCACCGGCACCAGCGGCGCCCGTAGCCCGAGCCATCCGATGTTGGTGTTGCCCGGCGCCATCGTCAGACCCTCGATGTTGAAACCCTCGGGCGTCTTCGGGTCCACACCCTCGGCGGTGCTGTTCGTGAACCCGTACCAGTTGGCGCCGCGGCCGTGTGCATTGTTCTGATCCCACGCGAGAAGGTCTGCCTTCAAGTTATCGTAGCGACCCACGTAGGTGAGATTGATGTTCGTGCCGCTGCCAGTGAGATCGGTGGCGAAGACCCGCGATCGGTTGACGCGCGACGAGGCATTGCCGGCGTGTGAATGGGAACCGAGCCAGAAGAGCCGGTTGCCCACGCGCGTCGAGGCTTCGAGATCAACTTCGCGTGGCGTGCCGTCCTCGGTGTCGAGTAAGCCGAGGGATGGCGTCGGATCCCAGGTCTTCACCGGCAGGCCCGAGAGGCTGCGATGGAACAGGCGGATGATTTGCTTTTCGTCGTCCCCGACAATCATCCAATCCGCGTCGAGAGCAAAGGCGGCGGACGCATCGCTGCCATTGAGATGAAACCGGCTCGCGGTTCTTGCCTGAGCGGAGGCCGCGTAGCGAAAAGCAGCCACGCCCGCGCCCGTGGCAGTGCTGGCGGTGACGGTGATGATGGCATAGCCGACGCCGGTGGGATTCAGCGCCAGCCGGAAACTTCCGCCACCGAGCGCGGTGAGGATGATATTCGCCTCCGGCACCACGCCCGGATCACTGCTCGTTACGCTCATCGTGACGGGTGAACCGGGAGACAGAAGATCGGCGGCGTGGAATTCGATCGCCGGATTGCTCGGATCACCCACCGCTCCACAGATCGGCATCAGGCCGATGATGCTGGCCGCGGTTTCATTGAACGCACCTGGCGTGAGCACGGCGCCGGACGGGAAGTTGGTGCTGACTGCGCCGGCATCGAAGGTCAAAGCAGCCGGATTGGTGCCGAGCAGACTGCCGAAATACCACGCAGCGGCGGAACGCGGTGTGTCGTTGCCGGGAATGCGGATGGCCGCATCCGGCTCCGGCAGATTGGTGCTCAACACCGCGCCTCCGTAAGCCACGGCGTTGCTGTCGCCGTCCGTCCACGCAATCGCGTCGAGGATGGTCGTGCCGTGGGGAAGCTCTTCGAGCGTACCGTTGTTGCCGCTGTCGAGATCGCGCCCTTCCTCAATGGGCTCAGGGCTGCTGACGAGGAGAAATGTGGCTGTGTTGTTGCCCAGCACCCCGTTGCCCTCGGTGAAGCGCGCGTCCGTGAGCAGGCGGGTGCCAGATGAGATGCTATAGGAAGGACCGACCCCGGCGAGGAGGAGGAGGCCGTTGGAGCCGAGCGTCGTGCCGCTCAGATTGACCACGACTTCGGCCTTGCCCGGGTCATCGCCGGGGTCTCCGGCCACGCTGAGAAAGTAGATGTTGGTAAGCCAGGCGTTGGGCGGGCCGCGCAATTCGACGAACTCGTTGGGCGCGTCGGTGCCCGGCGGATTCACGCGGAGTTCGTTCATCAGCGCCCAGTCATCCTCGATGATGCCTACCGCGACCGGCGTGACGAGCGACGTTAGGGGATACCTCCCGAGATCGGTGGAGGTTGTGATGGTGTTGGTGATAAGGCGCACATGCGGCGAGGTGTCCACCACGTTGTCATCCAGCGCACGCACCAACACTGATTTCGCGACGGTGGTGGAGAAACTCAAGGTGCGCGCTGCGGCAAACTTGGTGCCGTTGTCGGTACTCACTTCTAGCTGCGGTCCGGCGCTCACCGTGACTGTCACGATCCCGGCCGGCGCAACGGTCAGGCCGACGGTGAATCCATCCGTCCCGCCGCCCTCGGTGACTGCCGTCGATCCGCCGGATTCGGTCACGACCACTCCCGGAATGACAGGTGCGCCGAAGTTCGGTCCGCCGATGTGATTGAGCGGAGCGCTGGCGCGAGACGCCGGCACGGTCGAACCGGTTGCGCCCAGAGTCCAGTTGGGCGCGGCGCCTCCAAGGCTGTCGCTCGCGATCCAATCCGCCGCGCTCGAACCAGTGGTGTTTCCAGTGCGCCCGACGTAGCTCGGGGTGAAGCCCACGGCGACCACCGTGCCGCCGGCCATGGCACCGGCGTTGCGCCGGAAATTGATGGCGCCGTACGCAATGTCGCCGACGCCGTTGTTGCCGAGCACACCGACGGAGTCGACCACGGTCCAACCGGCCGCCTCGCCGTCGAAGACGCCGTTGAAGTTGGTGTCCGCGTACTCGCCTGGTGCGGGCGCATTGGTGGCCTGCAGGAGCAGGAATGTTGCGGAGGCGTTTTCGAGGTCGGTCTGACCGTTGTCGCCACGGTGACCGATCGAACTGGAGCCACCGCTGCCGAAGCCATCTCCGCTGGCGCTGTTGCTCAGGACCATCGCCGCGGGATTCATGGCATAGGAGTTGGAGCGCTGCAGCAAAACAAGAAAGCCATTGCCTCCAATGCGCCGCCCGCCCAGGTCGAACACATTTCGGATTTTTCCGGGATTTCCCGATCCATCCAAAACGACGAGATAGGTGCCGATGGCAATGGCCTCGTTGGGTTGGCCGCGCAACTCGACGTATTCGTTGGGAATATCGCCGTTCGGCGGGTTGAAGAGGATTTCGCTGAGGTATGGGCGCGCCGGCAAAACGCTTGCCAACGCCAAAGCGGCAAGCGCGAGCCCGCCTCGGCGCGTCCAGCAAAGGAACCCGCGGCAGCGAGAACGAAAGTCGAATCCAGCGGGCACAACGATCAATGGTTTGGGCAATCAACGGTGACGGTGAAGGAAATAACCACAGGAAACGACGAAGTCAAAGCGGGACTCTGATGGAATCGAACGGGAACCGAAATGGTGGAGCCATGGGGATTCGAACCCCAGACCTTCTCATTGCGAACGAGACGCTCTACCAACTGAGCTATGACCCCAACCAATTCGGGCCGATGTCCCCTGCCGTGACTTGAAAAACCGAGTCCGGCCGGGCCAGCGCGGGCGTGATAGTATTCACCGCCGGAGGCTAGGCAAGACCAAAGACGGGCGTCAAAACCGGTGCCGGGCAGGCGACCACCCATTTGTCGCGCAGCCTGCGGGCTAGCGCTTCGCCGGCACTTCAGGTTCGGCCAGAATCTTCGCGCGCTGCGCCTCGTATTCCTGCTTGGTGAGCTTGTCGCTGATGAACAGGCGGAGCAACTGATCCAGCTTTTCTCGCTTCGTCTTCGGCTCCGCTGGGGCTGGAGCATTGGTGGCCGCGGATTTCTGCAATTGGGCATTGCGCACCATCAACTCGTCGATCTTCTTCTCGATGTCGGTGAACGCCGCTTCCTCCACATTCGGGGCGTTGGTTCCCACAGCCGTGCCCTCGGTGGCGAAGCGGGCGCGCAGTTCCTGCGGCAGAACGCTCAGGGTGCGCGCATCGAGATTGGTCCGCGCGTAAAGGCCGAGTTCCTGGTTGATCAGCATGAACTGCCGGGCGGTGAGTTCCCCTCCGAGATATTGCCGCTCGATGTCGTTGTAAATCGACTGCAGCGGCGACGGCGCATTGGTGCCGGGCTTCTTCTCCAGATCGGCAATCGCCTTCTTGATCAGTTCCTCGATTCGTTCCTGCACGCGTCGTTTCGCGCTTTGCGCCTGCGCCGTCACTGCGGACGGCACAGCAAGAATCACCACCAGACAAATCCAACACAGGCTTTTCACGCGAGTCGCATAATTCAAAAATCCTTTTGAAGCAAGCCTCGGAATTCGGCTTCAATCGGCGTTCCCCGGGAAAAACCCGGCCCGGGCCACCCGCCTGGCCCGCCGTCCCGCCGGAAATCACCGCGAAAGCCGGGACGCTTTTCGCCGATGAACAAGCGGCGCGGGCGGCCCGTCTATCCGCCGGAAAACCGGGGCTGGCCAACGCCGGCTTTGTCCGCATTCAGGTGATCAAACGATTCAAGAGACTGGTGAGACCAGCGCCGCCCGACCCGGCAGCGCTGCTGGCAGCTTGTTGCCTGATGCTTGCCGCGGAGGCAGCGGGGCAGAATCCGACGACGACAAACCCTCCTCCCGCCGCGCCGGTCGTCGCAGCTAAACCTTCTGCGCCGCCCGCTGTCTCAACGAATGCCCCGGCCGCGGTGGTCCCTGCGCCGGCGATCAAGCCCGCTTCGACCACGACTCCTGCGACCAATCCCCCGCCTCCGATTCCTGCCACACCTGCAACCAACAGTGCGCCGCCAGCCCAAGCCGCCACGAGTCCACCAGCGCCGGCCCCTGCCCCCAAACCCACGCCACCGGCCCCCCCCCCAAAGCCGGCCGGAGCCACCCCGGCTTTTCTGTCCATTTACGCCGAGGCGCTGAAAGGCGTGCCGCTCGCGCAGTTCAATGCCGGCATGGCGCTCGCCGCCGGACGCGGCGTGAAACAAGATTTGCCAGCGGCCATCGAGTGGTTGCGCCAGGCAGCAGCGAAAGGCCACGCGGCCGCCGCCTACAACCTCGCCATTTTTTACTCGCAGGGTGTGGGTCTGAAACAGGACTACGCCGAAGCCGCGCGGTGGTTCCGCGTGGCGGCTGATGGCGGTGACCGTGACGCGCAATATAATCTTGCCGTGCTGCACGCCACCGGCACCGGCATCACCAACGATCTCGCCGGGGCGATCCGGTGGTTTCGCGCCGCCGCGCGGCAGGGCGAAAAGAATTCCCAGGCTGAACTCGCCGCGGCTCTCGCTGCCGGTCAGGGCGCCGCCCCGGATTTCGCCGAGGCCTATTTCTGGTGGACGATGGCGATGACGAACGAGGTCGCCCTGGCCGACGCGAAACGCGCCGATCTGGCCGAACAGATGACAGCGGAGCAGCTCTTCGAGGCCCACCGGCGTGCCGCGCTGGCGGGCGTTCCGGACGAACAATATCAGCTCGGTGCCGCCCTGGCCGCAGGCCGGGGAACCACGGCCAATCCGGTGGCGGCCGTGAACTCGTATCGATCCGCCGCCGCTCGTGGCCACGCCGAAGCGCAGCTCAAGCTCGGCCTCGCTCTCACTTACGGCACCGGCGTCGAGCGCAACGACGCCGAGGCCGCTCGCTGGCTGGAAGCCGCGGCCCGGCAGGGGCACATCGTGGCGCAGCATTATCTCGCGCTCGCCTATGCGGATGGCCGGGGGGTGCCGAAGGATTTGGCGCAAGCCGACGCATGGTATCGCCGCGCGGCGCAGGCGGGCTACTCGCCGGCGCAGGTCAACCTCGGCCTGCTCCACACAAAGGGCGGGCCAGGCGTGCCGCAGAATTTTCCCGAAGCAATTCGCAGCTTCAGCCAGGCCGCCGCACAGCAGGACGTCAACGCGATGTTCAACCTCGGCCTGCTCTACGATCGCGGCACCGGCGTGAAGCAGGATTCCGTCACGGCCTTCAAGTGGTATCGCGCGGCGGCCGATCGTGGAAATGCCGAGGCGCAAAACAAGCTGGGCGTGGCCTGCGCCCAAGGCAGGGGTGTGCCGAAGGATCTCGCGGAAGCGAACAAGTGGTTCCAGAAAGCGGCGGCGCAAGGTGACGTGGAAGCCCAAGTGAACCTTGGCTACGCGCACCTCCAAGGACTGGGTGTGGCCAAGGATGCGGTCGCGGCCGTGAAATTGTTCCGTGCCGCCGCCGAACGCGGCGATGCGCGGGCGCAGTTCAATCTCGGCATCCTTTACGGCAATGGCGAGGCCGGGACGCGCGACGTCAACGAGGCGTTCAAATGGTATCAATTGGCCGCGAAGCGGGGTTTGCCCGAGGCGCAGGCGCGGTTGGGGCTTTGCTACGAACGCGGCCAGGGCGTGCCGCAGAATCTCGACGAGGCGGCAAAATGGTTTCGCCTGGCGGCGGACGCGGGCGAGCGCAGCGCGCAACTGAATCTCGGCGTGCTCTACGAGATTGGCCGGGGAGTGCCGAAGGATCTCGCGCTCGCGCGGCAATGGTACCGCAAGGCCGCCGGACAGGGCGCGATGCAGGCGCAGTATTTTCTCGGTTACGCGTTGTTGCAGGACGAGCCGCCGGATTATGCCGAATCGGTGAAGTGGCTCCGGGCCGCCGCCGCCCAGGGCAGCGCGCCGTCGCAATACATTCTGGGCATCCTGCACGACGCGGGCCGCGGTGTGCCGAAGGATTTCATCCAGGCGGCCAGTTGGTACCGCCAGGCGGCGGAGCGTGGACACGCGCTGGCGCAACTCAACCTCGCCGGGCTTCTTGAGGAAGGGCTCGGCGTGCCGGAGAATCTGGCCGAGGCGGCGAAATGGTATCTCAAATCCGCCAGACAGGGCGTCAAGGAAGCGCAATACGCCGTGGGCATGCTCTATGCCGATGGCGACGGCATGCCGGCGGATCTGGTGGAGGCCTACCGCTGGATTGCCCTGGCGGCAGCCAGCGGTCACCGCGAGGCAACCGCCTTCAGACCGGTGTTGGAGAAGAAGCTTACTCCTGAGCAACGAACCAAGGCGCGCCAGCTTGTCGAAGCGGCGCTCGCGGCACAGAAGTGAGGCGCCTCTTGGAAGTCAGCGGCGAGTCGCCTCACCGACCGCCCCGTCGGATTCGCCGCCGCCCCGCGCGCTCGTTACCCTGCCATCCGAACCCCGACGGCTTTTTCCACCGCTCACGCCATCTTGCGCAACTTGGTCACCCGGCCGACTTCCACCCACTCGACGACAAAGATGTTGCCGGCGTGATCGAAGATGGCGCTGTGCGGCGCGACGAACTTGCCGGCGGTGAATTTGTCGCGCGCCTTGTCACGGATGCCGTTGTAGTGCGTCCCGTCGCAAAGATGCGTGATGAGATGGTTGTTCTTGTCGAACAAGGTCACGCGCGATTCCAGATCGGGGACCAGCATCACATCGCCGTGGGTGTGGAAGTGGCACGGCGCGCGCAACTCGTCCGTCACGAAACCCAGATGCCTGCCCTCGAGGCTGAAGTATTGCAGCCGGCGATTGCTGCGGTCGGCCACCACCAGCGTGGGGCTGGCGCCGCGCGTGTCCACCATCAAGCCGTGCGGGCACGAGGTGCGCCCGGCGGATTTGCCCGTGCCGCCAAAGGTGCGCATGTATTTGCCGTCAGTCGCATAGACATGGATGTAGTTGCGACCATAACCGTCGGCCACGAACACCTCGCCGTTCGGAGCCACCGCCACATTGGTCGGCACGTATTCCTTCGGATCCTTGTAATCACCCGATTCCTCGAACGGACAGCCGCGCGTCCAGACGACGTCGCCGTTCAGGGTGGTCTTCACCACCAGTCGGCGGCCGGTGTCGCACAGGTAGAAAAACTCGTCGCCACCCTCCTTGCTCAGGTGCAGACCGTGTGCGCCGCCCTTGAATTCCTTGCCCCACGACTTCACGAACTTGCCGTCGGCATCGAAGACAATGACCGCGTCGTCGCTCTGGCTGCCCTTGCCGACGGTGTGCTTGATGTAAATGCGCCCCTGCGAATCTTCGGCCACGCCGTGGGTGTTGCCATAGGTATGGCGCCCGGGCAATTCGCCCCAGTCGTGGATGACCTCGTAGGTGTGCGCGCCTGAACCGACCACGGGACGATTCACGTCCGATTTGTCGTCGGCCCGGATGAACGGGGCAAAAGCGAGCGCAGCGGCGGCGCCGCCGGCGGTCTGGACAAAGCGGCGGCGGTTGATGGTTCCGGCGGCAAAGTCGGGCGTTCGAGTGCTCATGGTCTGGGTGCGATTGATTGTCGCAGCAACTTCTTTAGCATGGCCGGACAAGCGGATCAAGGCCGCTTAATTTGCATAATTAGCCACCAAGGGAAAGGCGCGGGCACCCTGCTCCCTGCCGCAAAGGAAGCTCGCAACTTCCACCAGTTGCTTGATGCGGACAAGCCCGCGGACGCCGTTCTTTTCCAACTCAGTCCGCCCCCTTGGAGGCATTTGCTTTGAAGCAAGGCGCACCCGCGCAACGCCTGAAAATCGGGCTTGCGCGCCCCGCAAACCCGCCTATGTTGCGTCCGGCAGCCCGGCGTAATGCTCAACTTGAGTTGGGTTAATGGCGCCGGAATCCCGCAAAACCAAAAAACAAACCGAACCATGAAAAACCTGACCGCCCTCCTCTGCGCCCTGGCCCTCCTCGGCAGCATGGCCATCGTCCGCGCCGAAACCTGCTGCGAAAAGGCCAAGGCCGCCGGCAAAGATTGCGCGCATCCTTGCTGTGCGAAAGCCAAGAAAGACGGCAAGACCTGCACCAAGTGCAATCCTCCGAAGGAAGAGAAGAAGTAAACTTCCGGTCCTTTGAGTTCCTCACCGGCCGCGGTCATCCCGCGGCCTTTTCTTTGTCCGGGACCGGCCGCTGCCTCCACTTTCTGCCACCAGGATCCCACTTCACTTCGGCCGGAAGTGCATCGCGCACAATCCCAAAGCAAACGAACGACCCGAGCACCGCCAGCGATCCAGCATGGCAACCGTGGCCTGAGGGCTGAGTCCGATCAGCGGTGCGCGCGCAAGAATGCCTGCACCGTCCGCCGCGTGGGGATGCCCGCCTGCCCGCCCGCCTGGGTCGCCTTGAGGGCCGCCGCCGCGGAGGCCAGGCGGACGCGCTCCGCCAAAGGCAGCCCGGCTGCCAGACCGGCGGCATACGCTCCATGAAAGACGTCGCCGCAGCCGGTTGTGTCCACTACTGCGACGCGGAACGCCGGATGAAAGCTGGGCAGGCGCCAATCAGCCTGTTGAAACCAGCAGCCCTGTTCGCCGCAGGTGACCACCACCACCTGCCGCCGCCCTTCGGAGAGCAGGCGGGCCACCGCGGTCGCAGGATGCTCGGCGCGGGTGTGACGCAGGGCAAATTCGCGCGAGACGATGAGGTGGTCGGCCAGGCGGAACAATTCTTTGAATCGCGGCACGTCGCTGTTCTCCAAGTCCGCCACCACCGCAATGCCGGCGGCCCGGGCCACCCGCGCTGCGCGAATCATCCCCGCCATGCCGAAGCGATCGACGAAGAGAACCCGGCTCGCGCGGATCAATTTCTCGGATGGATGCCTCGGTCCGGCGCCGATGACGCCCTCCGTGCTGTAGAAAATGTTCCGCGTGCCCGCCGTCTCATCAACGATGATGGCCGATTGCACCGGCCGCGCGCCACGGAGGACAGCCGCGTGGCCGGTGTGAACGCGCTCCCGACGCAGCGTCTCGAGCACGAAGCGCGACAGTTCATCCTCGCCCAGCACGCCGGCGTAGGCGCAGCGCAACCCGAGTCGCGCCGCAGTGACCAGCGCGGTCGCGGTCAGTCCGCCGCAATGGCGTTCGCGGCGCTGGACGGGCGTCTTGGTGTCCTGTGGGGGCCAGGTTTTGACGAAGAGCAGATCATCCACCGCCACGCAGCCGAGGCCGAGCACGTCGAAGCGAACTGCGCGTGGAGAATGCCGGGGAGCCGGGGATTTGAGCGGCGAAGCTTTCATAGTCGCTGAGTGCCGCGAGGCTGGGTGGATGGCGCGGACGGCACACTGTCGCCCTGCCCTCGCTTCGTCATGGTGCAACGCATCGCCGGGAATGGAAAGGCGGTTTTCGAATCCGGCGCGAGCGGATGCCGCCGACGACTCCGGCTTCGTTTTCAAGCCCTGCCGCAACGGGCCATTCGTGAGGCCGCGGATGCCGTCCGCGACGGCCGCGGCGTTGGTTTGCGCTCCGGCGTGCGAGGTGTGCGTGTGGTCGGCTGCCGTGGAAACTCAGCGGCCACCTTCGGCTGGCCGGTTGCTTCGTAGCGGAGCGCAACAAGTTCGTTGAGGTCGATGAAGGGCGCGCCGCCGGTCCGCGCGGCTTCGGCGGCCCACTTGCCGAAATCGCCTGAAGCGCGCCCAAGCCTGCTGTCTTTGCAGATTCCGCACCTTGTCCCACCAACCTTCGGTCAGATAGGTGCGGCTGCTGCGTCCGCCAAGCGCCCGATTCTACGCGAATTTTCGATGCCTCGAAATGTTCGCCGAGGGCGCGTCAGTCCCAGAGCGCCGTTCGGTCCATCACAAGCCGCGGGCTCGGCGAGAGACGGGCCCCACCTCCCTCGGTTGCGCCAGCATTGCGGGAATTTTCGCAACGACTCTCACTCGCCCAGCCACAAGTCCACCGGCTTTTTCGCTCTGGTCCGGAAGGGCAGCTTCACTTTGCGGCCGGTGCGCGCGGATTCGTAGGCCGCGAGCATGATCTCCAGAACCGCGCGGCCGTCCTCGCCGGTGACGATGGGCGCTTTATCGTCGCGGATGCACTCGATGAAATGCTTCAATTCCTGCGGATAGCCCTGATTGAAGGCTTCCTCGAACATCGTGAACGTCCAGCCTTGCGTGCTGCCGGCCTTTTCCATCGCGTAACCGTAGCCGGCTTCGCTGTAGGTGAGCGCTGAGTTGCCGAGGAACAAATCGGCATAGACCACGCCGCCGGTGCCATAGACCTCCACGCGGTCATCCATGCCGCCATGCTTGGCCCAGGAATTCTCCACCACGCCGATGGCGCCGCTTTCGAACTCCACGATGACCACCGAATTCTCCTCGGCGCGCGTGCGTTTCCCGTGAAGGAGCCCGTTCTGCAGGTGGGCATAGACCGACTTCACCTTGGGCGCGCCGCCCAGCATCCAGCGGAACCACGCGATGCCGTGGCAGCCCATGTCCATGATCGCGCCGCCACCGGATTGATTGATGTCGTAGAACCAATCGCTGTGCGGCCCGTCATGCTTTTCGCACTGGCGCATCTGGAAGATCTTCCCGACCGCGCCATCGTTCACCAGCTTGCGGACTCGCTCGTATTTCGGTGCGAAGCAGAGCTCCTCGGCGTACATGAGCTTCGTGCCGGCTTTCCTGCAAACGGCGATCATCTCGTCGGCCTCCGCCAGATTCAACGCCAAGGGTTTCTCGATGATGACATGCCTGCCGGCCCGGGCGGCAGCGAGCACCGCGCGATGATGGAGAAAGTTCGGCAGGCAGATGTCCACCACGTCGCAGCCCGAATCGATGATGGCCTTCTCCATGTTGTCGAACGCCTGGGCGATGCGGTGCTTCCGGGCGAACGCCTTCGCCTTCTTCAAATCGCGCGTGAACACCGCGACCACGTCCGCATCGGGCACGAAACGGTGATACGACTCCAGGTGAATGTCAGCGATGAAGCCGGCGCCGAGGAGCGCGATTTTGGTTTTGCTCATAGGTGATGACACGTAATCCAGCACGTCAGGCACCGGTTTTCCAGACCATGCCCCAGGCCTTGCGTGACACATCCGCGCCGGGGACCGGCTTGGCGCGGCCCGCGCGGACTTCCTCGCGGCGGCGATCGACTTCCGCCAGCCAAGCCCCGCTCAATGGCTCGCCCTCACCCAGGCTTTCCCACAACTTCTCCGCCAACCGCGCGCGTTCCTCACCGGACAGGCTGAGGGCCTCATGTTCGACTTTTTCACGCAGGACGGTCATATCGCTCTGAAACGGAGGCTAAACTTCTTCACCGTTCGGGAGTTGTCCCGGTTGCAGGAAAGTTTTGAGCCATTCGCCTTCGCCGCAGACGGCCAGGCCGGGGAATCTCTTGAACCAGCGGCCCGCCGGCACTTCCGGTTCGGTGTCCAACCATTCGGCCAGCAGGCCAAGTTGGTCGGCGGAAATGTCGCGGGCGCGGACGCGATCGAGCAGATGTTCCAACAGCCGCGGCGGAAGATTCTGGCGGCGGATGCGCGGCATGGTCACTGGCCGTAGAAACCGCCGACCAGGCTCGTCTTCAACCGCGCGACTTCGGCCGGATCATCCGAGTCGGCCATGCGTTGCGCGAGCGCGGTGAGTTCAGGGCCGGTGAGCGGACGTGTGCGGGCGAGTTGGAAGGCGAATTGAATGACTTCCGCCTGCTCGGCGGGGGGCAGGTGTTTGATTTCTTCGATCACTTGGGTCGCACTCATGGCCGCAAGCTAACACCTCGCGGGCCACACCAGCAAGCGGTGAAGCTACGGCAGGTCATTTGCCCTGCAACCGGAACGCCCCGGTGTTCTTGGCGGCTTTGCCGTAGCCGCGACCCGTGCGCGTGTTCGGCAATACCGCACTCGCCAGCGTCACCGCGTCATCCCCCAACCGGTTTGAAGGTGTATGGCCCATAGCCGGACTGGCGGAAATTTTCGCCCGAAGCGGAGGAGCGCGATTTTGGTTTTGCTCACAGGTGATTGGCGCGCACTCTGCCAAAGAACCGCGGGGGAGGAAACTGGGAAACGGCAAAGTACTGGCGGGGGGGGCGAAGGAATGCGCATCTCAGTTTCCTAGGATCCAGAGCCGCGCGGGGATTTCGACGTGAGCGAGGGGTTTCCCCATGAAACCGTTCGCTAGTCGCCAGGTGGCGCGGGCACGGACAAATGGCGGCAAATGGATCGGGCAAGATGTTTCTTGATTTCGTTGTGCCGGGGAATTGCCTCTTTGCGTCCGGTTTGTGGGTTGCTCCAAATCGAGTGGCTGCCACCTTCGCGCACGGGCAAACAACCCTGGCGTTGCAGATGGCTGAGCAACGCCCGGCGTTTCACGCCAGCAACTCCGCGGTTTCCGCTTCCGGGTCGAGTCGGAAGACCTCCTCGCGTTCGCATTCCAGCAGCAGTTGAATCGCTTCGGTGAGGTTGTGGAGGCATTCTTCTTTTGTTTCACCCTGGCCATTGGCGCCGGGCACCTCAAGGCACGTGGCCCAGAAACCGGCCTCCTCAGGCTCCCCACGGTGAACAATGGCTGTAAATTTTTTCATGCGCTCAAAATACTCCCGAAGGCCGGGTCAGGAAACTCCTTTTTCGGCGCACGCCTGCGACGTGTTGCCACCGAATCGTGGCCCCAAGCAATCGCTGCCAGAGTCTGGGAACAGACATGGCGTCGCTGCGGGACGGAAACGGCACGGCTTCCCGCGGTAAGTGAAGATGCCAAAAGCTTGCATACGTCCAGTTGAGAACCCTGCAAGGGCATTCTTTCTTCAGTCCGTATCCGTTCTGTCGCTCTAAGTTTGCGCCACATCAAAGGCACGCTTCCTTCCGACTCGTTCCGGTTCCCTTATCAGATGGCCCACCCCGACCGCATTTTCCCCTTTCACCTTCGAACACCATGGTCTAAAACTGCGTCCAACACCGCGACAACGAAACCAATTAACCTCGAAACCAATCATGCAACGACGCCAATTCCTCAAATCGGCCGCCTTCATCGGCGCCGGCACGCTCATTCTTCCGCGCACCAAACTCTTCGGGGCCGATGCCCCCAGCAACAAGCTGAACATTGCCCTGATCGGCACGTGGGGCCGAGGGGAGGCCCACTTCGATGCCATCAAAAGCGAGAACGTCGTGGCCCTCTGCGACGTCAACGAGGAGCATCTGGCGTTCGGCGCCAAGCGATTCCCCAATGCCAAGACCTACGTGGACTGGCGTGATTGTCTTAATCAAAAAGACGTCAACGCGGTGGTCGCCTGCACCGCCGACCACACGCATGCCTTCATCGCCAACTGGGGCCTGAACCGCGGCCAGCATGTGTATATGGAGAAGCCGCTCGCCAACTCCGTCGAGGAAGCCCGCGTGGTCCGCGCCAACTATCTCAAGAACAAGAGCAAGCTGGCCACCCAGGTCGGCATGCAGCGCCACGAGAACGAGAATTTCAACCGCGTGAAGGAGTTGATTGCGGATGGCGCCATCGGCCAGTTGGAATCGGTGAGCGCCTGGGGCAACCGCCAGATTCCCCGGCCCAGCTATCTCCCCGCCGCCGGCGACCCACCCAAGCACCTCCACTACGACCTGTGGATCGGCCCTTCGCCCTTCCATCCCTACAACCCGGGCTATTTCAAGGGTGGTCCCGGGATGAATTGCCTGGAGTGGAACATGTATTGGGATTTCGGCAACGGCCAGATCGGCGACATGGGCAGCCACACCATGGACCTCGCGTGGAATCCCATCGACGCCACCCTCCCCACCGCCGCCGAAGCCAAGGGCGAACCCTTCAATCCGGACGTCAGCCCCGTCAGGCTGGAGATGCACATGCAGATGCCGGCCAACAGTTGGCGGCCGCCGATCAAGGTGTCGTGGTATCAAGGCGGCGCCATGCCGGAATCGCCGTCGCGGATGATCGACCTCAAGAAGATCGACCACGGCGCGATGTTCGAGGGCACCAAGGGCATCCTCGTGGCTGATTTCGGATCGCGCGTGCTCTACCCCCTCGGCAACGGAGCCAACCTGACGTACTACAAGCCTCGCGCCAAAGAAGCGGTGCTGCCCGCGATGGGCAATTTCCAGAAGCAATGGATCAACGCCTGCAAGGGTGACCTGAAGACCGCCTGCGATTTTGAATACAGCGGCAACATGATCGAAACGATCCTGGTCGGCATGGTCGCCTATCGCGCCGGTCGCAAGATCAAATACGACGGGGCCGCCGGCAAGGTCATCGACGATCCGGAAGCCAACGCGCTCTTGAGCAAGAAGTATCGCGCCGGCTGGACGCTCAACGGCTGAAGCTTGCCGCCGCTTGCTGGGAAATTCGTCGGATGAACCTGCAGGTGGCGTAACGCGCAACGGTTCTTCCCTCTCCCTCGACGGGGAGAGGGACTTTTTTTGGCCAGATATGGAGGCAGGGCTCGTCCCTCCGTGCGCGCCGTTGGGGATGCTGGAACCGCTCCGGCGGCGCGCGCGGAGTGACGCGCCCTTGGGATCTTTTCGTCACGAATGAACGTCCCTTTCTCTGGGCAGAACGCCGGCGTGCAGGTGCCCCGGGTTCAAAAAACTGGCCAAAGCTTCGGTGGGGTGGCAGTTTTCGCGCGCTGATGAAAATCCCGCGTTCCCAACCACCGCTCCTCTCCCCCAAGCTTTCTCGCGTGGCCGCTGCGCTTCTCTGCGCCGGCGCGTTGACCGGTTTTCTGCCTGCCGCCGAGACCAACCGGTCTTCTCCCGCCTTTGGCTTCAGCGGGCCGGAGGTTTTTCCCATCGAGAATTTTCTATCCGACCTTCGCTCAGCCGACATCGACGGCGACGGACTGAAAGATTTGATCGTGGTCAACAACGCGCGCTCGAAAATCACGCTGCTCTACAACCAGACCGGACGGACGAACAGTGTCTCCGCTCCATCCGCGCGCACCGAAATCAACGAACTCCCGGCGGATGCGCGTTTTCGCATCGACTCCATCGCGTCGGAGAAGCGCATCGCCTCGCTGGCCGTGGGTGACTTGAATCGCGATGGCCGGCCCGACATCGCTTACTACGGCGAACCACGGGAACTCGTGGTGCAGCACAATCTCGGCACCAACGGCTGGTCTTCGCCCAAACGCTGGCCCATCGAAGACGGCCAGCTCACGCAGAACGGGCTGGTCACCGGCGATCTCAATGGCGACGGCCGCACCGATCTGCTGCTGCTCGCGGAGAACCACATCCATGTGTTCACGCAACAAGCCGATGGTTCGCTGGCGGAGCCGGAAAAGACACCCTTCGCCTCGCCGGTGAAGGCCGTGCATGTGCTCGACATCAACGGCGACGAGCGCGAAGATCTGCTGCTGGTGAACTGGGAGGCGACGCACCCGTTTCGCATCCGCCTGCAGAACGCCGCCGGCCGGCTTGGGCCGGAGTTCTATTTCAACGTCGCGCCGATTCGCTCGTTCATCGCCGAGGATCTCGACGGCGATCACAAGACCGAAACCATCACCATCGCGCAGAACTCCGGCCGCGCGCAGGTCTCGCACTTCGTGCGGAAACCCGCGGCGGATCTGGTCGGGACGTTCAAGCAGGGCCAGTTTCAGGTGCTGCCGCTGGCCAAAACCACCAAAGCCCGCCGCGGCACCGCCTGGGCTGACCTCAATGGCGATGGGCGCGCCGACCTGCTCGTGGCCGAGCCGGACAGCGGCCAGCTCACGCTTTATCTGCAGCAGCCGGATGGAACGCTGTCCGGCGGCAAAACCTTTCCGACACTCACCGGCGTGAGTGAACTCGCGGTCATTGCCGCGCAGAAAGGTCAGCCGGCCGAGGTCTTCGTGCTGAGCGGCGACGAGCGCCAGGTCGGCGTGGCGCAGTACGACCAGCAGGGGCGCCTGCCGTTCCCGACGCGCCTCTCCGCCGAAGGACGCCCGCTCGCACTGGCGCTCGGCGCGCTGAAAACCAACCAGCGGCCATCTCTCGCGGTGGTGCTGGATCAGGAGGGCAAACGAGCGTTGTTCCTGCGCACGCCCGACGGCAAGACGCGCACGCAGAAGCTGGGCGACAATTTCAAATCGAACCCCGCTTCGATGGCGTGGCACGACATCGACCACGACGGCCTGGCGGACCTCGTCATTTTGATTCCCTACGAGAAGTTGAAAGTGCTGCGCCAAGTTGCGGGGAAGGACTTCGAGGAAATCGACGTCGCACCGCCCGGCGGCGCGGTCGAACAGCCGTGGATGAGCGCCGCGGACGTGGACGGCGATGGCCGGACGGAACTGCTGCTCGCGCAGAAAAACTTCCTGCGCGCGGTGATCCTTCAATCCGACGGGGCGCGCGAAGGCACGAACCAGACATGGTCGTTCCACGTCAAGGACCAGATCAACGGCGCGGCCAGCAACTCGCGCATCGTCGGCGCCGCGTCGCTGCGCAATGGCACCAACGCCATCGCGTCGCTCTTCCTGCTCGATGCCGAGCGCAAGACCTTGACGCTCTCGGAGCGCGACACGAATGGCGTCTGGCAGGTCGTGCGCAACCTTCCTCTGCCCTTCACCGAGTTCACCGCGCTGGAACCCGTCGCGCTCGGCGGGACGCAGCCCAACAGCGTCGCGTTTCTCGGCCTCAACTCCGTGGCCTGGCTGCCGCTGCGCGGCGATACGTGGGACATTGTCGCGCTCGACGGTTACGAGACGCCCATCAAAGACGGACGCCTGAACGATTCCGTGGCGGGCGACCTGAATCAGGATGGGCGCAAGGATCTCGTCTTCCTCGAGACCGCCAAGCATTATCTCGACCTCGTCATCTTCGACAAAACGGGGCATCTCGTGCCCGCCAATCGCTGGCAGGTTTTTGAGGAACGGACCTTTCGCGGGCGAACCTCCGACCAGTTGGAGCCCCGCGAGGCGCTCATCGTGGATGTCACGGGCGACGGGAAGAACGACCTCGTGGTGCTGGTGCATGATCGTCTGCTGGTTTATCCGCAGGAATAGGACAACCTTGCCCGGACCTGCCGGAGTCCCCTCCGCCGGCGAAGGCGACGATTCCTCCTAAAGCCGTTTCTGATGCCGCCGATGAACGCTGTGTCCCGTGAGGCGACGGCATCCGCGCCGGGTCATCCGTCCCGGCATGACGCTGTTCACTCGCAGGACGCATCGACTATGAACCGCCGCGCCCGCTGCCAACCGACCCCCGCTCCGGCCGACTCTGCATTCCCGCATTCTCGGGCCGGGGCGCCCACTCGTCGGCGCGCAGCGTCTGCCCTCATCGCGCTGGCGGCGGGTAAGCAAGCCATCAATCGTCGCTGGGCCGTGCGGGTCGCCCGACAACGATTGCTCGATGCCGGGTATCCCTCGCGCGAAATCCTGGCCGCGGTCGCACGTTTGCTTGCGGCATCGCTGCGACCGGTGGGGCCGGTTTGATCGGGCACCTCTCCCGATCACGCCCGGTCGGTCGCTCATGACCTGACCGTTGGTGGCTGCGGCACCGGGGTGCCCTGACATGGTGCCCCCACCTCACTCCCATGCCAGAAACGGTGAACGCCCCGGAGCTGCGCGTCGGTGTCGCCGCGGTTGACGGCTTCGCCGCGCCGCGCCTATCGTGCGCCGGATTTAACGATGAACTCGAAGCTGCTGCTCAAAACGGTGTTCCTCATGCTCGTCCTGCTGCTCCTCGTGCTGATGGGGATGTACAACCGCAGCCGGGTCGATTTAGTCCTGCCGCCGCTGATCAACAAGCAGATCACCCTGCCGTCCGCGCTGATGTATTTCGCCTTCTTCGCCGGCGGCGTGCTCACCGGGACCATTCTCACCGTCGGCTCCGGCAGCAAAGGCAAGGGCGGCAAGAGCGCCAAGTGAAGCCGCTGGCGATCTTTCTGGCCACCACGGCGATGGCGCTCGTCACGACGCCCAGCCTGCCCGCGGCTGAAGCGGTCCCGACGGCTGACGTCTGGCTGGCGGACACCAATGTTTACCCGCCGAATATCGGGTCGCTCGTCGTCTCATCAAATCGCTTTGCCGCTTTGCGCGCCGAGACCATTGGCGGAAGATTGCGGATTGTCCTGCCGCCCGATGGCTTCGCCACCAACGCGCGCGTGGTGGTGCATTTCAGTTTCGATGAACCCGGGCACTGGCCGGCGCGCGATTGGGAATCAACGCCGATGATTCGCGGCGATCGGCAATTCGATTCCCTGGTGCGCGTGATTGAGGTGGAGGTGCCGCTGGTCTATTTCGTCAGCCTCGCCGAGCCGGACAAATCTGGCGGTGGCCTGGCGTCAAACACGATCGTTTCGCCGCTGCGCGTGTGTCGTCCCGCGCGGGCCGGTCTGGAGGCCCCATCGCATCCGTTCTGGCCCTATCTCGAAGGCTTCGAGGGCGCGCTATCCGGCTGGCGTCTGCTGACGCCGGAGACGCCGGCACTCCAAACGGATCCCGCGGCACGCAGCGGCAAATCTGCGCTGCGCGTTGCCCTGCCCGCCGGGCGCACCTCGGTGACCATCGGCACCACGCGTGTTCGCGGCTGGCACGCGACGTTGCGCGGCGCGACCGGAGTGCGCATGTGGCTGCGCACCAAATCCGGCGAGGCGCGGACGCGCTTCTCGCTGCTGGCCAACGCCGGGACTCCGCGCCAGGAAATGGCGGTGTTCCCGCGTCAGGAAACCCTCGGTCCGCAGTGGCGGCCGGTGGATTTGTGGTTCGCCGAGTTGCCGTTGTGGCGCCCGGCGGCGCTGGATTTGCTGAGCATCGATTTCATCGGACAGGGACCGCTGGAGATGCTGGTGGACGATGTGCAACTGCTCGGACGCTGGCGGCTCGAACCGTGAGGCGGACAACGATGCCGCAGCTTGGTCGCGCCATTTTTTGGAAATTGTTTCGCACCATCGCTTCTCCTAACGTCGCCGCCGTGACGCGTCTTCTTGCCTGCTCCTCCCGCGCCGCGCTGGCCGCGAGTTTGATCGCGGCCACCGCCCTCGCCCCGACCTCCGCCCCAGCGGCGGAGAACCGGGTCGTCATCATCACGCCGCACGTCGATGCCATCCGCGCCGAGTTCGGGCGCGCCTTTGCCGCGTGGCACCAGAAGAGATTCGGCGAGCCGGCCGGCGTGGACTGGCGCAATGTCGGCGGCACCTCCGATGCGCTGCGCTTCGTGCAATCCGAGTTCGCCAGCAAGAGCAACAGCATCGGCATCGACATTTTCTTCGGTGGCGGCATCGAGCCGTACCTGCTGCTGAGCGAGAAGAAATTCTCGCAGCGCTACGATCCGCCGGCGGGATTGCTCGACGGCATTCCGCAAAGCGTCAACGGCCTGGAGGTTTATGATGCCGGGCACACCTGGTTCGGCGCGGCGTTGTCGAGCTTTGGCATCCTGCAAAACCTGCGCGTGCAGCGCATCGTCGGCCTGCCGCGGGCGGAGAAATGGCCGGACCTCGCGCAGCCTGCGGTGCTCGGCTGGGTGGCGGCGGGCGACCCGCGCAACAGCGGCACGATGACGGTGATGTACGAGTGCTTCCTGCAATTTTACGGGTGGGAACGCGGCTGGCAGACGCTCACCCAGCTCGCGGGCAATGCGCGCAAGTTCGACCGCCTCTCCTCCGGCACCGCCAAGGAAGTCACGCTCGGCGAGGCTGCCTACGGGCTGGCCCTTGACTACTACGGCTTCACGCAGGTGGCAGTGGGCGGGCGCACAAACCTCTCGTTCGCGCTGCCGTCGGATTTCGCGCCGGTGAACGCCGATGGCATTGCCATCCTCCGCGGCGCGCCCCACCTCGCACTGGCGCAACGCTTCGTGGAATTCGTGCTTTCGGAAGCCGGCCAGAAACTCTGGTGCCTGCCGCGCGGGCATCCGGAAGGGCCGCAGCAATTCTCGATCGAACGGATGCCGATCCGGCCTGATTTCTACCGGCGGTTCAAAGGCGTGAGCAACATCGAATTCTCCCCCTTCGAGCTGAAGCAGGACTTCCGCTACAACTCGCGGGTGGCGCGCGACCGGCGCGACCTGATGCCGGCGTTGTTCGGGGCGGTGCTGGTGGACACGCACGCCGAACTGGTGAACGCCTGGCGGGGGGTCATCCGGCGCGGGCTCCGACCGGAGGAGGCGGCAGAGCTGGGCCGCATGCCGCTGACCGAAAATGAAGCGATGGAAATGGCGGGTAAGGGGTGGAAAGATCCGGCCTATCGCAATCAGAAAAAGATCGAGTGGCAAAGCTGGGCGCAGGCGAAGTACCGCCGGCTGACGGGAAATTGAGGCAGACAAGGATCGGCGGCGGCGCTTTGGTTGATTCCTCTGCGTCCGGCAGCGAGCAAGTCTCAGGCTTTCCCCTCAAACTTGAATAGGAGGCTGACCAGGCTGGAGCCAATGTCTCGCGCGGCGGCGGCAATCCAGTGCCAGTAGTTGAACACCAGGCCTGAAACCAGCGGGCCAATGACCAGGGCGCCCAGCCCCAGTGGGGTGGTTTGCAAAAGGATGACGACCATGATCAGGCTGCCGCAGTTTGAAGTCACCGTGGCCCGCAGGAACGGGGTTCGATTCGAAGTGGCAATGAGCGAACAGGCGATGGAGAGCGTCATTTCGAGAAAGCCGTTCGCGATGATCAACGTGAGCCACGGTTGCGCGAGCAAAGTGGTCTTCGCACCGACCCATCCGAGAACCTCCGGATTCGCAGCCAGGACGATGACACTCATGACGAGATACGTCACCAGGGTCAGGCGAAACCGCGGCTGGAAAACCTCGCGCAATTCATCCCCCGCGTGGCGCGAACGAAGCTGGAAAATGTACGGCCATTTCACCTGGAGCCACACCTGGGCAATACTCTGGCAGATGGCGACCACTTGCAGCGACAGACCATATACGCCGTTGGCGCCAAGGCCTAGAAAACGCAGGCAGAGGAAGACGTTGGCGTTGGCCGTAAGATAGCTGCTCAAGATATGCAGCCCGACACGCCAGCTATTGGGCCAAAGCGTGCGCAGCAGAGACTTGACCTCCGCGTTTGACGGCGGGGCGACGGCGGCGGAAACCGCGAGAAATTGCAGACAGGCGCGGCGCGCTAGATATCGCTGCAGCGTGTTGGAAATAAACGCGGCGATCGGCACGCTCAACAAGCCGGCACCGGCCAGCAGCAAGCCGGCCGCAAGAACCAGACGGACAGCCTGGGAGAAAAAACCGATCTGGGCGAATGTCCGCACGCGATTCAGGGCGCGCAAGTACACGCTCCACCAACTGGTGTACATCTCGAACACGGCGCCAGCCAGCGTGATCCACCACGCCAACCAGGAAACCGCAACGTCAGAAGTCTCGTTCACCCGCAGCCCAACAACATAAGTGCCCCAGATCCCAAGGAGCAAAAAGACCAGCCCGGAAAGGATCTGATAAAACTTTCGGGCGGCGTGAAGGAGTTTCCAGAGCAGAGTAAAATTCGGGCCTCGCTCAACGCCGTCGTGCCCGGCCACTCCAATGCCCTGAAGCGTCGTGGCCCCGCCCATCGCGTAGCTGACGCTGCGATCGATCGAGGCCCATAATCCCAGATCGAACAGCGGAACCAACGCCACCAAGCTCAAGAGGACATAATACAGCCCGAAGTCGGACCTCGGAAACCGGAGCAGGAGAGGAAGAAGCAGGATTCCCGAAGCCAGCCGCAGACCTGTGAAGCCCCAAGCCCACAGGACGGCGGAATTCCAAGCTCGATTGATCATGTAGTCGGACGGATTTGCCCGGCTGCCGGAACCGACAGAGAGCCGCGAGAACATCTCCGCACGCGAGGTGGATGGTCAAGTGGAAGTTGCTCCCAGCGCGCTCCTACGGAATTTGCTCCCGGCTTCGTCGCGGGCGTGTGATTGATCGCTGTACGCTCCACTCCGGAATTGACACACTACCCAAGCAGCGGGATGGACGACACCCGGACTGGGTAGGGCGCGTCTGTCCCAGCGCGCCGCGAACCACTCCCGGCCAACCCCGACGGCGCGCTGGGGACAGACGCGCCCTACCCGTGCGGGTTGGGACCAAGCGTCTTCGGGTAGCCCATCCCAAGGTCTTGTCAGTAAATCCACACTCTGAATCTTGGGAGTGCACACAACCGCGCAATATTCGTCCAACGTACTGACCGAACCTCCGCCGATGGTCGCAATTCGTCCTGAACTTGGGTTGATCTTGCAATTCCGATCTCGATCCAGTTGCTTTACTTCCATCGTGTTCAAAGCAAGGCAATCGGACGGTCCTTTCTGGCAAAGGGACAACGACCTTCAGGATCGCTCTTGGTCACACAGATTGCTTCGCTTTCTGCGTGCCCGGTTGGGCGGCGCCTGTACCCGGGGTTTGATGCTGGCTCAGGAACCCCGCGCCATCACGGCCTGGCGGCGGGGATGGGAGTGCGGCCATTTTCAGCGATTGATGCGATGGCGTGACAGGGGACTGGACGTGCAAACTGTTTACGACGTTGGAGCACATAAAGGCGATTGGGCGGAGATGTGCCACGCGATATTCCCTCCCCACCACAGCGTGTTGTTCGAACCGCAGCAGGAGTTTCTTGATCAGGCACGCTGCAAGCCCGCCTGCCGCGACGCTCACTGGCAACTGTTGCCAGTGGCGTTAGGAGACAAGGAAGGAGTGGCCGTTTTAAATGTGACCCAGACACGCGCGGCTGCTTCATTGTTGACTCCCCTGTCAGACGGCGACCTGAAATCCCAAACCCAATGCCGCCATCAGGTAAGCGTACCAGTGGTTCCTCTGGATCTCCTCGCAAAGCGCGAACGTCTGCCACCTCCTGACCTGGTAAAAATTGACGTGCAGGGTTTTGAGTCAGCGGTGATTGCCGGCGGGGTGAATACTCTCAAGCATGCCGAATGCATGGTCATTGAAACCTCCCTGCGTTCCATCTATGAAGGCCAGTCGTTTTTCCCCGAAGTGTTGCGCCAAGTGACCGACGCAGGTTTCCAGTTGGAGGATATCAGCGATGCGGTTCGCACTTGGCCCGACGGACGTCTCTGGCAGGTTGACTTGTGGTTGAAACGGAAACATTAACATGCATCCGGGTGCCGCCCGTGCGTGTTTGTGCAAAGAACGGCGCGGCCGCAGGGCAATCCCTGTCCAAATCCGGCAGCACCCGGATTGCTGCCAGGCGGCGCCCGAAAATGGTAATCATTCAACGAACTGACTGACCATGGACAAGCTGGCAACCACGGCCAAAGAACGGTTCTGGAATGTCGAGGCCCATACGCGGGACCAATGGGTAAAACGACATGCCGCGACGCTACCCCGAGATAGTCGAGTGCTCGACGCGGGCGCTGGAGCCTGCAAGTATCGCCCCTTCTTTGCTCACTGCCGCTACGAAACTCAAGACTTCTGCCAATACCAGGGCGAGCTGGTCAAATACACCGAGCCCATCACCTATCAATGCGATATCACTGCCATCCCCCTCGCGCCGGGCTGCCTCGACGTGATTCTCTGCACGGAGGTGTTCGAGCACGTGGTCAATCCGATGGCGGTGCTAACGGAGTTTGCCCGCCTGCTCAAGCCCGGCGGACGGCTTCTGCTGACCGCGCCGCTTCTATCGGCGCTGCACATGGAGCCGTATCATTTTTACGGTGGCTTCACGCGCCATTGGTACGAGCACTGGTTGCCTCAGTCGGGCTTGAGAGTGGATGAAGTTGTCCCCGTCGGCGGTCCCGGACGGAGTGTGGTGATCTTCGCCCAGCTTCAATACCAATTGTGGGCTGAAGCCGAGAAGAAACTCCTGGGCTGGCGCCATCTTGTTTCCAAGGTTGGGAGGGGATTTTTCAAGATCCCGGCGCATATCTTCCTTCCTCGATTGTTGCCCCGGCTGGATCCGTGGCTTGGTAATCAGGTGGTCTGCGCAGGTCACCTCGTTGCCGCCACGCGTATGGGGCCGGACCAGACCGGTCATTGACTCCGGGCTTTTGGCTGACGCCTGCGCGCCGTATCGGCACTGGCTACCTCTTCCTCCGCGATTCGAGCTTGAGAACCACCGGCCGCATGGGAATGATTCCGCTCAACCGCCTGAGTGAATTCGGGCGGACAGACTGGTTCTATGGCCAATCAAGCCCTGTTTGCACAATTCCAGAAATGCCTGCGCTACAAACAGGCGCCGTCCTGGCAGAAGCCCCTGCTCAATCCGGTTCGCTTTGCCCGGAACCAGTGGCGCTATCGAAAATCAATCACCAACCGGGGTGAATTATCCGAAGTGAGTGTTTTTCATCATCGCCCCTTCACCATTGTTAATGGCGAAACGGTCAGTGAGCACCTCGCAGCTTACGGTGTTTACGAGGAAGGACTCACCGAGGGCTTCCTCCGCCTGATCCAGCCGGGCCAGGTGGTGGTGGATATCGGCATGCACCTCGGCTACTACGCGACCCTGTTCGCGCGCCTGGTCAGTGAAAGCGGCGCCGTGCATGCCTTTGAACCGACGCCCAGCACGCGAGAAATCGCCAGCCGGAACCTGGGCCAGTTCCGACAGGTAGCGGTGCATCCCTTTGCCGTTTGGAACTGCGCCCAACAGATCACCTTCAACGATTTCGGCACTGCATGGATGGCATTCAACAGCTTCACGGATGCTCGAATGGAGAATGGTCCGCCAGCGCCGCGGCAATATGCGGTCGAGACGGTCACCCTCGACGCTTTCCGCCAGCGTCTTCAACGGAAGATTGACGTTGTAAAAATCGATGCCGAGTCAGCCGAGGAGCAAATTCTTGCGGGCGCTGAGGGCTTGCTGCGTTCCGACCAACCCTTGGTCACGATCGAGGTCGGCGATCTCGGCGACAGCCGATCCAGCCGTCATCTCATCGAGGTCTTGCGCGGACAGGGCTACCATCCGTGGGAACTGGCGGGTCACAAATTCGTTCGCCATCATGCCAAAGAGAGCTACGAATACGGCAATCTCATCTTCGCGACTGCTTCTCTGGACCTCGGTCGACGCTGACGCTGGTCAGACCTTGAAGCCGAGTTCGCGAAAAACGGCGCGGAAACGGATTTCCCAAGTGTGCTCAGCGGCACAGCGCTTGTGGGCTGCCTGAGCTATCCGCAGACACACCTCGGGCCGGGCTGCATAGTAAAAGTACATTTCGATCAACTCGTCCACCGATCGGTAGCAGAGAATCTCGCGCCCGAGGTCAAAGTGCAGCGCCAGTTCCCAATTATACATGGTGAGGTAGCACGCGCCGCTTCCCGGACACTCAAAATCCCGCGCTTTGAGGTTGGCTATTCCGCCGCTGGTTGTGACCAGGCCAAGGCCGAGGTTCAATTGACTTCGACGGTAAATCGCGGCAGGCGATTTGGTGCGTTGCGCACTTGGCCAGCCGCTGCCATACAAGCTCAAATCCACCCCGGCGTCGCGCAGGCGAGTGACCAAGGATTCTCGCTCAGGTTTGCGTGAGCCAACAAAACTAAGCCGGTGGTCAAAGATGGCACGGTCAGGGGGAGTGGCCCATTCCGGCGCCGGATGAAAGCCCATCGCGATGTAGCGGCAGGGAAGCCCGGATTTACGGTACCAATCTGCGGCAGTCAGCGAACTCGTTAAATTCAGGTCGAAACAACTCGCCCAACGGACATAATTGTCGTTGCACGCAGAAAAAATACCGTGGCCGAAAAACTCGACTTTGTCGTCAAGGTTCATGCCGAGGAGCGGGCATTGCCAGCGCCGTCGAAGAAGGGCAAATGCTTCCTCAGACAGCAATGACGCCCGGGCGTAAAACAGAACCACGTCCGGTTCGAGCGATGGTTGCCCGTCAATAAATTGACGGATTGCATTAACAACTAGCGTTGCCGGTGAACCGGCGGAATCATGGCGTGTTAGATTCGAACTGAGATCTAGTAATGCAACTGCTGCGATTTTTCCAATCTCCGGAACAAGTTGTTCATTCTCCCAGAGGCAGTCTGCTATGAGGAGAACGCGCCGGAGAATTCCATCTGACTTGATCGACGGCGCCTTGGTCAAAATTGGCGTCTCGACGATGGCCCCAAAGCGAATCAGTTTGGTGAGGTAAGCTCGATCAAGCCGGCGGTTTTGACGGTCAATCCAGGCACGCAAAAGCGCTCCGCGCAGCAGGACGCGGCGCAAGTGTTTCTTGGTCGAAACAAGAGCCCGTGATTTCACGATTTAAAAGCGACCACGACACTCTGTCATCACGATACCAGCTAGGACAACATTGATTTGCTTTTGCTCCTCCGGAGGGAGTCCTGCCTCTTCCGGTTCCCGCGTGCTCAAAGGAACGCTCCAAGGCTTGAATTGCTTGATTCCGCCGTGTTCTCTCCTTCTTGAGGAGGTCGATGCAGAGGCCCGCAGATCAAACACCTCTACGTCGAATTGCTTGTCACTGGTAAACCATTAAAAGAGTTGCCGCCGGAGATGAATCCCTTCCTTACGCAACACTTCTTTTTTGAGTTGAATTCGCCGGGGCGTGGCCTCCATTGTCCCTTTGTAAGAGCTAGCTGATGTCCTCCAATTACTTACAGATCATCTTTACCTGTTCAATGGACGCACCGGTTTCAAAAATCCATCGTGCGGATGGGAAAGCGCTCAACTTTATAGCTCGCCGAGTTTGCTGCCAAGATGACGTGAGGTCATATAATGCAAATACGGCTCAGGGATCCATGCGGTAGTCTTACATCGTCACCATGTCAGATCGTTCTCGTCGCATTGCTTGGATTTCCGATTTTCCGATCGAGTGGTTGCCGGAACTACCGAAATCGTTGTGTCATTTGTCGCGTGGCCACCCCACAACATGGATGTCGGTGCTTCTGACCGAATTCAAGAAGTTCCAGACGATGGACCTGCATATTCTCGCCCTCCGAAAAGGAATTCCGGGCGATATCCATTTTTCACAGGATGGCGTCAAGTTCCACGTCTTGAAAGTTCTGGGTGGCACTCGTGCAACCTCTTTTTTCTGGGTGGATACTCTCCGGCTCGGGCGAATTCTGCGCCAAATCCAGCCAGATCTGGTGCATGCTTGGGGTAGCGAACGGGGTGCGATGCTGGTGGCGGCACGGTTGCCGTATCCGTTTGTCGCCACAATTCAAGGATTGATGTCGTGGTATCGCGAAACTGTCCCGCTCAATCGCCACGGAAAGTTGGCCGCATTTGTGGAACGTATCTGTCTTCCGCGCACTCGTTTTGTGACAACAGAGTCACGTTTCGCCGTGAAATACCTGGAGCGGCTTCATCCACATTTGCAGGTTCGGCAGGCCGAGCACGCTTCAAACTGGGTCTTCCATCGGATCAACCGCCAGCCTCAGCAGACGCCACTCCGGCTGCTGACTGTTGGAGACATTGGCCATCGCAAGGGAACGGATCTGCTGCTGCGCGCGGTGGCGACACTGAGCCCGGAAAACCCGTGCGAGTTGGTGGTTGTGGGCCATCCATCGGACTTGTTTCTCGCACCGCTGCGAAAGGAGCTTCCCCCGAGGTTCTGGGATCGCGTCACCTTCAAGGACGGATTGACCCAAGCGCAAGTGGCGGACGAATTGGCCCGGGCAAGCCTTTTTGTTCTCCCCACCCGCGCCGATACCAGCCCCAATGCGGTCAAAGAGGCGGCGGTCGCTGCCGTGCCGGTCGTCGCCACGCGTATTGGAGGAATTCCCGATTATATCTTCCCGGGCAAAAACGGAATGCTCTGCGCATCCAATGATTTGGCCGACCTCGTCGGGACGCTGCGCGCAGCCTGCGCCCATCCCCTCTTCGGCACGGGACACGTTGACGCTGCAACACTCTCCTGGGTTCGCGATTATCTTTCCCCGGCCACGATGGCAAAAACGTTTTTGTCCATTTACGACGAAGCGATCCGACCTTGATCGGCACTCAGCCGCCCCGACCAAGCCGATTCAAATCCAATCGCGGCAAACATCTTTCCAGGCGGCAGTGAGACTGCCACAGGCGCCTCCAACCTGCTGCCCGGCACCGCGCTTACGCCCTTCCGAGGAATCCGGCACAAGATTTCTGTTTGCCAGGTATGCGGAACTCCGATCTACTTCGGGCCAGCAAATGACAGGCACCAGCATCATTCCACCACGGTTGATCATCCTGGCCGTCGTGCTGCCACTGGCGGCACTGATGGGCTACTTGCTGGCCACGCCGGACGATTTTAGAACCGTCGGCATGGTTGGTTTGGTGGCGGGCCTGATCTCCATTCCGCTGATTCTCAAATGGCAACATCCCGTGCTGGTGTTCAGTTGGAATGCCGGGATCACCCTTTCCCTCCTTCCCGGCAATCCCGCGCTCTGGATGATCATGGGGTTCCTTGGCCTGGCCATGGTGGTGGTCAATACCGGAATGGACCGCACGATCAAACTTACCCACGTGCCCGCCCTGTCCTGGTCGGTGCTGGCACTCGCGTTGGTGGTCTTGGCCACCGCCCATTTCAACGGAGGCATGGGTGTCCGGGCCTTGGGCGGCAGCACCTACGGCGGCAAGAAGTACTTCCTGATTCTCTTTGCCGTGGTCGGATACTTCGCGCTCAGCCTGCAGCGGATTCCTCGCGAAAAAGCGGGTTTTTATTCAGGCATGTTCATCCTCTCACGCTTGACCCTCATCGCGAGCAATCTGGTCTATTTTGTTCCGGCCCTGTGGTTCCTCTACTATTTTTTGCCCACTGGCTATGCGATGAACCAAGTGGTGGCCGAGGGGGAACAATTTTACAGTCAAACTTCCGGTTCCCGTTACGCAGGCGTCGGCTTTGGGATGGTGGCTTGCGTGAACTTTATGCTGTTACGCTTCGGTGTAAAGGGCATCCTCGAAGCAAACCGTTTCTGGCGGCTACCCCTGTTCTTGATTCTGCTCGTCCTGAGCCTGATCGGGGGATTCCGCTCCGTGCTGATCATGCAAGCCCTCTTGTTCCTCGTGCTGTTCACGTTGGAGGGACACTGGCGCACGCGATGGGCTGTGGCCATCGCCGTTTTTGGAACAATTGCACTGATCGTGCTCGCCCTTGTCGCCAACCATCTCCCGACTTCGATCCAACGCAGCCTGAGTTTCCTACCCTTGGACATCAACCCGACGGTGCGCCTGGACGCAGAGTATTCATCCGAATGGCGGATCAAGATGTGGAAGGTTCTGCTGCCAGAGATTCCCAGCTACCTCTGGCTGGGCAAAGGGTACGTGGCCAGCGCCAGCGATTACTATCTCATGATGGACTCCGCCCAACGTGGCATGACGGAAAGCTTCGAGCTTTCGCTGCTGGCCGGGGATTATCACAATGGCCCGCTGTCGGTGATCATCCCCTTCGGTGTGTGGGGGGTGCTGGCCTTTGGCGCATTTTTGGTGGCAGCTGGGCGCGTATTGCTAGCCAACTATAGACATGGTCAACCAGAGATGCTCCTGATCAACCGCTTTCTCCTGGCAGTGTTTTGGGCCGACCTGATCTTCTTCCTGGTGATCTTCGGAGATCTCGCTAGCGATTTTCAACGGTTCGCCGGATACGCCGCCCTAAGTGTGGCCTTGAATGGCGGGATGGCCAAAGAATCGGCAGCTTCGCGTGTTGCCGATGGACTGCGGATTCGCTCGGAACTCCCCGAGACCCCACCGCGAACCGGTGGCTTCGGCCGGCCCGCAAGATTCCGCCGGTAACCAACACAGCATTGCTGCGATGCGGATGGAAGATGCACCATTCACCCGCCGACGGGAGTTGGTGACCGGGGCGGAACGCGCTGCCAGAGGTTCCCCAAAGCCCATTCGGAATGGCAGGCGCGACGCAGCGCGCCCCTGTCAACCTCGCGACAAAAGCCGCTGGACGGCGCGGCGGCGCCGTGGTTGATTAACCGCAGACGGAAGGACTCGGTAAAACAAATCAACCAAAGGGAATAGTATGAGCGAACTCAACACTGACAAACTGGCCGCCGATCTCAAGACGGTGGCGCGGGATGCGGAAGAACTGATGCGCGCCACGGCGAGTGTCGCGGGCGACAAGGCCCATGAAGCGCGCGAGCGCCTCAAATCCGCCCTCGAAGCGGCGAAGGGTTCCCTCCACAAAATCGAGGACAAGGCCATCGCCGGCGCCAAAGCAGCCGACAAGACCATTCGCGATCATCCATACGAATCCCTCGGGGTCGCGTTCGGCCTGGGGTTGCTGATTGGCGTGCTGGTCACCCGGAAGTAGCTGGATGAGCGAGTTTCAAGAAAATGATCCAGGGCTGTCGCAATCATTGCGGCAGCTCTTGGACCGGACGCTGGAGTTGGTCGAGAACCGGGCGGAACTCCTCGTAGTGGAGTTTCAGGAGGAACGGATCCGCCTGATGCAGGCTGCCATGTTCCTTTTTGGAGTGATGGTCTGTGTCGGCATGCTTCTGCTTCTGCTCACGCTGGGAGTGCTGTTGCTCTTCTGGGACCACGGCCGCTGGTATGCGTTCGGCGGGTTGGTGATCTTCTATGGTGTCATCGGCTTCGTGTGCTGGAATCGCCTCGCGCGCCTCTTCAAGGGGTATGTGGCATTTTCGGCAACGCTGGATCAATTCAGAAAGGACCGCCAATGGTTGCACAGGAAGAATTGAGACGCCTCGTGGAGCGGAAAAGGGCGCTGGTTGCCGAAAGCGAAGTCATCCGTGCCGGCCTGGGCAACACCTGCGCAGACATTGCGGTCGTCACGGAACGCTGGGGCGAACGAGTACAGCAGTTCCGCGAGCCGAAGTTCCTGCTGATCGTCGGCGCCGCTGCGGCCGGCTTGTTCTTTGCCCGCAAGTCCGGGAAAGGCATCGGCCTCGCCGCAAAAGTGATGGCTGGCTGGCGCATCCTCTCCACCGCGCGCGATCTCTGGCGCGGCTGGCAGGCTTCCCGCCAAATGCGCCCGTGATGCGCGCATCATCTTTCCTCGCTCGATTGCTCCGCAGCAGAATCAGAGTTCGGGTCTTCGTAAGGTGATGCTGACGACGCGCGATTGGGGATGCGAGGATTCTGAATTTCCCATTCGCGACCGCTCCAGCGCAGCGTCACCGCGCCGCATTGCCGGGTGTAAAGCACCGTTCCTGCAATGCCTCTCAAACGCTCCTGCAATGTCCGACTCGCCCGGCCGCTCGCAGGATATTCGCAGTCGGCCACCACCAAAGTCTGCGGCTGGATTCGCTGCAAAAACCCGGCCGCCAGCCCCTCGCCGGCCTCGGACAGGCCACTCACAACGGTCTGCGCGGCGAGATCCTCCACTCGCTCGGACAGGAGCCGCTGGCCGATCCGGCCAAGATCAGACAGCAACAGCACCCGCTGGCCGGCGAATTCCGCCCGCAGCACGAGCGCCCCATCATCGGCTTTCGCAAACCGATCCTGCGGCTGCGGGTGCAAAACGAACCAGCGACCCATCCGCCCACCTTTCTCGACGGTTTGGGTTGGCACGCCCGAAATTCTGAATTCGTCGAGCACCAGCCGATAGTCCGCGGAACGGAACGCCAGAGGTGGACTAACGACGCGTTTCACCGAAAAATTTCGATGCAGCAGCGTCGCCCCGCCGATCTGACGCTTGTCGCCGTGCGTCAGAACCAGGGTGGCAAGGCGATTGACTCCATGGGCGCGCAGCCAGGGTTTGAGGACGAACTCGACGGATGATTCGTTGCCGCAGTCCACCAGCAGATCGTCGCGCCACCCGGGAGCATCGTAATGGACGGCGTGCCCGCCACTGAGCGGGATGACCGTCAGGCGCGTCTGGCGGCTTTCGATCACGAAGTTGACCGCCCAGACCAGCAAGAGCGCACCGAGCACCGGCGCCACCCACGCGCGCACCCGCGGCCTGCGCCACCAACCCGCGAGCACGCTGACCAATATCCCGTAGTAGCAGGCGAAGCCCAGCAGTGAAGGCGCTGGAATATTGAAGCATGCTCCAGGCAGATCCGCCGCCCACTCGCTGACACGAATCATCAACCACATGAACAACCACGCGCTGTGGTTGAACAACTCCGCCAGCGCCGGAAACCACCCGCCGCAGCACAGGCTGCCCAGCGCGCTGGCCAGCGCCGCGCTGCTCAGTGGGACGACCACGAGATTCGCCAGCAGACTCACCGGCGTGAAGAAATGAAAATAGAACGCCACCAGCGGAATCGACCCCAGCCACGCCGCACCCGAGGTGATGAGCCCGCCCGAAAGGTGGCGCATCGGCGGACGGAGCCAGTGCCAGAGCCCTGGCCGCAACTTGTCCGGCAGAAACGGATCGGAACGAAACGTCTGCTCCCACAGCTTCTGCAAAAACGGCGCGACCAGCGCGAGGCTCAACACCACGAAAAACGACAGTTGAAAGCTCGCCTGAAAAATCTGCTGCGGATCCCAGAGCAGAATGACAAGGGCCGCGCCCGCGAGGGAGTTCAACAGATCGCTCGGACGCCGCAGAGCCCAGCCGCCGATGATGACGGACATCATGATCGTCGAGCGGATGGCCGACGGCTGCCAGCCGGTTGCGGCCGTGTAAAACCAGATCAGCGGAATCACCACCGCGCCACACCACACCTGCGGCACGCGCACCACGCGCAGCACCGCCACCAGGATTCCGGCGATTAACGCAATGTGCAGTCCGCTGATGGCGAATACATGCATCGTCCCCGAGCGCATGAACGGCTCCGACACCTCGCCGGTCAGCGCCGTCTGCCACCCCAGCACCATGGCCCACAGCAGATGCAGCGGCTCATCCTGAACCGGAAGACCGCGCGCGAGGTTCTTCTTCGCCCATGCCGTGAAGCGGGTTGTCAACGAAGGCCCGGGCACCGGTGGCAGCGCCATCCAGTCATTCGACGAATTCGCCCGCAATTGATAGTGGATGCCCTGCCGTTGCAGATACGACCCGTAATCGAACAATCCTTCCGCGATGGGCTCGGGTGGCTCCGTCAAAACGCCGCGAACCTCCACTCGCTGCCCGGCCTGCCAGAGACCGGGCAACACCGATCGGGTGCTGGCCGCCACGATGCCAAAGGCTGGCTCCCATTCGGAGTTCCCAGTCTTCAGCGCCTCCACTCGCACCTGTGCCAGCGTGCGCCAGGTCGTTTCGTCATCGAAGTCGTAAGCCCGCTCGCGCGGCAGTTCGAGCAAGACCCCGCGCACCGACACCTCGGCGGGCGCGATTTGGCGAAAACTCCGCAGATCGTGGGGAGAAATGACGGCCGTGTGCAGGAGAAGATTGGCGCAGCCAGTGAGAAGCAGGAGCAACGCGAGCAAACTTTCCCGCGCGCGCGACCAGGCCAGCGAGGCCACCCCGACCGCCAGAGCGCCGAGCAACACGGGCTGCCACGGCAATGGCAACCACTCAGCCAGGAGCAGTCCGGCCACGTAGCACAGCGTCACCTTGAGCAGCGGTTGCCCCACAAATTCTCCCGTGGAATTGCCTGCGTCGTTTCAGCAGGAGAGACGGCTGGTTCTAATCCGCCCGCAGCAAAACAACAAGCCATCGCTGGCTGCCGAAAATTCTTTCGTCTCCCGGCGAACGAGGCGGCAGCCGAACCGAATCGCCAGGCACCTACGAACGACGCGCCGCGGCCGCTGCCGGGAGGGCGCGGGCTTCGCCGAACACTTCGAGCATCCGCGCCGCCATCGCTCCAACGCCACACTGCTCGCGCACCGCCTGTTGGCCGCTCCGGCCAAGCTCGCGCGCCCGGCTCGGTTCTCGAAGGAGATTCGCCAGGGCGTCGGCCAAGGATTGAGGATCGTCCGGCTCGCAGAGCACCCCGCCTCCGGTGGCCTCGATGATTTCCGGGAATGACGCCGCGCGCGGCTGCACCACGGGCACGCCGGCAGCCAATGATTCGATGAGGTAAAGTCCGAAGGCCTCGCCGCTTTTCGCCGGAACGGAAAATACGGTCAGCCCCTGATAGAACTGGATTTTGCCGGCGCGATCGATGTTCGGAGAGAATCGGACATCGCCCAGCATTCCCCTGGCCTCCAAGCGCTGTTTGAGGCCGTTCACGAAGGCTTCATCATTGGGCCCGAGTCCGCCGCCGATGTGCAGGCGGACGTTCCTCAGCGCCGTGGATTGCTTGAGCCGGATGAAGGCCTCGACCAGCGTCTCCAATCCTTTCTCAGGACACATGCGTGCAAAATAGCCGATGACCGGGGGAACGCCGGCTGGCACTTCCGGAGTCGGTTCCGTGGACGGAGGGACGTTGAAATCATCGAGGTTCAGACCATTCGGCACCACGCGCACGCGGGCCGGATCGAGCCGGAGCCGCTCGGTCATGCGGTCGGCAAAATATCGGCTCGGGGCCACGAGCAAATCCGCATCCCTGGCGCGCTCCGCCAGCAAATCCCACGCGGCCTGCCGGTGCGAGGACGGCAGCGCATCCAGGAAGGCATCCTCGCCCTGCAGCATGCAGACCACCGGCGTGCCCAGCCGGGCGCGCAACTGCCGGGCCAGGCCGATGAGCAGGGCGTTGGAAAGGCAGACAACGTCCGGACGCTCGCTCTGCGTGGCCAGCCAGGAGCAAAGTTCGTCGAGTTCGCGCGCCTGCAATCCCTCCTCGCCGCGCAGCATGGAGAGCATCAGGTCGCCAACGTCATCCGCCCGTGTCTTCGCAGCACGTCCCGAAGCCCACCTCAGCAACGTGGGTGAGGCGAGGAGACGGTGCAGCCAGTCGGGCGCGCGCCGAAAGAGGGAGGATTTCTGATCGAGATAGACGTTGATGCCGCTGAAGAAAATCGGCGTGCCGGCGCTTTGATCCTCCTCGTCGAGTTTGATGGGCAGGTAGAGCGGCACCATCAGCGTGTGCTGACCGCGGCGCCGCAACTCGGCCACCAGCGCATTGTCGCGAAAACAATTTCCGCAATACATGCCGCCGGCGCCCGGAGTGATTTGAACGATGTTCACGGGTTTCGATGATCGGCAAGGGGACGATGGCGGATCGAGCGGTAAATATCCAGACCGCTCCGAAACCGGGATCGCAACTCAGTCAGGCGAGCAACCTTCATCCTAAAAACCGCAGATGAACGCGGATGAACGCAGATAAATTCATCAGGGCCGGGGTCATGAACGGAAACGGGCCTTCACCTGCGGGGTGAGTGGATTTGCCTCTGTAAACCACTGGTTATCTGCGTTCATCTGCGTCTATCTGCGGTTCAACTGCTTTATCCAGGTTCATGTCTTGCCGTCGTTCGTCAGGCCATCTGCAAACGCGACTCCGCGGTGCGCGGCTGGCCGTAGGGCAGGTCCTCCGGCAGCGGTACGAACCCGGCGATGGCCTTCCAGAGGGGGCTGAAGTCCTTGTTCACATCGCCGCTGAGGCAATCCGTGATGTCTCCAGCCAGGTCCGGATGCTTTTCGATGACGTCGCGGAAACTGAAGTCCGGATGATAAAAGGCATAGACCAGCTTGCGCATGTTTTCGATGCCGCGACGCATGGCCGCGCCGTATGCCGCGAAGCGCTCCGGCGAAAAGTCTCGCGCGAGCAGCGCCTCGTGAATCGTGTCGCCCGCCAGCACGCCGCTCTTCAACGCCAGCATCAAGCCGGAGGAGAAGACCGGATCGAGAAAGCAAAACGCGTCGCCCGCCAGCAGCAGTCCATCGGCGTAACAATACTTCGCGTGCTGGGTGTATTCGCTGGTGACGAAATACTGGCCGGTCTGCTGCCCGGCGGCGAGGTGCTCATGGATCCAGAGATTTTGTCCCACCTCACGCTGGAAGATCGCCTCGGGATTCTTCACGCCATCGCGGGTGAGATATTTGCTCTCGGCCACCACGCCGACGCTGATCATGTCGTTGTGTTGCGGAATGTACCAGAACCAACCCTTTTCCGGCAGCATGGCCACCGTGGTCGCCCCGGCATCGATGCCCTCGTCGCGCCGGGCACCCCGGTAGTACGTCCAGACAGCGATCTTGTTGAGATACGGATCCTTCATGCGCCAGCCATTGCGCGCGACGGTGAACGCCTCCTTGCCGGAGCAATCAATCGTGATGGGCGCCCGATATTCGTGCAGGTTGCCGGACGCATCCTCAGCGCGCACCCCCACAACCTGCTCGCCCTGACGGAGAAGCTCGCGGACGGTGATTTGCTCGCGTACCTCGGCACCCCTCTCGCGGGCGTGCTCCATGAGCATCTGGTCAAACTCCGAGCGCAACACCTGCCACGTCTGCGCAATCGTCTCGCGGTCGTATCGATTGAAGAAATAGAACGGCTGGCTCGCCTTGCCCGAGGGCGAAACGAATTGCACGCTGTATTTCTTCACAAAGGCCGACGCCTTCATGCGGGGCACCATGCCGAGACGCTCCAGCGGCCCGTAGGTGAAGGGAATCATCGACTCGCCGACGTGGTAACGCGGAAACTTTTCCCGCTCCAGCACCAGCACGCGGTGGCCGTGTTCCGCGAGAATCGTCGCCGTCGAACAGCCCGCCGGGCCGCCGCCGATGACCACGGCGTCCCACTGGCTCTGGTTGGTTAATTGCACTGTCATGGTGGGGAGAAGATTGCTGATCCGCGGAGATTCGCAAGGGCGATGACGAGAATTCCCGGGGCTTACCGACAAGGCCTTGGGATGGGCTGCCAGAAGACGCTTGGCCCCATCGCGCACGGGTAGGGCGCGTCTGTCCCCAGCGCGCCGTCGGGTTGGCCGGGAGTGGTTCGCGGCGCGCTGGGACAGACGCGCCGTACCCAGTCCGGGTGTCGTCCATCCCACTGCCTGGGTAGTAAGCGCAATGTCGGGAAGGCGCCTCGCCCCTTGCGTTGGGTGCGCGGCATGGTCAAGATTCCGCCGCACGAAACCGAAGCAACACCTGTGAAAGCAGTCATTCTCGCCGCCGGCAAAGGCACCCGCATGAAGGAGCTGACCAATGCGCTCCCCAAACCCATGCTCGCGGTGCAGGGCAAACCTATCCTTCAACACATTCTCGAAGGCATCGTCGCCGCCGGCATCCGCGATGTGTTCATCGTCACCGGTTACCGTGCCGAGGTCATCGAAGCCTACTTCGGCGACGGATCGAGATGGGGCGCGCGCCTTGCCTACGGACGACAATTGGTGCAGGACGGGACCGGCAAAGCGCCGGAGATGGCGAAGGAGTTCGTCGGCTCCGACAGCTTCCTCCTCACCTACGGCGACATCCTCGTTAAACCGGAGACCTACGCGAAGATGCTCAGCCGTTTCGGCGAAGGTGACTTCGCCGGCCTGGTGACCGTGACCGGCAGCGAGGATGTGACCAAGGGTGGCTTGAACTTCTTCGACGCGGATTTCTGCCTGACGTGGCTGGTGGAAAAGCCCAGCCCGGAGCAAGTGGAGGAATTGCGTCGCGATGGCTGGCTCAAACCTGGCGCCACCGCCTGGTACAATGCGGGCATCTACATGTTCCGACCCGAGGTTTACGAGTTCACCGCCCGGCTGGAGAAATCGCCCCGCGGCGAATACGAGTTGACCGACGCGCTCAACGCAATGGTCGCCGACCACCGGCGCATCGCCGGCATGCGAATCGAAGGCCGCTGGGTGGATGTGCGCGATCCCGGGGTGCTCAGCCGTCTGGAACAGGAAACGCCCTCCAGCCATTGAAGTGGAGCGGACGCGACGGCGATCCGCACCATTCAATCCGATTAATCTTCTCATTAACTCCACTTTGACAGGCGGAGGTGTCTGGATATACTGTCGCCGGAGCCGTTCACCGGGCTGGGCGACAGTTCATGAAATCCAACCGCGCATCGTTTCGATTTTCAGCTTCCAGACCGAGGCCTCGCCCCGAGGCTTTCACGCTGATTGAACTGCTGGTCTGCATCGGCATTCTCGCGATACTGGCGGCATTGCTGCTCCCCGCTCTGGGCCGCGCCCAAGCCACAGCTCAGGCGATTCTCTGCGCCAACAACCAGCGTCAGATCGGCCTGGCCTGCCTGGTTTACGCCGGCGATTTCGAGGACTCCCTGCCTTACAACCTCGGCGAAGCTGAGACTCGCCGCACGGTGGCCGATCGGACTTTTCTCAACTGGGTAAACAACGTGATGAGTTGGGAGGTGGAATCCGACAACACCAACGAAATGCTCCTGGCCACCGGCGGCCTCGGCCCCTACACCACAGGCGCGGCCAAGCTCTATCGTTGCCCGAGTGATAGGGTTTTGAGCGATTTGCAGAAAAAGGCCGGCTGGTCGGAACGGATGCGCAGTGTGTCCATGAACGCGATGGTCGGCAACGCGGGCGAATTCACCACGGGCGGAACAAACGTCAACAATCCCTACTACCAGCAGTTCTTCAAACTCGCGCAGATTCCCGAACCCGCGCGCATTTTTCTCTTCATCGAAGAGCATCCCGACAGCATCAACGACGCGTATTTCCTCAACCGCCCCGCCACCGAGCAGTGGCACGATCTGCCGGCCTCCTGGCACCACGGCGCCGGCACCCTCACCTTCGCGGACGGCCATGTCGAGACGCACCAGTGGCGCTTCGCCAGCACCAAACCGCCGACGCGACCGGACGCCGCCGGGCTGCCCTTTGCCGTGCCCCAGGCCGAGGACGACGACTTCGAGTGGCTGATGGAACACACCAGTCTTGCGCGCCGAAATTATCCCCCGAAAAGGTATTAAGAATACGCGCGGCCGGGCCGGATCGAGGGCCAGACAAGGATGCGGGCCGATGCGGGCCAAGCCCAGGACCGGCCACCCCGCGAATTTGGGGAGGGTGCCGCAAACACATTGTGGGTGCATGAGTTGAATGTTGACGAAGTTTCCGGGCGTTGGGGGCGCATCCGCGCACGGCCCCCGGCGCGCGGCCGTGAGGCCGCTTCCGCGTGCGATGGGTGTTGGCGAAACCTTGCCGGATGGTCTCTCGAACGATGAAGCGACGTAAACGTCGCGCTCCAACCCGGTTGCCTTCGGGGGCAGTGTCGAGATGCGCCCGGGCGTTGGGAGCGGTGGAGACGTTGCTTGACGACAAGGGGAAGAATCTTCAGTGAATGGCTTCAGCGATATTGCGAGAAATCCGATCGAAACTCGCCGCCTGCCTCGGGGTTACAGACAAGACCTTGGGATGGGCTACCAGAAGACGCTTGGTCCCAACAAGCACGGGTAGGGCGCGTCTGTCCCCAGCGCGCCGTCGGGTTGGCCGGGAGTGGTTCGCGGCGCGCTGAGACAGACGCGCCCTACCCAGTCCGGGCGTCGTCCATCCTACTGCCTGGGTAGTTGACCGCTTCGTGCGTCATGGGCACTACTGGAATACTCCTTGTGTTCGCCGTCCCGATGGTCGCGACAATTCCCGAGGCGGCGTTTCTTTGCCGCTATCGGATTGCCCGCAAGCGACCTATTTCATAGGGCACGATGTTCACGGCAGCTTCTTGCATTCCATTCTTGCTGTTGCTTGGGGCGACCTGCATCCAGCCCAGTATGTGGTGGTCGCGGCAGGGCAAGGGTGGCCCGGAAACTTTTGTCCTCCTATTGCTATTCATGGCGGCTATGTGCGTGTTGCCGGCCCTGTGTGTTGTGGTGTACAGCCAGCGACGAAAGAGGAGAGAAGAAACCCCAGGGGTCTAACCTGAAAGCATGCCATCGCCCGTAAGCCGGCTGCCGCGGTGTTGCCGCACCGGAAGTTCGGCTAGTCGCGCAAGCTCGACGCTCGGGATGGCGTTGCACGGAATTCGTGGAACGAAAGTGGGACGGGCCGGTCCGCCGCTTCGCTTCACCACCAGGTTTCCACCTGCATGCCAAAGCTCCAGCCGTTGTCCTGGCCGACGAAGTCCTGCCCGCCGACCTTGTTGATGAAGTCATCGCTCCAGTGTGCCCAAGTGGCGTAGGCGCGAATCACCGGGCGGCTCAGGAACTGGTCGCCCAGCGAAACCTGCGGTGCGATCGTCAGCTTGTAGAGGTTGCCCTGCTGCTTGAGATTCTGGTCGTCCGCCCAGTCCACGCCGCCCTCGAACGCAATGCTGAAATACTTGTTGAGATGATAAATCGGCCGGGCGCCCGCCGAGAACCATTGCTGCCGCCCGTAGAGGCCACCGTAGTCGGTGTATTGATAGAGCAGCATCGGGCCGAGCGAGAAATGTTTTCCCATCTGCATGACGAAGCTCTCGGTCAACCGCACCCGCCAGGCATCGTTGGGATCGGTGCGGATGAAGGTGCCGAGCGGGGCGGTGATGGTTTCAAAGCCCGAGTTGAACGTCAGGCCCGGCCCCCGTCCATATTGCGCGGAGAACTTGTTCACGGTCGTGTCGTTGCAGATCGGCTTCGAGGTGTGAATGGCGTTGACGGAAAATCCGCGGGTGTCGGACGCCGCCTGCCCGTATTGATTCAGGCCGCTGGAGGCGTAGGAATAAACCGCGCCAAATTCCGCCGTGCCGAAGGGGACTTTCACATCGTAGAGGCTCAGCACGGTATTGGCCTTGTTGAAGCCGGCGGTGTTCAACGGATCGGGCTGCGGCACTTCCGCGTAAAGTCCGCTGGCCGAACCGGCGCCGATCCAGGCCGCCGCAAATTTGCCGAAGGGCAGTTCCAGATCCTCGATGCCTCCGCCCGCGCCGCTCATGTTGTAATAGAAGAAGTCGTCGATGTGGATGTCGTGCCGCCGGTAGAAGCGGTTGCCTGCCCAGAATTTCATCGACGGCTGGCTGCGCACCACGTTGCCGATCGATCCCCACGCCTCGGGAAAGGTCACCTGGGTATCGGTGCCGGAATTGAAGGATGAATAAGGATCCACAAACGCCATGCGCATCTGCGCGTGCGCGATCGGTCCTTCCGGCGTGCCGTCGGGGCGGAGCTTGGGATCGAGGGAAAACGTCCCCGGCAGATACCAATCCTTGCCCACGATGAGTTCGCCGTAGTTTTCCACCTCGTTGCCGAGACGGTATTTGGCCAGCGCCCCGGGCGCCTGGAACGCCGCCTGCGGGCCGCCCTCGTTGTTCCGTCCGTAGCCCGCGCGGAAGTACCCGCCAAAATCGATGTAGTTATGCAGCACACTTTCCAGCCGGGTGCGCACCACCTGATTCTCGTCGGCCAGGATGGCGGCCTCGCGGGTTTCGGTATTGCGCGCGTATTGGGCCTTGGCGAAATCGCGCCCCTTGGCCGCGGCCTCGGCGGCTTCCGGCGCAGCGACTGGTGGAACGGTGGGCGCGGGCGTCGGTGCCGGACGCGCGGTTTCCACCGCCTTCAGGCGATCCTCCAGCTTCCTGATGCGCTCCTCGTAATCGCGGCGCAGTTGCTCCATCTCCTTGCGGATGGCGTCCACCTCGGGCGCAGGCGGGGCCGTCTGGGCGCAGGCGGAGAAATGCGGAAGGACGCAGATGAAAACGATGAGCCACGGACAAAGGCGCACAGTGAGGTTCATACGCGACGAACCTAGGAAAACACTCCGGCAACGTCGATCAATTTTCCGCACGCTCCGGGCACGACGACCGGACAGGTACGCCATCCGCAATGACGTGGTGTTGTAGCCGATCCGCCACCGATCCTTCCCCAGTCAGGACGGTGCTGATGGTCGTGCGCGACTTTCAGAGCCAAGGAATCCATGAACATCAAGACGGCGGACCGGAAACAGTCCGCCGTCTTTCTTTGCCGATGAAGAGTTCGTCAGAACGCCATGCTGCGAGGAACGCTGCGCCCGGGGATCACTTCGCTTTCAAATCGTAGCAAAGCATCTGGTCCTGATCGCGCAGATAGAGCCGGCCGTTGGCAATCGTCGGATGCGGCCACGCCTTGTCCTTGGCGCGCTCTGGTTGCTGAAAGCGGCCCTTTTCGACGTAGCCGGTGGGCGTTGCTTCCAGCAAGGCCATCGTACCCTTGTCCTCCTCGCGGCAGATGAGCAGGCCATCCGCAAACGAGACTGCGCCTTTCTTCAATTTTTCCTTTTCGCTCCAAACCATTTCGCCCGTCTTGAAATTCTGGCAGACCCAGCCCTTGCCGTCCGAATTGCCGTACACAAAGTCGCCGACCTTGATCACGCCGCCGTGGTGATTGACCATCACCTTGTTCGCATACACTTGTTCGGCGGAAAACGCGCCGCCGCTGGAGCTGATCTTGAATAGATTGCAGCCGGTGCCGTAGCCGGAGGTCACATACACCAGATTGCCATCGACGACCGAAGTGGGAATGACCGCCGTGGCGCCCTTGCGCGGCGCTTTCCACAGCACCTTGCCATCCTTCGGCGCGACGCCCACGACGCTGGCCATGGTGAGCTGGACGTATTGCGGCACGCCCTCAATCGTGACCTTGAGAATTGAGGAGTACTGCGCCTCATCGGTGAAATCCTTGGTCTGCCAGAGCAACTCGCCGGTCTGCTTGTTCAGCGCGACCATGGCTCCTTGCGAACCGCCGGGCGTCACCACTACTTGGTCGCCATCGATCAACGCCGACTCGGCGAAGCCCCATTCCGGGCGTTTGGCGCCAAAGTCGGACTCGTAGTTCTTGCGCCACTTCTCTTTCCCGGTGGCGGCCTCGAGACAGACCATCTCGCCCCACTGGTTGATGGACACGACCAGATCGCCCTCGACGGTTGGTGTGGTGCGCGGACCGGTGAAGCCGCCCCAGCCCGGCGCGCCGGCTTTGCCCACCTTGGTGGTCCAGAGAATCTTGCCGTCTTCCGGACTCTGCGCGATGACGAAGCTGTTCTCGCCGAGGTCGCCCATGGTGTAGATGCGTCCGCCCACGACGGTCGGGCTGGAATAACCCCTGCCAAGACCGCCGGCCTTCCAGAGGAGCGGCGGGCCTTCCGCGGGCCATTCCTTGAGCAGGCCGGTGTCGGTGGATTTGCCATCGCGGTTCACGCCGCGCCATTGCGGCCAGTCACCGGCGGGAGCGACGAGGGCCGAGGTCAACAACGCTGACAGGGTGACGGCGCCGAGGAGAATGGTTTGGATTTTCATGGTGGTTTGATTTTTCGACTGTGCGGATACCTGAAGTGTTTCAGCGTGTCGAGCGCAGAAGCAAAGCGCGGCTGCTTCGGAATATTTCCTGCAACTTCCCCAATTCCCGCTTGTCATCGCCCCACTCCCTGCGCAGCCTCCCGGCCCTGTTTGCCCCGGAGTCCCGGGGATGCCCTGAAATTATGCTCAAAGCTGGAATCGTCGGTCTGCCCAATGTGGGCAAGTCCACCCTGTTCAACGCCGTCACCCGTACCCGCAAAGCGGAGGCGGCCAACTATCCATTCTGCACCATCGACCCCAACATCGGCGTCGTCACGGTGCCGGACCCGCGACTGGATGTGCTGCAAGGCATCGCCAAGACAAAGGTCAAAATTCCGGCGGCGATTGAATTCGTGGACATCGCCGGACTCGTCAAAGGTGCCAGCGCGGGCGAGGGGCTCGGTAACAAATTCCTCAGCCACATCCGCGAGGTCGATGCCATCGTGCAGGTCGTGCGCTGCTTTGAGGACACGGACATTCATCACGTCGCCGGCAACATCGATCCCGTGCGCGACATCGAGATCATCAACACGGAACTGGTCCTCTGCGATCTCGAGGCGGTGAAGAAGAAGCGCGACAGCATCGCCAAGGATGCCAAGCGCGGCGACAAGCTGGCCCTCTCACAGGACGCGGTGCTCGCGAAGCTGGAGCCGCATCTCAACACCGGCAAACCCGCGCTCACGCTCAAGCTCACCAACGAGGAAAAGCAGGTCGCCAACGCGTTCTACCTGTTGACCGACAAACCCACCATTTTCGCCGCCAACGTGAAGGAGGGCGATCTCGCGACCGCTGACACCGACCCGCACGTCGCCAAAGTCCGCGAGTATGCACGCACCCACATTGGCTGCGAGACGGTCGTTATCAGCGCGCAAATCGAGAGCGACCTCACCGATCTGCCGCCGGACGAAGCGCAGCAGTTTCTCAAGGAACTCGGCGTGGAGGAATCGGGCGTCGGCGCGCTCATTCACGCCACCTATCATCTGCTCGGATTGCGCACCTACTTCACCGCCGGAGAAAAGGAGGCGCGCGCCTGGACGGTTCACGTGGGCGACACCGCGCCCAAGGCGGCCGGGGTGATCCACTCCGACTTCGAGCGGGGGTTCATCAAGGCCGAGACCGTCGCTTACGACGATCTGGTGAAGTGCGGCTCCATCGCCGCGGCGCGCGAGAAGGGTCTTTACCGCATGGAAGGCAAGGAATACGTCGTGCAGGATGGCGACGTGCTGTTGTTCAAGTTCAATGTGTGAAAGGTGGGGCGCGCCGTTTGGTTGCCTGGAGCAGTCTGCGGCGCGCTGGGACAGACGCGCCCGGCGAAGACTCCGCACGACACCTTCGTCGCCAGCGGACACCGTGGCAAACGCACCCTTTGGATCATGGCGTCGCTTGATCCCATCGTGTGCTGGAACGACAGCAGCATCAGCGACCACGACGATTCGCCGGTGAATCCCGCCACGAAGAGCAAGCAGGCGGCGCGATGGATGCGCGAGGCGGTGGAGAAACCGTGAAGATGCAGCCCGGGAACAACCAGGCCGGGGACATCACTTCTTGAGATCGTCGAAGTAATCGCGCACCGCGCCTTGGTAGGCGCGGGGAATCTTGTCCTGGCTCAGCGCGCTCTCCGCTTCGGCCTGCGCGGCGGCTGCGGCTTCCTCATACTTGACATTGCTCGTGCCTTTGATGCTGACGCCCTTGAGCGTGATGCTCGGCATCGAACCTCCCGGCGCCATCTGCCCGCGCACCTTGCTGGGCATGAGCGCCGGGCTGAGATCGTCGGGACGATCGCTGTGGCCGCGCGCGTCCATGTCGGGCCGTTTGATCTGCGAATTGTCCGGCATGCCGTCGGCCTTGTTGATCGTGGACCAACCTTCCTGTTCATCGGCCCAGGTGCCGACGCCAGCTCCCGGTTTGCCGCCATGACCCCAGCGTCCTTTGCGGCCCGAACACAGATTACAACCAAAGCCGCCGCAGGCCTGGCATTCCCCCGGCTGGGCGTCGTCCCAACTCTGGTTCATCGCCAGAGCCGCCTCGGCGCGCGACATGGCGGCCAGCATGGCCTCCATCGCCTGGGCGTCGGCCATCTGCTGGAGCAATTCATCGAGTTCCTTTTTGGCCGCCGCAAGACTCTGCGCCGCCTGGATCTTGCGGCCGCTGCGCAACTGTTGCGCGGCCATTTCGAGATGCTCCTTCACCTTGCCGTATTCGCCGGCCGGATCGGCGGCCTTGGCCACTTCCTCAAGCATCTTCTTCTCCTGCTCCGGCGTGAGTTTGGCCGAGGCAAGCTGGTCGATCATCTTTTGCAGCGTCGCCTGCGCGGCGCGCACCTGACCGTTCTTCAATTGCTCGCCCAGATCCTTGCCGAGCCTGGCCATCTGCTGCTGGAGTTGCTGCATCGACTTCGCCAGGTCGCGCAGCTTTTCCAGATCGTTCAGGGCGGCTTCGAGGTCGCGCAGCACGAGATCCGTCTGACCGTTCTTCATCGCCTGGATGGCCTCATCGAGGCTGCTCAGCGGCACGCCCATTTCCTCGGCCTGCTTGGCCAGGGCGGATAATTCCTGCGCCATTTGCTCGCGCTGCGCGGCGGACGGCTTGGCGCCTTTGTCATTCATCGAGGCGGCGGACTGCTGGAGCTTTTCCAGGTTCTTCTGCAACTGATCGAGCTTGTCCGCGGTGGCGGCTCCCTGGCCGAGCTTGTCCTGAAGAGCGGCCAGTTGTTTCTGCATCTCCTCGGGCGACGACGCCGCGCCGGAGTTTTCGCGCGCCGCCTTTTCCATCTTCTTCAAGGCGGGCGAATCGTTCAGCGGTTTGTTCTGCTGGACGAGCTTGTCGGCGAGATTCGAGAGATCGCGCATCGCCTCGCTGCGGGTGAGTTTCACGTTGGCCATGCGATCGCCCAGTTCGGCCACATCGGTCATGGCCTTCTGGGTGGGCGCGAGCACGGGCGGCTTCTGCAACAGCGTCTGGCGGGTCAACTCGGCCAGCTTCTTGCCGGTCTCCACGACACGCGCCTCCTCCTGCTTTTTCTGCTGCCAAGCCTGACTGCGATAGGCGGGCACGAAGCCCAAGCACGCGCACAAGGCGATCCAAATCAGCGCGCCGCGCGCGGCTCCTGGAACTCGAAATGGCACCAGCGCGCGCGGCTCGATGCGCGGCAACTGCATCGAGGCATCGTGCAGCACCAGTTGCTTCCACTCCTCGGATCCCGGATGCGCGCCCCATTCGAGCGCCGTGCCGAGGCGTTCCTTGAGACCGAGCTGCCCATCCACCCAGCGTGCCGTTTCGAGCAGCGACACGCGGCGCAGCAATCCCGCCGCCAGCCCGACGACGCCCGCCACGCCCGCCACGATGAAGGCCGCAGTGACTAGACCCGCGGGAATGGGCGCCAGCTTGTAAAGTCCGTAGATGAAGAACGCCAGGGCGGCGCCGATGAAACATCCCCGGGCGAGCCCGACGAAAGCATGACTCCAGCGACGGCGGATGACCACGCGACGGAGAGCTTCCTCGATGTGCTGCAAGTCATTCATCTTTGGTGCGCCAACGTGGCATCGCGACCCCACTTTGGCCAGTGGGAAGTTGGAGGGGGCGGCGCATCAGGCGCATCCTTGGTTGCCCCTGGCACGCGGTGTTCAGGCCGATGCAGCGTGCGATGGGTGTTGGCGAAACATTGCCGGACGGTCTCTCGAACGATGAAGCGACGTAAACGTCGCGCTCCAACCCGGTTGCTTTCGGGGGTCAGTGTCGAGATGCGCCCGCGATTCCCGCAGGGAACAAGGAACGCTTGCGCGGTCCCGGAGCCAAACCTAACATCCGCCCGCCTGAGAACGGCAAACATGGACTACAAAGACACGCTCAATCTGCCGCGCACGGACTTCGCCATGAAGGCGGATCTGGTCGCGCGCGAACCGCAACGCCTCGAAAAATGGCAGGCTGCCAACCTCTACGGCAAGATCCAGCAGGCGCGCGCTGGCAAGGAGAAGTTCGTGCTGCACGACGGCCCGCCCTTTGCCAACGGCGATGTCCATATCGGCACCGCGCTGAACAAGATTCTCAAGGACATCATCATCAAGTTCCAGACCCTCCGCGGCAAAAACGCACCGTACATCCCGGGCTGGGATTGCCACGGGCTGCCCATCGAGTTCAAGGTCACGCAGGAGATGCGCAAGGCGGGCGACACCGCGAGCGATGCCGCGACCATCCGCACGGCGTGCGAGGCGTATGCGCGCAAATACATCGATCTTCAGCGGACGCAGTTCAAACGCCTCGGCGTGCTGGGTGACTGGGAGAACCCGTATCTCACGCTGAACAAGGAATACGAGGCGGACGAACTGCGCCTCTTCGCGGACATCGTCGAAAAGGGCTTCGTCTATCGCGGCAAGAAACCGGTGTATTGGAGCATCCCGTGCCGCACCGCGCTGGCCGAGGCCGAGGTGGAATACCAGGATCACGTCAGCCAGAGCGTGTATGTGAAGTTCCCGATCGCCGGGCACCCCGGCTTGAGCCTCATCATCTGGACCACCACGCCGTGGACGCTGCCCGCGAATCTCGCGGTGGCCTACAACTCCACGTTCACCTACTCGATGGTGCAAGTGAATGGCGAGGCGTTCATCGTTTCGACGATGCTGCTCTCAACCGTGGCGGAGAAATGCGGCTGGGACGGCTACGAAATCATCCGCACGGTCTATCCGGAACACCTGGCGCAGTTTGAATTTCAGCACCCGTTCTGCAATCGCACCGGACGGCTGTTCGCGGGGGACGACTTCGTGGACAACAGCACCGGTACGGGTTTCGTCCACATCGCGCCGGGGCACGGTCTGGAGGACTACAATCTCGGCCGCAAGAACGGCCTGCCGATTTACTCGCCGGTCGATGACAACGGCTGTTTCGCTTACACCAACGACTTGCCGCAGGAACAGCAGATGCCGGCGGAGTTCATCGGGAAATCCATTCTGGAGAAGCACGGCAAGAGCGACGCGAACGAGGTGGTGCTGCATGAACTGCGCGTCCGCAACGCGCTGCTCCACCAGGAGAACTACCATCACAGCTATCCGCATTGTTGGCGCAGCAAGACGCCGGTGATCTTCCGCGCTATGGACCAGTGGTTCATCAAAATCGACCATGTGGTGCCTGAGTGGCGAGATGAGCTTTCGGCTGCGATTAAAAACGACGACACATTGGTGAGCGAAGTTTTGGCCGGATTTGAATCCGTCAAAAGCAGCCAAGGGGCTGAGTGGTGCGGAAGCCTGAGGCATAAAGCGTTGGTTTCCATCGCTAGCGATGTTCGTTGGATTCCCGACTGGGGAATGAATCGTATCGAAGGAGCGGTCAAGTCGCGTCCTGACTGGTGCATCTCGCGCCAGCGCACGTGGGGCGTCCCAATTCCCGCGTTCTACGACGCGCAGGGCAATCCGATCCTCGACGCGCAGATCGTGCGCAAGACCGCAGCGCTCATCGAGCAGCATGGCAGCAACGTGTGGTTCGAGAAAACCGCCGCTGAACTCTGGTCGCTGGTGAAGCCGGAGGGCTGGACCGGACCCGAGGCTGCGACGAAGTCGAGCGACACGCTCGACGTGTGGATTGATTCCGGTTCCTCGTCGCGCGCAGTTATCGCCCGGCGATCCGAATTGCGCGGTGGCGACAAGCCGTTTCAGGCCGATGTGTATCTCGAAGGCAGCGACCAGCATCGCGGCTGGTTTCAATCGTCGCTGCTGCTCTCGCTCGCCGGCAACGGTGCGGCGCCGTTCAAGACCGTGCTCACGCACGGATTCATGGTGGATGAGGATCGCCAGAAAGTTTCCAAGAGCAAACAGGGCACTTACGAGAAGCCGCAGACCGCCGAGCGTTACATCAAGGACTATGGCGCCGACGTGGTGCGCCTCTGGGTGGCGTCGCAGGATTATCGCAGCGATATCGTGGTAAGCGAGGAGCGCATCAAGAAGGTGGGCGAAACCTACCGCGGCATCCGCAACGCGCTGCGTTACCAGCTCTCGAATCTTTACGGCTTCGACCCGGCGAAGCACACCGTGCCGGACGGCGAATTGACCGGACTGGATCGCTGGATTCTGGGCGAGTTCGCCACGCTGGAAAGCGACGTCGTCACGGCCTACGACCACTACGAATTCCACGTCGTCTATCAGAAGGTCAGCCAGTTCGCCGCGGTCGAGTTGTCCTCGATCTACCACGACGTGGTGAAGGATCGCCTCTACACCGATCCCGCGAACGCGCCGCGCCGTCGCTCGACGCAAACCGCCCTGCACCGGATGGTGAGCGGTCTGTGCCAGATGCTCTCGCCGCTGCTGGGGTTCACGGCGGACGAGGCGTGGGAATTCATTCCGGGCAAGCCGGCGGATTCGGTGCATCTGGCCTTGTGGAAGCCGGGCGTGTTCGCGCGCTCCGATGCCGAGCAGACGGCGTGGAAGGAATTATTCGAACTGCGCGTCCAGGTGCTGCCCGAGCTGGAGAAGGCGCGTCAGGCCAAGGCAATCGGCAAATCACTCGAAGCCAAGGTGACGCTGCTCGGCAAAACGCCGCTGCTCATCAACGGCAAAGCACACCAGGAATACCTGCGCGAATTGCTTAATGTGTCGCAGTTGGAAATTCTGCTCGAGGGCGAGCCGGAGTCGTTGAATGTGCTGGTCACCAAAGCGGCCGGGCAGAAATGCGAGCGCTGCTGGCATTGGGAGATGGACGTGGGCGCGGTGGCGGCGCATCCGACCGTGTGCGGACGCTGTGTGGAAGCGGTGAAGTGACGCGCGATCGACTGAAGTGCTTGGCGAATCCGCCGGTAGGGCGCGTCTGTCCCCAGCGCGCCGTCGGGTTGGCCGGGAGTGGTTCGCGGCGCGCTGAGGACAGACGCGCCCTACCCCTGTCCAGCGTATCGCATCGGCAATATTTGGCAGGCTTGGGAACAAGGAGTGAATAGTGCGAACAAGAATTTAAAGATCCGATTTGCTTGAGGAGGAGTGTTGCCGTTTGCTTGGCCCCCCAGTTGAACCAGATTTGCCATGATTGACTCGACCCTGACAGACAGCGGCGCACCCACCACGGATTTGCGGAAGCCGCGCCGCCGGAAACCGGAATTGGCCGATCCCGCCCGCGTGGATCGCCTGCCGCCCCATTCGATGGAGGCCGAGCAGGGCGTGCTGGGTTGCGCCTTGCTGTCGCCGGCAGAATGTCTCGGGCAGTGCATCGAGAAGTTCAAGGGCGGCGCCGAGGTGTTTTACGATCTGCGCCATCGCACGATTTACGAGACGCTGGTGGAGATGTTCGACGCCAAGGAGGCCATGGACCTGATCACGGTGCAGCAGCGGCTGCGCGATCGGAAACAACTCGATGCCGTGGGCGGGCTCGCCTACCTCTCGTCGCTCCCGGACGCGGTCCCCTCGGCGGCCAACCTCGAGTTCTACATCGCGATCGTGCGCGAGAAATTCCTGCTTCGCCGGGTCATCTCCACTTGCACGGGCGCCGTTTCGCGCGCCTTCGAGCAGGAGGGCGAGGTGGACGGATTGCTCGATGAAGTGGAGCGCGACATCCTGCGCATCAGCGAGGAGCGGGTCGATACCAAGTCGGTCGGCATCAAGGAACTGGTCCGCAAGGCCATCGCCACCATCGAGGATTTCCACCAGCGCCAGGGCATGCTGACGGGGTTGAGCACGGGGTTCATGGACCTGGACAAGATGACCAGCGGTTTGCATCCAGGCGAAATGATCGTCATCGCGGCGCGGCCATCGATGGGCAAGACCTCGCTGGCGATGAACATCGCCGAGCATGTGGCGGTGGATTTGAAACAGCCGGTCGGGGTGTTCAGCCTGGAGATGACCGCCGACGCGCTGGTGCTGCGCATGCTGTGCTCCCGCTCGAAGGTGAACCTGCGCAGCATCCGCGACGGTTTCCTGGCGGAGCGCGACTTTCCGCGGCTGACCGGGGCGGCGGGCAAGCTGGCCGGATCACCGCTGATCATCGACGATTCGCCGGGGCTTTCCATCCTGCAAATGCGGGCCAAAGCGAGGCGGATGCACCAGCAATATGGCGTGAAGCTTTTCGTGGTTGACTACCTCCAGTTGCTCCATTCTACTGCGCGCCGAGCCGAAAATCGTCAGCAGGAAATCGCGGATATATCCAACGGAGTCAAGGCTCTGGCCAAGGAATTGAATGTGCCGGTCATCGTCCTCAGCCAGTTGAATCGCGAACTGGAAAAGGACAAAAACCGCAAACCTCGTCTGTCGGACTTGCGCGAGTCAGGTTCCATCGAACAGGATGCCGACCTCGTGGCGTTGCTCTACAAGCCCAGCGTCGAGGATGACGACGGCGGCGAGCAACAGCAGGACGCGGTGCCGGTCAACCTTTTGATCGCCAAGCAACGCAACGGGCCGACCGGCGATGTGGCCCTCACGTTTTTGAAATCCTACACACGGTTTGAGAGCGCAGCAAAAATCAGCGGCGAAGACGTCCCGGCGGAAGGTTAGCCGCCGCCGTCGGATGCTGACCGGAAGTCTCGCGGGCCTGGCATTGCTGGGAACCGCGGCTGGCGCGTTCGCCCAGCCCCTGCCGGTCAAGGTCACCGCAGTCACCATCACAAATATTGGACCCCTCACCGTCAGCAGCCAGATGGTGATGGACAATATCAAGATGAAGACCGGCGATGCCTACAATCGCGCCGGCATCGACAATGATGTGCGCAGCCTTTACGCCACCGGGTTCTTCAACAACATCCGCGTGGTGGAGGACATCACCGCCGACGGCGTTTCGCTCACCTTTGTCCTGCAAGGCAAGCCCAAGGTCACCGACATCCTCTTCACCGGGAACAAGAAGTTCAAGTCCGCCAAGCTCGCGGCGAAGGTCACCACCAAGGTGGGTGAACCGCTCGACGAGCGGAAACTCTTTGCCGATGCCCTCGAGATCAAAAATCTCTACCAGAAGAAGGGCATGCAGAAGACCGAGGTCAAATACGTCATCAACGCCGACGAGCGCGCCGGGCGGGCGACGATCACCTTTGAGATCACCGAGGCGCCCAAGGTCCGCGTGCAGGAGGTGGATTTCATCGGCGCCCGCGCCTTCACCCAGAAGAAGCTGCGCAAGGTGGTCAAGACCCGCGGCCACTGGTTCTTCTCGTGGATCACGCGCTCGGACATTCTCAAGGATGAGCAGGTCGAGGAAGATCGCGAGAAGCTGACCGAGTTTTACCGCAACGCCGGCTACATCGATTTCGATCTGAAAGACCTGAAGATGGAGCCGATGGCCAAAGGCAAGGGCAAGGGCAAGCTCGTCTATACCATCAGCGAAGGCACCCAATACAAGGTGGGCGAGGTGGAGTTCAAGGGGAACCAACTGTTCACCACCAACCAGCTTGATTCCAAGCTGAAGATGCCGGTGGGGGCGGTCTTCACGCCGACCGGCCTCGAAAAGGATGTTGAAACCCTGCGCGACACCTACGGCGCCCGGGGCAACATTGATGCCCGCGTCATGCCGCGCCGCCTGCCCAACACGCAGACGGGCAAGATGGATCTCGCCTACGAGATCGAGGAGGGCAACAAGTCCTACATCGAGAAGATCGAAATCCGCGGCAACACGAAGACGCGCGACCGGGTCATCCGCCGCGAACTGGCCGTGGCGCCGGGCGAGACCTTCGACATGGTCCGGGTGAAGCTGAGCAAGCAGCGCCTCGAAGGACTCAATTATTTCGACCGCGTCGAAACCACGCCCGAGCCGACCGACGTGCCCGATCGCCGCAACCTGGTGGTCAGCGTCTCCGAAGCCAACACCGGCCACTTCTCGGTCGGCGTCGGCTTCAACACCGTGGACAGCATTGTCGGCACGGTGGAGGTGACCCAGGGCAACTTCGATCTGTTCAATGCGCCGTGGTTCACGGGCGGCGGTCAGAAGCTCCGCCTGCGCCTCTCCTACGGCTACGTCGTCCAGAACTACTCGATCAGCTTTATCGAACCGTGGTTCCTCGGCCGCAAGCTGGCCCTCTCGGTCGATCTCTTCCACACCGACTACGACAATGTTTCGGTGAACGATCTCTACAGCGAGCGCCGCACCGGCATGCGCGTCGGCCTCACCAAAGCTCTGGGGACGGACTACTTGGTGGGCGGCGTGGCCTATTCGCTGCAGAACATCGACATTTACGACATTTCCCCGTTTGCCGCTCCCCCCGTCAAAAGCGCCCTGGGTGCGGCCCCGGGAGAATCCTCCACCTCGAGTCTCATTTCCCAGCTCGCGTTCTCCCTCAACGTGGACACGCGCAACAGCGCCATCTACCCCAGCAAGGGACAGAAAACCGAGTTCCGCCCCACCATTGCAGGCGGACCGCTCGGCGGGGACACCTCGATGTACCGGCTTGAGCTGAGCCACAGCCGTTATTTCCCGGGATTGTTCAAGGGCCACGTCCTGGAACTGGGCGGGCGCATCGGGGTGCTGGCCGGATACGACAGCCAGGGCAACATCCCGCTTTACGAGCGCTATTTCCTGGGCGGCATCTACTCGCTGCGCGGTTACCAATACCGCGACGTCGGCCCCAAGACGGTCAGTGGGAGCCAGGACGGGGAGCCGCTGGGAGGCAACACCTTCTGGTTTGCCACGGCCGAATACACCATCCCCATCATCGAACGGCTGAAGTTCGCCATCTTCTACGATGCCGGCATGGTGTACGCGAAGTCTTACAGCTTCGACTCGTCCTACACCATGAACTACTACGGCAAGATCGTCACCGGCAACACCGGCTTCTACAACAGCGACTGGGGCGTCGGCCTGCGCCTCAACCTCCCCATCGGTCCGCTGCGCCTCGACTACGGCATCCCGCTCCGCCACGGCAACGACGTCAGCGGCAGCGGACGTTTCCAGTTCAGCGTCGGCTACACCCGCGATTTCTAAACCGCATTGCAATTATGTTCCGAACCTATCGCCAGTTAGTTCTCTCCACCCTTTTCACCGTTCTCCTCGCGGCGGGCGCGGCGGCGCAAACCAAGATCGGCACCATCGATCTGCGCCGGGTCTTTGACGACTACTTCAAGACCAAGGCCGCCGACGCCAAGCTCAAGGAGGAGGCCGGGGGGCTCGACAAGGACCGCAAGGTTCTCATGGACCAGTACCAAAAGCTCACCGAGGAATACAAGAAGGCCCTCGACGCCGCCAACAGCATGGCCGTCTCCGCCGACGAGCGCGACAAGAACAAGAAATCCGCCGAGGCCAAGCTGCTCGAAATCCGCGAACTCGAACAGAACATCACCCAGTTCGACCGCACCGCCCGCGGCAACCTGGAAGAGAAGCAACGCCAGTTGCGCGATCGCATCCTTGAGGAAATCCGCGCCGTGGTGAGCCAGCGCGCCAAGTCCGGCGGGTACAACCTGGTCATTGATTCGGCCGCCGAAAGCGCCAACCGCACGCCCGTGGTGCTTTACAACACCGGAGAGAACGACATCACCGACGGCGTCCTCGCCACGCTCAACGCTTCCGCGCCGCCTTCAAGTTCCGCCAACCAGCCCGCGGAACCGGCCGCCACCAAGAAGTAACGGGGCTCAGACAATCCGGCTTCCTCCAATACCATTTGCCGAAGCGGCGCTCCGAGGAGCGCCGCTTTTGTCTTAGGTGAACCAGCGAGGTGGGGCGCGGCACTCCGTGCGCGCCGTCGGATTGATTGAGGGGCGGATGCGACACGCACGGAATGACGCACCCCACCTTCTCAGCAGGTCCTGATCGCCCGGGTGCAAACTCAGCCACGCAATTTTCCAGTCAGCCTGGCTCTCACTCCCTCCGCGCGGCTTCGAGCAAGTTGATCCGGTTGCGCAACTTCTTGACCTCGCGCCGGGAGTTTTGCAGGGCGGATTTGGTTTCAAGCAGACGGCGGCGCAATTCGAGTTGCGCCATCACCTGTTCGCAGAGCACCCGCAGAGCGATCACCTGCTCCGGAGTCAGTTCACGGGGCACCCGGTCGATGACGCACAAGGTGCCGATGGCATGGTTGTCCGGCGTCACCAGCGTCTCGCCCGCGTAGAAACGGATCCCGGGTTCGGCCACCACCAGAGGGTTGTCGGCGAAGCGTTCATCCCGGAGCGCGTCCTTCACCTCGAACAGACCCCGGTGCATGATGGCGTGCGCACAAAAGGCGATGTCGCGTGCCATCTCGTTCACGCTGATCCCCACCCTGGCCTTGAACCATTGCCGGTTGGCATCCACCAGCGAGATGAGAGCAATGGGCGTCTCGCAGATTTGCGCCGCCAGTTGCGCGAGATGGTCCAATGAATCCTCCGGCGCCGTATCGAGCACGGCATAGCGATGCAGGTCGCGCAACCGCTGTTTCTCATCCGGGGGCATCGGCACGGAAAACCTGGGTCCACCGCTCCAGGCCACGGGCAGCTTGCGGGCGGGTTCTGCGGCCGCCCTTCCAGGGGCGGGTTTCTTTTTCTTCGGCTGTTTCATCGATTTTGCCTGACCGTTCTGCGCCTCAGATCCTGAGTTCACATCTTGAGGACGACGGCTCGCGGAGACGATTCAGGCTAAGTGACGTCAAACCTGCCAGAAGAGCCGGCGGAAACCAAGCCCGGTGTCAGCGGACTTGCCATGCGGGGCAAAGGACGTTGAAATGACGCCCATAAACGCGGACACACGTTGCACTGCGAACTGATTTTGATTTATGGCTGGCCACAGCAAATGGGCAAAGGTGAAGCATTTCAAGGGCGCGATTGACGCCAAGCGCGGGAAGATTTTCTCGAAGCTCGCGCGTGAAATCACCATCTCGGCCAAGCTGGCCGGAGGCGATCCTGACATGAACCCGCGCCTGCGCATGGCACTATTCCGGTGCCGCGGCGCCAACATGCCCAAGGACAATATTGAGCGCGCCATCGCCAAGGGCACCGGCGGCGGCGAGGGCGTCAGCTTCGAGGATCTGACTTACGAAATCTTCGCGCCCGGCGGCGTGGCCATGCTGGTGGAACTCACCACCGACAACCGCAACCGGACCGCCGCGGAAATCCGCAGCATCGTCACCAAAAGCGGCGCCAACATGGCCACCGCAGGCTCCGTCACCCGCCTCTTCCACCGCAAGGGCCACCTCGTCATCTCGCGGGAGGCGGCTGGCGAGGACAAGCTGATGGAACTCGCGCTGGAAGCGGGTGCGGAGGATTTCCAGACCGCGGAGGATCATTTTGAAATCACCACCGACCCGGCGAATTTCGAAGCAGTGCATAAAAAAATCGACGGCGCGGGCATCAAGTGCGAGGTCGCCGAGGTCACACAAATCGCCACGCTGACCGTGCCGTTGCCTGACCCGGCCGTCGCCGGGGCCGTCGAGAAACTGATCGACGCCCTCGAAGACCACGACGATGTGAAGGAAGTCCACACCAACGCTGAATTTCCCGGCTAGGTCGCGGGACGCGCCGGCGTCTCCCGCTCCTTGAACGATGGCCTCCCAATCCAAATCCATCACCGCCCGAGTGCTGTTCTGGCTCGCCGGGGCCATCTACGATCACCGCGGGTGGTTCGTCTGGCCGCAACTGGCGATGGTGGCGTTCGCCATCTGGTTCACGATCGAGAAGCTGGAGTTCCACACCAGCCGCGACAACCTGGTCGGCGCGGATCGGCCCTACCGCAAAATCTTTCACGCCTTCAAAAAGGAGTTCCCCGTCCAGGACGCGATTGTGGTGGTGGTGGAGAGCGCCGACCTCGACAAGAACCGCCAGTTCGTCGAGCGGCTTGGCGCCCGGATGGAACGCGAGACCAACCTCCTGCTGGGCACTTTTTACAAGGGCGACTTGAAGCTGCTCGGTCCCAAGGCGCTCCTGTTCCTGCCGGAGGAAGGTTTGCAGAATCTGCAGAAAACGCTGCTGGAATATCAACCCTTCCTGCAACAGTTCACCCGCGCCACCAACCTGGTGACGCTCTTCGACCTCATCAACACGCAGATCCGCACGGCCAAGGAGGAGAACAACGTCCAGAACCGCTCGCTGGTGAAGGCGCTGCCAGCCCTGGAAAAAATCGTCAACGAGGCGGCCGACGGTCTGGGTCGGCTGGGGCGACCGCCGGCCCCGGGCGTCAATGCTCTCTTTGAAGGCGGCAAGGAAGCCGAGTTGAAGATGTACATCACCTTCGCCAACGGGCATATCTTCCTCATCACGGCGCAGGCCAAGGCCGAGTCATTGAACAACGCGGCGGTCACGCGCCTGCGCGAACTCATCGAGGAGACCAAGCTGGAGGTCTCCGGACTCAATGTCGGTCTGACCGGCGAGCCGGTGCTGGAAGTCGATGAAATGGCGCAATCAAAGGTGGACTCGACGCTGGCCACCCTGGTGTCGCTCGTCGCGGTGGCGCTGATCTTCATCTACGGCTACAACGAAACCGGGCGCCCGCTCAAGGCGACGGCGTGCCTGCTGGTGGGCCTGGCCTACACGATGGGCTACACCACCTTGGCCGTGGGCCACTTGAACATTCTCACCATCATGTTCCTGCCGATCCTCATCGGCCTGGCCATTGATTTCGGCGTCCACCTGGTGACGCGCTATGAGGAGGAGTTGTGGCATGGCGCGAGCGAACGGCAGGCGCTGGAGACTTCGCTGGTTTTCACCGGCACGGGGGTTTTCACCGGGGCGCTGACCACCGCGGCGGCCTTTTTCGCCATGGGCTTGACCGATTTCAAAGGCATCCGCGAGATGGGCATCATCTGCGGCGGCGGCCTGCTGGTGTGCCTGGTGCCGATGTTCACGCTGCTGCCGGTCCTCATCCTCCGCGGGCGGCAGAACGTGCTGGATCACGAACTGGGTCCCAAGCTCGACCGCCAATCCACCTTCGAGAATTCCAGCCGCGCGCGCATTGAGAATCTCTGGCTGAACCGCCCGCGCACCACCATTGCCGTGGTGCTGGCGGTGACGGGCCTGAGCGTGTGGTCGGGCCGCCGCGTGGAGTTTGACTACAACCTGCTCAACATGCAGAGCGCGGGCCTGCCGGCGGTGATTTTCCAGGACAAGTTGATCCACTCCTCCGACCGCTCGGTGCTGTACGGCGCCGTCGTGGCCACCAATCTCACCCAGGCGACGAACCTGATTCACCAGATCACGAACCTCTCCACCGTGGCCAGCATTGATTCGATGGCGGGCTTCTTCGCTGCCGATCAGCGCGAGAAGTTGCGCACCTTGGGTGACATCAAGCAGATCGCCGCCGGCATCGCTTTCCCGCAAGCCGACACCGCGCTGGTGAACACCACCGAGCTGGACCGAAGCCTTTTTTCCACGCACGGCTATCTCGGATTGATCGCACAGAAGGTGCAGGAGAACGACCCGGCGCTCTACACCAATGTGGTTGGCCTTCGTGCCGCCATCAGCCATCTGCGGCACATGATGCTGGTCGAGGACAAGAGCGCTGTTTCCAGCAAGCTGGCGGCCTTCCAGCAGGGTCTCTTCGGCGATGTGCGCCAGACGTTTGTCGCGATCCGGGATCAGGACAACAGTGGACCGCTGACGCCGGAGGATCTGCCCCCGGTTTTGCGCAGCCGCTTTGTGGGCGTCAGCGGCAAGCATCTCATCCAAGTGTATCCAAAGAAGAACGTGTGGAACCGCGACGCGCAGCAGGAATTCATTGCCAGCCTCCAGAAGATTGATCCCAGCGTGACCGGCACGCCGGTGCAATTGCTCGAATACACCAGCCTGCTCAAAGCCAGCTACGAGGAGGCGGCGCTCTACTCGCTGGCGGCCATTGCGCTCATGGTGCTCGTTCATTTCCGGCGCCTGTCGTGCATCGTGCTGTCAGTGCTTCCGGTCGGCATTGGCTACCTGTGGATGGTGGGCCTGATGGGCGTCTTCAAGGTGTCCTTCAATCCGGCCAACATCATGACGCTGCCCCTCATCGTCGGCATCGGCGTCACCAACGGCATCCATATTCTCAACCGCTTTGCCGAGGAGGAGCATCCGAGCATTCTCGCGCTCAGCACCGGCAAGGCGATCATCGTCTCCGCCCTGACGACCATTGCCGGCTTTGGCAGCCTGCTCCTCGCGAAACATCAGGGCATCGCCAGTCTCGGCTTCATCATGGGCGTGGGCACGGCCACCTGCATGATCGCGGCATTGACTTTTCTCCCGGCAGTTTTGAACCTGATGGCGGCTCGCGGCTGGAGAATACGGAAGACTCCGCCCGCCGCCAGTGTCCCGACGCCCGAGCAATCGTGAATTACCCGCTTTGCCGAAACACCGGTCGTGGTTTCGCCGCATGATGAGTGCGCGCCGCCAACTGCTTTGCCTGCTCGGAGTCGCGCTGCTGGCGCTGGATCATCGTGACGCCCGAGGCCAGAACGCGATTTCCGACAGCCTCGGCCCGCTGTATCAGAACTTCCGTCTGACGCTCGATCCCGGCACGCGCAACGAGACCTTCGGGCCGTTCATGTACGAGGAGCAGACGGACGAGCGCCACCTGTGGGGATTTCCGCCATTTTTTGCCCACGAACTCCGGCCGGATGTGGAGATGGTCGATCTCGACATCCTCCCGCCACTCTTCAGCTACGACCGTTACGGCTCGGAATACCGGGTGCATCTCGGCCAGGTGCTGAACATTGCCGGTGGCCGCACCCAGGCGGGGGTGGATCGCAAGCGCTACACGGTCTTCCCGTTTTTCTTCCACCAATCGTCCTCCGATGCGCGCGACCGTTACACCGCGCTCTTCCCAATCTACGGCCGCCTGCAGAACCGCGTTTTCCGCAATGAGATCGATTTCGTGCTCTTCCCGCTCTACAGCCGCACGACCAAGCAGGTGGTCTTCACGCCGCTCGAACCGGAGCCGTTCTTCGACGTCGGCGCCCGCTTCGCCCGGGCGCGCGGCGAGAACGTGACCACCTACAACATCGTCTATCCGTTCTTCCATCTGCGCTACGGCGAGAACTTGCGCGGCTGGCAGTTGTGGCCGTTCGCGGGCCATGAGAAGCAGAATCCCACCACACGCACCAATGGCTGGGGCGAAGCGGTCGTCTCCGGCGGCTACGAGAAATCCTACGCGCTCTGGCCGATCTGTTTCCGCGAAGATCGCGACTTCGACGCCGCCAATCCGCAGCGCACGCGCGCAGTCCTGCCGTTCTTCAGCAGCATGCGCTCGCCCTTGCGTGATTCCATCACCGCGCCGTGGCCGCTCGGCTACTCCTACACGGAGGACCGCGCCCGCAATTACAAGGAATGGGGCCTGCCGTGGCCGTTTGTCGTCGTGGCGCGCGGCGAGGGCAAGCACACCTCGCGCGTCTTCCCGTTCTACAGCCGGGCCTCGAACTCGAATCTCACCAGCAATTGGTATCTCTGGCCGGCCTACAAATACAACGCCATCCATTCCGGCGACCTGGAGCGCGAGCGCACGCGGATTTTCTTCTTCCTCTATTCGAATCTCGAAGAGCGCAACATCGCCAACGGCGATTATCGCCAACGCATCGAAGCCTGGCCGTTCTTCTCCTGGCGCCGCGACCTCGAAGGCCGCACCCGTTTCCAGGCGCTGGCGCTCTTGGAACCGATCCTCGCCCAGCAGGATTCGGTGGAGAAGGTTTACTCGCCGCTCTGGGCGTTGTGGCGCGAGCAGAAGAATCCCAAGACCGGTGCCGCGAGCCAGTCACTGCTGTGGAACCTCTACCGGCGCGAAACCACGCCCCAGTCGATAAAGTGCTCGCTCCTCTTCGGATTGTTTCAGTATCAAAGCGGCTCTGAGGGACGCCGGGTGCGGCTGTTCTATATCCCGGTCAGCGGGAAAAAGAAGGCGCCGGCTCCGCCACCGGGCTAACATCCGATCATGTTTCAAAACATCGGCGAATTGATGGTCTTGTTCTGGCGCACGTTGCTGGCGCTGCCCAAACTGTTCCGTCAGCGACGCAAGGTGTTCGACCAGCTTTTCGAGATTGGCAACGCCAGCCTGCTGATGGCCTGCCTGCTGTCGCTCTTCATCGGCGGCGTGGTCGCGCTCCAGACCGGCCCCGTGCTGCGCGAGCGCGGTTTGCAAAGCCTCATCGGCGGCCTGGTCGGCATGTCGGTCTGCAAGGAGCTCGCGCCGGTGATGATGGCCGTGCTCATCGCGGGTCGAATCGGCTCTTCGATGGCGGCGGAGATCGGCTCGATGCGCGTTTACCAGGAAATCGACGCGCTGCGCACGATGAACATCAATCCGATCCACTACCTCGTCCTGCCCCGCATCGTCGCCATCACCATCTCGCTCCCGATCCTGGTGCTGTTTGCGGTGCTCGTCGGCTGGATCGGCGGTGGCCTGGTGGCCGTGTTCAACGAAAAGATCGCCATCACCTGGCAGGCTTTCTTCACCAATCTCCGTCTGACGGTGGAGGTCGGCGACCTCGCCAACGGCCTGATCAAGAGCTTTTGTTTCGCCGTCACCATCGGCCTGGTCTCCTGCCAGCAGGGTCTCGCCACCATCGGGGGTCCGCGCGGCATCGGGCGCTCCGTCACCAAGGCCGTGGTCAACTCGATCGTGTTGATCCTGATCCTGGATTATTTCCTGACCAGCCTTCTGCTGGCGATTAATCTATGAGTGACCCACAGCCATCGTCCCAGCAGGGGGTCAGCGTCGAGGTGCGCGGACTGCGCAAGAGTTACGACGGCCAGCCCGTGCTCAAGGGCATTAACTTCTCCGTCCGGCCGGGAGAAATTTTTGTCCTCATGGGGCCGAGCGGCAGCGGCAAGAGCGTCCTCCTCAAACAAATCATCGCCCTCGAACCGCCCGATGAAGGCGAAATCCTCATCGACGGCCAGTCCGTTCACAGCGATGGCGTGATGGACCGTTACCGCATGGCGCTGGTCTTTCAGTCGGGCGCGCTCCTCAACTCGCTCAGCGTCGGCGAAAATGTCGGCCTGTACCTCACCGAGCACCGGCTCAAGAAACCGGACGAGATCGATCGCATTGTCACCGAGAAACTCGATTTCCTCGGCCTCAAGAACGTCAAGAACCGCAACCCCGGCGATCTCTCCGGCGGCATGAAAAAGCGGGTGGCCATCGCCCGCGCGCTGGTCATCGAGCCGCAGTTGATCCTCTACGACGAGCCGACCAGCGAACTCGATCCGCTCAGCGCCACCCTCATCGGCGATGAGATTCTCAACCTCAAACGGCGCATCCACGTCACCTCGCTCGTGGTCACCCACGATCGCGACCTCGCCTTCGGCATCGCTGACCGCATCGCGATGATCGCCGAGGGCGAGATTCTGCTGGTGGGCACGGTGGACGAAGTCCGCCGATCCACCCATCCATTGATCCAACGCTTCCTCACCGCGGAGTTCAACCTCAACGCAAAAACGGAGTCCCCATGAAAAACACCCTCGAAACCCGCCTTGGAATTTTCTTTGCCCTCGCCCTCGTGGTCGCGGTCGTCATCCTCCAGTTGATTGGCGCGGCCGATTTCTTCAAGCCCGGCTACACCGTCAGCGCCAGCTTCAAAAATGCCCAGGAACTCCAGAAGGGCGACCCGGTCAAGATCGCCGGCGTCGAGATCGGCTCCGTCGAGAAGGTCAGCCTCGAAAGCGGCCTCGCCCTCGTGGTCATGAAGATCAATTCGCGCTACGAGATCAAGAACGACGCCCGTGCCGCCATCAAGTTCACCGGTCTCATGGGGCAGAACTTCGTGGCCATCGACGGCGGCACGCCGGCGGGCACGCGCGTCGTGGCCGGCGGCACGCTCGAAACCGTTGAGCAACCCGACCTCAGCGTGCTCATGAGCAAGCTCGAAAATGTGGCCACCGGCGTCGAGGGTCTCACCAAGAGTTTCAGCACCGACAACCTCAGCGGCCTCCTCGGTCCCGTGACTGACTTCATGAAGCAGAACTCCGGCCCGCTCACCATGATGATCGCCAACTTCCGCACCATGTCCGACAATCTCGTGCAAGGGCGCGGCACCATGGGCCGGTTGATGAGTGATGACGCGTTCTACAATTCCGCCTACGCCGCCGTCACCAATCTGCAGTCCGCCTCCAGCCAGCTCAAAGGACTCATGGGTGAGACGGACAGCTTCATCAAGCAGGCCCGTGTGGCGCTTGATGAAATCAACGCCGGCCGCGGCACGCTGGGCAAGCTCTCGCGCGACGAAACCCTCTACGTCGAGGCCACCGCCATGATGCGTCAGTTCCGCGAGATCTCGGAGAAGATCAACAAAGGCCAGGGCAGCGTCGGCCAGCTCGTCAACGACGACTCCTTCCTGAGGAACGCCAAGCTCAGCCTGCAGAAACTCGACAAGGCCACCGAGGGACTCGAAGACCAGGGACCGCTCAGCGTCCTCGGCATCGCCATCAACTCTCTGTTCTGATTCGCCGGGCCGGGAGGCAGCGCCGCCGCGCGGTCTGCGCATTCACTCCGAATTCCGAAATAGGAATGGGGACCACATGCGGCCCGCGTGTCGGTTTGGGCGGCGCGCCCAAACCTTCGTCATGTCTCTCCTTTCTTCTTCCGGTGCGCGAAAGTTGATGGGACGAGGTTTTCGGCGGGCCGCCGAAAAAGGCACGCCAGCGGCGTGCGCTCCCCGCGCCGCCGGACCGCGCTCAACTTCAACTCGAGAGTTCGGGTTCAATCCATCTCGACCTGGCGCCGGTTTGTTTTCTTCGTGGCGTGGCGTGATTTGTCGGCGAGCATGCGTTCCTTCGCGCCACGGCTGCGGCCGCGCTTCTGCCGGCGCAGTTTTGCCACACGCGCCTTTTCTGCTTCCAACCGGCTCCGGCGGAGGGCCTCCAGTTTCTCCAGCAAGCGCCAGCGTGCGCGAAGACGGTTCTGCCCCTGTTGGCGCGTCTCCTGGCATTTCACCACGACGCCCGTGGGCCGGTGCAGCAGCATCACGCAGGTCGAAACCTTGTTGACGTTCTGCCCGCCGTGGCCGCCCGAGCGGACGAAGGTCTCCTCCAAATCCACCTCGCGCAGGCCCAACGTCGCCATGCGCTTGGTCAGCGCATCATCCGCAATCGACAAGTCCGAGACCGTGTTCATGGCCGCAGGATAACCGGGAGTTCGCGTCGCGACAATGCGGGGTGAAACCAACTTGCAGACGACTGGACGAGACCACGCCGGCATCGGTTGATGCACTGCGCCTTTGCCTTTGGCTCGGGAATCGGTTTCAATCGTGCCCGCAGCATGAAACTCGCAGGACTCAACGCACTCATCACCGGCGGCAGCCAGGGACTCGGCAAGGCCATCGCCGAAGAGTTCCTCCGCGAAGGCGCCAACGTCGCGCTTTGTGCGCGAAGCGAGAAGGATCTCGTCATCACCCGCGATGAACTCGCCGCAAAGTTTCCCGACCGCAAGGTGCTCGCCAAGATCTGCGATGTCGCCAACGAGACGCAGGTCAACTCACTGTTCGCCCTCGCCGCACGGCAGCTTGGGCCGCTGCACGCACTCGTGCTCAACGCCGGCATCTACGGCCCGATGGGCCAAACCGAGTCCGTGGACCTCGACGAGTGGCGCCGCGCGCTCGACATCAATCTCTTCGGTGTGCTCCTGCCGTGCCGTGCAATCATTCCGCATTTCAAGCAGGCCGGGCGTGGGAAAATCATCGTTTTGAGCGGCGGTGGCGCGACCAATCCGTTGCCCAACATCAGCGCCTATGCCGCGAGCAAAGCCGCCGTGGTGCGCCTGATGGAAACGCTGGCGGAGGAGTTGCGTTCGCATCGCGTGGATGTGAACGCCATCGCCCCCGGCGCGCTGGCCACGCGTCTGGTCGATGAAGTTCTGGCCGCCGGCCCGGCGAAGGTGGGCGCGGCGTTTTACGAGAAGAACAAGCAGTGGAAGGAGAAGGGGGCGACTCCGCTCGAACTCGGCGCCGGACTCGCCGTCTATCTCGCCAGCGCAGAGAGCGACGGCATCACCGGCAAGCTGCTCAGCGCGCAATGGGATCCGTGGCGCACGCTGCACGAGCATCGCGAAGAATTGACGAAGAGTGACATCTATTGCCTCCGACGCATTGTGCCGGAGGATCGGGGTAAGAAATGGAGTTGAACATGAATCCTCGCGTCGCCCTCATCGGCTGCGGCCTGATCGGCCAGAAGCGCCTCAACAATCTCCCGCCCGGCTGCGTGACCGTGGCGTGCGATTTGAATCTCGACCGCGCCAAGAAGCTGGCGGCGCAAAGCCCCGGTTGCTTTGCCACGGATTCCGTCGAGCAGGCGGTCAGCGCGGCCAACGCGGACGCGGTGATGATCGCCACGGTCAATGCCGCTCTCGCGCCGGTCGCGATGCAGGCCGTGCAACACGGCAAGCATGTCCTCGTGGAGAAGCCCGTCGGCATTCGCCTTCGTGAACTCGAAGATCTCGAAGCGCTGGCGCACAAGCAGAGCGTGCTGGTGCGCGCCGCATACAACCATCGCTATCATCCTGCCGGCTTGAAGGCGCTGGAGATCTTCCGCAGCGGCGCACTCGGTCCGATGATGTTCGTGCGTGGACGCTACGGCCAGGGCGGACGCGTCGGCTATGAGCAGGAATGGCGCGCCGACCCGAAGCTTTCCGGCGGCGGTGAGTTGCTCGATCAGGGCGTCCACCTCATTGATCTCGCCGGCATTTTTCTCGGCGAGTTCACGCAGGTGGACGGCCATGTCGCGACGTCCTTCTGGAAAATGCCCGTGGACGACAACGCGTTCATCAGTCTGCGCAACGCCGCCGGCGCGACGGCCTGGCTCCACGCGAGCTGCACGGAATGGAAGAACCTCTTCAGCCTCGAAATCTACGGACGCGATGGGAAGCTGCACTGGGAGGGACTCGGCGGCAGCTACGGCGTTGAACGGCTCACTTACTACAAGATGCTCCCACAGATGGGGCCGCCCGAGACGACCGTGTGGGAATTTCCGCGCGGCGATGACTCGTGGAAAATTGAGATGTCGGAGTTCTTCGAGGACATCCGGCTGAATCGCACTCCGGTGCCGGGCTTGAAAGAGGCGAAGGCAGCGCTGGCAGTGGTCGAAACGCTCTATGCGCGCGCCGGCTTTGCGTGGTTCAACGCATAGGTCATCGGCATTAAGTTCGTCCTGGACCGCGGCATTGGAGAGCCGGAATCTCACCATGCAAGGGTTCCGCCGTTCCAGATCTCCCCAAATAGTCATTGCGCCCGGCCTCGGTTCTGCAACACTCCGCCTCGCGCTCGGAGCGTAGCTTAGCTTGGTAGAGCGCTTGGTTTGGGACCAAGAGGTCGCAGGTTCAAATCCTGTCGCTCCGACCATTTCATTTTCTTTCCCGCATCCCGTCAGCGGCGGCAAGCCGGGACGGCGGTGGCGAAATTCAACCGCGGACTGCGGACACTCAATCCCGGCGGCGCGATCAACCTCCGGTTGATTCACGAAGCGGAGGGCGGGGCTTCGCCTCCGAAATGTCTCTCCCTGCGTCCGGCGCTCACGTATATTTGCTGCCGTCTTTTCATCAGGACATGACTTTATGACACCAAAACTTTTCTCTGAACTGGGCCTTTCCGCCGAAGTGCTGAAGGCCATCGACAAACTCGGCTTCGAACAGGCCGCGCCCATCCAGGCCGCTGCCATCCCGGTGCTGATGCAGGGTCTCGACGTCGTGGGCCAGTCGCAGACCGGCTCCGGCAAGACCGCTGCATTCGCCATTCCCGCCATCGAAAAGACCGATCCGCTCCAGCGCGTGGTGCAGGTGCTGATCCTGTGCCCCACGCGCGAACTGGCCGTGCAGGTGTCGGAAGAAGTCCACAAGCTGGCTCTCTTCAAGCGCGGCATCAATTCGCTGCCCATCTACGGCGGCCAGTCTTACGAGCGGCAGTTCTTCGGCCTCAAGCAGGGCGCGCAGATCGTCATCGGCACCCCGGGACGCGTGATGGATCACATGGAGCGCGGCACGTTGCGCCTCGACGCGGTCAAGATGGTCGTGCTCGACGAGGCCGACGTGATGCTCGACATGGGCTTTCGCGAGGATATCGAGTTCATCCTTGAAGCCGTGCCCGCCACGCGGCAGACGGTGTTCTTTTCGGCGACCATGCCGCGGCCCATTCAGGAGCTGATTCAGAGATTTGCGCGCGATCCGCAGAATGTCCGCATCGAGCAAAAGGCGCTCACCGTGCCGACCGTCGAGCAGATGTATTACGAGGTGGACCGCCGCTTCAAAATCGAACTACTCACCCGACTGATCGACATCCACGACTTCAAGCTGGGCATCGTCTTCTGCAACACCAAGCGCATGGTGGATGACCTCGTGGACCACCTCGAAGCGCAGGGCTATTCCGCCGATCGATTGCACGGCGACATGACCCAGATGATGCGCGATCGCGTCATGAACAAGTTTCGCAAGTCCGGCCTCGAATTCCTCGTCGCCACCGACGTCGCGGCGCGCGGCATCGACGTGGACGATGTGCAGGTGGTGTTCAATTACGACCTCCCTTACGACCCGGAGGACTACGTGCATCGCATCGGCCGCACGGGCCGCGCGGGCCGCAGCGGGCAGGCGATCTCGTTCGCCTCGGGCCGCGAGGTGTTTCAGATCCGCCACATCGAACGATTCACCAACACGCGCATTCATCGCTCCAAGGTGCCGACGCTGGGCGAAGTCGAGGAAGCCCGCGCCAACGTGTTTCTCGACAAGCTCCGCACCGTGTTGCAGGCCGGCGAATACAGGCGGCAGGACCATCTCATCGAGCGATTGCTCGAAGAAGGATTCGTCTCAACTGACATTGCTTCCGCGCTGATTTTCCTGCTCCAGGGCGGAGAAGTCGCGCCGCCGCCCCGCACGCCGCGCCTCAAAGGAGCCGTCGCCGCGACCGGCGTTCCGGCTGCTCCCATCGCGCCACCCAAGCCGGTCTCACCCGGCAAATCCGGTGGCTCCACTGAGCCGAAAATTCCGCGCATCCCGTCTCCGGTTGCCGTTGAATCGACAGCCGCAGCAACTCCCGCCATGACGGCGGCCCCGCTTGCTGCCTCCGCGCCCGAAGTTGTAAGCGAAGCGTCTGTTCCCAGCGCACCTTCCGCGGTCGAGGCTGCTTCTACACCAGCCGTTCCGCGCGCCGAGGAAGCCGCGGCAGCAAAGTCGCCATTGCCCGCAAAGGATAAAAGCAAAGCCCGCGCAGCGGTTCCCAAAGCGTGGCCTGCAGCCGGTGCGCCTGCGCGCCCGACACGATTCGGGGCCGAGTCACGACCGGAAGCGCCACGTCGATTTGCGGAACGCCGCGAGGAGCGTCCGGGGAGGCCGCCGTTCGGTGCTGAGCGCCCCCCGTTCCCGCGTCCCGATCGCGGGCCGCGTGAAGTAACGCGCCCCGGGCAATTTGAGCGCGATGTCCGCCCGGAACGAGGCGAGCGTCCGCCGCCGTGGGAACGCCGCGCGCCCGCCGGACCGCGTCCCTTTGCCGGGCCGCCCAAGGTCAGCCGGGCCACGCCGGGCAGCCAGACGCGACTGTGGATGAGCATCGGCTCGGAGATGGGTGTCGGTCCGGGCGACGTCGTCGGCGCGATTCTCGGCGAGACGGGACTTCCCTCGAACGTGGTCGGGGTGGTGGACATCCGCGAGCGACACCTGTTCGTGGATGTGTCGGCCGAGCATGCCAACGGGATCATCGCCAAGTTGAATCGCACCCGCATCAAGGGTCAGAAGGTGAAGACCAAGCTGGCGTAGGACGCCCTGCGGACACGATGCAGTTGCAGCTTCGCAGGTTGGGCGCGCCTGTCCCAGCGCGCCGTCCGGTTGGGGTAACGATCCGCGGCTCGCTGAGGACAGGCGAGCCCTACCTTGGATTTCAAGGATCGTCGCCCTGGTTTACGAACCGCGCATCGTTGGCATGGGCCGGAGCGCCGAGCATCGTTCGGCGCTCCGCTCGTCGTTTCACAGAGAGCGGCGGCGTTTCCCAGCAAAAACTTTGACCGGTCACGCAACTTTCCCTAGGGTTCGTTGTATTGCTTAGGCAACGACTTAAGGGCCAAGCCCATGTCCCGACTCTCATTCAAAGAATTGCTCGCGCAGGCCGCCAACGTCCCCGCCACCCAGGTGGAGACATGGCAGCGCAAGTGGCGCATCGCCACCGAAGGCGGCTCGGCTGACACGCTGATCGACTTCCTCTGCCGCGAGGCGGGCGTGTCGGAGGAGACGTTTTTGCACTCGCTCGGCGCGGCGTTGGGCTGGCCGTTCGTTGATTTACGCAAGGTCAGCATCCCCACCGAAGCGCGGAACAAAATATCCACCAAGGTCGCGTTCCAATACCTCGCTCTGCCGACGGATTGCCAGAACAACGCCCTCCAGGTGGCGGTGAGCAATCCTTTCGACAACGCGATGATCAACGCCGTGCAGTTCGACGCGCGGATGCCGGTGAAGTTCGCCCTCGCCACCAAGGCGGAGATCGACAAGGCGCTCAAGAAATACTACGGCGTCGGCGCCGAGACGCTCGATGAATTGCAGAAGGACGACGACGAGCCGATCGAGTTGCTGGTGGACAAGGAAATCACCGAGGGCGACCAGGAGGCGAGCGTCATCAAGTTCGTCAACCAGATCATCTGGGAGGCGTTCAAGGACCGCGCGACGGACATTCATTTCGAACCGGCCGAGGATGAGCTGCGCATCCGCTACCGCATTGACGGCATCCTGCACCAGACGCCGATGCCCCCGCAGTTGAAGCGCTATCAGGCCGCCATTCTTTCGCGCATCAAGGTGATGAGCGGGATGAACATCTCCGAGAAGCGCCTCCCGCAGGACGGCCGCATCAACGTCCGCATCAAGGGCGAGGAAATCGACATCCGCGTTTCCACGGTGCCGACGGTCTATGGCGAGAGCGTCTCGCTGCGCCTGCTGACGCGCGGCAAGATTTTTCTCACGCTGGACAAGCTCGGCTTCCTGCCGCAGGAGGAGGCCGCCATCCGCGAGATCATCATCAAGCCGCACGGCATCCTGCTCGTGACCGGCCCCACCGGCTCGGGCAAATCAACCTCGCTCTACGCCTTCCTGAGCACGATCAACTCGGTGACGAAGCGCATCATCACCATCGAGGAACCGGTGGAATACGAGTTGAAAGGCATCAACCAGATCGCGGTGCGCTCGGACATCGGGCTGACCTTCGCGATGGGCTTGCGCCACATTCTCCGCCAGGATCCCAACGTGATCATGGTGGGTGAGATCCGCGACCTCGAGACGGCCGAGATCGCCATCCGCGCGTCGCTCACCGGCCACCTCGTGTTCTCGACGCTGCACACCAACGACGCGCCGAGCGCCTTCACGCGGCTGATTGACATGGGCATCGAGCCGTTTCTCGTGGCGTCATCGGTCGAGGCGGTGCTCGCCCAGCGCCTCGTGCGCACGATCTGTCCGCATTGCCGGACGCCACAGAAAGTGGATCGCGATTTCCTGCTGAAAGTCGGCTTCCCGGAAAGCGAGATCGACTCGACCACGTTCTACAAGGGCGCCGGCTGCGAGGAATGCCGCATGCTCGGCTACCAGGGCCGCATGGGCATTTACGAAATCCTCCTCATGTCCGAAGGGCTGCGCTCGCTCATCCTCAACCGCGCCGCCGCCTCGACCATCGCGCAAAGAGCAATGTCCGAGGGCATGCGCACCCTGCGCATGGACGGCTGGCGCAAGGTCCGCTCCGGCATCACGACCATCGAGGAAGTCCTGCGCGTCACGCAGACCGAAGAGCACCTCAAGTCTCTCGTTGAGGACGGCCCCAACATGTATCTCCCGAAACCCTCCTGACGATGCCACGCTGGCAAACATGCAACGTGCTCTCGCTGGGGAGCCAGAAGAAGCAGCTCTGGGTGTTCGGCGCCACCAGCGAGAAATTCCCCCTGCAGAAGGAGGAAGCCAAGCTGCCCGCCGAGGCGCTCAATCCCCAGTTGATCAAGAAGGAATGGGAGACGCTCCTGCGGCCGAAGCTCAACGTGGCGTGGCTGCCGCCCGAGAAGGTCTTCCTCCGCGCGATCGAAGTTCCCAAGGCCGACCCGGCCGAGGTGCGCTCGATGATCGAGTTGCAGCTCGAAAAGGTCTCACCGCTGCCGGTCGCCCAAATCGTCTGGAGCTACGAGCTCGTCGCGCATCCGCTGGGAGACATGCAGACGGCCATCGTCATCATCGTCGCCAGCGATGTCGTCGAGGAATTCCTCGGTCAACTGGAAGCGCAGGGTTACCTCGCTGACCGGCTGGAACTGCCTTTGCTCGACCGTCTGCGAACGACGCGCGTGGAAGGCGACGGCGTCTGGATTTATCCGGCCGCCAGCGAGGACGGCGCGCTCTGCCTGATTGCCTGGTGGTACGGCGGCATGCTCTGGAACCTCAGCCTGATCAACCTTCCGCCGGGCGAGGATCGCGCGGCGGTGCTCACAGATCAACTGCATCAGATGGCGTGGTCCGGCGAACTCGAAGGCTGGATCAATTCCCCGCCGCGTTACCATCTCGTGGCCGACGAAGCCGCCTCCGATGAGTGGGTGCGGCAGTTTGCGCGCGAGACGGAAGCGCGCTTTCTTGCGCCGGTGACGGCTGGCTACCTGGCTGCGCTCACTGGACGCCGTTCCCTCGGCGTCAATCCGACGACCAACCTCCTGCCGCCCGGCTACGGCACGCGCTACCGGCAACTGTTCTTCGACCGGCTTTGGATGCAGGGAGTCTTTGCCGTGCTCGCCGTGTATCTGGTCGGCATCCTGATGTATTTTGGCTGGGCGCAGGTGCAATCGATGCGCCACGACGGTTTCAAGGAGGACGCGGCGAAGCTGGCCGTCACCTATACCAACACGCTCCAGCTCCGGGAACAGGTGCGGGTGTTGCGCGACCAGCTCGATCTGCAATACGCCGCGCTCGATTGCTGGAGGACGGTGGCCGCGAGCCTGCCGCCGGAGTTGACGCTCGATTCGATGAACTTCGACCGCGAACAAAAAGTCAGCTTTTCCGGCTCCGGCAGCGCCGAGGACCGCACGAAGGTTTTCGAGTTCAACGAAGCGCTGCTCAAGGCGCCCGGTCGAGTGACCAACCAGACGCTTTTCGCCAAGGTGGAAAGCCCGAAGATCAACGCGCGTCCCGGCACCCAATTGATCAACTGGTCGATCATCTGCGATCTGCGGCGTTCAGGAGGTGGCGAATGACCAGCTTCCTCGACAAGATGAATCTCAAGCCGCAGGAGCGGCGATGGGTGGTGATCGTGGTCCTCGTCGTCTTCGTCCTGCTCAACTTCATCTTCGTCTGGCCCAATTTCGGCAACCTCGGCCGGACCGAGCAGGGCTTGCGCGACACACAGTCGAAGCTCAAAACATACAACGACGAGATCAGCCGGCAGTCGTTTTATGCCCGGCAGCTCAAAGAACTGCAGGAGGGCGGCCAGTTCATCGCCAACGAAGAGCAGGGATTGCGCCTCGCGCAAGAGGTCAACAACCAGGCCGCGCTCACCGGCGTCTCCGTCCTTTCCAGCACGCCCGGCACCCGCGGCAGCGGCAAGACCAACGCCTTTTTTGATGAGCAGACCCTGCAGATCTCCATCAACTGCGACGAGCCGCCACTGGTCGAATTCCTCTTCAACCTCGCCGCGCGCGAGTCGCTCACCCGCGTCCGCAGCATGACTCTCGGCCCCGATCCCAAACGCGAGCGTCTCCAGGGCAACATCACCCTCGTGAAAAGCTTTCAGCGCAAACCCCCGGCCAAGAGCGCTGCCGCCGCCGCGCCCACCAACGCCGCCGCGCCCAAACTCGTCCCACCGGCCACGCGCCCGGCTGCCGCCACAAATGTTGCCAAAGTCGTCGCCCCGCCCGCGGGCAAGGCCTCCGGAACCAACGCCACCGCGGGCGCCACCAACGCCGCCACGGCCAAGGTCACCAACACCAGCTTCCTCAAAAAATGGTTCAACCGACTCTTCTAACCCATCTGCGTGGACTCGCCCTGCGCGCCGCTTTCCGGTTAATCCGGCAACGCAACGGCGCCCCGATCGCATCCGCGCCCCCATCCGACTCTCCTGTGAAAACGATTTTCACCCTTCTCTTCGCGCTGCTCCTGGCCGGTGGCGCCCACGCCCAGGCGCCGGCGTTCCCGGCGTTCCCCGCGGCCGACGCCTTCACCGTCACGAGCAATGCGCTGCAAACGGCCATTGCCAAGGGCGACGCCAACCGCATCAACATGCTCTCGAACGCGCTCCTGCGCCTCACCGGCCAGGCGGCGGCACGTCCCGCCATCCCGACCGCCCCCGGCGTCGGCCCGGCGGGCGCCCAACCCGTGGCGCGGCCCGCCAATCCCATCGTTGCTCCCGCCAATCCAGCCGGCGTCCCGCCGCCCGTCGCGGGAGCCGTCGCTCCGGCCGCGGGGGGTGGCGTCACTCCAGCCACGGCCGCAGCGGTCAAAGCGGCCGCCGCCATCACCGGTGATCCGGATGAAGTCGTTTTTCAGCCGGGCATGCTCAAGTTGAACGATGCCGACATCGGACAGGTGCTCGACATTTATCAAGAACTGACCGGCCGCACCATTCTGCGCCCGGCCACGTTGCCGGCGACGACGAAGATCACCCTGAAATCGCAATCCGCGCTCACCCGCCGCGAGGCCATCCAGGCGCTTGATTCCATCCTGTCCATGAACCAGGTCACGATGATTCCGCAGGGCGAGAAGTTCATGAAGGCGCTGCCCCAGGGCGAAGCCTTCACCGGGGCGGGACCGTTCAACGACACGCCGGTCGAGTTGTTGCCCGACTCCGGCACGTTCGTCACCGAAATCATCCAGCTCAAGAACGCCACGCCGCAGGATGTCCAACCGCTGCTGACCGCGTTCGCGAAACTGCCGGGCGCGAGCATCATCACGGTGCCCAGCGCGAACATCATCGTCGTGCGCGATTATGCGGAAAACGTGAAGCGCATGGTGGAAATCATCGAGCGCGTGGACGTGATGCCCATCCTGGAATTCGAGCCGGTGGTCATTCCCATCAAATACGCGCTGGTCACCGACATTGCGGGGGTGTTGAGCAGCCTGACCGAAGGCGGCGGCAGTTCTGTATCCATGGGCAGTAGCAGCGGCTCCCGCAGCCGAGGCCTCTCCGGCGGCGGAGGCGGCATGAGTCGTGGTGGAATGGGGGGCATGGGCGGAATGGGGGGCATGGGCGGCGCGGGTGGATACGGGGGGATGAACACGGGGATGAATCAAATGGGCGGGATGAACCAGGCCGGCCTGGGAGCCGGTGGCATCGGCGGTGCGGGCGGCATGGCCGCCGGTGCCGCGCGCAGTCCTTTCGCCGACAAACTGCGCTCCATCGTCAATCGCGCGGCCTCGGGCACCTTCGCCATTCTCGGCCAGACGCAGATCATCCCCGACGAACGCACCAACGCGCTGCTCATTTTCGCCAGCAAGCAGGATTTGATCTCCATTTCCAACATCATCAGCAAGCTGGACGTGGTGCTGGCGCAGGTGCTCATCGAGGCCGCCATCATCGAGGTCGGCCTGAACGATGCGCAGACGCTCGGCATCAGCTACCTCCAGAAACCGAAGTCATCGGGCAAATGGACGGGCGCGGGTGCGGTCTTCAACGAGACGCCGTACACGGACCCGAACAGCCTGACCACCCTGACCACCAACGTGGCCAGCGGTTTCACCTATTTCATGAAACTCAACGAGACCCTCGACATCGCGCTCAAAGCGGCTGCCACCGATGGCCGGGTCAACGTGCTTTCGAAACCCCGCGTCCAGACCTCGCACGCCGTCATGGCCGACATCTTCGTCGGTGAATCCCGCCCTTATCCGACCGGCACCAGCTACGGTGGTTACGGCGGAAATTACTCGCAGGTCCAACAACTCCAGATCGGCATCAGGCTTTCCGTGTTGCCGCTGATCAACGCCGAAGGTCTCGTGTCGATGGAGATCAATATGAGCATTCAGAACGTTTCCGGCAGTGTGGTCATCGCCAACGTCGGTGATGTGCCCGTCCTCGTGGTCCGCGAAGCCAACGCCACGGTGGCGGTGCGCGATCAGGAGACCGTCATCCTCGGCGGATTCATCAATGACGACAGCAACCGCACCAAATCGGGCGTCCCAATTCTCAAGGATTTGCCGCTGCTCGGCGGGTTGTTCCGCGCGTCCAGCTCCAAGCAAACCCGCACCGAACTGCTCATCATGCTCCGCCCCACGGTGCTGCCAGATCCACAGTTTGCCGCTGACGTGGCCAGCAAAGAAAAAGGCAAGATGCCGGGCGTGGTGGAAACCGAGCGGATGTTCAAGGAGAACGTCGAGGAACTGCGCAAGAGCGAGGAACTCGAGACCAGCAAACCTAAGAAGAGCAGCCAGTCGGACGTCTTCAAGCGCGAAGGACTCACGCCCTGAAGCGCGGGCAACGCCCACCTACTGGTTGGTATCCAAGCCATGACGCAGCGCGATTCCTCGGAAACGCAGACGCGGAATTCCGGCAGAAGCGCGCAAACGCTTGACGGGCCGGAGGTCAAAAACTACGGTTCGGCCATCGGTTGGTGGCCGTAGCTCAATGGTAGAGCCCCAGATTGTGGTTCTGGATGTTGCGGGTTCGAGTCCCGTCGGTCACCCCATCTCTTTCTCCCGGAATTTCCTCGCCCAGAACTCAGTTCAGCCCGAAAACCGAAGTTGAATGGGGAGCGCACCCGCCCCGGGTGCTGTTTTCCGCGCCCTCGCGGAAAACCCGGTGAGCGTGAAACAGTGCAGGACTCCTCGGAACAGCGGGCGGCGCAGAGTGCGGGACGCGAGGCGCGTCCAGCCACACCCGAGGGCGGGTGTGCTCCCCCAATGTCGGAGTTCAGGTTCAGCCCCACTGGCGTCAGACCTGCGGCAGCTTCCACGGCGCGCGGTATTCCTTGCCGGTGAGCTTGGCGGCCTCAGCATCGCCCACCATCTCCTCCTTCACCGGATCCCATTGGATCTTCCGGCCGGTGCGGATGGCGATGTTGCCCAGATGACAGACCGAGGCGGAACGGTGTCCGACGGCCACGTCGCAGATCGGCAGCTTGCGGGTCTTGATGCATTCGAGCCAGTTCTGGAAATGCTGCGTGCTCTGGTAGAGCCGGATGTCGGTGTCCTTGATGGGTTCCTCGAAGACTTCCTCCGGCCACACGCGCACCACGCCGCGATTGACATAGAGCAGGCCCTTCTCGCCTTCGAAAATGCAGCCGGTGAAGTCTGTCTTGCCTTCGAGGATTTCCATCGCCTGCTCCTTCTGTTCCGGAATGAGCGACGCCACCCTGGCGCCCGGGCTGCGGCATTCAACGACCACGCCGTTGCCATACTTGTAGGTGAGGGAGAAGGCCGACGGCACCTCGAAACGCTTCTGCGGATCGAACTCGCCCTTGCCGGTGATCTCGACCGGTCCGCTGTCGTCCATGCCCAGGCCCCACTGCGCAATGTCGAGATGGTGCGCGCCCCAGTTGGTCATCTGGCCGCCGGAGTAATCCCAGAAGAAGCGGAAGTAGTAATGCACGCGCTGCTTATTGTAGGGCCGCGCGGGGGCGGGTCCGAGCCACATGTCGTAGTCGAGTTCCGCAGGCGGCGCGCTATCCCCCACGAGCGGATCCTTGGTCCAGTTGACGCCCACCAGGCCGACGAGCACGCGCTTGATTTTGCCGATGCGACCGTTGCGCACGTATTCCGCCGCCTTGAGAAATTTCGCCTCGGAACGCTGCTGGCTGCCGCATTGCACGATGCGGTTGTTCTTGCGCGCGGCCTTCACCAGCACCTTGCCTTCCTCGATGAAGAGCGTGAGCGGCTTCTCGCAATAGACATCCTTGCCCGCGAGGCAGGCTTCGATGCTCGGCAAGGCGTGCCAGTGATCGGGCGTGCCGACGAGGACGGCGTCAATCGACTTGTCCGCGATCAATTTCCGGTAGTCACCGAACACGGCGGGCTTGCGTCCGGTGGATTTCTCGACGCTCGCGGCGGCGCTCGCCGCGTGGGATTTGTCCACGTCGCAAACGGCCACCACGTTCTTGATGACATTGCGCATGTCGGCCGTGCCCTGGCCGCCGGTGCCGATGACGCCGATGCGGATGGATTCGCTGGGGCTGTCGCCAGTCGCGGCGAGGGTCTTGTTCAAAAACAAATTCGGCAGCGCGAGGCCGGCACCGACGCCGAGCGAGGCGTTGCGCAAAAATTCACGACGGTTCAGGGACGAATGGGATTTCATGGGCAGCGTTATCTTTCGTTTTTCCGCCACTGTCAATGACGCCGGGATGGGGCGCACGTCAACGAGTGGGCACCCGAATCAGACGCTCACGCCGACCTCGCGTATTCTACCGAAATGGGCTGGACGACACGCCCGCCGCCGCGTTGCGCCGGATATGCAGCGCCAGAGTCAGCCACAGCGCGGCGCAGACGAGGAGCGCCGCCGGCAGAATGAGGAGCGCCTTTTGCAAGCTGCCCCAATGATCCGACAGCCGGCCGACGATCTCCGGCGACCAGATGTCGCCGAAGAGGTGGATCATGAAGATCGACATCGCCATCGCGCTGGCGCGGAGATTCACCGGCACGGATTCGATGATGAGCGTGTTCACCGGGCCGGTGCTGAGGAAGAGCAGGAACATGGCGACCGCCAGGCAAGCCATGGAGAGAGGCTGCGTCGGAGCGAGGAACGCCCCGAAGCTGACCGGCACGCCGAACAGCACCGAGAGGCCCAGCACCCAGGCGTAGGCGGCGCGGTTGCGCTTGCGCCAGGCTGTCGCCGCGAAGCCGCCCGCGAACGTGCCCAGCAACCCCGCGACCACCAGCACTGCGCCAAAGAAGGTGGCCGCTGTTTTTTCCGGCACTCCATGGATGCGCTGCAAAAAAGTCGGACCCCAGTGTCCGAAGGCCCCGAGGGCGAAGGTGTAGGCGACATAGCCGCCGACCACCAACAGGTAGGCGGGCAGGCGGAAAAGATGGAAGATGTCGCCGGCCTTCGGCTTTTCCACCACACCACCACCGTCGGCCGCGCCGCGCACGGGTTCCGCGAAGGGCAGGAGCAGCAGCGCCAGCAGCAGCCCCGGCGCGCCCGCCCAGATGAACGCATAGCGCCAGCCCCACTCAGCCCCGATCATTCCGCCTACGATGTAGCCCAGCGCCCCGCCGACCGGGATGGCCACATAGAAAACGGTGAGCGCGTTGTTCCGTTTCGCCGGGCCAAAGGTGTCGGAGATGTAGCTGGGGCTGATGGTCGCGTAACTCGCCTCTCCGACGCCGACGAGTATGCGAAAGCCGACCAAGATCGTGAACGTCGCCGCGAATCCGGTCAGCACCGTGCCGAGGCTCCAGATGAAAATGCCCGCGGCGATGAGCCATTTGCGCGCGGCGCGATCGCCCAGGTAGCCGAAGAGGGGCGAGGTGAGGAAGTAGCCGAACATGAACGCGGTGGCGAGTCGGCCGGCGTCGCCGTCTTTGAGCTGCAGATCCCGCGAGAGCGATGGCAGCACGGCTGAGAGCACGTAGCGGTCAATATAGTTGAAGAGATTCAGCCCGGTCAGGATGAAGAGCGTCCAGAAAGGTGACAGCTTTCGATTCATGGCGGGAGGAGGTTACGTGAATCGGCCGGGAAAAGCGGAATCGAAAATTTGGGCAAGCCACGGCCCGGAGATGCGATGTCGCGCCCGGCGCATCCGCGCACGGCCCCCGGCGCGCGGCCTTGAGGCCGCTTCAGCGTTGGATGGGTGTTGGCGAAACATGGCCGGACGGTCTCTCGAACGATGAAGCGACGTAAACGTCGCGCTCCAATCCGGTTGCCATCAGAGGCACTGTCGAGATGCGCCCAGATGCGCCCATCCGCCGACAAATCGTTTGACAGCGGCGGGGGGATGCGGTGTTTTATGGCCGCACGTTATGTTGACGATGATGAAAAACACTATCAAGCGCGCCTGCGTCACGCAGGTCTGCCGGCACGGCCAGCGTTCCTGGCAGCGGGCCGTCGGCAACGTGGAGGGGACTTCCTAGACCGGAATCCAAAGAAGATTTTCACCACCCACGATTGCCCGGCAATCGTGGGTTTTTTATTTCACCGAACAACTCCGGAGGTGGTGAAGCCGGAAACCGAAACAGAACGAACAAAGACAAACATGAAAACGAACAGACGAGAACTGAAGGCGGACTTCGGACCGGAGACCCGGTTCGATCTGACGCCGGTGCCGCCCGCGCCCTTTCGGGGAGTGGGTGAAACGGAACTGGAACGATTGAAGGACCGGCTCCTGCACGACTTGCTGGAACGTACCGAGAACGGGACGCTCTACGCCGGGCTCCGTCGCGCCGCCAACGAGGCCGCCGCCCTGGCGTGGGCCACCTCGTTTCCGCTGCTGTTCTTCCCGGCGCTGCTCGAGGAAAAGGCAGGCGAAGCTATTGACCATGCCGCCCGGCAATCCGCCATCCACCGCCGCGGCCGGCGGCTCAACTCCATCGCCGCGTGAAGACCTGTCAGATTTTTTGGCAGGGTGAGCGCCGGTTCCTCCGCTGGTCGCGCGCCGGTCGTGCCGTCGGCTGTTGCTGAAAAAGCACAACCGACGGCACGGCCGGCCGTGACCGGTATTGGGGCGGATTCAACTCGAACTCCGTAAGCAGGAACGGGGAGCACCCGCGGCCCGCGGGCTGGTTTGGGCGGCCCGCCCAAACTTTTGAGGCACACTTTGATTTTAAAACCGCAGTTCAACCACGGATGGACACCGATGGACACGGATGCCAGGCACTTGCAGAAAACCAGTGGATCACCCGGAGGGGTGAGGCAGACCTGCCGCAGGAAATCCGTGTGTATCCGTGTGCATCCGGCGCGGGAAAATTGGTCAGACGAGGTTTTCGGCGGGCCGCCGAAAACCGCACGCCAGCGGCGCCCGCTCCCCATTGGGTCGGACCGCCCCCGCAATGGGTCAGCCTGCTTTCAACCATTTCGCCACGTCGCGGGCCGCGTAGGTGATGAGAATGTCGGCGCCGGCGCGGCGCATGGCCAGCAGGCTTTCCAGTGTGACGGCGCGCTCGTCGATCCAGCCTTTCTCGGCGGCGGCTTTGACCATCGAGTATTCGGCGCTCACCGCGTAGGCCGCGGTCGGATAGCCGAAGGTGGTTTTGATGCGGTAAATCAAATCGAGGTAGGCCAGCGCGGGCTTGACCATCACCATGTCGGCGCCTTCCTGGAGGTCGAGCGCCACCTCGCGCATGGCCTCGTTGCCGTTCGCGGCGTCCATCTGGTAGCTGCGGCGGTCCCCAAACTGCGGCGCAGACTCAGCGGCGTCACGGAACGGACCGTAGAAGGCCGAGGCGAACTTCGCCGCATACGCCAGGATCGGCGTGTCGGTGAAACCGTCGCGGTCGAGTCGTTCGCGGATGGCGCGCACCCGGCCGTCCATCATGTCGCTGGGCGCGACGATGTCGGCGCCCGCCTCAGCGTGGCTGGCGGCGGTCTGCGCGAGAATCTTGAGCGATGGATCATTGGCGATGCGCGCTCCCCGCGGCGTCTTCTCCACGATGCCGCAATGGCCGTGGCTCATGTATTCGCAAAGGCAGACATCGGTGATGACGATGAGTTCGGGCAATTCCTTTTTGAGGAGCCGCACCACCTGCTGGACGATGCCATTGCGCGCCCACGCGCCGCTGGCCTTCGCGTCCTTCTTGTCTGGGATGCCGAACAGCAGCACCGCTGGCACGCCCGCCGAATATGCCGCCGTCGCGTCGCGCAGCAATTCATCCGGCGAAAGTTGATCCACGCCGGGCATGGAGCCGACGGGCTGGCGGAATTTGCGTCCGGCGCGAGCGAAAAACGGCAGCACGAGTTGACTCGCGTGCAGATGCGTCTCGGCCACCATGCGGCGCAAGGCGGGCGTCTGCCGCAGCCGGCGCGGGCGCAGCGCGGGAAATTGAGCAAGGAATGGTTGGCTCATGGGCGGAGAGTAACGGACACCGCCGCTGACGGCAACCGCGGCGATGGAAAGGGGCGCATGTTGACACTGCCCCTGGATGCAACCGGGTTGGAGCGCGACGTTTACGTCGCTTCACCGTGCGCCAGCCCGCCGGCCAATGATGGCACCTTGTTCCCCCCCGCATATCGAAGCGGCCTGAAGGCCGCGCGCCGGGGCTCTGCGCAGATGCGCCCGATGGAAAGGGGCTTCACGGGTGCGGCTTGACGCAGCCTGGCGTGAGGATACTACCCAGGCAGTGGGATGGAACGACACCCGGGCTGGGTCGGGCGCGTCTGTCCCAGCGCGCCGCGAACCACTCCCGGCCAACCCGACGGCGCGCTGGGGACAGACGCGCCCTACCCGTGCGGGTTGGGATCAAGTGCCTTCGCCGAGCGCCCGGTCGGAAGCATCTCTTTGCCTTTCCGCACGCGGTTCGGTATTCCTCGCACCGTGAAGATTGAAATCCGGCGGTTTGATCTGCAGTTGAAGCACGCCTGGCGCATTGCCCGCAGCGATGAAGGCGGCTCGGGCACTTATCCTGTCGTCTTCATCGAACTGATCGACGCTTCAGGTCTGCGCGGGCTCGGAGAATCGTCGCCGTCGTGGCGCTATCGTGAAGACGTGGAGACCGTCGAAAGATTTCTGCACACCGTTGATCCCGCGCGGCTGTCCTTCAACGATGTGGAGGGAAGCATGCGTTATCTCGACACCGTGGCACCCGGCAATCCCGCCGCCAAGACCGCAGTGAACATCGCCCTCATGGATGGCTCAGCTCGGCTCGCGGGCAAACCCATCTACGATACGCTCGGTCTTGGATTCACTGAGGGCGAGCATCTCACCTCGTTCAGCATTGGCATCGACTCACCCGACATGGTGCGCCAGAAGGTGGCCGAGGCGGCGGAATTTCCGGTGCTCAAGATGAAGCTCGGCAGTCCGCAGGACCGGGTGAATCTCGCCGCGCTGCGTGAAGCCGCGCCGACCAAGACCGTGCGCGTGGACGCCAACGAGGCGTGGAAGACGAAGGAGGAGGCGTTGCGCGAGATCGAATGGCTGGCGCAGGACGGCCACATCGAATTCGTAGAGCAACCGATGCCGGCGGCTACGCCAGTGGATGACCTCGCGTGGCTCAAGGCGCGCTCACCGCTGCCGCTGTTTGGCGACGAGTCGTATCACCATGCCGTGGACGCCGACCGTTGCGTCCAGTGCTATCACGGCGTGAACGTGAAGCTCGTCAAGACCGCCGGGATCAGCGGCGCCTTCGACGCGCTCCAGGCTGCGCGACGGGCCGGCTTGAAGACGATGATTGGTTGCATGATCGAGTCGAGCATTCTCATCACCGCCGCAGCGCATCTCGCCGAGCTGGCGGACCATCTGGACATCGACGGCAATCTGCTCGTCTCGAACGATCCGTTCCTCGGCGCGACCTGCTCGCGCGGCGTCATCTCGTTCCGGGAGACCCCGGAGAAGATCGGCCTGCGGGTGAGCGAGCGAAACGGCGCAAGCCATCACTGAAAATCGGCTCCACGAACCGGGCGAATCTTGAGGGTCCCTCCATCGGGAAGTGGCGCTAGCCTCCGGCTTGCGACCGTGCCGCCAAGCCTCCGGCTTGGCGCAAATCCGCTTCGCCCGACCCTCCCGGCAAGCTGGAAGCTTGCGCCACTGCGCCCGAGGAGCTTTTCAAGGTGCGCCCTTCACGACCCGGGCGCTTCCGCGCACTGCCCCTGGCGCGCGGCCTTGAGGCCGCTTCAGCGTTCGATGGGTGTTGGCGAAACATGGCCGGACGGTCTCTCGAACGATGAAGCGACGTCAACGTCGCGCTCCAGCCCCGTTGCCTTCGGGGGCAGTATCGAGGTGCGCCCTCACGACCCTCCGGTTCCGCCGCAAAGTTGACACGTCAAACCGCCCCCACCATGCTCGCCGCCCACGATGGTTGAGCAAACAGTCCAGATCATTGCCAACGAGCGCGACACCGACCTTTATTTCCGCTTGGTCGTGCGCGCGCCGCAAATCGCTCCGCTCGTGCAGCCCGGACAATTCGCGCACCTTCGAGTGCTGCCGATGAAGGACGCGCTGCTGCGGCGGCCGTTCAGCATTTTCCAGGTGGCGGGCGACACCTTTTCCATTCTCTACAAAGCCGTCGGCAAGGGCACCGACGCGCTCTCGCGGATGCGGCCCGGCGAAGAACTCAGCGCCATCGGGCCGCTGGGGCATGGTTTCACTGTCCCGCCGCCCGGAGGCGAGACGCCGGTGCTGGTCGCGGGCGGCTATGGCATGGCCGCGATGTATTTGCTCGCCCACCGTTCGCCGCAAAAGGGCATCGTGTTCGTCGGCGGCCGGCGGCGCGTGGACATCCTGTGCGAGGAGGAATTTCGCGCGCTCGGCTGGGAGGTCCGCGCCACCACCGAGGACGGCAGCCACGGCGAGAACGGTCTGGTCACGCAGCCGCTCCTTGCGGAAATCCGAAATCCGAAATCCGAAATCCGAAATCTCAAGCTCTTCGCCTGCGGCCCGACGCCGATGCTCAAAGCCGTGGGCAAAATCGCGGAGGAGTTCAATCTGCCCGCCGAACTTTCCATGGATGAACACATGTGCTGCGGGGTCGGGGTCTGTCTGACCTGTGTGATTCCGATCAAGAGCGGTGATGGCTGGGAATACCAACGCACCTGCACCGAGGGGCCGGTGTTCGACGCGCGGCAGATTGTGTGGGAAGCGTCGAAGTAACGCCCCGCGCCAGCCAGCCCCATGAGGTCAAACGTGCGGCGGCTCCTCGCCGCGTTCCGCGAACCACTGACGGAGAAAAACGAGATCTCCGGCATCCTTCGCGCGATGGGTCACGACTTTCATCCGCCAGAGCAGGCGCGGTGACGCGAAGGGAATGGGCACCCCGTCCACCTCGCGCACCACCACGTCCTTCGCCGCCTCGGCGTAATCGATCCCGCCGGCCGAGCGCATCAGGTCCACGAGAATCTCATCGCCCACGCGGACGACGGTGTATTGCGAAAGCTCGCCGGGTTGCAGTTCGCGCACAGCGTTGTCCGGCAGAGTCGCAAGCGCGGCGTAAATTTTTGCCTCGTTCTCCGGATCCACAGCCACCATCAAATCCACGTCCGTCGTCATCCGGGGAAGTCCCGCGGCGATGATAGCCAGACCGCCGACCACGACATATTTCGCGCCACGCTGATTTAGCTCGCGGCACAACCCGACCAAATCAGCCTCTGTCGGCGGGCGGCTGATCAGGTTTTCGGCAGGCTGCTCTGCGCCAGCATTTTGGTCATCCATGCGTCCGCCTCCTCATGGGTCTTGAAACGATAAACGCCCTTGGGCATCCAGCGATGGTGAAATGCCCGGTGCAGCCGTACTGCCGTTTCCTGCAATTGCATTCCCGCCCGCAGGCTGTCCGGCGTGCCCGTCCGGCGACCGACGAAGCGGTCGATCTTTTCCTCGACGTTGATGAACGGCTGTTTCACGCAAAGCGAGGATAGGCCGCGCGGCCCTCCGGCGCAAGACCTCCTGCGGCGTCGGTTTGGCGTTTTGCGAATTGAGTTCCGGGGGACAAATCAGCAAGCTCAGGCGACATGAATTTGTCCGTTCAAATTGGAAAGCTGCGGATGCAGAACCCCGTGACGGTTGCATCCGGCACGTTTGGCTATGGCGCCGAGTACGCGCAACTGCTCGACCTCAACCAACTCGGCGCGGTGGTCGTGAAAGGCATCCGCCTCGGACCGGTCCGCGGCAATCCGACACCGCGCACCGCCGAGGTCACCTGCGGCATGCTCAACGCCATCGGCCTGCAAGGGCCGGGCGTGGACGGCTTCATCAAGAAATATTGGCCGTTTCTCAAAGAGCTCAAGGTGCCGACCATCATCAACATCTGGGGCACCACGGTGGAGGAATACGCCGAGGTGGCGCGACGCTTTGAAGCGCTCGGCGGAGTCGGCGCGCTCGAACTCAACGTCTCCTGCCCGAACATCAAGGAAGGCGGCGCGCAGTTTGGCACCGACTGCAATCTGCTCAGCCAGGTGGTGTCCGCCTGCCGCCGCGCGACCAGTCTGCCGTTGGTCACCAAGATGAGTCCGAACGTGGTGAACATCGCGCCTTACGCCCGCGCGGCCGAAGAAGCAGGCAGCGACGCTCTCGCCATCACGAACAGTTACCCCGCGATGGCCATCGATATCGAAACGCGGCGCCCGAAGCTGGCCAATGTGACCGGCGGCCTCACCGGACCGTGCATCAAACCGATCGCCATCAAGCTCGTCTGGGAAGCCGCCAAGGCGGTGAAGATTCCCATCATCGGCATGGGCGGCATCCAGAGCGCGGCGGACGCGATCGAGTTCATGATGGCGGGCGCGAGCGCGGTGGCGGTGGGCACGGCGAATTTTTACGAGCCGCAGACGGCCCTGCATGTCATCAACGGCATCCGCGAGTTCATGCAGCGAAAGGGCCTCAAGGATGTGCGCGAACTTGTCGGCAGCGTGCAGACCGGCAAGTAGCGAAACCGGCTCTGGTCAACCAGAGATCACTCAACTCGCACCGTGCTGAGTTCATAACGCCCCTCTTTTTCCGGCGCATCCATCGCCAGACGAAACGGGCGGATCGTGCCGGCTGGATTAATCATCGCCACCGCGAGAGTGTAGTCACCTGCTTTCAGCGTGGCGGGAAGGGAGAGTGATTCCTTAAGGCGATGCTCGCCGGGCAGCCAGTTGCGGGGGTCCGCCTTGCTGTCGTTGGTCCAGGCCGGTTGACGGGCGGCATCGAGGAGGAAGAATCGCAGCGCGTAAGGCCGGTGGAGCTTGCCCACGCCAACATTGGCCCACGTCATGTCGAGGTTCAGCCGGGCGTCGCGCTGGACGATCTTCTCGTGCGCCAGTTCGCGCAGGACGAAGCGGGCGCCGGCCAGGCGGGCCAGCTTCTCCAACTGCGGCCGCGCCTCGGGCGGAAAGGCGCCGAAGTTGTCGTTGATGAGCGTGACGTGGTTGCTGAGCATGAAGTTCACCGCCGCATCGAAGGACCACTTCTTCGACTGGAGGTAGTCATAGTTGCCGAACCACTCGAAGACCACCGGCGCGCGTTTCCAGGTTTCAGCCATGCCGGCCACGCCCGCATATTTCTTGGAGCCGATCCAGTTCTGCTGGTGCCACGGCGAGCCGACGCCGTCGCGCCGGAAGCCGGTGCCGTGGGCCAGCGCGTAGTTCAGCACTTCGGCGTCGTCGGACATGAAGACCAAAGGCGTCTTGCGGAAGGCGCGCAGGTAGAGGTCCACGATCTGTGTGCGCCCCCCGACGGGCGCGGGATTCTTCGTGTGCCATTCGCCCCACACGCCGTAGGAGCCGATGTCGAGGAACTCCATCTCCGCGCGTCCGTCGTAGCGTTCGCCCAGCGCCTTGAGGAAAGCGCCGTGTTTTTCCAGATAGATGGGATCGGCGTAGTCCGGTTCGATGCGCGGGATGCGTTTGCCGCCGCTGGTCGGATCGTCGCCGCCGACCAGATACTCGTGGCTCTTGCAGCCGGCGTCGAAGAGCCACTTCGGCGAGGTGTAATAGCCGCTGCTGTGCGCGTTGCAGGTCATCACGCGCATGGACACCGCGGCGCCGCGCGGTTTCCAGGCGGCGATGACGTCGTCGATGAGCTTCCAGTTGAACCTGCCTTCCTCCGGTTCGGCCTCGGCCCAATTGAAGCGGATATAGACGACGGAACACGGAAAGCGCGGTTCCCCGCGCGGGCTGCGCGATTGGCTCATCCAGCCCTGGCCTGGATTGGCGAAGAGCGTGTCCACCTCGCGGAACTGGCGCCGGACCAAGTCAGGCTCGGCGGCAGCGACGCGGCCCGGGGTGAGACCGAGCAAAAGCGACAGTGCGCCGAACAGGACAAGAGAGTGACTGCGGGAGCCGACTGGTTTTGAGGTGAGACTCGGTGTTTGCATAAACGCGGTGTGTTCGATGGCGAGAGCGTAGGCGCAAAAGTTGAATCAAGCGAGCTACGGTGCGCCGCGTTCCTGCATCAGCACCTTGAACGCGCGGCCGAGATGATTGGGGTGCGTGAGCGTTTGGAATTGTCGCACCACGGCGGGCGTCCACTCGCCAAAGCCGGACGATGACTTCCAAGTCTGCCGGGCAATCAGGGTCAGAAACTCGGTTTGGGAAAATAACCCGCTGGTGCGCAGTCCGGCCTGTTCCCCGGCATGCTGAAGTTGGGTGAAGTTGATGTGCGCGGTGAGATCCTGCCGGCCGGGATGCGCCAGCGCGTCGGGATTCAGATGATGCTGGTGATAGGCGCGCAAGGTGCCGTCCGCGCGCTGAGGATGAAAAAGCTCTTCCGCCGTCAGGCCGTAATCGAGCGTGAGTAACCAGCCTTGAGCAAGCGAGGCTGCGGCTGATTTCCACCAGCGCCGCGCGGTTGGGGAGAGTTCAACGGTGAAACCGTCGGGCAACACAGCGAGCAATTCAGCCGGCATGACGAGTTTCGCGAATTCCATCTCCTCCACGAGGCAGACTGACACCGGGCCGAGCCGTTCCCAGACGAAGCGATCCTCACGCCAGCCGACACCCCATTCAAACCAACTCCGTTCTTTCGCATCAAAGCCGAGCCGGTGAACGGGAAAGGCGTCGAGGAGTTCGTTGGAGAAGAGGACGCCCCGGATTCCCTCCGTGGCGAGATCGGCCACATCACGCCGCCATTGGACCTGCCCGGCAAATTCCTCCAGCCGGCGCTGCTGCCAACTTTGCCGGGTGGGGGACGTTTCGAGCAGGGTGTAGCGGAGGCGTGGATACAATTCCGGCCGGTGAGACACCAGCCATCCGAGGAGATCGGCGGCCAGCCGGCCGTCATGGGCGCCGGCTTCGACGAGGTCCACCGGTCCGGGCGGCAGGGTTTCGAGCCACGCGGCGAACTGGAACGCCAGCAGCTTGCCGAAAAGCGGGCCGGTGCTGGCGCTGGTGTAAAAATCCCCGTCCCGGCCGATGGCGGCGTGTTCATAGTAGCCCGCGCCCGGATGATAGAGAGCCGTGTCCATGAACTGGACAAACGGCAGCGGCCCTTCGCGCCGGATGCGGTCACACAGCAGGGCAGTCAAATCAGGCTCAGGCATGATCGCGGTCGCTCTCGGTATCGAATTTGCTCAGCACCGAATCTTGTATGGCGAAAATCGACGCGTTTTTCAACCTGATGCTGGAGCAGAAGGCCTCGGATCTGCACCTCTCGACCGGCAATCCGCCGATCCTGCGCATTCACGGCGAACTGCAACGGGTGGATTTTCCACCACTGGAGAATGACGGGCTCAAGGGGATGCTCTACGAGATCGCGCCAGAGTACAAGCTGAAGCACTTCGAGGAAACGGGTGACGTGGACTTCGGCTACGAAATTCCGGGGGTGTCGCGGTTCCGCGCAAACTTCTTCAACCAGCGCAACGGCATCGGGGCGGTGTTCCGCCAGATTCCGAGCAAGGTTTTGTCGTTCGAGGATTTTGAGAAATTCGACGCGCCGCTGCCGGCGGTGCTGAAAAAGTTTTGCATGCTGCACAGCGGCCTGGTGCTGGTGACCGGCCCGACCGGCTCGGGCAAATCCACCACGCTGGCGGCCATGCTGGATTACGCGAACAAGAACCGCCGCGACCACATCATCACGGTCGAGGATCCGATCGAGTTCGTGCATGAGAGCCGCAACTCGCTGATCAACCATCGTGAAGTCGGCGTGCATACGCAGTCGTTCACTGCGGCGCTGCGCGGAGCGTTGCGCGAGGATCCAGACGTCATTCTCGTCGGCGAAATGCGCGACCTTGAAACCATCGAACTGGCCATCACCGCCGCCAGCACCGGCCACCTGGTCTTCGGCACCCTGCACACGCAGAGCGCGGCCAAGACGGTGGACCGCATCATCGACGTCTTCCCGGCCGACCAGCAGAACAAAATCCGCACGACGTTGTCCGAGTCCATCAAGGGCGTCGTGGCGCAGAACCTCTTCAAGCGCGTGGACAAGAAAGGCCGGGTAGCCGCGCTGGAGATCCTCGTCTTCACCACCGCCGTGGCGAACCTCGTCCGCGAAGGCAAGACGCACCAGATTCCGGGCATGATCCAGGTGGGCAAGAAATTGGGCAACCAGCCGCTCGATGACGCCATCATGGAGCACTTGCGGATGAAACGCATTTCTCCGGAGGAGGCTTATGACAAGTCCCTCGACAAGCGGAAATTCCGACCGTTCCTGACCACCCCGCCGATGGACGACGATGCGCATTGAGCGGATCGCCCGGGCAACTCCCCACCTATCATGCGTCGCAACGAACTCGACTATCTCCTGGGCACCTTGCTGGAATTCAACAAGGACGTTTCCGACATCCTGTTCACCGTGGACAAGCCGCCGCAGGTGGAAGCGGCCGGAATCCTTGTGCCGGTGCCGACGAATCCGCCGCTGGACCGGCTCTCGCCCTTCCAGACCGAGACCATCGCGCTCAACCTCGTCGCCGGCAGTTCGCGCCTGACGGAGGATTTGATCGCCAGTGGATCGTGCGATCTTTCCTACAGCCTGCCGGGACGGGCGCGGTTTCGCGTGAACGTCTTCCAGCAGCGCGGCTGTTACTCGATCGTCCTGCGCAAACTCAACGCGCAAATCCCCACGCTGGCCGATCTGAGCCTGCCGGAAATCGTCCTGCAGGCCGCCAAGGAAAAGACCGGCCTGGTGCTGGTGACCGGCGCGACAGGTTCAGGCAAAACCAGCACGCTGGCGGCGCTGCTCGACGAGATCAACACGCGCTCGCCGATCCACATCATCACCCTGGAGGATCCGGTCGAGTTTGTTTACACGCAGAAGAAGGCCACCATCAACCAGCGCGAGATGGGCACGGACTTTGACAGCTATTCCACCGGCCTGCGCGCCGCGCTGCGCCAGGCGCCCAAGTTGATTCTCGTCGGTGAAATGCGCGACCGCGCCACCGTCGAGATCGCGTTGAGCGCCGCCGAGACCGGACATCTCGTCTTCAGCACGCTGCACACCATCGACGCCGGCCAGACCATCAACCGCATCCTCGGCATGTTCGAGACCGAGGAACAGGAACAGGTGCGCTACCGTCTGGCCGACACCCTGCGCTGGGTCTTCAGCCAGCGTCTGGCGCCGCGCGTGGGCGGCGGGCGCTTCCCGATTCTCGAAGTCATGGGCGCCAGCCTTCGCACCAAGGAGTCGATCACGCTGGGCGAAAGTGAGGGCAAAAGCTTTTACGAAATCATCGAAGCGAGCCAGCCCTTCGGCTGGCGGACCTTCGACTATTCGTGCCTCGAAGCCTTTCGCAAGGGCACCATCACCGAGGAAACCGCCGAGTTGTTCTGCAGCAAGCGCGGGGTGGTCACCCGCGGCATCGACATGCTCAAAAAGAGCCGCGGTGAATCGACGACGGACATCTCCGACCTCAAGATGATTCCGCTGGCCTCGCCCGGCAGCGCCGGTGCCAAGCCGCCGCCAGTGCCCCTGAACGTGAAATTCAAATAAGCCTATGTCTGTCGAATTCGATTTCCTGCGCCCCGAAGATCGCCCCGCCCTCATCGGCCTGAGCACGCCTGAATTGCAGGATACGGCGCGCAGCGCGCTTACCCAGCTCGGCTACAAGGTCCATACCGCGGTCAACCACGGCGAATTCCTCCACAAGTTTTCCCAGGTGCCCTATCAGGTGGTGATCCTTGAAGAACTCTTCGCCGCCACCAAGCCCGAGGAGAACGAGAGCCTCATCGTCCTGCAACGCCTCGCCATGAGTCAGCGCCGCCACGCCGTGGTGGTGCTTTTCGGTTATAGCATGGCCACCTTCAACCCGCTCCAGGCGTTCCAGCATGGCGTTCACGCCGTGGTCAATCCGGCGGAAATGTTCCTCCTCATGCAGCTTGTCCAGAAGGCGGCGGCCGACAACGACATGTTCTACCACGCGTTCCACGAGGTTCAGGCGCGCACGGCCTGAAGCGCCATCGCACATTGAGCGGATTCCTGGTCCCATCTTCTCGATGAATTCTGGTTGGACGCCGGCGGATCGGCTTGTCCGGTGCGCGAGGCTGGCCCCGGATTCGCGCTTGATTCCGCGCGGACGCCCGTCGCAATCTGCGCCCGTTCCCCCGAGGTTCCACCGTCTGCGGAATGGCGGAGAGCCGGAGGAAAAATGCGTTCAGCAGACAACTCTTTAACCGATGAGGCAGGCATGGCTGTTTATCAGGAAAACCAGCTCCAGGAAATTTCAAAGCAGTTCCAGATCTATGGAGAGATCCTCCATGCCGAGGCCTGCAAGATCGGGCACATCAACGAGACCTACACCGCCACCTACAACCAGGGCGGCACCATGGTCCGCTACATCCACCAGAAGATTAACAAGACGGTTTTCCGCGACCCGGTGGGCGTGATGAACAACATCATGCGCATCACCGCGCACATCCGGCACAAGCTCGAACAGCAGGGCGTGAAGGAAATCACCCGGCGCATGATCACCATCGTGCCGACGCGCGACGGCCAGCCGTGGTACTGCCACGGCGGCGGTGATTTCTGGCGCACCTTCGTCTTCGTCGAGCGCGCCCAGACTTTTGAGTCGGTGCAGACCGAGCGGCAGGCCTACGAGGCGGCCCGCGCCTTCGGCACGTTTCAACATCTTCTGGCGGATTTGCCGGGCCGGCTGGTCGAGACGATTCCCTTCTTCCATCACACGCGGAAGCGCTTCGAGTCGCTGCTCCAAGCCGTCGAGACCGATACCCACAACCGGGCGAAGCTGGCCGCCCCGGAGATCGCGTTTGCGCTCCAGCACGAGAACATCGTGGACGTTCTGCTCAACGCGCACGCCCGCGGCGAGATTCCGGAGCGCGTCACCCACAACGACACCAAGTTCAACAACGTCATGCTCGACGCCGACACCGGCGACGCGATGTGCGTGGTGGACCTTGACACCGTGATGCCCGGCCTCTCGCTTTATGACTTCGGCGACATGGTCCGCACCACCACCAGCCCAACGCTGGAGGACGAGCGGGATTTGTCAAAGGTGCGGATGAACCTGCCCATGTTCGCGGCGCTGGCGCGCGGCTATCTCACGACCGCGGGGGACATGCTCAGCCCGACCGAGAAATCACTGCTGCCCTTTGCCGGCAAGCTCATCACCTTCAACATCGGCATCCGGTTCCTGACGGACTTCCTCGTGGGCGACACCTACTTCCGGGTGCATCGCTTCGGGCACAACCTCGACCGCTGCCGCACCCAGTTCAAACTCATCGAGTCCATCGAGCAGCAGGAGGATTCCATGCAGCGCGCGGTCTCGGAGGTTTGAACGTCCCCGTCTCCAGCAGGCTTCTCAGTATCGCAACGATAACCCGAATGCGGCGCCGTGTTCAGCGCCCGAACTCAGCCGCGGGCGGCGGAAGGTCGCGCCGGATTTCATCAAGCCGGTATCCAAAGCCCGGACCGCGCAGCGTCGAGAGATCCACCATGCCGCCGCCACGCTGGTAGAGACCGGGATGCACCGCCGCTTCGGCACGCGAAGCTTCGGGATAAAACTGCATGGCGTTGGTTTCGATGCCCATGATCGTGCCGGTGTGCGCGGCGAGCAGCGCGTGCGGAATCTGCGCCAGCATCGGATTGGTGAGATCCTGAACCATCAACGTCATGCCGTGCGCCTTCGCCCACGCCGTCGAAAGCAGCGCGCCGGTTTGCGTCTTGCACGTCTTGAGCGCCACGCCGGTCCAGCCAAGCTCGCGGCCGATCTTCACCAGGCGCCAGTCGTGCGCGCTTTCATCGAGGAACAACGGCTTGCGCGCCGCCACGCTGTGGACGTCGATGCGGTGCTCCTCGAGTTCGTAGGGAAACGGCTGCTCGACGTAAAGAACCATGCCGTAGAGGCGCGGATGCTCGTCGCGCAGTCGATCGAGCATCGCGTTGACATAGTCCGGATCGGTCACCGTGCAATTGAAGTCGGCGCTCAACCACTCCACGCCCTTCGCCTCGGCAATGTGCCCGACGCGCACCAGCCGGTCATAATCCCACGCCGCGTCGTTGCCACGCAGCTTCACCTTGAGGCATTTCAAACCATCGCGCTCGATCCAGTCGGGCAGCACGACCGGGTAGCCGTCGTTCGGTTCCGAGCCGGTCAACTCGCTGCGGTCGAGCAAGTCGAGTCCACCGACGAGATGCCACGCGCGCAGCCGGCTCGGCGGTTTCGAGACGAGAAAGTCAGCCGGGAATCTGCCTGCGAACGAAATCGCGGCGCCGTCGGCGGGCTGGAGAAATGCCGCCAGGTCGCGAGAGAGAAACTCGCTCGTGTAGGTGGAATAGACCGGGCGCTGATGCAGGTTTCCGTAGGCATCATGCAGCGCCAGATCGAAGGCGGAGTCGCACACCAGCGCCGCCAGCCAGGGCAACGCTTCTCCGGCGACGGTGAAGCGTCCCGCGAAACCTCTTGCCATTTCCGCCAGCCGGCTCGCGATGAAATCGTGCCCGACTTCAAATGCGTGACCGGTGGCATCGAACTGCGTCCACGCCTCGGCGAGCAGCACGCAGAATTCCTTCAGCACGCGGTGGCGCGGCTCGTACGGCAGCTTGCTCGGCCAGACCCACTGCACGCTGAGCGGCGTTTCGCCCCAGCCCCCGGCACGACGACCGCGCGCATCCTCGACTGTCAGACAGACCCGTGCGCAGGTGACGGTGGTGAGTGTTTCCGGTCCGAACTTGAGCGGCACGCGCGTCTGCACCGGGAGAAAATAGAGCCGCGCGGCGACGACGCGGACATCGGTGGGCTTGCTCATGGAGACGGGATAACGCCCGACACCCGAGGTGGCAATCCTCAAAGGGGAATCCTTGCGGAGGGCGTTCGGTCACGCCCGCAAGGTTTGCTCCGTGTTCTCCGTGCCTCCGTGGTGAACTTACTGACAAGACCTTGGGATGGGCTACCCGAAGACGCTTGGTCCCAACCCTCACGGGTAGGGCGCGTCTGTCCCCCGCGCGCCGTCGGGTTGGCCGCGAGGGGTTTCGCGGCGCGCTGGGACAGACGCGCCCGACCCATTACGCGTGTCGTCCATCCCACTGCCTGGGTACTAAACAGGCAGGGTGAATTCCTCCGCGTGATACGAACTGCGCACCAGCGGTCCGCTGGCCACGTGAACAAACCCCAGGCTCCGCGCCCGCTCGCCATACGCCTCGAACTTCTCCGGCGTCACAAACTCCACCACCGGCAGATGCTCGCGCGTCGGCTGGAGATACTGGCCGAGCGTGAGGATGTCGCAGCCCACGCGCCGCAGGTCGTCCATCGCGGTGAACAGTTCGTCCTCTCTTTCGCCCAGACCGAGCATCAGGCCGGACTTGGTGTAAACGGAACAACCACCGCGCACCTTCGCCTTGCCCAGCACGCTGAGCGAGCGGTCGTAGGTGGCACGATGCCGCACGCTGGGCGTCAGGCGGCGGACGGTTTCCAGGTTGTGATTGAAGATCTCCGGCTGGGACGCGAGCACCGCCTCGATGCTTTCGTCCTTGTCATTAAAATCCGGCACGAGGATCTCCACCACGATGCCCGGATTCATTGCGCGGACCGCTTCAACTGTCTCCCGAAAATGCCCGGCGCCGCCATCGGCGATATCGTCGCGCGCCACGGCGGTGATGACCACATGGCGGAGCTTCATGCGCTGGGTCGCCTCGGCCACGCGCTGCGGTTCGAGCGGATCGAGCGGCAGCGGCTTGGCCGTGCTGACGGCGCAAAAACCGCAGGCGCGCGTGCAGCGGTCGCCCCCGATCATGAAGGTCGCGGTGCCCTTGCTCCAACACTCCCAGTGGTTCGGGCACTTGGCGCTTTCGCAGACGGTGTGCAGGCGCAGATCCTGAAGAAGATTCCGCGTCTGCGCGAACGTGCCGGTCGTCGGCAGGCGCATGCGGAACCACTCGGGAATGCGCGGGCGGGGCTTCTGTTCAATCGTCGCAGTGCTCATGCTGGCTGGTTAGAAGTGGTCGGCGTCGGAGTGGTTTCTTGCGGCAACGAATCCCGTTTCACGTTTCACGCCTCACGATTCAAACTCCATCTTCTTCCACCACGCTTCCAGTTCATCCGCGCCGAAGTCGGCCAGGACGTGGCCATCGGCCTCGATGACCGGCACGCGCGATTGATTGGAGAGCGCCACCATCTCGGCGTGCGCCGCGGCATCCGTGCCGACATCGATGTACTCGTAGGCAACGCCGTGGCGGTCGAGCCATTCCTTAGCATCCATGCACCAACTGCACATCGCGCGGCTGAACAGACGAACATTTTTCACTTTCATGCGGCGGCCAATCTGACGCAGGTCGGTCGCGATGGCAACCCCGGCGGCGATTACGGCTCGGTGATGAAGGTGTCGCTGTGTTCGTAGCACGGCGCGCAACAGCACAGCAGCGTGAGCGGCGCGTCGCCGGTGTTCCAGAGCTTGTGCTTCTTGCCGGGCGGAATCGCAATCGCGTCGCCGGCCTTCACGTCGGCCCATTCGCCCTCGAGGCGCAGGCGGCCGCGGCCGGCGGTGATGAAATAAATCTCCTCCGTCTTCGCGTGATAATGTTCCTGCGTGGCGGCCCCGACCGGCAGGCGCGCCTCGGCCAGGCTCTGGTTGCGGATGGCCGAGTTGCGATAGGCGAGCAGTTCGCGGATTTCCGAGCCGTCCTTGGTGATGAACGGCGGCGCGGCGCTGAGGTTCACGATTTCCATACCGGACACGGATGCTGGAGAAATCAGGTGACGCGGCAAGGTGAAAAGGGCTCACGTAACTTGGGGGATCATTCTGTTGGCACCCAACGCCGCCCGAAGAGCCGTTCCCAACTCGTCTGCCCAAGCACCACGCCGGAAACAATCAGCACCATCGCCAGCCAGAACGTGGACGTGATCGCCTCACCCAGGGTGAAGTGCGCCCAGAGCGTCGAGCTGAGCGGAATCAAGTTGTTGAACAGATACACCTCGCTGGTTTTCCAGTGACGCAGCGCATTGTTCCACAGACCGAATGCCACGACGCCGCCGGCCACGATGCAGTAAACCTGCAGGCCCACCACATCCCACCGCCAGCTCATGCCGCGGATCGCCAGTTCAACCAGCGCCAGCGGCACCAGCAAGACGCCGGCGCGCCACATGGTGTGCGCCGTGATTTCCGGGCCGGGCAATTGCTGGCCCAGCGTGCGGCATTGCCGGCCATAGTTCGTCCACAAGACCGAGCACGCCAGCCCGAGCAACTCGCCCGCGAGGCTGCCGTGGGGTTCTTTCAACGCCGGCCAGAAGAGTGTGATGACGCCCGCCAGAGCCAGCAGCGCCGCGGCGTAGCGCTTGAAGAGCGTGAAACGATTCCGCCCGGCGCGACCTTCCCAGAGCAGCGCCCACACCGGCGAGGCACCGAGGTAAAGCGCGACGTGCGAGACGGCGGTGAGCTGCACCGCCCAGTTGAAGCACGCGATGTAAACCGCCAGCACCAAACCGCCGCGCCACCACAAATGCCGGCTGGCCTCGCGCGTCAGGGGCACGCTGCGGCCGAACCATGTCGTCCAGCGCAGCAGCGCCAGCATCAGCAAACCGGCCAGCAAGAAGCGCGTCGCTCCCGTGAAGATGGGTGGCCACGACCGGACGATGAATTTCACGCCCGCGTTGTTGCCGCCCCAGAGGAAGACGGCGAAAACAAGGCTGGCGGCGATGACACCGCGATGGCGCTGCGCAGACACGGCGGCGAGGAGAACAACGTCGCCCGGCCGAGGCAAATGGAATCTGGGATTTGGTTTGACCGTGTTCAGAGCGTTTCTATCGTCTCCCCATGCAACATTCGCCCGCTTTTCTCAAACTCGTCAACGACGCCCGCGTCCACGTCAAGGAACTCACCGTCGCCGAGGCCCGCGCGCGTCTCGAACAAAACTCCAAGGCTGCGCTCATCGATGTGCGCGAGGACGGCGAATGGGCCGCCGGCCACGCCGCGCAGGCAAAACATCTCGGCAAGGGCATCCTCGAACGCGACCTGGAACAGATGTTCTCCGACAAGAACGCCGAGATCCTGATGTATTGCGGCGGCGGCTTCCGGTCCGCGCTCACCTGCGAGGCGGCGCAAAAGATGGGTTACACCAATGTCTGGTCCATCATCGGCGGCTATAAAGGAATGGCCGTCGCCGGCTGGCCGATGGCGAAGTGACTCCGGTAAACGACCGAGTGAATTCGGATGCGAAGGCGCGGCCGGGTAGGAGGCGAGGCTGCTGGAAAAGTAGCACAGGCGTCCCGCCTGCATCGGTCGTCCCCCATCTGCGGGCCGGAAGTTCCCTCTCCCCATGCCGCCGGGACGGCTGTGCTACTTCGCTGACGCCACGCCCAGCAACTCCCGCACATCCACCGCCTTGATGCCGGCGGCGCGGATGGCGGTCATGCCAAGGTCGGTGTCTTCGTAGGCCACGCAATGCTCCGGCGCCACGCCGAGGCGGCGCGCGGCTTCGAGGAAGATGTCCGGCGCGGGTTTCTGGTTCACCACATCTTCGCTGGTCACGACCGCGTGGAACCATTCGCGCACGCCGAGATGCTTCAGGACGATCTCAATGACGCGCTTGGTGCCACCCGAGGCGACGGCCAGCGGGATGCGCCCGCGATGTTCGCGCGCAATGTCCATCACGGCGTGAATCGGCTCCACCTCGGTCAGCAGGCGCAGATACTCCTCTTCCTTCTCCTTCACGACGAGCAGCGGGTCGATGGCGAGATTCTGCTCTTCCTTGAGCATCCGGAGAATGTCGCGGGAGGGCACGCCGCCCAGGGCGTAGAGGCGTTCCTTGGGAAAGACCATGCCGTGCCGGTCGCACAAGACCTGCCAGGCGCGAAAGTGGAGCGGCATGGTGTCGGCCAGGGTGCCGTCGAAGTCGAAGATGAGGCCATGGGGAGACATTTCTGTGAGTTCTGGATTTCGAGTTTTGACTTCGCCCCGGCTTCAGTTTCCGAGCGCCTTGAGCTTTTCGTTGAGCGCATTCCCCATGAGCGGATCGATCAGGGTGTCGATGTCGCCTTCGACGAAGACCGACAGGTTGTAGAGCGTGACGTTGATGCGGTGATCGGTGACGCGGTTTTGCGGGAAGTTGTAGGTGCGGATCTTCTCGCTCCGCTCGGCGCCGCCCACCTGCTGGCTGCGTTGCGCGTCGTATTTGGTTTTCTCCTCCTCGATCTTGCGTTCGAGCAGACGCGAGCGGAGCACCGTGAGGGCCTTGGCCTTGTTCTTGATTTGCGAGCGCCCGTCCTGACAGCGCACCTCAATGCCGGTGGGCTTGTGGAAAATGCGCACCGCGGAGTCGGTGGTGTTGACTCCCTGGCCGCCATGTCCGCCGGCGCGGCAGACGTTGATCTCCAGATCGTCGGGCTTGATCTCCACGTCCACTTCCTCGGCCTCGGGCAACACGGCCACCGTCGCGGTACTGGTGTGGATGCGCCCCTGCGCTTCGGTGGCGGGCACGCGCTGGACGCGATGCACGCCGCTCTCGTATTTCAGGCGCTTGTAAACATCGGTGCCCGTGATGGCGAAAATCACTTCCTTGAAACCACCCAGGTCCGACGGGCTGGACTCCATCGGTTCCACCTTCCAGCCCCGCGACTCGGCGTAGCGCGAGTACATGCGGAACAGGTCGGCGGCGAAGAGCGCGGACTCAGCTCCACCCGCGCCGGCACGGATTTCGATGATGGTGTTGCGTGAATCGGTCGGGTCGGGCGGCAGCACGCCCTGCTGCACCTCGAATTCAAGACGGTTCTCCTCGGCTTCAAGCCGGACGATTTCCTCGCGAGCCAGCGCCGCGAGATCCGCATCAGCCGGATCCGCGACGAGCATCGCCCGGTTCTCGGCCAGTTCCGTGCGCGTTTTCAAGTAGGCCTGCCCGGCGCCGACGAGATCCCTGAGGCGCGCATATTCGCGGGACAAATCCTGGAAGCGCTGTCGGTTGTCGAAGACGCCGGGATCATTGAGTGTCGCCTCGACCTCGGCAAAGCGGCGGGCGAATTTTTCGATGTGCGGCTGGAGATCCATGACCACGAAAGCGGGGTTGGAAAAAACAATCCGCCCGCAAGGTCCAAGCGGACTTGCGGGCGGATGATCGGAAAAACGGCTAGGACTTCTTTTTCTTGCCGCTGGCAGCCTGGGCAGCCTGGGCAGCCTGCGTCTTGGCGCGGCGCTGCTCGAACTTGTCCACGCGGCCGGCGGTGTCCACGAACTTCTGCTGGCCGGTGAAGAACGGATGGCAGTTGTTGCAGATACCAATCAAAATCACGGGCTTGGTGGAGCGGGTCTTGATGCTGTTGCCGCAGGCGCAACGGATTTCCGCATCCACATATTTAGGATGGATATTCTCTTTCATAACAAAGGCCGCAGAAACTAGCAGCGAAGGCCGGGTTGACAAGCGGAATTTTGACAGCGGAATTTTGGGATGCCGATTGCGGGGCGCATCTCATCTAATTGCAGCGCGGAATGGAGGGGGAGCGCACGCGCCCTCGCGTGCGGCGGTTGACGCCCGCGTCAACCGTCTGCGGGCGCGCCTCCGCGCCTGATGCAACGCGCGATGGCGCGCATTGTGCCGACGGCGGGGCGCCGTCGGCGGCACGCGAGGGCGCGTGCGCTTCCCATTTCGCTGGCAACAGGGTGGCAGGAATGTGAGAGGTTCCCCCGATTGCGCGGTTGACCCGGATCCAATGCCCCGCACGCGGGCCAGTCTTCTTTGTAGTAACGGCGTTCACCATTCTGCGCCTCCACCAGCGTGAGATACTGCCCGTGACCCTTGTGCCGGTAAGTGTGGCTGGCTTCAAAGATGTCCTCCCGCAGCACCACCTTCGGCACGCTCCAGCCGCGCGGGAAATCGGCCAGCGCCGCAGCCGCAGCCCGCGCATGATGATCTGAAAATTCTTAACCTCACTTTGAAATGACTCCTGAGTTTCCACGGAAACCGTCAGGTTCAGACCGCTTTTGTCAGCCCTGTGGCATGGCTGTGATCGAGAAACAAGGATCGTCTGGCCGGCTGGCGGGCGACTCCAGCGGGGGACCAGTTTGCCAGCGAAAGGTTCCCGAAGCCGGCGCGGCGGGCAGGTCAGCGGCGTGCAGCCACAGAGCAGTCACGAGCAACAGAGCAAGGGCGAAACTTGTTTTCATGGGTGGTGTAGTTCTGACGAGGCCGGGTCGGCGGACGATTCACGGTAATTCGCCTTGAGCGCCGCTGCCGGGCCATGACAAGAATCCCATCACCATGAAAGCCACGCTCCTGACTGTGCTCGCCGTGCTATGCGCGCTCACCACCACCTTCGCCCAACCCGTCGGCCAACTACCGCCCGTGCGCCGGCTCGCGGGTTCGCCCCCGCCCGGACCGCCGCTCGATGCCGAATCGGTGAACTACCAGATTCGCGTCCAGTGGAAGGAAGCCGGCGGCGGCTCCAACCTGCTCCTGATCGTGACGGCCGAAGGGAACTTCAAGGTCAACACCGCGCAGTTGGGCAAGGTGAAGATCAATAATTCCGACATGCCCATCACGCTGAACTTGAGCGGCGATCTCGAGTTGTTGAGCGCCGATAAAGCCCGCCTCAGAATCTTCCTCGGGCGCATCTTACCCTATGCCACTGGCACCGTCACCATGACGCCGGGCGGAATGATGCCGGTTGGAGCGAACTCGACCTATCAGCAATTGCAGTTGGGGTTGGATTCGAACGTGGTGGTCACGTTCGGCAAGCCGCTGGTGATTCAAGCGGATGAGCGGGAGGAGATCACTCTCACGGTGAATCGACTCGATCACTGAACGTCCGCGCGCCGCTCAACGAACCGCCACGTAGCGGCGTGTCGGCAGACCGCCGCACTCTTCTGCAGTTCTGTGCCGATGGCGGCGCTCTGCCGAGACGCCGCTACGAAGCCCGCCTCACGGGAACGTCGCCTTGTCCACGCACGGCTCCAGCCGGCCAATCGTGAACATGAGTTCATCGGCCACCTGCTGGTAGATTCTCCGGAGGCGTTCCTTCGAACAGACCTTCGCCTCGGCGCGCAGCGCGGCGAAATCCATCGGCGGGCCAAACTTCACCTGCACGCGATGCGGCTTGATGAGCTTCGCGCCGCGACCGAAGGCTTCGAACGTCCCGAAGAGCCGCACCGGCACCACCGGCGCATCGGATTTGATGACCACCAGCCCGATGCCAGAGCGCGCCTTGCCGATCTGCCCGTCGCGGGTGCGCGTGCCCTCGGGAAACAGCACCACCGCATGGCCGCGCTCCAGACGATCCATGATGCCCTTCAGTCCGCCCGGACCGCCGCCGTCGCGGTCCACTGGCACGACTTCCCAGGAACGGAGAATCGAACCGACGACCGGCACGGTGAACAGCGTGTCGCGCGCGAGAAAATTCATCTGGCGCCACACACCTGAGGCCACCAGCGGCGGATCGATGAAGCTGGCGTGGTTCGATGCGAGGATGGCCCGGCCTGTGCGCGGCACGCGTTCGGCATTCAAGTACCGGCTGCGGCAATACGTCCGGTAAAAGGTTCCCAGGACGATCCAGCTGATCAGATAGGAGAGGTTCATTTGATCTTCCTTCGATGCGGGACGCCGCGCGCCGGCGTCCCGGGGCGTGTCACCATCGGCGGGACTGCTTCGACATGATCTCGGTGTCGCTGCGTTCCTTGAGCCGCTGCCGGATCACTTCCAGGATGCGTCCGCTCGTCTGCTCCGCGGTCTGGCCCGAGTTGTTGACCATGACGGCGCCGAGCGGGATCATGAGTGGCGCGGCGGCGCGCTGGCTGTCGCGCTGATCGCGGGCGGCCAGATTTTCCGCGACACCGTCCGACTCGCGACGGCGCTGGCGCTCATCGAGATGGGCGTCGAGGTAGAACTTGAAATCCGTCTCCGGGAAAACATTCGTGCCGATGTCGCGGCCTTCCATCACGAGATCGCCGAACTTCACGCAATCGCGCTGCGCCTTCTTCATCCAGTCGCGCACCTTGGGCACCGCCGCCACATGCGGCACGGCTGCGCTGGTCTCGGCGGTGCGGATTTCCTTCTCGGGATAATAGCCTTCGACCAGCAGGCGGACCGATTTGCCCTCGCCGTCCACACAGACCAGTTCGGTTTTCCAACGGCGGCACGCGTTGGCCACGGCTTTGACATTGTGGACATCCACGCCGCTCTTCAGGCAATGCCAGGCGAGCGTGCGATACATGGCGCCGGTGTCCACATAGGTGTAGCCGAGCGCCCTGGCGACGAGCCTGGCGTTGGTGCTCTTGCCGCTGGCGCTGGTGCCGTCGATGGCGATGACAATGGGCTGATTCATTTCAAAAAATGTCGAGGCGTTGGAGCCGCGGGCGCCCGTCTGCGGTACGCTTCGACCCTGCAACACTCCACCGGATTCAATCCGCGAACAACTCATCCCCGCTCAACTGCCGGCCCGTGGCCGCGTCGAGGATGGTCGCGCCCAATCCGTGCGGCGGCGGCGCGGCCAGCTTCTGGAAGAAATTCGGGAACGTCTTCTTCACGCAGGCGGGATTCTTGATTTTGATGCCGGGCACTTTCAATCCCAGAATCGCAAAGCACATCGCCATGCGGTGGTCGTGGTAGGTCTCGATCTCAGCGCCGTGGAGTGGCGACGGGAAGACTGTGAGGGTGTCGCCTTCCTCAACGACCTTCGCTCCACACTTGGTCAACTCGGTGCGCAAGGCGACGACGCGCTCGCATTCCTGGACCCGAAGGCGGCCGAGGTCAGTGAAGTTTACGGGATGCACGGCGAAGGGCGCGAGGACAATTGCGGTCATGATGCTGTCGCCGAGATCCAGCGCCCGGGAGATCCGCATCGGTGGAGCAAGATAGCGCGGATAGCGCTCGTCCACCTGCCAGCCGCTGTTCGGCCATTGCCGCACCAAGATAGGAAGCCGCTGCCGCTGCTCGTCCAGCGCGGGCAGAAAATCCGTCTCGAAACGACGGACGCCCGTGTCTGCGTCCCGGATGGACCCTGGCGCGGGCCGGTTAAGAAATCCGCCCGCCGCCCAAAAATAACTTCCGCTCGACGCATCCGGCTCGATCTGAAACTGCCCACCGCCGCTTGGAAACACCGCGACGAGGTGCCGCGTCATCTCGACGTAGGGCGACTCGTCCTCATTCTCTCCGCCGATCTCGATTTGCCATTCCCCAACCCTTGCGCTCAACAGCAATGCGCTGGCGAACTGCGAACTCTCGGCGATGCTCACCGTGCAGGCGCGCCGTTGCCCGGCCGTAGCAGCCGACGTGAGGAGGCTCTGATCGCCTTTTTCAAAATGAGCCTCGTCACCTCGGCTGCTACGGCCAAAAATCGTTGCCGGCAGCTTGTCGTTCGGTGAGTCGATCCGGTAGCCCAGTTGCCGCAGCGCCTGAAACAATGCCGCCTGCGGACGCTCGTGCATCCGCGGCACGCCGTGCAGTCGATACACGCCCGAGCCGAGGCAGACCATCGCCGCGAGAAACCTTGCCGCCGTGCCGGCGTTGCCGACGAAGAGTTCGAGCGGTTGAGCCACCGTCCCGCCGGGCGGCACGATCCCCGCCTTGCCGTAAACCGTGATGGTCCGATTGCACGGCTCGTTCGGGTCGGGCGCGACGCTGACCATGAAGCCGAGTTCCTGAAGGCACTCGACCATCACCTGCGTGTCCTCGCTCCAAAGAGCGCCTTCGAGCGTCGTTTCGCCCTCCGCCAGTGCGGCCAGCACCAGCGCGCGATTGGTGATGCTCTTCGACCCCGGCACGGTGATCTCCGCGCGCACCGGCGCAGTCAGCGGGATGATTTCAATGAGGTCAGGCAACGGCATCGTGAAGGGATGAATTATGAGGTAGGAGGTAAGAACACATACTCCGCAGTCGAAGCCACGACGCAGCCCGGCAGCCCCGGGGAGCGCACGCGGCCCGCGTGCTGTTTTCGGCGGCCCGCCGAAAACTGCGTTCCTCCAATCACCTCTCGCCGCGTATGGACGAAAAATGGATGCCGGAAGTTTGGGCGAGCCGCCCTAACCGGCACGCGCGCCGCGTGCGCTCCCCGTTCCTGCTTGGGAACCGGAGCGAACAATCGCGCGAGGGCCAGCGGCGAGGCGACAGCGTTCATACCTCTTACCTCAGACCCTTTCATTCTGGCGAGGGCGTGACGGGCTGCGCGCTCCAGACATCGCGGCGCTGCTTGGCCGTGCGGAAAAACTCCTCGATGGTCCGTGTGTCGCCGTTCGCCAGGGCGTGCTGGAACTCCTGCAAATCCTCGATGAACACGCCCAGCACGCGGCTGAGATTCTTCGCGTTGGCCTGGCAGATGTCGCGCCACATCTCGGGCGATCCGGACGCGATGCGCGTGGTGTCGCGGAAGCCGGTCGCGCACAGTTGCGCCTGCTCCTTCGGCAGCGCCGGGCTGAGAACGTAGTTGGCCAGTTCGGCGGCGACGACGTGGGGCAGGTGGCTCGAGCGGCTGACCAAATCGTCGTGCAAATCGGGCGCGAGCTTGACCGGAATGCCCCCGACCGCCTTCCAGAGTTCTTCGAGCTTCTTGACCGCGGCGGCCTTGCTCTTGCGCGTGGGAGTGATGACGCAGACGGCCTTCTCGAACAAATCCGCCCGCGCGGCCGCCGCGCCCATCTTCTCCGCGCCAGCCATCGGGTGGCTGCCGATGAAGCTCGCCTTGGTGGAGGCGAACAGCGGCTCCATCTCCGCGACGACGCTGCCCTTCACGCTGCCCACGTCGGTGACAATGGCGCCCGCCTTGAACTTCGGCAGCGCCTGCTCGACCAGCGCGCGCATCTGCGCGATCGGCGTGCAAATCACCACGAGGTCGGCTCCCTCGACCGCGCGCCACAAATCGGTGTCGGCTTTGTCCACTACGCCAAGTTGCTCGCACTCGTCCACCGCCTCGGGACGCCGCACGAAGCCGACCACCTGCCCGGCCAGCTTGCGCTGACGAAGGGCCAGACCGAGCGAGCCGCCGAGCAGCCCGACTCCAATCAAGGTGACTTTTTGACTGTGGTACACGGGCGCGAAGAATAGGAGAGGCGGCAGGCCGTGGGAAGATGGAAAACGAGATGGCCGGAAGGTTGGGCGCAGTCTCCCACTGTTTGCCGGTAGCCATGGGCGTTCACACTCCATGAACCTTGCCCCCGCAGCGGCGCCTCGGCAGAGCGCCGCGAACCACTCCCGGCCAACCCGACGGCGCGCTGGGGACAGACGCGCCCGACCTGTGAGGGTTGGGACCAGGCGTCTCCGGGTAGCCCATCCCAAGGTCTTGTCGGTAATCACACCCGCCGAGACGCCGCTACGGCAACCGAGACTTCCCTGAAACTGCAATTGATCCTACAGTCGGCCCACATGTCCACACCGCTACAACGCCGGGACACCGCCGCAGCGGGCGATGGCTTTGCCCGTTTGCTGGATGCCTGCCGCCGCCTGCGCTTCGAGCCGCATGACATCGCGCGGCAGCTCGACCGACGCGGGCGTTATGAAGTGGAACTCGATCGCGAGTTTCCGCTCCTCATCAAGCTGTTTCACTACACCTCGAAACGACACACCCGCGGCGCCACCTGGCATGAGCGGCTCGAGCTGTTCCTGCCCCTCGATGGCCCGGCACGCTTCCTCATGGGCGACCACGAGGTGCAACTCGCACGCGGTGACCTGCTGGTGGTGGACAATCTCAAGCTCCATCACGTCGTCGATTATCCCGGCTTCGACACCCGCGTCGTGGTCATCAGCTTCCTCCCCGAGTTTGTTTACAGCCTTGGCTCGCCATCGCACGACTACGCGTTCCTGCTGCCGTTTTACTCGAAGCTGGAAAAGACCCCGCATGTGCTGCGCTCCGCTGACGCCGCGGCTCCGGCGGTGCATGATGCCATGGCCCGCCTGCTGGAATGTTACTTCGCCGCCGAGGACCGCCAGTTCTTCCAGGCTGGATGCAAGGCGAATCTCCTGGGAATGCTCTACCCGCTGGCGCGGCATTTCCGCTCGTCGGAGCCGCTTAAGTGGGAATTCCTCCGCCAGCAACAGCGCTCGCTCCGGCTCAAGAACCTGTTCGATCACATCAGCGGCAATTCCGCGGACAAGCTCACCGTCGCGCAGGCGGCGGCGCTGGTTCACATGAGCCCGCCGCAGTTCATGAAGACCTTCAAGAAAGTCGCCGGCATGACGCTGGTGAGCTACCTCAACCACGCGCGCCTGGCCAACGCGGTGCGGTTGCTCAAGGAAACGGACCGGTCCATCGCCGAGATTGCCGGCATGGTGGGCTTCTCGGATCAGAGCTACTTCGACAAGCGCTTCAAAGCCGCCTTCGGCCGGCCACCAAAGGAGTTTCGGGCGGCGACGACCAGTGCTGGGACCGGCAATGGCTGAGTGCTGGCCATGGATGTTGGAGTAAAAAACGGGGCTGCGCGCGCCGGAATCCCTGAGCCCCCAACGGGCAGCCAATTCCCCGTGTCACTTCGTCGCCTTCTCGATGTCGAAGATGAACCTAAAAACCGCAGTGCAACCACGGATGGACACCGATGGACACGGATGCCAGGCACTGGCACAAAACCAGTGGATCACCCGGAGGGTGAGGCAGACATGCCGCAGGAAATTCGTGTGTATCCGTGTGCATCCGTGGTTTATGACTTCTTCGCCCGGTTCCAATTGCTCCGTTTAGGATGAAAAGCCCATAGCCCACGCCGGCTGGGTCTTTCGAGCGCGCAACTATACTGACAAGATCTTGGGATGGGCTACCAGAAGGCGCTTGGTCCCAACCCGCACGGGTAGGGCGCGTCTGTCCCCAGCGCGCCGTCGGGTTGGCCGGGAGTGGTTCGCGGCGCGCTGGGACAGACGCGCCCTACCCAGCCCGGGTGTCGTCCATCCCACTGCCTGGGCAGTAAGGCGATGAATTTGCCGTCGTCCTTCACCACCGGATTTGAAGGCTTGTCGCCGGACAGGGAATTGAGCGTCTCTGAACTGTGCCCCGACAACTTCGAGGATTCCTTCCGTGAAAATCTGCGCTCGCCGCCGCTTGTCTCCGTGGCAACAATACTGCCATGCGCTTTCCCATCATCTTGCTTCTTGCCGCCGTGACCTTCGCCTCGTCTCTCGCCGGTGCGGAAACGAATCTGCTCGCCCGGGTGCGCCGCATTGTCTTCCTCGGTGACAGCATCACCTACGGCGGACAATTCGTGGATGACGTCGAGGCGTTCCTCGTCAGTCGCTTTCCAGAGCAACGATTCGAGGTTTTGAATTTGGGGCTGCCGAGCGAAACCGTCTCGGGCCTTTCCGAGCCCGGCCACGCCGACGGACAGTTTCCCCGGCCCGATTTGCATGAGCGGCTCGGGCGTGTCCTCGAACAGACCCAGCCCAATCTCGTCATCGCCTGCTACGGCATGAACGACGGGATTTATTATCCGCCCGGCGGGGACCGCTTGCAGAAATTCCAGGAGGGCACGAAGCGCCTGCACGAGCGCGTGACCGCCACCGGCGCGAAGATCCTGCACGTTACCCCGCCGGTTTTTGATCCGGTGCCGATCAAGTCGCGCACACTGCCGGCCGGGCTGAAGGAGTATCGCTCGCCGTATGTGGGCTACAACGAGGTGCTCGACCGTTACTCCGAATGGCTGCTCGGGCAGCGCGCGCAAGGCTGGCTTGTGGTTGATGCGCACGGGCCGATGAATCGCTTTCTGGCGGAGCGGCGCGAAAAGGAACCGGGATTCCGTCTGGCCGGTGATGGCGTTCATCCCGACAGCACCGGTCACTGGCTGATCGCGCGGGCGATTCTTCCCGCCCTCGGCGCGCCCAGCGAGGCCAGCCAGTTGGAGAGCGTCCAGGCCATGCTCGCATCGCATCCGCACGGCGACGAACTGCTCCAACTGATTCAGCAGCGCCAGCGCCTGTTGAAGGATGCCTGGCTGACGCAGACGGGCCATCAACGTCCGGGCATGAACAAAGGATTGACTCTCGCGGAAGCGCAGAAACAGGCGGCGGAACTGGAGACGAAGATTCGCGCCATCGCCGCGCCATTCCCGGGGAAGCGATCCTCATGGAATGGTTTCGACCGGTTCGCCTTCCCCGTCGCTGGCCTGACCGTGAGCGTCATCGCGCCGCACGCAGCTTTGCCCGGCCGGCTCTGGGCGTGGAAGGGTGAGTTTCTCGATGCCTTATCGTGGAATGCCGTTGGCTGGGGCGTCCTCGGCCAACCGCAGCGTGTCGAATAGATCCCAAAGCATCGGGTAACTTCCCACGGCGCTTGCCGTGAAGCTGCGGTGGATGGACTTCGACAGACCCGCGCTCTGGGGCGTGAGAGGAGGCGTTCCCGGCGCGGTCAGCGGCGGAAAAATCCGGCGTGCAATCGCGTCGCGAATTCGCCAGCGTTTCCATTGATGCCACTCTGGCAATCCATTCTGGTCGGGAAAATTCTGGCGTTGAGAGCGAACCGGCGATGCCTGGCCGTGGCTGTTTCTCTCCTCGCAGTCGTCGCGGCTGACGCGCGCGCCGCTCAATCGGATCTCATTCTCGATGCATGGCTCGCCGCCCAGACGAATCTCCACACCTGGTCTGCCGACGTCATCCAGACGCGGTCGCTCAAGGCGCTCACGCAGCCGCTGGTTTCCACCGGCCGGGTCTGGGTGGCCATCCCCAACCACTTTCGCTGGGAAATCGGCCGGCCCGCGCAGACCATTGCACTGCGACGACCCGAGGCGCTGTTCGTCATCTACCCGCGGCTGAAGCGCGCCGAGAAGTATCCTCTCGACGACCAGCGGCCCGGGCCTTGGCGCGACGTGCTGGCGCTGCTGGAGGCGAGCTTTCCCCGCAGCCGCACGGAGTTGGATGCGTTCTTTCGAGTGTTGTCGGTGACACAGACCAACGGCCTTTGGCGCGTGGCGTTGCAGCCAAAAAGCGCGCAAGCCCGCCGGATGACGCCGGGGATCGACGTGAGTTTTCGCGCGGGCGATTTTGCGCTGGCCTCCACGGAGATGAAGTTTGCGGACGGTTCGAGCATGCGCAACGATTTCACCAATGCCGTGCTGAATCCGCCCCTTCCGGAAGGATGTTTCGAGGCGCGGTTGGATCCGGCGATCCAGGTGGTGGAGCCGTCGAAACCGTAAGACTCCTGGCCGCACTGTGACACAAGCCCGCCCGGCTGCCCGCGCAGGGGAGCGAACCGCACGCCTGCGCCTTGCGGTGGTTTCAGGTCAGTTCCCACCCTTTGCGATATTCGCGGGTCAAATATTTGTTGGCCTCTGGCAGATTGGTGATCGTGGCCTTGGACGCGTCCCACAGCAATCGCCGGCCGCCGAGCCGAAGTGAAACCGCGCCCAGGTTGAAGGCTTCGGAGATCGGTCCCGCCAGTTGGAAATTCCCGTAAGTTGGCGCGCCCCCTTTGAACGCGCGAATCCACGAAGCATTCCAGTCGGGGCGGTTCCGATTGGCGCCGGAGGGGATGGCGGGCGGTTTACTGGCGCTCAAAGCCCGGGATTCCCCGGCCGTGATAATGCGCGCGTCCTCACACCGGAAACCACCGAGGATCGTCCCTTGGTCGCCCACAAACATCATTCCCTCCGCCGGCAGTTCCTTGTTGCCGGCCTCGAGTTCCTCCGGAGTGCGCGGCTTCATGCCACCGTCGTACCAGAACAGATCGACCGCCGGCCGTTCACCCTTGGCCGCAAACTTGAACCGGATGGTGCTCGCAAATGGAAACGAGTAGTCGTTGTGAATCTTCTGGCTGACGTGATCGATGATGGTGCAGACGTGGCTCGGCGTGGATTCCACCGCGAACGGCGCGTCCAGTTCGAACTCCTGGAACACCGGCCACAGGCTGTAATGGCCCATGTCCGCCACCGGCCCGCCGCCGAACTCATACCAGCCGCGAAAGACCGCGTGTGTGTAATGCGGGTGATACGGTCGCGGCAACGAAGGGCCGAGCCACAAATCCCAATCGAAATCCTTCGGCACCGGCGGCCGATCCGTCGGGATGGTCGCGTATTGCGGCCAGACCGGACGGTTCGACCAGTTGTGGATCTCGCGCAGTTTTCCGATGGCGCCTGCCTTGATCCATTCGGCCGCCATCCGGACCTCCGCGCCCGCGCTCGCCGGGAGGAAATGTGTGGCCACCTTCGTCTGGCGCGCCGTCTCGATGACCAGGCGCGCCTCCCGCACCCGGTTGGCGAGCGGCTTGTGCAACAGCACCTGCTTCCCCTTTTTCATGGCGGCGATCGCCACGGTCGCGTGGAGGTGGTCTGGCGTCATGATCTTGACCGCATCCACCCCCGCGGCCTTGTCGAGCAATTCGCGAAAGTCCGTGTAGGCGGCGCAACCCTTGAACTTTTCCCCGGGCCGCTTGCTGGCGTAATAGAGATCGATCAATTCGCGGCCCACCTCCCGGCCGCCGGGACATCCGCCGGCGCTCTTCCGCCAGTCCGGTTTGCCCAGCGCCGCCGCGAGGGCGCTCCGCAGACCGTCCTTGCCCCAATCGACATAATCGTTGGTGTCGCGGTTGGGATCACAGACCGCCACGAACTGGAGTTCCGGAGCGGCGAGCATTCCGGGAAGTTCGGCCAACCCTTGGAAGCCGCAGCCGATGAGGGCCACGGTGATCTTCTCGCTGGGCGCGATCTGGTTCGGCCCGCCCAGCACGTGGCGCGGAACGAAGGTAAACGCTGCCGCCGAGGTGGCGGTGTAGCTCAGGAATTGTCTTCGGTTCAATGGTGCGTTCATGGAGGTTTCAAGAGACTTTCGGCGGTGTCATCCAGACCAATTGCTTGTCAATGTTGTCGGCCAGCTGGTAGCGCCGGACGTGCTGCGCGATGGGTTCACCGACAACTTCAATCTTCTGTAAATCTCCTTCCCCGAGACCCGCCTGGGCGCAGTAGTTCAGGTAGCCCACCTTCGCGTAGTCGATGCCCATCAACTCCACCGCCACGCGATCCGCCGCCAGCCAGTCGGGGCTGACCACGCAGACGCGATGCTCCACCAACGTGCCGCCCACCGGACCGTTGCCTTCCATGCCGTCGTATCCGTCGATGACGGCGAGGTGCGGATGCAGCCGGCGTGACAGGTCGAACAGATTGTAGTTGAGCGCGCGGAAGCTGTTGCCATGGACGATCGGCTTGTCGTTCTTCGCGCCGGGCTTCGCGCCGTTGCCCCAACGGAAGCCGCGGTCTTTGACCGGCGCGCCGAGCACGATGTTCTTCAGCGAGAGCGTCGCCACGATGCGGTCGTGGGTTTTCATCTTCGCGGCGGAGATGATGAAATTGTTCCGGTCGAGCAACATCTTGGACACGCGCACCGGGTGCGGGCGGAAGTCCTTCTCGTCGAAGACATGCACACGTTCCACCTCGTCCGCGTCGAGGTCCGCCAGCTTGACCGAATACTTCCTGGCCAGGGCGTTGTAGCCGTAGTTGTCGAAGCCATCGAGCGTCGGCCCGTTCGCGGCGGATTCCGCGATGACCACGTTCTCCAGCTTGCCGATGGATTTGAGGAATTCGAGAATGCCTTCCATGCAGCCCGCATGAGTGGCGCACAGTTGATTGTCGATGGCGACGTTGTTGGGCTTGATCACCACGCGCCGGCTGCCGATGGACCGGCTGATTTGCGGCCCGTGAATCTGCAGAGCGCGGAAGGCGATGTCCGCGCGGTCATTGCCGTGGAACAGCGCGACCCGGCTGGTGGGTTTCGGGGCGGCAGGCTCGGCGGCCGCGCGGACGAGACTGACGAAGCGGGGCGCGCCCGCGGCGGCCAGTCCACCAAGGAGCGAAGCTCGCAGGAAATCACGGCGGTTGGAAAAGTGCGTCATCATATGCGTTTCAATGCGGTGCGGTAAAACGAACCGGGTATTGGTGGGAGCGTAGGCAATCGACGACGCCTTGGCAAAGGTGAATCACCGCCCTGAATCACCGCCCGCGGCAGTGCCTGGCGCATCTCGACACTGCCCCCGAAGGCAACCGGGTTGGAGCGCGACGTTTACGTCGCTTCATCGTTCGAGAGACCGCCCGGCAATGTTTCGCCAACACCCATTGAACGCTGAAGCGGCCTCAAGGCCGCGCGCCAGGGGCAGTGCGCGGATGCGCCCGGCGGTGCCTGGCGCAGCAGTGAATCAGCCATTCGTTCTTCGCACGTGCTCGATTGCCACCACTCATGGTTTTCATGGGCGACCGAAAGAGTGTCGAGGCTTCCCAGCGAAGAGAGCCGCCTCGAGGTTTGCCGAACTGCATTTGCCTGTTTCCCGACGCCCGGCTCTCCCGCTACCATCGTCGGCTCTGACATGGCTGACGCCCGGATTGAAGAATTGAAGACGCTGCTGCCGCAATGCCTGCTGCCCGACTGGGTGCGGCTGGGCTCGCGGCTCGTGCGCCTGTTGCGCGACCGGCATCATCCCGACAAACACGAAGCGTTGCTCCACCGGCTGATCGAACAGGTTCACGCCTCCATTGCCCTGCGCGAACAGCGGCGCCTGAATGTGCCGCGTCTCAGTTATCCGCCGGAACTGCCCATCACGCCGCGCAAGGATGAAATCGTGGCAGCCATTCGCGATCATCAAGTGGTGATCATCGCGGGCGAAACCGGCTCGGGCAAGACGACGCAGATTCCCAAGATGTGCCTCGAAGCCGGCCTGGGGATCGAGGCGAAGATCGGCTGCACCCAGCCGCGGCGGGTGGCGGCGCTCTCGATTTCGCGGCGCATCGCGGAGGAATTGAACGTCGGGTGGGGCCGCGAGGTCGGCTGCAAGATCCGCTTCGATGACCGGTCGAGCTCGCAGACCTACATCAAGCTGATGACCGACGGCATCCTGCTGGCCGAGACGCAGGGCGATCCGACGCTGGCGGAATACAACGCGCTCATTCTCGACGAAGCCCACGAGCGCAGCCTGAACATTGATTTCCTGCTGGGCTACCTCAAGGGACTGCTCGCGCAACGCCGGGATCTCAAGCTCATCGTCACCTCGGCGACCATCGATACGCAGGCGTTTTCGCGCCACTTCGACAACGCTCCGATCATCGAGGTCTCCGGGCGGCTGTATCCTGTCGAGGTCGTTTATCAGCCGTTCGATGCCGCGTCGGAGGAAAGCGGGGAGGTCAGCTATGTCGATGCCGCCGTGCAGGCGGCTGAACGAATCCTTTGCACGACCGACTTCGGCGACCTGCTGATTTTCATGCCCGGCGAGCGTGACATTCGGGAGACCGGCGACGCGCTGGAAGGACGTTTTGCCGGCGAGGCGGAAGTCATCCCGCTCTTTGGCCGCCTCAGCGCCGGCGAGCAGCAACGCGTCTTCGCGCCAGCTTCCCGCCGCAAGATCATCATCGCCACCAACATTGCCGAAACCTCGCTGACCATTCCCGGCATCCGCTACGTCATCGACGCCGGCCTGGCGCGCATCAGCCGTTACAACCCGCGCACGCGCACCAGGCGTCTGCCTGTCGAGCCGGTGTCGCAAAGCAGCGCCAACCAGCGCAAGGGCCGCGCTGGCCGCGTGCAGGACGGCATCTGCATCCGGCTTTACGCGGAGGATGATTTCAATGCGCGGCCCGCTTTCACGCAGCCGGAAATCCAGCGGGCCAACCTCGCCGAGGTGATTCTGCGGATGAAGGCGTTTCACCTGGGTGAGATCGAAGCATTTCCGTTTGTCCAACCGCCCACGCCCGCCGCCATCGCCACTGGTTACACGCTGCTCCAGGAACTTGGCGCGCTGGATGACCGGCGCGCGTTGACTGCGCTCGGATGGGATCTCGCGCGCCTGCCCATTGATCCCACGCTCGGGCGGATGTTGCTCCAGGCACAGCGCGAACACGCGACGCAGGAACTGCTCATCATCGCCGCCGGCCTGAGCATTCAGGACCCGCGCGAAAGGCCGCTCGACCAGAAGGACGCCGCTGCGGCAGCGCACAAACGCTTCGACGATCCGCGATCGGATTTCCTCGCACTGCTCAACATCTGGAACGCGGTGCATGACCAGTGGGAGACGCTGCGCACGCAGAACCAGCGGCGGAAGTTCTGCCGGCAGCACTTTCTCTCCTACCTGCGGATGCGCGAGTGGCAGGATCTCTACGCGCAATTGCACGACGCGCTCGATGATCTCGGCACGCTCAAGTTGAACGAGAGCAATGCCGCTTACGACGCGATTCACCGCGCCATTCTCGCGGGATTGCTGGGCCACGTCGCGCGCCGCGAGGAGCGGAACAGCTACAAGGGCGCCGGCAATCGCCTCGTCACGGTTTTTCCGGGATGGGTGCTTTTCGAGCGTGGTGAACCGGTGGGGAAACCAGCGACCAGGCAGCGCAAGACGACCGCCAAACCGCATTCAAACCAGCCGCAATGGATCGTCGCCGGTGAGATCGTGGAAACTTCCCAGCGCTTCGCGCGCACCGTCGCGGGCATTGACCCGCAATGGATCTTCCAGCTTGCGCCGCATTGCTGTCAGGTGACGCACACCAACCCGCATTGGAGTGCGAATGCTGGCAGTGTGCTGGCCGAGGAGATTGTCACGCTGCATGGATTGGAAGTGCAGCGGCGCAAGGTGGCCTACGGCAACATCAACCCGAAGGAAGCCACCGCGCTCTTCATCCGCTCGGCGCTGGTGGAGGAAGATTGGGGCACGGGGAGTGCGGAATGCGGAATGGGGAATGAGGCGGAGGGCAAGATGCACGGTAAGAATTCGCGGCGCCTGGCTGCGCCCGTTGAACCCCTGAGCCGGATGGCGCCCCCTCTCCCTTCCCCAAGCGGGGAAAAGGGTGTCCGAAGGACGGGTGAGGGGGAGGTTCAGGACGAGATGTCGTCTTTCGCCACATCGTCGATCACATCTTCCGCGCGATGTCCGGCGCACTGGCAGGATCGCTTCCTGGCGCATAACCGCGCGGTGCGGCAGAAGATCGAGAACTGGCAGACGCGGGTCCGCCGTTATGATCTGGGCGATCTCGATGAGGCATTGTTCGAATTCTACTCAGCGCGCCTCGAAAACGTGTCGTCGGTCCACGATCTGAATCGTCTGCTGCGTGACCATCCCGTCCCGGATTTTCTTCGCGTCACCGAAGCGCACCTCGCCGGCGACCAGGCGCTGAGCTACGAGGCCGGTCAGTTTCCCGATGCCATGTCGGTCGGTGGCCAACCCGTCGCGCTGACCTATGCCTACGCGCCGGGCGAGGAGCACGACGGCGTCACCGTCAAGCTGCCGTTCACCCTGGCGCAATCCGTTTCGGCCGCCTTGCTCGAATGGGCCGTGCCGGGTCTGCGCGAAGAAAAAATCAGCGAACTGTTGCGTTCCCTGCCCAAGGCCATACGTCGTGAGTTGATGCCGCTCGCGCCCAAGGTGGCGGAGATCGTGCGCGACTTTTACCCCGCCGGCCCGTCGTTGCGGGAGGATCTCGCCCGCTTCATTCATCAGCGATTTGGCGTCGCGGTTACTGCGTCCGCCTGGGCCGATGACTCGCTGCCGGCGCATCTGCGTCCGCGCATCGAGATCGTGGGCCACGATGAGAAAATGGTGGATGCGGGCCGCGATCTGGAGTTGCTCCGCCAGCGCCTCAAGGCGGTGAAAACGGACCCGGCGAAAGAGCCGCCCGCCTGGCAGCAGGTCGCCCAGCAATGGGAACGATTCAATGTCAGCGGCTGGACGTTTGGCGATCTGCCGGAGCGCATCACCGTGAGCGAAGGTTCCGGACTGCCGGTGTACGCGTGGCCCGGATTGCCGTGCGAAGAGGGCAACGTGAGCGTGCGTCTTTTCCGCAGTCAGGATGCCGCTCGCGAGGCCAGCGTGGCGGGCCTGCAACGTCTCGTGGAACTGGCCATCCAAAAGGATCTCGGCTGGCTGGAGAAGGATTTGCGCGCGCTGAGCCGCTTCGAGGCGCTTTATCTTCCGTTGGGATCAGGCGAGGAATTACGCACGACGGCGCTCGAACATCTCCGGCGCCATGTGCTCCCCGCCGAAGCGCCGGCAGCGTTGACGCACGCGCAGTTTCAGACGGCGGTGGATGAGGCGCGCCGCCGACTGCCCGGGCTCGTGCCGCAACTCATTGAACGCGTGGGGACGATTCTGCAGCTTCGCCAGCAAGTGCAAAAACGCCTCGGCGCGACCGCTGCTCCGATGGCTCCGCGCACGCGCACCATTTCCGATTTCAGCCAACTCGGCCAACCAGCAGCGGCTCCGCGCCGCGCCAGCGCGCTGGCGGGTGATCTGACAGCCTTGGTGCCGCCGCGTTTCCTCGAACGCATCCCGTTCGAGCGCCTGCCGCATCTGCCGCGCTACCTCAAGGCGCTGCTCACCCGCGCGGAACGGGCTGCCCTGAATCCGGCCAAGGATCAGGAGCGCGCCCTACAACTGGCGCCGCAGCTTGAGGCCTTGCGGAAATTCGCCGCCCAGCCGCCCAGGACTGCCGAAGCGCGGCGGCAGTTGGAGGAATTTCGCTGGATGATCGAGGAGTTCAAAGTTTCCCTCTTCGCCCAGGAACTGGGCACCGCGGTCCCCGTTTCTCTTAAGCGCCTCGAGCAACAACGCGAACGCATCGCGGAGGCTGGAGCCTGACGGGAACGGGTGGCGCCGGGCCCGTTGGCGTGACACGAAGAACCAAGCCCGTTCAGATGCTGGGCTCACGCGCACCTTGACGGCGGGGCGGATTGGAATTCGTCGCCGCAACATCGCGGGAAGACATCGTGGCATGGGTGCCAACGAGATTCGTAAGCGCCGCCCGGTTGACCCGATCGCCGCAAGCGGCCAAGACGCCACGGCACTCTCAGCTTTGAATCTCGGCTTCCGGCCCGGAGGTCCCACGACAGCCCGGAGGGCGAAGAATCGGGAAGACAACACGCCACCATTGACCTGTTTGCAATTGTCACTGTTCTGGCAAGTGTTAAGGTCCATCCATGAGCGCGATCGAAATGGTCATTGAAAAAGTGCAGCGGCTGGACGAGCAGCACGCCCGTCAGTTGTTGAAGTGGCTGCAAGGTCAGGAAAGCGCACCAACTCCCACACGCCAACCTGCGGGCGCAATGGCCATGCTGGGTTTCGCCCGCCGGCTTCGGACAGCCCCACGTGCCACGGCGGACTGGATGAACGAACTGCGTGCCGGAGAACATGAGTGATGGCCTGGGTGGTTGATACCTGCCTGTTGATTGGCGTCGCCGAAGCGGATGCGGCCTTTGGTGTGCCTTCAGCCGGGTTGCTCGACAGGAAAAGCGCGGACAGCCTCACGATCTGTCCTGCCACCTACGTTGAACTCGCACCGGTATTCAACGGCGATCAAACCGCCCAGAACGAGTTTCTCTTCAACCTCGGCGTGACCTGGCCGGAAGCATGGAATCAGGCGGACACCGAGGAAGCCCACCGGGCTTGGAATCGTTATGTCAGCGCCCGCCGCGCCGGCAAAGACCCCAAACGTCCGCTGGCGGATATTTGATTGGCGCGTTCGCGTCCCGGTTCGACGGAATACTCACGCGCAACGAAAGCGATTTCCGAACAATGTTTCCGGCCCTGAACATTGCCACTCCCTGAACCTTTGTTCTGGCGAAGGCCGTCATGGCCGACGCATTGGGAATCAAAGTCAACGCCTGCGGAACCAAAGCGCATGGCAACGGCTGGGGCTGGTGGACTTGGATACGTCTTCCGCTATCAGTCGTTGCGGAAGTTCGCGCACCGCGGGCTACATGGGCGTCTTTGGTGTCGGTGGCATTCCGCACGCCTTTCTGGTGGACAGGTCCGGTGCCATCAGTTGGCACGACCATCCGATGGCCGATCTCGATCAGGCGATTGAGAAGGCGCTGGCCAGCGGTTCTGCCGCCCCATCTGTGAAATGACCTCGGCCGCGGGGCTGCGGTCACGTTCAACGAACGTTCGGGAATTCCCGCAAGAAGGCATTCAAGTCCGCCAGCCCGGTTTGGGAAACATTGCGCAGCAGACCCGCGGGCATCAGCGAAGCCGTGCCCGGCCAGCGATCGACGATGGCGCTGGTCGCCAGGCGGACGTTGGTGGTCGCGCCGGTTTGCACGAGCACCACGCCGTTGCCCTCGAAAACCACCAGACCGCTGAACACCGCGCCGTCCCGCATCCGAAAATGCGTGGTGCGCCAGGACGCGGCAACTTCACGGCTCGGAAATACGATGGAGAGCATCAGGTCCGTGGCCGACATGCGGCCGGTCGCGGCGACCAGGTCTGGCCCCAGCGGAGCGGCTCCGTCGTGGCAAAGCGCGCAGCCGCGTGCCACATAAATGGCCTCGCCGCGCGCCGCATCTCCCCGGGGCCAGTCCACACTCCGCACCTTCAGGAGCCACTGCGCCGGATCGTCGCCGTCGTCGGCGTCGAGCTGGCGGACCAGGGCGGGATGCGTGTTCACAAACCAGAGAAACACCGGCGCATAAATGTTCCGCAGCGAGTTCGCGTCCGTGCCGGTTTCAGCCACCTTGAACTGCCGTCCGCTAAGGTGATTGACGAGCGCCAGCGTGCGCTCGCGCATGGCCTGCTCCGTGGGTTGAAACATCAGCCGCCGGAGCAATCGCATCGCCGGCACGATGGTTTGCGCCTCCGGGTCGGCGGGCAATCGCTGCAGCGCGGTGACGCAGGCTCGCATGGTCTCCGGTTGCGGAGACAGCAGGCCGGCGGCGAATTTGTCCACATCCGCCGCAAGCGGGCGCGCGGCAAATTCGAGCAGCAATCGATCCCGCAGACCGGCGGTGTTCCACTGCTGGCGAAACCACGCCGAGGTTTCCTGCGGAGGCAGCGTTGAGAGCAGGCTGATCAACGCGTCCGAACCGGGGAATCGCCGGTCAGCCCGGGCGGCGGCGAGAAAGGCGCGGGCGGCGGCGGGCTGCCGATCCGCGCCGACCAGATCCACGATGGCAAGATGCGCCGGCCGTGCGAAGTCACGCTGCTGCACCAGGGCGGCGTCCAGTCCGCGAGCGCGATTCAGCAGGCGTTGCGTCACCTCCGCGAAGCGCGTCGGCCAGTGCGGCCCGCCTTCCTCCAGGCCGCCTTGCTTGCGATCCATCGCGACCTGCGCCGACGCGAGCGGCGCGGTGAGTTTATCAAGTCCGGGCGCGCTCAGGCAGGCCAGCGCGGTGAGATATTGGAAGTCATCGACCGGTGCGCTCTGACCTGTGCAGCGCGCCAGCATCCGCGTCTGAACCTCGGGACGGTCGCTGCCGAGCATCGCCAGCAGGCGGGCCAGTTCGAGATCCAGTCCAGCCTGGCCCGAAGGGAACAATGGCAGCACGGCGTTCTCGATGGTACCAGCCAACTCGCGCTCGTTGGTCAGGGATGCCGCCGGCTCGAATCCCGTGAAGGCCGCCGCGGTCGCGCCGTTGAGACGCCAATCGCCCAGACCGAGCACGATCAGGCGCACCGCGTCGAATTGTTCATCGCGATCCCTCGTTTGCTTGAGCACGCCCAACGCGGCGGCGATGGCGGTGGGATTCAGGCTCGATTGCCGGTGACGCCACAAGTGCGCGAGAATGGCTGGCAGCCGCGTCGCTGCGGGAGCGTTGCGCGATTGCTCCCAGAATCCGGCCCAAGCCGCCTCCGGCATTCCAGCGGCGAGTCGCGCGGCGCGTAGATGAAGGCGCTTGTCGGGATGTGAGAGATTCGCCGCGATGGCCGCCTGCCTGGCGCCGGGATCGAGATCGTCGGCGCTCTCCTGCAAAGATTCCATCGCCGCCCGGCGCACGGTGGGAGCGGCATCACGGGCCAGCGCGATCAGCAGCGGGATTCCGTTGGCCGGCAGATGCACTCCCAGCGACCACGCGGTGCGTTCCCTGACTTCGATGGCGTCGGCTCTCGCCGTGTCGGCCGCGAGCGCCGGGAGGAGTCCGCCGAAGAGTTCGGTGAGGATCTCAATGGCGCGCACCCGTTCACCAGGTGCGATTCGTTGATCGCTGGCCGCATTGGCGAAGGCGTCTCCGCCGAGGCGTCGGGCGACCGGAATCCATTCCGCGCGCGACCAGGCGTCCAGTGGTTGCGGTGCGCCCAGGGCGGTCGCGAGTTCGGTGGCGAATCGCCGGCGCCAGTGCAACGCGGGATTCGGCGCGCCGGCGTATTGCACCCGGAACACTCCGCCGCGCGTGTGCCGTCCGCCCGTGGCCACGAAGAGCGAGCCATCCGGCCCGATCGCCACCGACATGGGTGTGAAGCCGGTCGCGCCGGTCGCGCTGAGAAAAACCTCCGGCGTTCCCACGTAACTCGCGCCGTCTTCGTCAAGACCGGTGAACAGCACCTGCCCGTTCGCCCAATCGCAGACGAAAAACCCGTCCTGAAACGCCGCCGGGAATTGCGTGTGCCGGTAACAGACCAGCCCGGCCGGCAGCGCGCGGTGCAGGTCGGCGGCGGATTCCACCGTGTCGGCGTAGGAATCCGGACGGGCCCAGGCTTGCCCGCGAGAGTCCAGACGCCAGCCGTGATGGCCCATCGGCGCGACGTGGAAAAGCCGCGCTGGCGCGTGCCACGGCAAATCGAGATCGGGGTCCACGCTGCTGTCGGCCGTGAACAGATCGCCCATCGAATTGAAGTCGAGGCCCACCGGGTTGTGGAAACCGTGCGCGATGATGACGGGGTTTCGTCCCTCCGGACTGGCCCGCAAAATCATCCCGGCCTCGGGTTTGCCGCCGCGCCAGCGCAGGTCGCCGAGTTGCCCGCGGAGCAGCGCGCTATCGTGACCCACCGAGAGGTAGAGAAAACCATCCGGCCCCTGACGCACGGAATGCGCGCCAGCATCGCCGGAGGGAAGCGGGAATAATTTCTCCGGCGCATCGTCGGCGACGCCATCGCCGTCCTCGTCGAGATAGCGCCAGAAGAATCCGTCGGACACGCAGTAGAGGACATCGTCGTCGAAGCACATTCCCGACGCGCCGGTATCGGTGGTGGCGAACAACGTCGAGCCATCCGCCAGGCCGTCGCTGTTCGCGTCATGCAGGATGCGGATGTAACCCGGGCCGGAGACGGCGAGTTCGCCGCGCGGCGTGAAGGTGAGGCTGCGGATGTCGTGGGCGAATCCCGCGTCGGCCACCTGGGTGACGCGGAAGCCGCGGGCCACGCTGAGGCCGAACGGCGCGGTGACCAGATCGGCGGCGGAGCGCCCGGGAGTGAGCAGCACCGCGACTAGGACGGGGAGCCATGCGAACGAAATGACGCCTGGCCGGCGGCGCCGAGACCTTTTCGATGGGGCGATGTTGCGCATCGTTGTCCGGGAGTTTACATCCGCGTCCGCAATTCGAGAACAGGGAAAAGAGCCTCCGCCGCATTCACCATGGCGCATCCCGCCCGCTATTGAAGCAAGGCGGCTCAATTCTCGGCCGGCGCATCTGCTGGCAACGCTTCCGGTTCGCTGGTGGGTGACCGGCGCTTGCGACCGCGCCGACTCTCCGCGAAGGGGTGAATGCGCTTCTCTCACGAACGGAGGAGAGGATCCATGGGGTTACCGGAAGAACTTGCGAACCATCTCGCGCGGCGTGGCAATGATGGGAGTGGCCAGTTCAAAAGCGGCCAACTCGAAACTGAGAGCCTGGAAGTCAATAGCGCGGAGATGTTCGTCGCTGGTCAGTAAGATTGAGCAGCCCAAGGCGGCGGCTTCGGCGAGAACGTGCGCGTCGTTGAGTTCGGCGGACGGGAGCAAGCTGGCTTGCCGCAAACGCCCGGCAATCTGTTCGACGTAGGCGTTTCCCAGCGGGACAGTGTGGACCAGTTCAAAGCCCCAACGGCGATGCTGGCGGAGGAAGTAATGCGCGGCTTCACGCTCATCGGCTTGCTCGGCCTGGGTGGCCAGCCAGGCCAGTTCCTCGGCCACCGTCGGCGGGACCAGTAGTGAGCAGCCCGACAGTCGGCGGCGAATGGTGGACAGGGCATCCAAGACCCACTCGTGGCCCTGGGCCAGGTCCATCCCGACATTGGTGTCACCGGCGAGGAGTTGGGGCGCTTTCGGATTCATGGCCGAAGGCAAGCTGCATGGCTCGGTCGCGCAGTTTCTGGCGCTCTGCCGGCGTCAGCTTGTTCATGCGCGGACGGTGCTTTTCCACGATCAGCGTCCCCGGAGTCTTTTTTTCGGCGACGATGGATTTGTCAGCTTTCACGTGGCGTCTATCCCACAACAGGTGATCCATGTCAAACCAAGGGCGCGCTGGTTCTTCCGTTCCGAACTCCGCATTCTGCATTTCCACTCGTTCTCGGCGCCTGCGCCTCCGCCGACTCTCCGCGAAGGCGTGAATGTGCTTCTTGCCCGAACGGAGGAAATCATCTTCCTCCAGCCACCAAGATGAGGCTCGCTCTTCCAGCCCGGCAGGGCGACCGACCATAGCCCAGTGATTCATCGCTGGGTGCAAGCGCAGGAAGAAACGAGTCCCGTCAGGGACGACAGAATTTTCTCTGGCGCCAACACGATTTCTTTCGTCCCGGTTGGGACTCCGCCCGATTGGCCGACCATTCCCACCGATGAATCGGTGGGCTATTCTCGGTCGTCCCTGACGGGACTGCGGGTGAATCACGCGGTGGCAGAGAAGCTCATCCACGATTGCGGCCACAACCGCCGCGACGCAGGACTCGCCGCTACCAATCGCGCCCTCTTCACTTCATAGCAGCCGGCGCAAGGCGGCTCAGGGCTTCGCCGCCGCAACTGCTGGCGGGGTTTTCGGTTCGCTGGTGGGTGAGCGGCGCCTGCGCCTGCGCCGACTCTCCGCGAAGGCGTGAATGTCCTATCATACATTGTCGGACACTTTGTACTCGGCTCATTCACGGCTGGACACTTCGGTGAAGGCTCGGCACTTTCCGTCTCTACATTCGTATGGAGATTGAGAATTCAAACTCAACCGCAACCGCGGCTGAGTTGGACTCGCGAGCTGACACCGAGAGGGTAGATCACCTGTCGGAAGTCACCTTTGACGACCAGGATGAAAATCTCTTTCTGGTCAACGATGCCCGACTCCGCGCGGACGCTCTGCAACATTCCATCCTGCCTCGGTTGCGCGTCGTATTGAACGAGGCGTGCGCCCTGATTCACCGCGTCTATGGCATCGACGTGTTCGAGGACTCAATTGTCTCGTACTACCCGCATTTTCGTCGGCAACGGGATCAGGAACTCAAGCTACTTTATCATGCCGCTCTGGTCGGACTTAACGGCCAGCGCGCCAAGGGCAAATGGCACGGGCTTACTCGACAGGATAATAAGCCAGTCCAGATCGTTCCCTTCCGTCTAGCGTTCGCCCTCACTCCAAGGGGTTTTGGTTTTATTCTGGAAAACTGGTCCATGAAACTTTCCGCCGAGTCATTCCGGCGAGTGCTCTCGTTCTTGATCGGTCACATTGATTTGATCCAGTTGCTGTGTATGAAAACAGGGATGGTCCCGCAGATCACTTCCGGTGGCGAGGTTCGCCATTTGGCCCCGCTGCGCGAACAGTATCGCCGTATGATAGATGGTCGTTCCTTCGGAGCCCATTTCTTCGTGGCACCGAGGAGAGCCTACCCCATCGGTCGGAATGAACTGTCAGCATTCATTCGCGCCTATGCTTTGTTTTTTCCCGTTTACGATTCGTTCATCCAGATAGCGAAGGGTGAGCCGGTTCGCTTCGGGCGTCTCATCAGCCAGGCGAACAATTGGTTGGACGCAGATGGCGGTAAAGACAGCAAACCAGTTGCAACAAAAGATGCTGCTCCAAACGCGGTGGTCGATCTGGAACAGGCGGCGGAAGCCGCAGAGCAACGGGTTCCCGTGATGCCCGCGATGCGGTGGCGCGTATTCCAGCGCGATCATTGGAAATGCGTGGCATGTGGACGTGGTTCTCACGATGGAATCATTCTTCACGTTGATCATATTCTTCCTCGCTCGAAAGGTGGGCGGGATTGCTTCGAGAACTTCCAAACGCTTTGCAATGTGTGCAACGGTGGAAAGAGTAACCGCGATGCGACGGACTTGAGGAACGAATTGCGGTCGGGCACGCCCTCGGCATCCAGATAGACGGGCGTGCCTTCGATTTTCAGTTCCGGGCTGCCGACGATGTGGCAGTTCTTCGCCGAGGTCGCGACTCCCTACTGAATCAATCCGCGCTTCCGCAGCATGGCCTCCATCGCCTTGTCCATCATGATTTCGGCCAGTGGCTTGGTCGCTTCATCGAGCGCGGTGTTGGCGGCTTTCAACTTCACGGGATCGCCCACTTTCGTGCGTAAATCTTCCGTGGCGAGCGCGGCTTCAACGGTGGTCATCGCCTGCTCGACCCGCACCTTGCCGGCCGGATCGAGTTCCGCCGCGCATTCGGCCAGGCCGCGGCGCGTGGCGGTGAGCGTTTCGCCGGCGCGTATCTTTGCCTCGATCCACTGGCGCGCCTTGAGGTCATCGAACGCGTGGTCCAGCGATTCCTCGACCATCTTCTGCACCTCGGCGTCGTCCACATCCACCGCCGACTTCATCTGCACGATCTTCTGGTGGCCGGTTTTGATGTCGCGGGCGAGCGCGTGCAGGATGCCGTTGGCATCGATCTCGAATTGCACGCCGACGCGCGGCACGCCTTTGGGCGCCGGCTCGAACTCCAGTTCGAAGCGGCCGAGGCTCCAGTTGTCCTTGGCGCGCTCGCGTTCGCCCTGCAAAACGTGGATGAGCATGCTGCGCTGGTTGTCGATCGCCGTGGTGAACATCTCGCCGGCCTTCACCGGGATGGTGGTGTTGCGCGGGATGATGACGTTCATCAAGCCGCCGAAGGTCTCGATGCCGAGCGACAGCGGCGTGACATCGAGCAGCAGCACGTTCTTGAATCCGCCCGCGAGAATCTCTGCCTGAATGGCCGCGCCCAGCGCCACGGCTTCGTCGGGGTTCGCGCTGGTGTTGAGCTGCGGACCGCGTGCTTCGGTGGGCAAAGGCCGGGCGCCGAATTCCTCCGCGTTGGCGCAGCCGAACCATTCCGCCACGAGACGGCGCACCAGCGGCATGCGCGTCTGTCCGCCGACGAGGATTATCTGGTCGAGGTCCTTCGCCTCCAGCTTCGCATCGCCAAGCGAGCGCAGGCAATTCGCCCGCGTCCGCTCGATGATGTCGCGCGTGAGCTGCTCCAGCTCGGCGCGGGTGAGCGTGGTGGCAAAGCTGAACACCGGCGTGAGAAACGGCAGAGCGATTTCAACGGCGCTTTCGCTGGAGAGACGAATCTTCGTGTGCTCGGCGGTTTCGCGGATGCGCGAGAGCATCGGCAAATCCGCCGCGGCATCCGGGCCGCCCGACTCCTTGATCTTGCTGACCAGAGAATCAATCAGCCGCTTGTCGAGGTCGTCGCCGCCCAGGCGAGTGTTGCCGTTGGTGGACAGCACCTGGAAGACGCCGTTGTTCAGTTCGAGAATCGACAGGTCGAACGTCCCCCCGCCGAGATCGTAAACCGCAATCTTCGAGCGCTCCTTCAACTTGTCGAGGCCGTAGGCCAGCGCGGCGGCGGTGGGTTCGTTGACGATGCGCTCGACGGTCAGGCCGGCGAGTTCGCCGGCGCGCTTGGTGGCGTTGCGCTGCGCGTCGTTGAAATACGCGGGCACGGTGATGACCGCGCGCGTCACCGCCTCGCCGAAATACGCCTCGGCATCGCGCTTGAGCTTCGCCAGCACCTCCGCCGAAATCTCCTCCGGCGTCCAGGCGCGGCCGTGCATTTCGATAGTGACCGGCCCGGCGCCCTCGCCGCGCACCGGGTAAGTGACGAGCATGTCCTCGCGCGGGATGTCCGCGCCGCGCCGGCCCATGAAACGCTTCACGGAATAAACCGTTTGCGCCGGCTTCACCACGCGGATGCGATTGGCCGGATGCCCGACAATGGTGGCGGCGCCGGCGGCCGGCACGTGGACGACGGAGGGCGTGAGGCGTTGCCCCTCGGCATCCGCGATGACCAGCGGGATGCCTGAATCCACCGTGGCCACCAGCGAATTGGTGGTGCCGAGATCGATGCCGACGATTTTGCTCACGCGCCGATGCTGCCACGAAGCCTGCGGAAGAGGGAAGGGGCAAGCGGCCAGGCGGTTCCCGAAAGGGGAGATGACACTCCCGAACGCCCATGCCCCGGAGCGCGGTTGAGTCGTCCTCGACCAGCCGCAGCGGGCCACCGGTCGGGAAACCTGCGGGAAATTCCATCGGCCGCTCGTGGTGAAACTGCTGCGGCTGGTCTTCGACACAGCCGCGCTCCGGGGCGTTGCGCGGAGGCACGCGGGCGCGGCGTGCGGAACACTCTCCCTCACGAAGGACCGGCAACCCTTCAACCCGGAAGTCTTCGCCCAGGAGGAGGCCAAGATGAAACGCCGGAAGCTGGCCCGCCTGCAAAACCTGGCCGCCTCCCTCAACTATCAACTGGTACCCCAACCATGAAAACCAACCACTTACACGTCTAGTTTCTCAGGAGCCGACCAACCGCCTGCTGGCGGACCCTTTCGTGGGAGAAACATTCGTGGCTTGCGCGGGGCGACGCGTCCTGCTGGATTGAGCGGTGAACCGGAAGGGAAGCTGCAGGCCGGCCTGCCAGTGGTGTTCATTG
>JBBRWD010000004.1:0-155838 GCA_038249465.1 Limisphaerales bacterium | reverse complement strand
GCCCCCGAAGGCAACCGGGTTGGAGCGCGACGTTTACGTCGCTTCATCGTTCGAGAGACCGTCCGGCAATGTTTCGCCAACACCCATCGAACGCTGAAGCGGCCTCAAGGCCGCGCGCCGGGGGCAGTGCGCGGATGCGCCCCGACTCATCTTGCTGGCGCCGTTCCGACTGAGTTCATCGCGCGGCCAGCCGCCACCCCGACGATTTGGAGTGCGGCGAGTTCTCGCCGCTTTTGCGCAGGCGACTTGTCGCCGTCGAACGGGTGTGCGCGAGAAATACCTCCAAGCCGCTCGACGCGGCTCTGCCCGGCCGACGAGTCGGCCAGGCGGCCAAACGGTGACAAGTCTCCGCACTCCAAAGCGTCGTCCGCGCTCTCACCGGTTGGTGGAAACGAGCGACGCGTCGGGCCGCAGCACCGGCACCCGCGGATGCGGCGGCAACGGCGGCCCGCCGAAACCCGGCGGCATTGGCGGCATGCGCTCCACCAACTGGCGCCACAAGCGGCGTTCCTCCGGCTCCATGCGCCGCCATTCCTCCGCGTTGAGGAGAAACTGGCGGCGTTCCTCGGTGGACAGCTCGGTGAATTTCTTGAAACCGTCCAGGCACTGATCGCGCTGGGCCCGGGGCAGCTTGCGAAAGTTATCCAGCGCCCGCCGCATCTGCTGCAGTTCCGCGGTGTTGAGCGGCGCAAAGGTGTCGCGCTGCTGCCGGTCCGTGGCGTCGAAGATTTTTTGAAACTGCCCGTAAATCCGCTCGCGTGTGCCATCGGGCATCTCCCGCCAGCGCGCGATGTCCGTCTCGAGTTGCTTGAACTGGGCCGAATTCAGTGGAACGAGGTTTAGTTCGCGTTCCGGGCCGCGATCACCCGACACCACCAGACGCATCACCTTCTCATTTTGCAGCACGAGCTTCTGCGACTCCGGCGAAAGTTCATCCCACACCTGCAGGCGCGCCTCGACCAGCGGACGCATTGTTTCGGGCACCGTGTTGAGGCGCGCGACGCGGTTGCTCGCGGGCAGCAGCAGCAATGGCGTGAGGAAGGAGCGGAGATCGAGCGCCGCCAGGCGAGTCGTGCGCTCGTCCGGGGGCAGCGCCTCGTATTCGCGCAGGCTGTTGAGGAACACCTGGCGATGGGCGGGAGTCTTGTCGGCGAGCAATTGTTCACGCTCCGCCGGGCCGGCGGCCAGCAGGCGGCGGAAAAAATCCACCGGCGATTGCCAGGACGGCGGCATCGGAGGCATGCCGGGCAACGTCGGACCCGTATTCAAAATGAGCGGCGAGGGCGGTTGAGCTGGAGCCTGTGTCGGCGAGACGCCAACGCAGACCAGCACCAGAATTCCGACGGCGGAAAAATGGCCGAGGTTGGCCTGTTTCCCGCCGCGCGCGTCGTTGAACGCTCCCGTCGTCATTGGTTGAGCGCGACGAAGAGCGCCTCGTCCGTGGCGGGCGGCGCGGGATTGAGGCGGCGGATGGCGTCAAAATCACCGAAAACCTGAGGCTCCGGCACCGCTGCGGCCGCGAACGAAAATTGCACGAGTCCGTGTGCCATCTGTTGGTGCCGGAAATTCTGATACTGCCACCCACCGGCGCCCAGCAAGAGCACCACCGCCGCCGCTCCTGCCGCGCGCGGCAGCCAGCCAAGCCGGAGGCGAGTCCACCAGCCGGCGGTCGTGGTGGAGCGGTCCTCACGCGCTGATTCGCGGTCCACTTGCTGCAGCACGAGCGCGGTGAAATTGGATGGCACGGGCGCATCCGGCAGCGACGCCAGCGCGGTGTTGAGCGCCATCTCGTCCCGCCAGTCGCCGGTGGATTCCGGGTGTTCGTGCAGCCAGGCGCGGAGTTGCTTCTCCTCCTCCGGCGTCAGGCGCCGGCGCCAGCCTGCTTCCCTCAGTTGGATAAAGTCGGATTCGTTCATGCGGTTGCCTTGGGTTTAACGCCAGACGGCGGACAAAGTTTCGCCGTCGTGGCATCAATTTGAGATGCCGGATCCGTCCAGACGCCGGTGCGCAAATAGGGCTTCAGGCGGGACTTCAACGCTTCGCGTCCACGGTGGATCAGCGACTTGGTGGCGGACACCGAGACGCCCAGGACGCGGGCGATTTCCTCGTAGGAAACATCCTCGTAGCGGCAGAGCAGGATGGCCGTGCGCTGATTTTCGGGGAGTGCGGCGATGGCTTCCTCGACCTTGGCAAAAAGCTCGGCCTTGAGCATCGCGTCGGGCGCCGTGGCCGTCCTGGTGTCGGCGGGCTGGCGCAGCGGCTGTTCGTCGTTGCCCGCGACAGTTTCATCCAGCGAATCGGCGGGGTGCCGCGAGCGCCGGCGGATTTCATTGAGGCAGAGATTGCGCGCAATGGTGAAGAGCCAGGTCGAGAAGCGCGCTGAAACCTCGTAGCGCGCGGCGGATTTGAAGACCTGCACGAACACCTGCTGCGCGAGATCCTCGGCCTCGACAGGATCGCGCAGGAGCCGGATGACGAGGTTCATGACCGGCTGCTGGTATTTCTCAACCAACCGGGCAAACGCCTCGCGATCACCCTGCTTGACGAGGGTCATCAGGGCGGCATCGGGATCAAGAGGGCCGGTCATTGGTGCGCACAGTTTAACAAACCCCGGCCGGGCGGCAAGGTTGCGTCCTGGGTGGGGAGGGACGTGGGCGCATCCGCCGCACACTGCCCCCGGAGGCAATGGGGCTGGAGCGCGACGGTGACGTCGCTTCAACGTGCGCCAGGCCGCCGGCCAATGATTACACCTTGTCCCCCGAACATCGAAGCGGCCTGAAGGCCGCGCGCCGGGGGCAGTGCGCGGATGCGCCCGAGGGACGTCCCCACGCGTGTTCTGGCCGCAGCGCTCCCGCATTTTTTCTGTCGCTTGCCTTCACTGCGGGTTGCCTGCAAAGTCCGCGCAGAATGCGGACTCTAGCGGAATTGCAGGAACGAATCAGGGCGGACGCGGTGGCGCGGCTCGGCGAACCCAGCGGCGGAAACCCGGCCAATGACATCGCCCATCACAAGGCGTTTCTCAAGGTGGCGGCACACCGCATTCACCTGGCGCATCGCGCCGACGGCGGGGGGCTGGAGATTGCGTGCGCGCTGTCGTTCATGATGGACGAACTGATCCGCCACCTGTTCGAGGCGAGCAAGGCGAGTCTTTCGCCGCAGGCCCGCAAGGAATTTCCCCCGATGGCGCTGGTGGCGCTGGGCGGTTACGGGCGTGGCGAACTCTGTCCGCGCAGCGACATCGACATCATGTTCCTGCACGAAGGCCAGGTGGTGGCCGGCACCAAGCCCCTGCCTTCGCTCGCCCGCCTCATCGACGGCATCTACTACCCGCTGATCAATCTCAACATCAAGGTCGGCCAGTGCGTCCGCACCATCGCCGATTGTGTGCAGATGGCCAACACCGACATGCAGACGAAGACCTCGCTCATCGAGGCGCGCTTCATCGCCGGCGATCCGCGCCTGTTCGAGAAATTGCAGAAGGCGGTCGAAACCAAATGTGTCAAGGGCCACGAGGACGAATACCTCGCGCAGCGGTTCGAGGATCAGAAGGTCCGCCGCGAGAAGTTCGGCAACTCGCCCACCATGCAGGAGCCCAACCTGAAGAACGGTTGCGGCGGCCTGCGCGATTACCAGAACCTGCTCTGGATGGCGTGGTTCAAGTACGGCACGCGCACGCTCGACGAGATTGAGAAGCGCGGCGCCATCACCGCCAGTGAGCGCAAGCAGCTCGTGGCGGCCTACGATTTCATTCTGCGCGTGCGCCACGAGCTGCATTACCAGGTCAACCGCCCGGTGGACGCGCTTTCCAAAAACCTCCAGCCGCCGGTGGCGTTGAAGCTCGGCTACCCCGAGCGCTCGCCCGTGCAGCGGATCGAGCGGTTTATGCGCGATCTCTACACGCATTTCCGCAACCTGTATCTCATCACCCGCACCATCGAGGAACGCCTCGCGCTCCAGCCCAAGCCATCGAAACTCGACGACCTCCGGCATTTCATCACTGCGCCTTTCCGCAAGGCGGCGCCGTCCGCGCCGGTGGATGGATTTCTCTTTGCCCAGGGCCAGATTCGCGCCGCGGACCGGCAGGTGTTCAAGACGCAACCGCGCCGGCTCATGCGGGTGTTTCTCTCCGCGCAGCAGCGCGGGCTCAAGCTGCATCCCGATCTGGTGCAGCTCATCCGCGAGGATCTGCGGCTGGTCAAGAAGAGCTTCCTCCTCGATGAACACGTCCGCGCCACCTTTCTCGAAATCCTCAACCAGCGCGGCAGCGTCTCCCGCATCCTGCGCGCCATGCACGAGGTCGGGCTGCTGGGCAAATACATGCCCGAGTTTGGCCGGCTCACCAACCTCGTCCAGCACGAGTTCTATCATCAGTACGCCGCCGATGAACACACGCTGGTCTGCATCGAGAAGCTGGACGGGCTGTGGGAATCCACCGTGTCCGGCCTGAGCCATTACGCCGACATTTTGCAAAACATCGAACGCCCGTTCCTGCTCTACCTCGCCCTGCTGCTGCACGATTCCGGCAAGGCGGAAAACTTCGGCGATCACGCCGAGGTGGGCGGACGCCACGCCGAGAGCGTCGCCAAACGGCTGGCGCTCGACGGGGCCACCACCCATTCGCTGCGGCTGCTTATTGAGCATCATCTGACGATGTCGTCCGTGTCCCAGCGGCGCGACCTCGATGATCCGGCGGTCATCCGCCAGTTTGCGGCGGTGGTCCAGACGCCTGAGAACCTCCGCATGCTCACGCTCCACACCGTGGCCGACACCCTGGCCACCAGCGACAAGCTGTGGAACGGCTTCAAGGATCTGCTGCTCACCCAGCTTTATCGCAAGACGATCACCCAGCTCCAGCAGGGCCCGGAATTCCTCCGCGTCGAGGAAAAGCAGCGCGAGCTTCTGGCAGAAGAAATCCGGGGATTGCTCCCCGCCGGGATCGAGCCAGACGAGGTCGCGGGGCATTTCGCGAACCTCCCGGGACGTTATTTCGAGATCCAGCCGGCGAAAGAGATCGCGACCGACATCCAGCTCGCGCACCGTTTCATGCGCCGCACCATCGACTCTGAAGGCGAAGAAGCTCTCAAACCGATCGTCCACTGGCATTCCGAACCCGACCGCGGCTACACCAGCGCGAAGATCTGCACCTGGGACCGTGCCGGACTCTTCAGCACGCTGGCCGGATCCTTCAGTGCGGCCGGCATCAACATTCTCAGCGCGCAGATTTTCACCCGCACCGACGGGGTGGTCATCGACACGTTCTTCGTCACGGACGCGCGTGTGGGCGGGCCGGTGAGCAAGGAGGAGCGGGAGCGATTCGAGAGCGTTGTCGGCCGGGCGCTGACGATGCGCCTGGTGGATTTCACCTCGCTCATTGCGCGCGCCCGGCCGTCGCGACCCCTCTATCAATCGCTCGAAGGCGAACGCATCCCGACACGTCTTCGTTGCGACAGCGAACCCTCCGACCGGCGCACGGTCATCGACCTGGAGACCGAGGACCGGCTCGGCCTTCTTTACGTTGTTTCCAAGGTGCTTTCAAAGCTGGGCGTGGACATCGCGCTGGCCAAGATCACCACCGAGAAGGGCGCGGCCATCGACACCTTCTACGTGCAGGAAAGTGTCGGGCCGAGCGAGAAGGACAAGCATCCTCTGAGCGACGATCGCCAGCGTCGCGTGCTGGACGCCCTGCGCGGCGGCCTCGCGGCGATGGAGTAAGCCGCCGCCTGGCAGCGCAATTGAAGCGGCCGCAACAAGGCACAAAAGGCTCAAGAACCCACCGGGAAATCGGATCGGACGCTCTTCATTTACCTGCCGGTTGAAGCAGGTCAACCTGCCCCAAGCGCTGCCATCGCGAGGGTTTTTGCGCCTCTTGTGCCTTTTGTGGCGATTTGAACTGCGGGTTTCTGGTTCAGCGCGCACGGACTTCAAGGCTGAGATCACGCACCTGCATCTCCACATCGAACAATCCCGGCACCTCCCAGCCGAGATTCATGCCGGTGATCCGGTCATCGGCGAAGCCGCGCGACCCGGTGAGGAATCCCCGCTTCCACGCCGTCTCCAGCGCACCCGCCGCCTCGATGACAGCAGGCCCCGAAACGCAATAATCAGGCACCAAGAATCGCCCCCCGGCTCGCGTTGGCAACGAGCTTGCGATAGCGCGCCAGCCAGCCGGTCAGATCGCGCTGCGCGGGGTGCCACGTTTTCTTCCGCTCCGCCAGTTCGGCTGCGTCCACGAGGATGTCGATCTTGCGGTTCGGGAAGTCGATGCGCAGGCGGTCGCCTTCCTTGAGCAGACTAATCGGCCCGCCTTCCGCCGCTTCCGGCGAAACGTGACCGATGCACGCACCCGCGGTGCCGCCGCTGAAGCGGCCGTCGGTGACCAGCGCGCATTTGTCGCCCAGGCCCATTCCCGCGATGTAGCTCGTCGGCGAGAGCATCTCCTGCATGCCAGGACCGCCGCGCGGTCCCTCGTTGCGGATGATGACCACGTCGCCCGCCTTCACCTTGCCGGCCAGAATTCCCGCGCAAGCGTCGTCCTGGCTCTCGAAGATCACGCACGGTCCCTCGAAGACGAAGCCCGGTCCGCAGTACGCCTTGAAGGCATCACTGATGCCGGCGGTCTTGACCACGCACCCCTCGGGCGCAAGCTGGCCGTAGAGAATCGAGAGACCGCCGTCCGCGGTGTAGGCCGTGTCCTTGGTGCGGATGCAATCGTTGGGATTGAAAAGAAATGCCGAGTCGTAAGGCATCAGCCCGGCTGGCAGCACTTCCTTGAGGGAGACGGGGCGGACATCGTGATAGGCGCGGGCAATGATCCAAGCCCGGAAGCGTGAGACACGCAGGAGCGTCTTGATCGATTTGCCGCCTTCCTTGGTGTACTGCCAAAGGACGATGACCGGCGAACCCTTCAGGCTGGCCAGTTCGGCCCGCACGAGTCCCCTGAACTCGGCGAACTTCGCCTTCAAGCCTTCCTCAATCTCGGCCGGGCCTTTCCAGCGGACGAGGTCATCGACCTGCAATTCCCCGTCCTCGGCGAAGAGCGACGCCGCGACGGCGGCATCGCCCATGTTGAAGGCCGCCGCGAAACGCCACAGCGTGATGGCGCGGGTGTCGCCCGGGAAAAACATCATCGGCTTGGGCGCGAGATTGCCGCTCGCGGTGCGCGCGGCGGGTCCGAGCTTGTCATTTGGATCGAGCACCAGCGCCGAGCAACCGGCGACGCGCGAGGCCTTCGCCCACGTGGTGCAGTGCTCGGAGCGGATGTCCCACTCGTCAATGTTTTCGCCGATCGTCTTGCCGGTGACCGTGCGGCAGGAAACCGTGAGCGCGCCCATGCGCTTGAGTTCGCCAAGGATGGTGTGGATGCCGCCGGCGCGATGCACATCCTGCACATGGTAATTCGAGGAGGGCGACACCTTGGCGAGACATGGCACGCGACGCGAGATCTCGTCGATGCGCTTGATGTCATAGGCGATGCCCGCCTCGCGCGCGATGGCGAGCGTGTGCAGAATGGTGTTGGTCGAACCGCCCATCGCCACATCGAGCGCGAGCGAGTTGTCGAAGGCTTCGATGGTCGCGATGTCGCGGGGCTTGAGGTCCATCGCGACGAGCTTGATGATCATGCGCGCGGCGCGTTCGTAGAGAGCTTCGCGTTCCTTGGAGACGGCCAGCACGGTGCCATTGCCGGGCAGCGCGATGCCGAGCGCTTCGCAGAGACAGTTCATCGAGTTGGCGGTGAACATGCCGGAGCAGGAACCGCAGGTCGGGCAGGCGCTCTGCTCGAGCTTCGTCAATTGCTCTTCGGTGATCTTGCCGGTCTGAAGTTCGGCCACGCCTTTGAAGACGGAGATGAGGTCGGACTTCTGCGACGCGCCCTGGAGGTGCGCCGGCAGTTCACCGTCCTGCGCATGCTCGGCAATGCCCGCAGCCATCGGCCCGCCGCTGACGAAGATGGTGGGAATGTTCACGCGCATGGCGGCCATCAACATGCCGGGAACGATCTTGTCGCAGTTCGGAATGCACACCATGCCGTCAAAACAATGCGCCTTGATCATCGTCTCGACGCAATCGGCGATGAGTTCGCGCGAGGGCAGCGAATACAACATGCCGCCGTGGCCCATGGCGATGCCGTCGTCCACGCCGATGGTGTTGAAGATGAAAGGCACGCCGCCGGCTTCGCGCACCAGGCGCTTCACCAGCATACCGACCTCGTTGAGGTGGGCGTGACCGGGGATGCAGTCGGTGTAGGAATTGCAGATGGCGATGAAGGGCTTGTCCCAGTCGGACTCGGATTCAATGGAACCGGTGGCGCGGAGCAGCGAGCGGTGCGGCGCGCGTTCAAAGCCTTTTTTAATCGTGTCAGAGCGCATAGTCATTCAGTGGTTGAGCCGGGATGAAACCGGGAGCCGGAGATTAAACAAGAGTCCGCCGGGATGTCACGCGGGCAAAATGGCACTTGCTGGGCGCCACGGTCTGGCCGTGGGTGTCCGGCGGAATCCTGCGCGTTATCTTCACCGTAACCATCATCGACCGAGCCTGGCAATTGGGCGGGGGGAGGATGGCACGCAACCCGCGCACTCCGCGATTCTTGAACGGCGCCGGAGACCGGCCCACCGGCATATTTTTCCGCCCCGGCGAAATTCTCCCTTAAATTCTTCCGTGTTCTGCCGATGACCGGTCATCCGGCCTTGGGGCGGAACCGCGGAACTCCCCGCCAAACGCGGTCTGGCCTTTGTTTCCAGTCCTATTCTCACGCTGGCAAACCTTTTGCTAAACGTCCCCTCGATGATCACATCATTCCAAGTCCAGACCGGTCAGCACTCGGGCAACAGTGCCCGGCTCGACTGGGTGCATGTCGATGCGATGGACGAAGGAGTGACCGTCCGCCCGCCGCACCGTTTCGGACGCGGCTTGCATATCCGTCTGCGCCGGGCAGCGGCCGCCGAGTCGCCCCTCCTGCCTCACCACACCTCAGAAACCAAGCCGTCAGCCTGCCCCTGACTCAACCACCACACGCCATGAAATCCGCTTTCCTGCCTCAAGTCGAAGATGGTTTTGCCGCCGAAACCCGCCCGGCCGCCAAGCCCGTCAATGTGTGGAAACGCTATGCGCGGTCCGGCCATGGCAGCGCGTGCGAGGAGGAGATTGTCAAACAACATCTGCCGCTGGTGAAGACGGTCGTCAACCGACTGGCCATGAATCTGCCGAGCCACGCCGCCACCGAGGAGCTCTACAGCGCCGGCCTGGTCGGACTGCTCAATGCCATCCGCCGCTTCAACCCGAAAGCCGGCGTCGCCTTCGAGACCTACGCCCGGGTGCGCATCCGCGGCGCGGTCTTCGATGAACTGCGCAAGCTCGATTGGGTGCCCCGTTCGGTGCATGAAAAGGCCCGCCATGTCCACAATACGATGCGCGTGCTGGAGCAGAAGAAAGGCCGCGCCCCCACCGACCTCGAAATGGCCAAGGAACTCGACATCTCGCTCTCGTCCTACGAGGAGCTGGCCGAGACCATCAAACCTGCGACCTTCGTCTGCCTCGACTCCATGCGCAGCGCCGAGCAGGAAGGCGAGGCCACCCAGCATGAAGCCATCGCCGATCCACAGCAGCCCGACCCGGGCGAACGCACGGCCGAACGTGAACTCGCCGCACTCGTGCTCCGCCGGCTGACTCATCTGCCCGAGGCGCAGCGCAAGGTGCTCGCGCTCTATTATTTTGAAGGGCTCCGCTTGCGTGAAATCGCCGAGGCTTTTGGCGTCACCGAATCGCGCATCAGCCAGATTCACTCGCAAGCCCTGCTCTCCATCCGCAATTACCTGAACAGCTATGAGAAGCATCCGACGCAGGTGATGGAAGCGATCACCTCGCCCGCGCCGGCGTTGCGCACCAATGTCCGCCGGGGCATGACTCCCCTGGCCAGGGCGGGGCGGAGCTACTGAGTGGCGGACACCTTCCCTCTCAGCGAGGACCATTTTTTGCCTGCGCGGACATTTCGTCCGCGCTTTCTTTTTGTGGGTCAGCGGTGGACACGAGCCGGGTTCAGCCCGCCGCTCGGCCAGACTTGCGCTCGTCGCGTGCTCCCGGTTTGATGGCCGCGTGTTCCGGAATCTGTTCACGTCGATTCCTCCGCCATCGTCCCCAATGCCGCTGGCCGTCGCCGCCGCACCCTCTCGCCGACGGGGTTTCACGCTGATTGAATTGCTGGTTGTGGTCGCCATCATTGCCGTCCTTGCGGCCCTGTTGTTGCCTGCGTTGTCGCGCGCGAAACGCAAGGCGCGACAGGCGGCCTGCCTCTCGAACCTGCGTCAGATCGGAGTGGCCTTCGCGTTGTATCAAGGTGAACACAATGATCGCTTCCCCAATCGGCTCGATTTGAAGGCAGCGCTCGGCTATCGGCCGTGGATGGACTGGCCGCCTTCCGATCCGCGCGCCGGCTGGGCGGCGGCAACCTTCAGCGAGCATCTCGGCAACGACGCCATCTGGATCTGCCCGGCCGTGGCGGCTTCGCGGCTGCTTGAGGCGCCGCAAGTAGCGCAGGCGTTTCGCGCTGATGTTCCCGGCGTGGTTACCGCGTACTGGCTGTGGCGATTCGACCGCACCAACTCGCCCGTGCCGCTGGACAACTTCTGGAACAAGACGGCGGAAAGCGCGCTGAGCGACCTGCGGCTGGCCGGCAACCCGCAGGTCGGCCAGCCGTCGTCGTTCGATGAAGTCGAACTGGTGGTGGACCCCTATTTTCCGAACACCATCGCCACGGTCGCGCCGTGGCTAGCTGGCCGGGCGGCGCATCCGCGAGGGCGCAACCGCCTGATGCTCGACATGAGCGCCAGCTTCTGGATTGATCCGCGCTTGTCCGCTGAAAACTGAAGCCATCATGAGATCTTTCGGTGAACCTCGTCGTCGTAGCCGCGTCTCGGCAGAGCGCCGCCATTTTTGTTCAGGTGAGAAGAAAGCGGCGGTCTGCCGACACGCCGCTACGCTGCGATGGGCGCCCGCGCTGCTACTTGTGCTTTCGCTGACGCTATCAGGGAATGTAACCGCCGCGCCTGTGCCGACCTTGTTCGCCCGCAGCAATCTCGTCGCGTGGTGCATCGTGCCCTTTGATGCGAAGAAGCGCGGACCCGAGGAACGCGCCGCGATGATGGAGAAACTGGGCTTCAAGCTCTTCGCCTACGACTACCGCGCCGAGCACATCCCGACCTTTGACGCCGAGATGGACGCGCTGAGGCGTCATCACATCCGCCTGCTGGCCTGGTGGTGTCCGGGCGCGCTCAACGATGAGGCGAAGCAAATCCTCGACGTGTTGCAACGGCACAACCTTCGCGACGTGCAGCTTTGGGTGACCGGCAGCGGAGAAGCTCCCAAGACGGCCGAAGAGCACGCGGTGCGGGTCGCGGCCGAGGCCGGGCGTCTGCGGCCGATCGCCGAGGCGGCGTCGAAGATCGGCTGCACGGTGGCGCTCTACAATCACGGCGGGTGGTTCGGTGAACCGGAGAACCAGATCGCTATCATCGAGAAGCTCCGCGCCGGTGGATTGACCAACGTCGGCATCGTCTATAACCAGCATCACGGACACGACCACGTGGCGCGCTTTGGTGAATTGTTGGCCAAGATGAAGCCGTATCTCCTCGCGCTGAATCTGAACGGGATGGTGCGCGACGGCGAACGGCTGGGTCAGAAGATCGTGCCACTCGGTCAGGGCGACCTCGATCCCGAACTGCTCGCCATCGTTCGCGACAGCAGCTGGCGCGGTCCGATTGGCATCCTCAACCACACCGACGAAGACGCCGAGGGTCGCTTGCAGGATAACCTCGATGGCTTGGACTGGCTGATCGCGCAGGAGCCCGGACATCCCGTCGGCGCCAAGCCACAACCCCGCACCTGGCGCGCAAAAGTAGCACAGCCGTCGCGGCTGAATGCCCCGTCTTCTTCTTCATCGCTCTCGCCCGCCTTCGGCCAAGCCCTCGCTTCCGGCCAAGTCGTCGAAGGCAACACCGCCTACCGCAACCGCCCCCTCACCGTAGAGTGCTTCGCCAAGCTCAACAGCAAAGACGGCTTCAACATTCTCGTCGCCAGCGATCCGAAGTCGTCCGCCGAACATTGGGAGCTTTACTCCTACGCCGACAGCGGCGTCTTCAGCGTGTACCAGCCGGGGCGCGGCGGTGAGTTCAAGTCGGAGGTGAACATCTGCGACGGCCAGTGGCATCATCTCGCCGCAATTCTGGAACCAGCGCGCGTGCGGCTCTTCGTTGATGCACAACTCGTGCTCGACCGAGCAGCCGCCGCTCGCAGCGGCACGGTTGTGCCAGGCAGTCTGGCCTTTGGCCAGCTCGTCGAGGGCAACATCGGCTGCGATGGGCTCGTCGATGATGTCCGCCTCTCGCGCGGTGTGCGGGAATTTACGGCGGCGCCAACACAGCCGCTGACGAAAGACGCGGCAACGCTCGGGCTCTGGAATTTCAATGACCTGCCCGCCGCAGGCACCGCCAACACCAATTCACCCTATTGGACCGTCGAAGATGCGGCCGAACGCGAGAAGCTGCCGCTCTTCCAAATCATCCCCGCCGCCAAGCCCGACGAACTGACGCCCGCCAACGGCCTGCCGAAGCGCGAGCTTTACCGAGGCTGGCACCGCTCGCACGGCGACAACGGCGGCACGCGCTTCTCGGCGCTCGATCAAATCAACCGCCGGAACGTGACCAATCTCCAGGTCGCCTGGACCTATCATTCGAAGGACGGCAGCAACAACATCCAGTGCAACCCGATCATCGTGGATGGCGTGATGTTCGCGCCCACGCCGGGCAAACACGTTGTGGCGGTCAATGCCGAGACCGGCGCCGAACTGTGGCGTTACCAACCCGAGGGCCGGCCCGCGTTTCGGGGGTTGATTTACTGGGATGGCGGGGTAGGGCGCGCTGTCCCCAGCGCGCCGCTGGATGGGACGGGCATGCAACCCGTCACAGACGCCACTCGATCGGATGGCGGGTGGCAAACCCGTTCCACGCCGCGCGTTTTCTTCTGCGCGGGCAAACACCTTTACGCCTTGGATCCGAAGACCGGCCGGCCCGTCGCCACGTTCGGCGAAAGCGGACGCGCGCTGCTGCCCGGCATGGCGCAAGGCGACTTTGGCGCCGCGACCGCGTGCCCGGCCATCTTCGAGAACATCATCGTCGTGCCCGGCTTCGAGAAGGACGTGTGGGGCTTCGACAGTGTCACCGGCAAACATCTCTGGACGTTTCACACCATTCCAGAGCCGGGCGAATTCGGTTACGACACCTGGGATCGCACGGAGAGCTACGGCGCGAACTGCTGGGCCGGCATGGCGATGGACGAAGCGCGCGGCATCGCCTACATCACCACCGGCGGACCGAAACCCAATTTCATCGGCGTGAGCCATCTCGGCCAGAATCTCTTCGCCAATTGCCTCGTGGCCATCAACGCGCGCACCGGCAAACGCCTCTGGCATTTCCAGGAAATCCGGCACGACCTTTGGGATCTCGACATCTCGGCGCCGCCCGGCCTCGGCACCATCACGCGCGACGGCAAGCGCGTCGATGTGGTGGCCGCCTGCACCAAGATCGGCAACACGCTGCTGCTCGATCGTGTGACCGGCCAGCCGGTTTTCCCGTTCCGCCTGCGCCGCGCGCCCACCAGCACGCTCAAGGGCGAACGCACCTGGCCGTATCAGCCGGATGTCGAATTGCCCGAGCCGTTCCTGCGCATGGAATTCACCGAGGCTGACCTTACCAAACGCAACGACGAGGTCGAAGGCTGGGCCAAGACCCAGTTCGCCAGCGCGATCAAGGGCTTCTTTGTTCCCTGCGCTGAAGGCCGCGCGAATTTGTTCTTCGGCATCGACGGCGGCGCGGAGTGGACCGGCGCGGCCATTGACGCGGACACTGGCCGGATCTACGTCTCGGCGAATCACGTCGGCTGGATCATCGGGGCGTTTCGCGACGACGATCCGCCGGACGATTTGAATGCTCCGAAGACGCGCGGTCGGCAGGTGTACGAGCAAGCCTGCATGGCCTGTCACGGCCCGACGCGTTTGGGCATCAGCACCTGCCCGCCGTTGCGCGGCTTGCGACTGCGCCTGAGCGAGGAGGTGGTGCGAAAGCAGATTCGCGAGGGCAAAAACGCCATGCCGGCCCATCCCGACATCACCGAGGACGATCTCACGGCGCTGGTTGATTACCTCCTGGTGCGCGATGGCTTTGTGAAACCCCGGACCAGGCCGCCCGAGCGCCCGACTTACAGCGTCAACGGCTACCCGAAGTTCTACGACCCGGAAGGCTATCCCGCCAACAAGCCGCCGTGGGGCACGTTGAACTGCATCGACCTGAACACGGGCAAGCTGATCTGGCGCGTGCCGCTGGGTGAACACCCCGAACTCGCGGCGGAAGGCCACCAGAACGCCGGCACCGAAAACTACGGTGGAGCCATCGTGACGGCGGGCGGGCTCGTGTTCTGCGCCGGGACGCGGGACAACAAGATCCGCGCCTTCGACAAGGAGACGGGCGCCGAGCTTTGGTCATCCAAGCTGCCATTTACCGGCAACGCGCCGCCCGCCAGCTACGAAGTGAACGGCCGGCAGTACATCGTCATCGCCGCGACCGGCGGCAACAAGCTCGGCACGCCCTACGGCGACGCCTACGTGGCGTTTGCGCTGCCAAAATAGCGGCGGGCTTGGCAGTGGCCCAAGCTTCCAGCTTGCGAGAGTCACGCCAAGCCTCTGGATTGGCGAACGGACCAGTCCGCAAAACCAAGCTGGGAAGCTTGGTGACACTGCCGCAAGCCCGAGGCTCGCGCCACTACGCTGCGTTTCTGCCGCGCCGCTGCTTGCCTCGGCATGGCGTTTCCGATACATCACGTCCATGCTTAAATCATCTGCTCTCAAAATCGCCTCTCTGCTCATCGCGCTCCTCGGTGTCAATGGCGCGCTTCAACTCCGCGCCGCTGATGCCGGCACGACTTCCAGCGCGCTGGAAACCGATGCGCAAGGCTGGATCGACATCCTTCCCGCAGCCGATCTCGCCGGCTGGTCACGCGTGCCGGTGCCGCCCGGCGGCAAGCTCGGACGCCAGCAATGGCATGTGGATGCCGCCGCGAAGATGCTCGTCTGCGACGGCGACGGCGGACACGACATGCTGCTCTGCGATCGCGATTTCGGCGACGCCATCTTCCACTTTGAATTTCGCTACACCAAGGTGGACGGCAAGACGGGCTACAACAGCGGAGCCTACGTGCGCAACTCGCCTGACGGCGCCATCTGGCATCAGGCGCAATTCGGCGATGGCAAGGATGGCTTCCTCTTCGGGCAGACGCCGGCGGCGGATGGAAAGAAGAAGTTCTTCAGCCTCCAGAAACAGTTGAAAGACGGGCGCGTGAAGCCGGCCGGCGAATGGAACACGATGGAAGTCACGGCGCGCGGGCCGAAGCTCACGCTCTGGGTCAACGGCGCGGTGACGTGCGAGTATGCCGATTGCGCCGCCCCAAAGGGGCGTCTCGGTCTCGAAGGCGAAGGCTACCGCATCGAGTTCCGCGATTTGAAGGTGAAGGAACTCAAGTGAGTGGCCACGAAGACGGCCGAACCTGTCAGACTGTTCGACAATGCCATGAGATGGCGCGCGCCCCTTCTTCTCGCTCTCGCAGTTGTTGCGGGTCTGTTCTGGAGTCTCGGCTCAAGTGTTCACGCAGTCGTCACGCATTTCATTGCGCCTCCGGTATTCGGTGTTGCTGTAGCAACTCTTTGGTGGTCACCCATGATGCTACGGCAGTTGCTGCGGCTTGTTGCCTTTCTCGCGGTCGCTGAGCTGGTCAGGCTTGCCACATACTGCTTGAGAGCAGACGGCTGGCGTTACATCACTGGCGATTCGGAGACGCAAATCTGGCTCACTGCATCATTCGCGCTTCAAGTCGTCGTCGGTCTTGCGGCGTGGGGAGCAGCGAGGTTAATCATTCAGAGGCATGAGACACGAGCGGCGGTGTTTGAGCGCTAGTCCATGCCGGGCACCTCCATGAACGAGATCGAAAAGAAGATCAGCAACGAGCGCGCTGCGGCGCGCCGCCTGTGCTCGCCACCGCGCGCCGACGGCTCGATGCGTTTCTGGCGCATGGAGCAACTCTGGGAACTCGCCGCCGGGCTTCCGGTAATGAAAGTCCGCACCCGCGACCTCCCGGGATTTGACGAAGTCCGGTGGTTCGGCGGGCCGCTCAACATCCAGCCCGCCTGCCGCACCATCGCCGAACACGCGCGCGACATTTACGACGCGGATCTCACCTATCCAATCATCCTCTCGCCTTCCGGCGAGGTGCTGGACGGAATGCACCGGATCGCCAAAGCCTATCTGCTGGGAATTGAAGAACTGGATGCGGTTCAATTGATCGAGATGCCTCCACCCCGGGGCCGGGTGCTGCCAAACGGAGAAGAGACCCAATAACATCGCCGCCTGAAACCAGATTGGTCGGGCGAAACGCCGCGATGAGCCTCGCACCGTGCGCGGCGGCGATTGAGATGCACCTTTGAAGCTCCACCCCGTTCAGCATGGGCGGTCGCCGGTCGCTAACCTCTCTCGGCCAATTTTCCGATCCTACTGACAAGACCTTGGGATGGGCTACCCGAAGACGCTTGGTCCCAACCCGCACGGGTAGGGCGCGTCTGTCCCCAGCGCGCCGTCGGGTTGGCCGGGAGGGGTTCGGGGCGCGCGGGGACAGACGCGCCCCACCCAGTCCGGGTGTCGTCCATCCCACTGTCTGGGCAGTATGTTCGCAGCCGGGGTGATTGCAGGACGGTATGCAAGTGGAGTTTCAACGGTGTCCGTAACGACAAGCAGGGACCGACATTTTGGCTGCCGGCGTAGTGACTGAGTCGATGACTATGGCTGCGCCGGGATTGGTGCCAGCGACACCCGGTAACTCACTTGGTTTCAATCATGACTACCATGCCTGCCAGCAGGCGTGAGGGACGAATTTCCGCATTCCATGAGCAATTACAGGAATTGTTGAATAGAATCTGGCAGGCTCGCGTCTCTATTGGCAGCTAGGTTAAAACTGCAAAGCAAACCTCGGCGGTAATCAAAGCCGTTCTCAAGAGGGTTATCAAAGAAAGACAACGTGTATGCCTGTACTGTCACGATTTTATGGGATTGTCATCAGGATGTGGTGCGTCCGTTCCTTGCAGGCGCGGTTCCATGCCATCTACGGAGATACGGAACTGGTCGTAGGCATCTGGCCGCTGCGGATTCTGCAGGGCGACGTGCCACATCATGTGAGGGAGATGGTTCTCGCATGGGCGGCGCAACATCAGCAGGAACTGCTCGCGGCGTGGAACCAGTGTGTCTCCGGCTTGAAGCCTGAACCAATTCGGCCCCTGGCGGTCAACGAATGACTGCAGCAGGACAGTTTTCAATGAGGACTTCGCTCGATGCGGAGAGTCACGGCATGAACCTGCCGGCCAACTCGCTCGCGGCCATCCCCGGCCTTGTCCAGGCATCAAATTCTTTGGCCTACCCGTTTCAGCAATGCGGGTTGGCGATCAGTGGCCGCCTGTGACGGTGTACCCGGCCTGGCGCAAGTCTTCAGCCAAATCGATTTCCATCTGGACCGCCGCTGCAAATGGCATGGGGTTCAGGTGAGCGTAGAATTCAGGCAGCAGACGGAGGCCATGTCGTTTAACCACCGAGGACGACTTGATGCCCTGTTGGTGATTCGCGAAGCGTTCGAGCGGGTCCAGACCGGTCATGCCCACATACACACAGGGCTTTTTCGGATCGCGGTTGGGATTGGCGGCACGGACCGCGCGGAGTCGGCCGGCAGCAGGAGCGAGCAGCACCACGTAAACGTGGTGGTGGTGTCCTGGCTGTGGTTCAGCCCGCAGCGTTTTGAACGTCCGTCGTTTCATGGAGCATCGCTGGTCGATGTGGTCGTTAACATCATTCCTGAAAGAAATGGAGCTTGCCCGCAACTTCCAATCTCACGTCCGGTTCGGGCTTGCCCCGTTCGTGCCGTAATATTTCCTCTTTGCACTTTTCCTGAATTGCCGCGAGATACCCGCCGTCTCCAGACAAACCTGAAATCCAAATGAACATCCGCCTTATTCCCTCACTTGCTCTTGCGCTCTTCGTCTCCGCCGCTTTGCCGCGCGCGACGGCTGCCGAAACCGTGCTCGCCCCCAACGCCCGGCTGGCCATCGTCGGCGACTCGATCACCGAGCAGAAGATCTACTCCAAATTCATCGAGACCTACCTTCTCGCCTGCGCCGGGCGGCAGGATGTTTCGGTCTTCCAATACGGCTGGGGTGGCGAGACGGCCTCGGGTTTCGCCGGGCGCATGGACAACGATCTCGCCGGCTTCAGACCCACCGTGGTCACGCTTTGCTACGGCATGAACGACGGCCAGTATCGTCCCTATGTGGACGAAATCGGCCGTGGCTACGAGTCGGCCATGCGCAAGGTGCTGACCGGATTGCAGCGCGCCGGGGTGGAAAAGGTGGTGGTGGGTTCGCCGGGCGCGGTGGACACGCGGTATTTCATCAACAACCGTTTCGCTCCGCTTTCGGGAGCCGAAGGCTACAATGTGAATCTCGGTCGTCTGCGCGACATCGACCGCGCGCTGGCCGGGCAGACCGGGCAGATCTTCGCCGACGTGCATCAACCGATGGTGGACTCGATGGTCAAGGCCAAGGCGGCTCTCGGCAATGACTACGACGTATGCGGTCGCGACGGCGTGCATCCCGGACCGAACGGACATTTGATCATGGCCTACGCCTTCCTTCGCGGACTGGGCTGCGACGGCAACCTCGGCGAAATCGTCGTGGACCTGCGCGGTGCATCGACCGCTTCGGGCGGTCACAAGATCGTCAACAGCAGCGATGGCAAGGCTGAGATCGAAAGCGCGCGCTATCCATTCTGTCTCGATGGCGATGCGAAATCACCGAACGGAACGCGGAGCATCACGGCTTTCTTCCCCTTCAATCAGGAACTGAACCGGCTCACGCTGAAAGTGAAGAACCTCGGCGAGAATCGCGCCCAGGTGAAGTGGGGCGACGAGAGCAAAGAGTTCACCCGCCAGCAATTGGAAGCGGGCATCAACCTTGCCGCCGAGTTTTCCCACACGCCCTTCGATGCACAATTTCGCAAGGTGCTGGAAGCAGTCGCGGCGAAACAGAATTTCGAGACGACGATGATCAAGGGCATGGTGACGCAGTTCCGCCAGTTCGGCGACTTGTCGCGCAACGATGTGGAGCTAGCGAAAGCATTTCTGGCGGTGAACTCACGCCTGACGGCCCTGTGGAAGGAACGCAACGCAGATGTTCGCGTCCAGATCAAACCGATAACGCACACCATCGAGGTCGTGCCGGTCCGTTGACCTCTATGTAGTGGCGCAAACCTCCGGTTTGCGACCGTCTCGCCAAGCTTCCAGCTTGGCGATTTCATTGTTGCCACCGCCAATCCGGAGGATTGGCAGGACCATCGCAAGCTGGAAGCTTGCGCCACTCTTGCCGGGCCGTGTACAAGCCTTGCCAATCCGCGGCGTCACTGGTGGCGCGCGGCATCTCGCATGAGCACGCTGCCCATTTCCGTCTGCATCATCTCCGGCGCCGAGGCGCAGCGCATCGGGCGGACGCTCGACAGCGTGGCCGGCTGGGCGGCGGAGATCATCGTCGTGCTCAATGAAGACGTGGCCGACGGCACCGACCGCCTCGCCGAAGAACGCGGTGCGACGGTTTTCCGTGAGCCGTGGAAGGGCCATGTGAAGCAGAAGAACTCCGCCGCCGACAAGGCCACCCAGCCGTGGGTTCTCGGACTCGATTCTGATGAAGTTGTTTCGTCGGCGCTGCGCGAAGAAATCGCGCGGTTGCTCGCCAGCGGCCCGGCAGCCTCGCTCAACGCGACCTATTGTTTCCCGCGCTGCAGCCTGTTTCAAGGACGCTGGATTCGCCACGGGGATTGGTATCCGGACTGCCAGACGCGCCTCTGGCAACGCGGCCGCGCGCGCTGGGGCGGCATCGATCCGCACGACAAGATTCACGCGGACGGACCGGTGGGGAAGCTGCGCGGAGAATTGCTGCACTACGCGGCCGAGACGTTCGATCAGCAGATGCGCAAGACGGTCCTCTACGCCAATCTCTTTGCACAGCAATGCGCGGCCGAATCGAGGAAAGTCAGCCTCCTGGAACTGGCGGTGCGTCCGCCGTGGCGATTCGTGCGCGGCTACCTGTTGCGACTGGGTTTCCTCGATGGCTGGGCGGGCTTCTGTGTGGCGTGGATGGGTGCGATCTACACCTTCCTGCGCTACGCCAAGGCCATCGAAGCGCAACGCGCGAATGACCCTATCCCACTGCCGCCCGCATGAAACCACGCGACGAAATGCAACGGTTTGATGGTTGCGCCCCATTCATTGCCAGGGCGGGAGTTCGCGTGCGGACGACCAAGATTTGGAGTGCGATGACTTGTCATCGCTTTTACCGCCTTGGCGACGGGTCGCCAAGGCAGGGCCGCGCTCAGCGGCTCGGTCAGACACTCTTGCGTTCTCGTGTGCGACGGCGACAAGTCGCCTCCCGAAAGCGCGGACAAGTCCGCGCACTCCAAAGCGGGCGGCGGCGGTGCCAGGCGCGCTGTGCTTTTTTCCGGCTGTCTCTTCGGTGGAGCTTACGATGAACGTCGCGCCGTCCTCCTCCGCCCGTCCGCCGGTTCTCGTCTTCGAACCGCGCGTCGAAGGCCATCACGTCAGCTATCTCAAGTTCGTCACCGAGGATCTGCTCGGCGCCGGCTATCCACTCACGCTCGCCATCGATACGCGCCCCGAACCGATGGAACGCATCCGCGCGCAGTTGGGCGACCTGCTCGAACGCGTCCGCGTGCTGCCGGTCTGCGATGCTTCGGGTCGGCGCGTGGCCGATGGTCAGGTCGGCGCGGTTGCTGCCTGCCTGCGCGACAGCGGCGCCCAGTTTGCCTTTCTCGACAACTTCGATGAGATCGCCTCCGCGCTGCTGCGCCGTGCGGCCTTCGGGAAAATGCCGCCGGCCGAATTGCGCGGGCGCTTTGGTGGCATCTATCTTCGCCCGCGCTATCTGGCCGGCTGCGGCTGGTCGCCGAATCTGTGGATCAAGGCGCTGGGCTTTGCGCGTCTGCTGCGCGGCGGCTGGCTGAATCAACTCTTGCTGCTCGATCCCTATCTCGCCGCGGATGTCAAACGTCGCTGGCCGACGGCTCCTGTCGCGCATCTGCCGGACCCGTATCCCGACGACTTTACCGCGGACCGCGCAGAGTCGCGCCGGGCGTTCGCGCTGCCAGAAGGCCGGCGCGTGTTTCTGTTTTACGGCGGCGCGTATCGGCGCAAAGGACTGCCGCTGACGGTCGAGGCGATGCTGGCTCTGCCGGCAGACTCGCCTGCGCTGTTGCTCTGCGCTGGGCAGCGTCCGGCTGACGATCCCTCGGCCGAAGGTCTGGCCGAACTGGTGCGACGCGGCCGTGCGGTGGTGGTGAACCGCTACGTGACGGCTGAGGAGGAGAAGCAACTGTTCGCTGCGTGCGATGTCGTGCTGCTGCCGTACATCGGCCACTTCGGTAGCAGCGGATTGCAGGTGCGCGCGGCGGGCGCCGGCCGGCCGGTGATTGCGTCGGATGAGGAACTCGTCGGTCGCTTGGTGCGCGAGCACGGACTCGGCCCGGTGTTTCCCTCCGGAAACGCCGCGGCATTGCGCGCGGTGATCGACTCGACCGCGCGCGCGCCGGAATCTGAACTCGCGCGCTGGCAGGCTGCGGCGCGGGCCTACGCACCGAAGTGCTCCCGCACGGCGTGGCGTGCAGCGTTACTCGAATCGTTTCTCCGGGTGGTGACGCATCCGCGATAAGCGGTGATCTTCGTCAGCGACCTCTGGAAATGCCGGGGGCTGGAGTGATGAATGGCTCGATGACATTTAGCTTCGAGCGAGGGGGTGCGGCGCGGGCCTACGAACTTCGGTTTTCCACACTACAGTTTCCCCATTCCTTTTGAAAATACCTCTGCAGTTTTGGTGAAATGGTCTCGAGTTCAGATGTGGGCCGTGGGGTCAGTTCTTGATAATGGCTACTCCTTGCCCGCCTTCGTCCGCCGATACAGCAGGTGGTTCAGGTAGCCACGAGTTCCCATTCCCAACCGCACCGCAAGCACAGACACCAGCAGCAACCAACCATATCGGCACGACACAATTCGAATTGTCGGCTGCCGCCCCCGACAGTAGTTTCAGCGATAAATGAAAACCCCATTCTCCTGCTCAGTCGGCATAGTTTTCACCACGTTGCTCGTGGGCTGCTCAACAACGATTCCGGATAATGCGGAGCGTGGACGCGAAGGCACCATCGCCTACCATGTCCAGATCGAGTCAAGCGAACCCGGTGCTCGCATCGAGGCCAACAGCGATTACGTGGGCAAGACCCCTATGACCCTGACCATCTTCGGCGACAAGGACGGCACCTTTCACAACTTTGGCAGTTCCGACTACGTCATCAAGGTTTACCCCGTCAAGCCCGGTCAGCATGTCCAGACAAAGGCTTTCAGGACCGGTGGATACTGGTCGCAGGAGGACAAGATTCCCGGGCGCCTCTTCTTCGATCTCGACCAGAAGTCTGAGGGGTTTTCAATTGATCTCCCAGCCACCAAAACCAACCCATAAATCCGCCAATGAAACCACGCCATCTTGCCACCGCTGTGTTCGCAATCTTGTTCAGTGTGTTCCTTGTTTCCAGGTTGTTTGCTGCCGATGTCCAGCAGTCTCGGGCGCAGGAATATCTGACCATACGTTGGGACGGGCGCGACAATACCCACATCATCCGACCTGGAGCCAAAGTTGAGCATCTCGGCAGTGAATTGCGCAAAGTCACGCGTCCAGACAAGACCGATGAAAGATCGTTTTACATGAACATCGTGATGAATGGGCTCACCAAGGACGGATGGGAATTCGCTGGAATGACCCCGGATGAGATTATCATGAAGAGAGCGGTCAGATAGCGCGACTTCGGTGGGCCGTGGGGTCTTGAAAATGGCTCCTTGCCTGCCTTCCTCCGCCGATACAGCAGGTGGTTCAGGTAGCCACGAGTTCCCATTCCCAACCGCTCCGCGATCCACTCCACCGTCAGCGTCGTCTCCGCCCGCAACCGCGCTGCCATCGCCACTTTCACCTAATCCCCCGTGGGCCGCGGCGGCGGAGTGAATGGGATTCGGCGGTCCGGCGTCAGGAAAATCCGTATGAAGAACCTTTCCCTCTGCCTCCGTTCGTCGCCCGGACGAATGCTTGCCCTCACCGCATTTCTCTCTGCACTTCAGGTTTCCGCGCTGGACCTTTACGTCGCGCCTGATGGCAGCGACGAATGGCTGGGTCGTCTCGCAAGGCCGAATGCCGCACGCAATGACGGGCCGGTGGCTACGCTGACTGGCGCGCGCGATGCCATCCGCAAGCTCAAGGCCGCCGGTCCGCTCAATGAGCCGGTGCGCGTGATGGTGCAGACTGGTCGCTACGAAATCACCGGGCCGCTCGAACTCGCACCCGAGGACACTGGCAGCGCGACCGCTCCCATCAGCTACGAGGCCGCGCCCGGAGCGAAGCCGGTCTTTAGCGGTGGGCGCATCATTCGCGGCTGGCAGCCCGGCGCAAACGGAACATGGACGACCCGCGTTCCCGGCGTGGCCGAGGGGCGCTGGTATTTCGAGCAACTGTGGGTGAACGGACAGCGGGCCACACGGTCGCGCACGCCGAACAAGTTCTGGCATCACATTCTCGATTTGCAGGAGGAAGCGCTCGCACCGGTGCAGGGACGTCGGGCCAAGGAGGCGCGGCAGACGGTCTGGCTGCGTCCGGATGATTTCAAGGCCATCAGCGGATTGACGCCGGCTGAACTCAAGGACGTGAACCTCGTGCTCTATCACAACTGGGACAACACGCGCCGCTTCATCGACTCGGTGGACGAGGCCGAGCAATCGCTCGTGACCAGCGGCGAAGGCATGAAGTCGTGGAATCCGTGGAAGCGCAACACGCCGCTCATCTTCGAGAATTATCTCCGCGCGCTGGACGAGCCGGGCGAGTGGTTCCTTGGTCGCGACGGCACGCTGCATTATCGTCCCCGGCCTGGCGAGGACATCAAGACCGCCGAGGTCGTCGCGCCGGTGGCGGAGAAATTCGTGGTGCTGGCAGGTGACCCGCTGGCGGGAAAGTTCATCGAGCACGTTTCGTTCAAGGGTCTGACGTTCCAGCACGGCCAATGGCTGACGCCCGCGAAAGGTTTCGAGCCAGCGCAAGCCGCCGCGCCGATCGAGGCTGCGGTGCTGGTGGACGGTGCGCGGCATGTCACGTTTGAGAATTGCGAGATTGGGCACATTGGCATCTACGGAATCTGGTTTCGGCGCGGTTGCACTGATGATGTCATCCGGCACTGCCACATCCATGACTTCGGCGCTGGCGGCGTGCGCGTGGGCGAAACCGCCATTCGCTCGAATCCGAGCGAGCGCACCAGTCGCGTCACGGTGGAGAACAACATCATCCGGCACGGCGGCTACATCTTCCCGTGCGCGGTCGGCGTCTGGGTCGGCCAAAGCGGCGACAACACGATTACGCACAACGAAATCGCGGACCTTTTCTACACCGGCATCAGCACCGGCTGGACCTGGGGCTACGGGCAGGGTTTGGCCAAACGAAACCAGATCACCTTCAACCAAGTGCATCATCTCGGCTGGGGCCTGCTGAGCGACATGGGCGGCATTTACACGCTCGGCCCGAGCGAAGGCAGCGTGGTGGCGAACAATGTTTTTCACGACATCTACGCCTATTCTTACGGCGGCTGGGGGCTCTACACGGACGAAGGCAGCACCGGAATTCTGTTCGAGAACAACCTCGTCTATAACACCAAGACCGGCAGCTTCCATCAGCACTACGGCAAGTCGAATCTGCTGCGGAACAACATTCTCGTGGACAGCCGGCAGCACCAGCTTCAGGTGACGCGCGTCGAGCCGCACCTCTCGTTCACCTTCGAGAACAACCTCATTTATTGGACCAACCAAAGTCCGCTGCTGGCCGGCCCGTGGGACAAGATTCAACTCACCATGCGCAGCAACCTTTACTGGAACACGACCGGCACGGTGATGTTCCTCGGCAAGACGCAAACTGCTTGGGAGGATCTGGGGCGCGACACCAATTCGCTCATCGCCGATCCGCTGTTCGTCAACGCAGCCGCGCTGGATTTCCGGCTCAAGCCGGAGTCGCCGGCGTTCCAGCTTGGCTTCAAGCCATTCGATTCCTCCAAAGCTGGCGTGACCGGCGACGCCGCCTGGGTGGCACTGGCTGCGAGCGCAAAATATCCGCCGCTCGAAATCCCGCCCGAGCCACCGGTGGCGCCGATCAAAGAAGGCTTCGAGCGGATGACGCCGGGGCAGGCTCCGCGCGGACTGGAACTGCACGTGGAGAAGAACGGTGACTCGATCGTGGTCACCGAGGAGACAGCCGCGGGCGGCAAGCGCAGCTTGAAGATCACCGATGCGCCCGGGCTCAAGCAGGAGTTCAATCCGCACTGCGTCTTCCCGGTGCGCTTCAGCGAGGGCATGGTGAAGAACAGCTTTGACCTGCGCATCGAAAAGGCATCGAAGGTCAGCTTCGAGTGGCGCGACTGGAGCGCCGCGCAGTATGTCACCGGCCCGGCGGTGACGATTCGCGACGGCCAATTGCGCGTGGGCACGGAGCCGCCGCTGGCGCTGCCGCTCGACGAATGGGTTCACTTTGAAATCACTGCCGGCCTCGGCAAAGCGGTTGCCGATCATTGGACCCTGAAGGTCAGCGCGCCCGGCGTGGCTGGACGCGACTATCCGCCGCAACCGCTGAAGCCCGGCTTCCACAAGGTGACTTGGGCTGGCTTTACCAGCGGCGCCACCAACACCACGAGCTTCTACCTCGACAACTTCAAGATGGGACCGGAGTAAAGCGACGCGCGCCGGCGGCGACAGGCAAAATCCGCGTCCAGAGTTCTTGACGCTCCCGGCGTCGTTACCTACGGTTTCGCACTCGCTTCGCCGCGAAACGACGCTCCGTCGCGTCGCGCGGCAGGCATTCCTGAATCTGAAGACGCAAAGAACTTATGGCGAACGTATCGGTTGAAACTCTCGAACCCTGCAAAAAGCTGGTGCGCTTTGAACTCGATGCCGCCGAGGTGGACAAGATGTTCGCCGAGGTGGAGAAGGATTATCAGAAGAACGCCGCGCTCCCCGGCTTCCGCAAGGGCAAGGCTCCCGCGAGCGTCGTGCTCAAAACCTTCTCCAAGGAGATCGAGGACGAGGTCAAGCGCCGCGTGATGTCCGACAGCTACGGCAAGGCCATCAAGGAGAACAATCTTAACGTCATCGGCAACCCCGACGTCGAAGAAGTGGATTTCGGCCGCGGCAAACCGCTCCATTTCGTCGCCAAGATCGAGATTTATCCCGAGTTCGACCTGCCCGAGTACCGCGCGTTGCCGGCCAAGCGGGAGACAACCATGGTCACCGATGACGACGTCAATCGCGCCGTCGCCTCCCTGCGCGAACAGCGCGCCAAATTCGACAAGGTGGACCGCGCCGCGCAGGACGGTGACATCATCGTCGTCAACTATACGGGCACCTGCGAAGGCAGGTCCATCATCGAACTCGCGCCCACGGCCAAGGGATTGACCGAGCAGAAGGCATTCTGGATCGAGGCGCGCAAGGATTCGTTCATCCCGGGATTTGCCGATCAACTGCTGGGTGCGAAGGCCGGCGATAAGCGTACCGTGACCGTGGATTTCCCCGCGGATTTCGTCCAGGAGACGCTGGCCGGCAAGAAGGGCGTTTACGAAGTCGAGGTCGTCGAGGTGCGCGTGCGCGTGCTGCCGGAGATCGACGAAGCCTTCGCGAAGGGTTGGGAGGCGGAAAGCGTGGAGAAGCTCCGCGATGGCGTGCGCCGCGATCTGCAAAATGAACTCAACCAGAAAAAGAAGCGCAGCATTCGAAACCAGATCGTCCGCGCGTTGCTCGACCAGGTAAAAGTGGACCTGCCGGAGACCGTGGTGCAGCGCGAGACCCGCAACGTGGTCTATGAAATCGTCAACGAGAACCAGCGCCGCGGCGTGGCCCGCGAGATCATTGACAAGGAAAAGGACCAGATCTATGCCGCCGCCACGCAGAGCGCCCGGGAGCGCGTCAAGGTCGGCTTCGTTTTTCACAAGATCGCCGAAAAGGAAGGCATCCGCGCGACCAAGGAGGAACTCAACGCGCGCATTGTCACCACCGCGTCAGCCTACCAGATGCCGGTGGACAAGTTCGTCAAGGAACTGGAAAAGCGCGATGGCTTCTCCGAAATCTACCAGCAGATCATTCACGAGAAGGTTCTCGATTTCCTCCACGAGAACGCCAAGTTCGAGGACGTGGCACCCGGCCAGGCGCCGGAGTGACGCGGAGTATCTCCCTCCGATTTCGACACAGCACCGGCCCTCGCGGCCGGTTCTTTTTTTGGGGAAGGGGATCGATGGAGTTTTGGGAGCGGAAGCACCGTTCCCCGTGCGCTCCTTCGCACCACCCTGCTGCCGTGAACACGCCGCTCCCCATCAATGCCACCGCGACTCGCCCGGCTCGCGCACGCGGAGAACCTGATTCGCCGCCACGTTGGTCAGGACCTGCGCCGCTCCGCCAGGCCAGCGGATCTCGACGCGCTCCGCGGTGGCCGCCGGGCCGAGGCCGAAGTGCAGGCGCGGGTCGGATTGAAACACATAACTCGTCGGGCAACGCGCCTCGGCGGTTTGCGTCCGCCCGCCGGCGGTCACCGCCACTCGCGCGCCGAATCCGTCGCGGTTGCCGCGCGTGCCTTCGAGTCGGAGCGTGAGCCAGAAATTGGTCGTCGCGGCCGTGTTCTGCAACAGATGCGCCGGGCCGCCGAGGGTGCTGATGACGATATCCGGCCGGCCATCGTTGTTGAAATCGATTCCACCGCTGCCGCGGCTGTTGATTTTTTCCTGAAAGAATTTCCCGGCCGGCGCGCTGGCGTTGCGGAAGACCGCGTGACCGTCGTTCTCGAACAGCAGGCTGGTCATGCCTTGCAGGAGGTGCGCGTTGCCGTTGACGCAGAAAATATCCAGGTCGCCGTCGTTGTCGGCATCGAGAAAATTTCCACCCCAGCCGGTGAAGTCGCGCGTGACGTTGAGGATGCCTGACGCGCCCGCGCGATCCTCGAACATGGCGGCGGGTGAATTGATGTAGAGCGATGTCAGACCAAATCGCGTCACGAACAAATCCGGCCGGCCATCGCCATTGAGATCCCCCACCGCGGCGCCCATCGATCCAGCGGCCTCGCCAAACTGGTTGAAGGCCACACCGGCCTGCAGCGCCACATCCTTGAAGTGTCCCTTCCCATCGTTGGCGAGCAGGAGGTTCGCGGTGCCGTCGTTCGAAACGTAAAGGTCGGTATCCCCGTCGAGGTCGTAGTCGATCGGCGCGACGGACATGGCGCGATGCCCGTCGATGCGGATGCCCGCGCGCTCGCTGATATCCTCGAAAGTGCCGTCGCCACGATTGCGATACAGCCGGTTGAATTCCGGCGCGTAGGCGAGCGGTCCGGGGTAGGTCGCGGAACTGCCTTCCGGCACGCGGATGGATGGATCGAAGACAAGGTAGTTGGCGACAAACAGATCGAGCCAGCCGTCGCCGTCCGCGTCAAAAAACGTCGCCGAGATGGCCGCGTTGGTCTGCGTCAAACCCGCGGCGGCAGTAATGTCGGTGAAGGTTCCGTTGCCTTGGTTCCGGAAAAGAATCAGACCGCCGAAATTCACTGCGAGCAGATCGGCGTGGCCGTCGTTGTTGAAGTCAGCGGCGGCCGCAGTTGTTCCGAAGCCATGCCCGCTGACGCCGGCGCGCTCGGTGACATCCTCGAAGGTGCCGTCGCCGCGATTACGGAAGAGCCCGTTCGGTGTGCGCTTGGTGCCGGGCGGCGCGTCGGACAGCACCGGCGCCGGACCGGAGTTGACGAGGTAGATGTCCATCCAACCGTCGCCATCAAAGTCGAGCACGCAGCCACCCGCGCCGTCGGATTCCATGATGTTGGAGAGCCGCCCGTCCGCGAGTTGGTGGTTGAAGCGCAAGCCGGCGCGCTCCGTGACTTCCTCGAATTGCAGCCTCCCCGCGGAGACAGCGGCCGACGGGGTCGCCGGTTGGGACGATTTTGCAGCGGGGGATTTCGGTGCCGGACCGCACCCCGTGCTGCCTGCGAGCAGAAGCAACGCGAACACGGACAACGCGACGAACTGACCAAGTCGGCGGTTTTGAGTTGGATGATTCACAGGTGTCGGCTGGTGGATTAGCAGCAACTGACCCGGGCGGCAAGGCGGTGAATCTCCGGGCGAAGCGGAGAACCTATTTCCCCTCGTCGTCTCCGCCTTCGCCTTCGCGCGGCGGGAAATCAAAACCCACCTTGCCCTTCTCGTCCACCTGGAGGAACGCCTTGAACGGCCGGCCGCTTTTGGAGGAGATGAATTGGGTGAGCAGATCGGTTTTCTTCCCGGCGAGCAGTTTGGCGAGTTGGGCGTGATCGACTGGCTGTTGCAGGATCACCTTGCCCACCTTGAAGGCGCATTTGCGCGTCTCGGCCTGACTGCGCTCGCACAGATAACTTTCCGGGCCTTCAAAGATTTTCCCGCCGCACTTCGGGCATTTGCCGAGCGGTTCCTTGCCGGTGAAATCGATCTTTGGCGCGGGTTCCCGACTCTTGGAGGTCTTGCCGTCGGCTCGGGGTTTGCGCGGAGCGAATTCAAATCCCACCTTGCCATCCTTCATCACGAGGAACGCCTCGAATTTCCGGTTGGTCTTGTTCGAGACGAAACTCTTCAGCAGATCGGTCTTGCCCGTGGTGAGCAGTTTCTGGAGCTGCGCCAACTCGATGGCCTGCTGGAGAATAATCTTGCCCGTGCGGAAGTCGCATTTCTTCTCCGGCCCGGTGGCGTTCTCGCAGATGTAGTTCATCCCGTGGTCGAACACGCGCGCCCCGCATTTCGGACACTTGCCGAGCGGTTCCTTGCCGGTGAAATCGACTGGGGCCGCCGCCTCGCCGTTCTCATTCTTTTTGTCGCCGAACTCGAATTCCACGCGAAACTCCGGCGTGAGCAGGAGCACCGCGGCGAAAGGAAAGCCCTGCTTGCTCCGAAAGCCTTGCAGCGGGCCGACACGCCGGTCCCGGATGAGTTGCTCGATTTCGGCATTCTCGAAGAGTTTGCCGCCGAGAATGCGCGGCAGCGAGAAATCGCATTTCACGCACTGGAACGCACGGTACCGCTCACGCACCTCGCCGCCGCATTTGGGGCACGGCGTGGTCAACACCCCGAAGTCGCCCGGAATGGTGTCGTGCTCGAATTTCTTGGCGCGGCCGATAATCTGTCGCGTCATCTCCGCGATCTCGGCCATGAATTCCGCGCGGCTTTTCTGCTTGCGCTGCACCTGCCGCAGCTTGAACTCCCAGTCGCCCGTCAGCTCCGGCTTGGTCAATTCCGGAATGCCGAGGCCATTGAGCAGTTCCATCAACATGGCCGCCTTGGCCGTCGCCTGCAGTTCCTTTCCGTTCCGCAGCAGGTAACTCTCGTAAATCAATCCCTCGATAATCGACGCGCGCGTGGCCGGAGTGCCGAGGCCCTTCTCGGACATCGCGGCGCGCAATTCGTCGTCCTCGACCAGCTTGCCCGCGCCTTCCATCGCGCTCAGCAGCGTGCCTTCGTTGAAGCGCGGCGGCGGTTTGGTCTGGCTTTGCTTGACCTCGATTTCCTTGGTGGCCACGGACTCGTTCGGCTTCACCGGCGTCAGCGTGCCTTCGTCGCCCTCGGCGGCTTCCTTGCCATAGACGGTCAGCCAGCCGGGATTCACCAGCACCTTGCCGCTGGTCTTGAACGGCTCGCGCTCGACCCGGGTGATCCGGCTGGTTTCCAGAAATTCCGCCGCGGGATAGAAGACCGCCAGAAACCGCTTGGTCACCATGTCATAAAGCTTGTGCTCCGGCTCGCTCAGGCCGCGCGGCGCCAGCGTGGTGGGGATGATGGCGAAATGGTCCGAAACCTTGGCGTTGTTGAAGACGCGCTTGTTCGGGCGCACCCACTGGTTCTGCAAAATTGTGTTGGCGAACCCCGCATAGCCCGTCTGCTGTAGCATCACCATCGTGCTGCGCACGGTGTCGAGATAATCCTCCGGCAACGCGCGCGAATCGGTGCGCGGGTAGGTGAGCACCTTGTGCTTCTCGTAGAGCGCCTGCGCCAGACCAAGCGTGTTCTTCGCCGAGAATCCAAAGCGGCCGTTCGCCTCCCGCTGCAAACTGGTGAGGTCGAAGAGCAGCGGCGAAAGCTGGGTGGTCGGCTTGCTTTCCTCGGTGACCACGCCCGGTTTGCCGAGGCATTTTGCTCGGATGACCTCGGCCTTCGTCATCTCCCAGAAGCGTTCCGCCTTGAGCTCCGCGTCCCCGTCCTTCGCGTCGGAGCGGCTGAACCGTTCGTCAAACCACTTGCCCTGATACGTTCCCGCTTCGGCTTGGAACGTGGCGATGACTTCCCAGAAGTCGCGCGACTTGAAATGGCGAATCTTCATCTCGCGCTCGACCACGATGGCCAGCGTCGGCGTCTGCACGCGCCCGACGGTCGTCTTGTAAAAGCCGCCACCCTTCGAGTTGAAGGCGGTCATGGCGCGGGTGCCGTTGATGCCCACCAGCCAGTCCGACTCGGAGCGGCTCACCGCGGCATCGGCCAGCGGCTGCAAATCCGCATCGGCGCGCAGTTTGGCAAAGCCTTCCCGGATGGCCGCGGGCGTCATTGATTGCAGCCAGAGACGCTGGATCGGCTGCTGGGCCTTGGTGTAGCGGACAATGTTGCGGAAGATGAGTTCGCCCTCACGACCGGCGTCGCAGGCGTTGATGATGGCGCTCACATCCTTGCGTTTGATCAACTTGGCAAGGACGCGCAACCGGCTCTGGGTCTTCTCGATGGGCTTGAGATCGAAATGCGGCGGGATGACCGGCAGGTGCGTGAAGCTCCACTTGCCCTTGGCCGGCTCGATGCCCTCGGGCACGGCGAGTTCCAGCAAATGGCCGACCGCCGACGAGAGCACGTGATGCTCGCTCTCGAAGTAGTCTTCGTGCCTGGCGAAGCCGCCAATCGCCTTTGCGATGTCGGCGGCCACTGAAGGCTTCTCCGCAATGATTAAAGCTTTACCCATATAGCAATCCCCGACTTGTAACGGTCGTTTCGGCAGATTGGCAACCCTGAATCTCGGCAGGAAGGTAACTTGATTCACCGGAAGGTCACAAGAGAATACCCCAAATCCGGGGGGGCGGGGCAGCATCAAACCTCTTCCGGGTGCCCGGAGTGGCGCAAACCTCTGGTTTGTGACCGTCCCGTCAACCCTCCGGGTGGCCGGTGCCGCGAAATCCCATCGCCAAGCTGGAAGCTTGACGGGACGGTCGCAAACCGGAGGTTTGCGCCACTGTACCCGCCGCTGCATCGGGACGCGTCTCCGGGCAATTCGCGCAAAATTCCCTTCGACCCGGGCACCGTTCTTTTCTACCGTCTCGCGCACGATGGCCGACGCTCCGCAACTCACGCCCATGATGGCGCAGTACCGCCGCATCAAAGGCGAACTGCCCAAGGATGCGCTGCTGCTCTTCCGCCTCGGCGATTTCTACGAAATGTTTTTCGAGGACGCGCAGACCGGCGCGCAACTCCTCAATCTCGCCCTCACCAAGCGCCAGGACATCCCGATGTGCGGCCTGCCCTATCATGCCGCCGGCGGTTACATCGCCCGCATCCTCAAGGCCGGCCGCAAAGTCGCCATCTGCGACCAGATGGAGGACGCCAAACCCGGCAAGCTCGTCAAACGGGAGGTCACACAGATTCTCTCGCCCGGCACGCACTTCGATGAGCGGATGCTCACCGCCGAGCGCAACAATTTCCTCGCCGCCGTCAATCCCTGCGGCAAGAGCTTCGGCCTCGCGGTGGTCGATCTCACCACGGGGAGCTTCCGCACCACGGAGACGGAATCCGAGGCGGCGCTGTTGACCGAACTCGAACGTCTTCGGCCGGCCGAAATCATCTGCCCCATCGAGAACGTCGCGCTGTTCCAACTTTTGCGGGGCGGCGGGCGCGAAACGACCGATAGCCGCACGCTGGCCGGCACCGCCACCGGATTTGGTTGGATCCTCAGCGGCTACGACACCTGGGTCTTCGCCCCGGAGACGGCAGTGTTCACCGTGCGCGAGCATTTCCAGGTGGCGACGCTCGACGGCTTCGGATTGAAGAACCGACACGCAGCCATCGGTGCTGCCGGCGCGGTTCTGCATTACCTGACGCAACACCTGCGGCGCGATCTGACGCATCTCACCTCGCTGTCGTTTTACCAGCCTTCGGATTTTCTGGTGCTCGACACCACCACGCTGCGGCACCTGGAGATTCTGGAACCATTGCATCGCGACGCCCCGCGCAATGCCACGCTCTACGGCGCGCTCAATCGCACGGTGACGCCGATGGGCGCGCGACGCCTGCGGGACTGGCTGTCTCAGCCGCTGGCCGACGCCGCGGCGATCGGGTGCCGGCAGGAAGCGGTGCAGGCCTTTTGCCAGAATGCCGAGATACTCGAAGGTTTCCGCGCGAAGCTCGGCGACGTACGCGATCTCGAACGCACCCTCGGCCGGCTCAGCGTCGGCTCGGGAAATGCGCGCGACTTGGTCGCACTGCGCATCGGACTGGAACAGATTCCGTCACTGAAGGAGACGCTCGCCAAAGTAGCACAGCCGTCCCGGCTGCATCCGGAAGGCTTTCGCGAGTTGGCTGATCAAGCAGAGGCGACCGATGCAGGCGGGACGCCTGTGCTACTTTCGGAACTCACCGCGCAATTGACTGAGCTTCCCGCGCTAGTGGAATTAATCGGCCGTTCGATCGTCGATGATCCCCCGCTGGCGTTGAAGGAAGGCGGGCTCATTCGCGACGGCTTCGATGCGAATCTCGACGAATTGCGCGCGGCACAGCGCAGCGGCAAGGACTGGATCGCGCAGCTTCAGCAGCAGGAAATCGAGCGCACCGGAATCAATTCGCTCAAGGTCCGCTTCAACTCCGTCTTTGGCTATTACATCGAGGTGACCCGATCGAACCTCGACAAGGTTCCCGCGACTTACACCCGCAAACAAACCGTCGCGAACGGCGAGCGGTTCATCACACCTGAGTTGAAGGATATGGAGGGCAAAATCCTCGGCGCCGAGGAGCGCAGCGTGAAGCTGGAATACGATCTTTTCCTCAAGGTGCGCGAGGAAATGCTCGGCCAGCTCAAGCCGATTCAGGAAACCGCCGCCGCGCTGGCGCAACTCGACGTGCTGGCGTGCTTCGCCGAGACGGCACGGCTCCACGATTATTGCCGGCCCGAGATCGGCGCCGATGGAGTGCTCCAGATCCGCGATGGGCGCCATCCGGTGCTGGAGTTGACGTTGGTGGATGAACGATTCGTGCCGAACGACGCCATGCTCGCAAGCGTCGCTCAAAGTGGCACAGGCGTCCCGCCTGCGTCGCTTGCGGAAAACCAGAAGGGATTCAGCCGGGACGGCTGTGCTACTTTGCCGCAAATCGCGCTCATCACCGGACCGAACATGGCGGGCAAAAGCACCTACATTCGCCAAGTGGCGCTGCTGGCGCTGCTGGCGCACACCGGTTCGTTCATCCCGGCTGCTGCGGCGCGCATCGATCTGGTGGACCGCATCTTCACGCGCATCGGCGCGAGTGACGACCTGGCGCGCGGACAAAGCACCTTCATGGTGGAGATGAGCGAGACGGCGAACATCCTCAACAACGCCACGTCGCGCAGCCTGATCATCCTCGACGAAATCGGCCGCGGCACGAGCACCTTCGATGGCCTCAGCCTGGCGTGGTCGATTCTTGAACACCTGCACAACCAGGTTGGCGCGAAGACGCTTTTCGCCACGCACTATCACGAACTGACCGAGCTCGCCGGCCGCCTGCCGCGGCTGAAGAACTTCAACGTGGCGGTGCGCGAGTGGAACGACCAGATCGTGTTCCTGCGGAAAATCGTCGAAGGCGGCGCGGACAAAAGTTACGGCATCCAGGTGGCACGCCTGGCCGGCGTGCCCAAGGCGGTGGTCGAGCGCGCGAAGGTGATTCTGCGCAATCTGGAAGAAAGCGAGCTCACGCCGGAAGGCACCGTGCGCCAGTCAACGCGCCGCGCTCAGGAACGGGAAAAACTCAAGCAACTGGAGCCACCGCCGCAGTTGGATTTGTTCGGGTGATGGCTCCGGCGCGGCGATGTTGGCAGGTGGTTTCCGACACAGGTGGTTTCCGCTTTTGACACCGGTTCGCGGGCGAGGCTATCTTCCGGCCATGCCAGCAGCAGTGTTGAGCCATGATGAAATCGGACGGCAGTTCTGGACGGCGGAGCAGTTCCTCAACTGGCTTCAGCCGGGCGTCCACGCTGATTTGATCTACGGGGAGAAATTCATGCATTCACCAGTGAATCTCAGGCACGCGGATTTGTTGAACTTCGTGGATCGGTTGATGGCCGCATACATCGAACGAAAGAAGCTGGGCAAACTTTACCGCGAGGTGGTGGCGGTGCGTTTGAGTTCCCGCAACGTGTTTCTTCCTGACCTCGCGTATTTCACTCCCGCGCAGGTGGCGCGGCTCAATCCCACCCACGCTCCCTTCGCTCCGACGCTGGCGGTCGAGGCGCTGTCGCCGTATTCCGCCGACCGCGATACCGGGCCCAAGTTTGCGGCTTACGAGGAGCACGGCGTGCAGGAGTATTGGGTGCTCGATCCCGAGTCGCTCGATCATCATTTCTACCGGCGCGAAGGGGAATTGCTGGTGGAGTTTGCCCGGAGCGAGGAGGTCGTGAGGGCTCAAACGGTGCCCGGATTCTGGCTGAAGAGATCATGGCTGAATCCTGCAGCCCTTCCCGAGGTTGCCCTCTGTCTCTCCGAGATCGAACGCGGTCTGCCGGCCTGACTGGCTAGCGCCGATTCTTTACCGCACCTGCCGGGCAAGTTCCTCGCCCAACTTCTCCGCCTCGCTTGCCGGCGCCGTTCCTTCGGCGCGGCGGGGTTTTCCCGCCAGGAACGAAACCGCGCGCAAATGAACCTCTTCACCGGACACGCGCCCAAGCGCCGCGACCGCCAAGTGACAGCCACCTCCCATGGCGCGCAGGAAGGCGCGCTCGGCGAGGACGCACGCGTGGGTCTCGGCGTGATCAAACGATGCGATGATCTTCGCGATGCGCGGGTCGTTGCCTCGATTTTCGATCCCGATGGCGGCCTGTCCGACGCACGGCAGCATTTCCTCCGGAGACAGCGCGGCGGCGCGCAATCCCTCCGGCACATCGTCACCAAGCAGCCGCCCGTCCGCCTCGAAACGATAGCCGAGGCGCTTGAGTCCTGCGGCCGCGAGCACCGTGGCGTGCAGTTCCTTTTGTTCGGCGATCTTTCGCAGGCGCGTGCCGACGTTGCCGCGGATGGGAACGATCGTCAGGTCCGGGCGATGGTCGAGTAACTGCGCTCCGCGCCGCGTGCTGCTGGTGGCGACGGTCGCGCCTTGCGGGAGCAAGGCGAGCAGGCTGGCGCCTGATTTCGGCGCGGCGGAAGACAACTCCTCGCGCCAGATCATCACATCCCGCACATCTTCCCGAACGCTCACGGCGCCCAGCGTCAAGCCAGCGGGCAGATCCGTGGGCAGATCCTTGAGGCTGTGCACCGCGAGATCAGCCTGGCCATCGAGCATCGCGACTTCGAGTTCCTTGGTGAAAAGCCCTTTCGGCAAATCGCTGCTCGCGAGCGAGGCGGTCTGCTGCTTGTCGCCCGTGGTCTTGATGATTTTCAACTCGAAGCGCTCGTCTGGAAAGGCGGCCCGGAGATGGGCCATCACCAGATTGGATTGCACGAGCGCCAGGGCGCTGCCGCGGGTGGCGATGAAGACGGTGGGGGAATTCGAAGCCATGATTTCAATCGTGCCCGAAGGCCGGCTGGGTCGGTGAGGAGAATCCGGGCGGACGGCGCGTTTCGAGCAGGGACTTCGCTTTCTCGCGGATGATCTCTTCGCACCGCTCCAACTCCTCCTTGCGCTGCCGCATCGAGTCATCGGCCAGCGTCTGCAGGTCGTCCACGTTGTAGAGATAGACGTTCTCCAGAAAGTTCACTTCCGGTTCGATGTCGCGCGGCACGGCGATGTCGATGAGCAAGAGCGGGCGATTCTTGCGCAGGTCCATCAGCGGCGTCAGCTTGACGCGGTCGAGGACATAGTGCGGCGCGGAGGTGCTGCTGATGACGATGTCGATGCCGGTGAATTCCTTGTCCCAATCCTCGAAGCGCACGGCGCGTCCGCCCAGCGCCCGGGCCATTTCGTCGGCGCGCTCGAAGGTGCGGTTCGACACCAGCACGCTCTTCGCACCGCGCGAGAGCAAGGCCCGCGCAGTTTTCTCGCTGGTGTCGCCCGCGCCGATGACCATCACGGTGCGCTCGCTGAGCTTGTCGAAGATCTTCTCGGCAAGCTCCACCGCCACCGAGGCCACCGACACGCTGCCGCGCTGAATGCCCGTCTCGGTGCGAATGTGCTTGGCGACGTTGAAGGCCTTCTGGAACGCCTTGTTCAGCACCGGGCCGGTGTGCTTGTGCTGGAGCGCGAGGTCGTAGGCCTTCTTCAACTGGCCGAGCACCTCGGTTTCGCCCAGCACCATCGAGTCCATGCCGGCGGCGACGCGGAAGAGGTGCTCGATGCTGTGCGGCTCTCCATGCCGGTAGAGCTCATCGGTCAGCGGATCGCGGTAGTCATGGAGCTTGACGAGGAATTCCTGCAAATCATCGAAGGCCAGGCGCGGCTCCAGCCGGGTGGCGGCATAAATCTCCACGCGATTGCAGGTCGAAAGAATGACCACCTCCTCGGCGATGCCGGCCGAGCGAATCTGTTCCATCGCCGCCGGCACGCGCGCCTCGCTGAAGGCAAAGCGTTCGCGCAGCGTGACCGGTGCAGTGCGATGATTCAAGCCGAGGACGACGATGGGCATGGTCAGCAACGGGAGGTTTGTTGCGGCGCGGACACTCGATGATTTTCTGGAGCGCGCTTCATCGGCTGTGAATGCCAGAGAGGAGGAAGATTCCCCAAAACGTGAGCATGATGAAGACGAAGCTTCCGACCGCGCCGAAGGCCATGCGCCGACCGCGTTGTGCGAAGCGCCAGCGCGCCACGATCAGGCCGAGATAGAGCAGCCAGACGGCGGACGAGTAAATCGCCAGCGCGTCGGTGGTGAAATACATCCCCTTCGTCTGATGCAGGTAGAACGCGCTCACCACCATTCCCGCGGTCAGCAGCGCAAACCCCGCCAGGAGCAGCCGGCTCATCACGATCTCCAGACGCTGGATTGGCGGCAGGCGGGAGAGCAGGGCGCGCGTCTTGTGAAACTTCAGGTCGCGTTCCTGCGTGAGATACATCAGCCCGGCCACCGCGGCGAATCCGAACGCGCCGTACGAGAGCAGGATGAGCGCCTTGTGCAGGCTGGAGAGGCCGCCGCTGAAATTCGGCCCGGCAAGGTACGGCGGATCCAACTGCGGCATGAGCGCAAACACCCCGATGGCCAGCAGCACCGGCGCGAGAAATGCACCGAGAAACCGCAGCTTCGGCAGAGCGCCAATGACGAGATAGGCCGCCACCATGGTCCATTCGAGGAAAAGCGTGGCCTCGTAAAGATTGTTCGTGGGGCAGCGTTTGAAATCAAGACCTCGCGTCACCATCGCCGCCATGTGACAGACCAATCCAGCGGCGATGAGGGTGTAATTGATCCAGTTGTCCTTCCGGAAGCCCTTGCGGAAGACGAAAATCGAGTAAATGGCGGCAGCGCCGTAAAACATCACGGCCAGCAGGAACCAGTCTCGATCAGTCATCCAGGACACGGCGTCAGGGTAATAGGGGAAGTGACGGGCGCAAGCGACAAGTGCCGGCGCAGAGATCGGACTTACTCACCGATTTACGGAAGCACCGAAGCGCATCAGTCTTTCAACCTCGGCCCACGACAGGTTCTGGCAGTCAGCACTCCCAGCGGCCATGCCCGCAATGTACGCCGTGGCTGGTGACGTGCCGGTCACACGCCAAAGCTGCCCGTTGTAGCTGACCGGGACTGTCCCCGGACCGACAACATCCACAAAACTGCCCCGGTTGGCGTAGGGGGCGAGATTCCCGCTTCCGTCGCCGGCGGTTACAGCGATGACTTCCGGATACGCGGCCGGATAGGTCGGGGAAGTCACTGGTTCGTTGCCAGCCGCCGCCAGGAAGATAACTTTCTGCTGGTGGGCGTCTTGGATGACTTGCTGCAAGAGCGTGCTGTTGCCTTCGCTGCCCAAGCTGAGATTGACGATCATCGCGCCCGCATTGACCGCCTTGGTTATGCCTGCCGCAACGTCGAAAGTAGTCGTGGTGGGACGATTTCCGTACACATCCACCGGCAGGATACGGAGGCGCGATGCTTGCGCGTTACAGGTGGAAGAGGCTGCTCCTCGTAATATGGACTGGGCCATTGCCGGACCATGTCCCAGCGAATCGCTGGCCGACGAGGCCTCGCCTACGACTGAGAGGCTTTCGAGGAAGAACCCCGCATTGGGGCTGTCCTTGCCCTGCACTTTTGTGTCGATCAGTCCAACAATGATTCGGTCGCCATCGGGCACGGCCTTGGGGCGGAGATTGAGCGGCATTCCCCCGGCGCCGAGGGATTGCGCGTTGGGCGTCGGAATCATGTTGTAGTTGTTGTCCACCGAGGCCACGGCGGGATCGCTTTTCAACGTCTCCCGCGCGCTCTTGGCCGATTCCTCATTCTCGAATTTCAGCCGGTAGGTGTCCGTGCCATCGATCCTTCCGATGACTTTCGCGCCGATCCTCTTCGCCAGTTCCTCGATGCTCTCGCCGGGCTTGAGGGTCACCACCAGTTCGTTCGGGATGGGGATCGCCGTCTTGTTGGTGGAAACCGCCGCCAGCCTGGCCTGGATGAGTTGCGTGGCCTGATCCTGCTTGCTGCGGAACACCAGCAGGCGGGAGTTGACGCCATTCGTCGGCGGCAACAGCGCGCGGCCCAAGTCTCCCAGCAACAGATCCAGCGCCTTGTCGGGCGCGCGGTCAGCAAACTTCACCGACACAGTCTGCTTCGTGCCTGGCTCCAGAAAAATGTGCCACCCCGTGACTGCCGCGATCCGCTCCAAAGTCTGCTCCAGCGTCCACGAAGCGATATCGGCGCTGACGCGATTCTCTGCCGTGCGCCAGTCGAGCGTGTTGGCGCCGTGGGCGGATGCGAGAGCAAACAGGAGCACGCACGCCGCGAACCAGCGCGCCACGACCGATTGAGAAGGCCAACAGCTTTTCATGAACTGCCCGGAATATACCCAGTATCAACCCTGGGGCCAACGAAAGGTTGCGGGGCCTTTTCATTGACCAGGGCGCCTCCTCTCCCCATCCCTCTCCTCCACTCAAAGTGGAGGAGAGGGATGGGGAGAGGAGGCACCTTCGTTCGTGGTTTAGATGCGCGTCCATTCTCCGAGGGTGGAGATCGTCAGAAGCCTCCGCCTACTCTGCCTCGATGCGCAGCGAATGCTTGACCGGTTTCATCGTGCGGCGAATGGCAGACGCCAGCGGCGCGCGCGCCTTTTCGGTGAGCGCCGCAGTGCCGTCCATGTCGGCCTTCCCCTCGGGGCCGTGGAAGAGTTCCTTCACCTGCCGTGTTTCGTAGGCCTGCTTTTTGGCCACCGCTTCATCCACGCGGCTGAACGCCTCGCTGAAGGGATTGGTGGCGAAATCCGCCGCGAGATTAACGCCCTTCTCCAACTCCGCCGCCGAATAGCTTCGATTCGCGTCGCCCCAAGTGACGCGATATCGGGACGCGGCGGCGTTGCGCACCACCAGGGTGAGCCGGTTCAGATCCTCGTTGAACGGCACGAGCGCCATGCCGGAACGGATGCTCCCGTCGTCGTTGGTCGGGCCGGTGGCGCAAAACGGATACCGGCTGCTCTCCAGTTGCACTGCATTTCTGGTGGCCGCCACCACGCGGTGACCTGCCGAGGCTGTCGCCTGCCCTTCCGCCAAATCGAGCGTGATGGTGCCGATGTTGCCATCAAGCCCGAGCGCCTTGAGAAAGGCGTAGGCCATGACGAGTTGCCCGGCCCAGCCGGGATGCACGCCATCCTTGCCGGAGACCATATAATCGGCGCCGAACTCTTTTTGCGCGCGGAATCCCTCGACAAGCATCGGCAGGAAGACATCCGCGAAGCCCACCTGTTCCTCGCCGGCCAGTTGCACGCCAATGTTGCGCAGTTCGAGCAGGCCGAGATTGAGATCGTTGATGTTGCCCTTCGCGGACGTCACCCAACTCGGCATCTTGCCCACGGTTCCCGGCGAGCCGTGGATGACCCGCGCGCCGTTCGCCTTGAACGCGCGCACAATGGCCTGGGAGTTCTCGCGGTATTCCTTGCCGATTTCCTCGATGAACGGCTGGTAGCGATGATCGTTCATCCCATAACAGGTGGTGGCGATGGCCGGATGAAAGCGCAGCACGTCGTTGGTCAGGCGGGCGAGAAAGCCGGGCGCCTTCTCGCCGCTCCAGCCGAACTGCCGCACGGTGACTTCCAACTCCGGCACGCACGCCGTCAGGTAGGTTTCCATGAGGCGCGAATACATCTTCTGCTCCGTGATCGAATCGCCGCAGATGGCGAGTCGGTCGCTCTTTTGCAATTGCAGGCCCGGCGGCTTGGGTGCCGCCAGCGGTTTGAAGGCGGCGAAGTAAGGATCGGCCGGCAGCGTGGCCAGTTCCGTCACGGCCACCGCCACCGACGACGCGGCGATCAGTGCGAGCAGAGTGAGAGAGAGTCGTTGCTTCATGCGGACAATTCTAAGTTCCGCGGCGCCCGGGGGTCAATCGCGGGGTGCGCGGGTTGTGTTCCAATCCAAAATGCATCTGCCGATGTTCGCGGTAGTGGCGCAAGCTTCCAGCTTGCCGGTGTCTCGCCAACCCTCCGGGCTGGCGGATCGGGGCGGATTTCCAATCATGCCTGCAAGCTGGAAGCTTGCGGCACCATCGCCAGCCGGAGGCTCGGCCACTCTTCCTCGCTCCCTCCAAACGCCATGACGCCTCCGCCGCCGTTTGGACTGTCGCCGTGGGCTTGCCTCTGGCGCGAAAAGAGCGCATCAAACCCTCCAGCGCATTTCCATGAATACGAAATTTTGCCTCGTCACAGGCCGCTTCGCCGCGCTGTTCCTCGCTGCGGCCGCTTGGACAGGGATCGTTCGCGCACAGAATTCCCCGCCCACGGGCGACGTGTTAGTGCATGACCCATCCACCATCGTGCGCTGCGGCGGGGAATACTGGCTGTTTGCCACCGGCTTTGGCATCGCGTCGCGCCACTCGAAGGATCGCCTGCACTGGGAGGCAGGCCCGCGCGTTTTCTCGCAACCGCCGGCATGGGCTGCGCGCGCCGTGCCCGGCAGCCGCAGCTATTTCTGGGCGCCGGATGTCATTCAAATCGACGGACGCTACCTGCTCTATTACTCGGTTTCACAATGGGGCAAGAACACGTCCGCCATCGGTCTGGCCACCAATCCCACGCTCGATCCGGTTGATCCGGAATTCCGCTGGGCCGACGAAGGCCCGGTCGTCGAGTCCGTGGCCACCAACAATTTCAACGCGATTGACCCGAGCGTGTTTGCCGATATGGATGGCCGGCTCTGGCTGGCGTTTGGTTCCTTCTGGAGCGGCATCAAGCTTGTTGAGTTGAACCCGAAGACGGGCAAGCGCCTTGCTCCGGACTCGCCGATGCATTCGCTCGCGACCCACAGCTCGATTGAAGCCGCAGCTTTGCATCGGCGCGGTGGCGATTACTTTCTTTTCGTGAACTGGGGCGCGTGTTGTCGTGGGACGAACAGCACCTACGAGATCCGCGTCGGTCGCAGTCGGAGCGTGACCGGTCCCTTCCTCGACCGCGCTGGTGTGGACTTGTCGAGCGGGGGCGGATCGCTGTTCCTCGAAACGCGTGGCCGTTTCATCGGCCCCGGCCATGCCGCGTTCCTGAAAGTGGATGGAGTGGAGCAGATGAGCCACCATTTCTACGACGGCACGAATCGCGGGCGAGCCACACTGGGAATCCTGCCGTTGTGCTGGAGCGAAGACGGCTGGCCGGAGATTCGCCCGGCGGCGAAGTGAGGGAGCGAAACCCCAAGGCCAGGCGGTTGGCGATGATTGCCGGCCCGCAGCGCGTGACGTTGGCGGATTTGCCATGATTTTGGGCAGTTCCGGTGCATTTTCCGATTGCAATCCCGCAGGCGCCCGGGCAATTCTGACTCGCGAATAGCTCCCGACAACTCAACCAAAGCTGACTGCAACCAAATCGTTCTTATGGCACAACCCGTATTTCACTCCTCGATCGAAGGCGCCCAGCACGGCGCGAAATCCCTCGCCCAGTTCCTCGATTACGCCAAGGCGTCCGGCGCCTCCGGCGCGCAGCCGAGCAACTACATGCTCCAGTCCGAAAAGGGCTTCAAGAGCGCCAAGGAAATCAAGGAAACCTTCGCCGCGCGCGGCCTCTCGCTCGACGGCATCTCCTGCCATTGTCCGCTGTGGGTTCACACCACGGCGTGGACCGGCAGCCCGAGCATCCGCCCGTTCATCCCGCCCGACGTCGCCAAGAAGAGCCCGGCCGACATCGAGAAGTGGGCCGAGACTTACCTGCTAAAGTTGATGGATCTTGCGGTGGAACTCGACGTGCGGATTCTCCCGACTTTCTGGGGCGTGGCCTTCGGCTGGGAAGTGGCCTCCGGTTATCCGTGGGGATTCTGGGCCGGCCCGGGCTTCGACCTGATCAAGGAAGGCAAGGAACGCTTCGTCAAAAAGACCGCGAAGATTCGCGCCCACGCCAACAAGCTCGGCATCTACCTCGCGCACGAAATTCATCCCGGCACCGGCGCCATGTGCGCGGATGACTTCAACCTGCTGGTGGACATCTGTGACGGCGACAAATGCCTCGCGGTGAACGCCGACCCGTCGCACTGCTGGGAAGGTGAGAGCTGGGAGACGCGCTTCCTCAAGGTCGCCCCGCGCGTGTATGCGGCGCACATCAAGAACTTCGTCATCCGCCCCGGCTTCCCGCTGCGCATGGCCGAACCCGCCTGGCAGAAGCGCGCCATGCAGTTCGTGGATCTGCCGTCGGGCGAGATCAACATGCAGCGCTACGCCGAGTTACTCATCACCATTGGCTACCCGGCCCGCTACACCAAGGTGATGAAGAGCAAGACCGCCCCGCTGGTCGTCGAAGCCGAGAGCGCCCACAAGGATCTGGACTACACCAGCGCCAACGGCATCGCCTTCGTGCGCGACAGCCTGTGCTTCCCCGGCGCCGCCGGTTCGTTTGAAGATGGCATGGGGGCGTAAGCCGTCTCTGGCTCGATGGATGATTTCGCGAATGGGCGTCCTCCGGGACGCCCATTTCGATTTTTGAGATGGGCTCGTAGAATCGATGCCGGGCAGGCGTTCAGCCCGAGGGCACTCGAAACTTGGGTGTCTGACTGAGGAACTCCAGCGGGTTGCGGTAAATCACCCGGTCAATGTCGTCGGCTGACCAGCCGCGCCGCCGCAATTCCAGCGCGGCATACGGCACCGCCAGCGGCACGCTCACGCCCCAGTCGCACGCGCTGTTCATCCAGAGGCGGTCCGGACCGCAGACGTCGAGAATGTCCGCCGCGCGTGCGGAGGTGCATTTTGATTCGGGGTAGAGCGTCATGCCCGCCCAGAATCCCGCATCGAGCACGTGCCGGACGGTGTGTTCCTCGACGTGGTCGATGATGACCCGCCCGGGCCGGATGCGGCGGTCGTTCTTGAGCACATCGCAAATCAGGCGCGTCCCCTTGAGCTTGTCTTCGAGATGCGGCGTGTGGACGAGGATAAGCTGGTCGTGACGCGCCGCGAGATCGACGTGCTGCTCCAGCACGCGCAGTTCGTTGCGCGAGTTTTTGTTCAGGCCGATTTCTCCGATGCCGAGCACGTTCGGCCGATCGAGAAACTGCGGAATGAGATCGATGACTTCTCCGGCCAGCTTCACGTCCTCGGATTCCTTCGGATTGATGCAAAGCCAGCAGTAATGCGGCAGGCCAAATTTCCCGGCGCGCTTCGGCTCGTAATCGGTGAGCTGGCAGAAGTAATCGTAAAAGCCCTGCGGCGAGCTGCGGTCAAATCCAGCCCAGAACGCCGGTTCGCACACCGCGGCGCAGCCGGCTGTGGCGAGGTCCACGTAATCATCCGTCACGCGGCTGACCATGTGGGCGTGGGGTTCGATATATCTCATGGGAAGCAAATGTTGGGAGCGGTGCTGGAATAATTCATGGGCGGCCCGGCCAGGCGCCGACCGCGCCTTTGACGTGGGCCTTTTCAATCGGCTCGGTCGTCGGATCGCTCAACGCGAGCAGAACATTCCGGGCGCGTCCGCTGCCGGCCTTCTGCAACTCCGCCAGCGCGTCGAGGAGCGCCTGATGGCGGAAGTCGGCATCGCCCGGGGCGCGCTCGAGGCGGTCGAGGAAGGCCGCGAGATCGATGAGCTTCGCGCGGGCTTCCATAAAATAGAGATCCAAAACCTTTTGCCTTGTCATAGGTGCGATTGCTTTGCACCGCAGACTACGCCCCGGCAGGGTGCGGTTCAATCCAGTTTCTGCGCGGAATTTTCGCGGAAAGGAGCAGCCGCGGCCGCGACACACTCCGTGAATGCCCGGTGAATCCCCGGTTGTAATCCGGACGGCCTTGTTGGACTTTATCGCCACGAAGTCATGGCGACAAACCACCAAGGCAACCGATCCAACCGGAACCGCTCCTCCCCTTCGGTGCCCCGTCTTTCCGTGCTGTGGTTTGTCCTATTGGGCGTGGGCCTTTCTGCGGCGATCATCCTCCTGATGTTCCGACCTGAAAAAATCCAATCCGGAGCCGCGGCGCACGAAGTCGGCTCCGCGTCGGCCCCAACCAATGCACGCGACCGGGTCACCTCGATCAACGGCGCTTCGGCCGCGCGAGAGGGCAACCTACCTGCCCTCGAGATCAATCAAGCGGTGATGGTGACCGTGGAACTCGATTTCGGCGGGAGCGTGCCGGCCATCGCCGAGGCGTTGCGCGAGATCGAACGCCGCCATCAGCCCGCCGATGGAGCCGGACGGACCTTTGCCATTCTCGATGCCTACGGCGGGCCGACCGCCGACGGGAAGAAGCTGCATCTCTCGATGCACGTGAGCGCCGAAAAACCCGGGGTCGGCGCGCTGGTGTTTCGCCGCACGGGCGAAGTTCTCTGGCAGAACCGCCTCGTGGCCACGACCAACAAACCGGCCTTCGATGACCGGCAACTCACCATCCACCTCGACAACGGCAACAACCAGATGCTGACCGTGGATGGCTCGGCGAATCCCGCCACGCTGCTCGGGGCGAACATCAAGGAAGCGGGCCGACCGTTGCGCGAGTTGTGGAATGAGGGCGATTTTCGCGAGGTCGTTTTCATCTACAGCGCGTGCGGCTGCCCGGTGAAAGTGATGTGCCAGCGCCAAGGCGATCGCCTCGTCCGCACCAGCGCCAACCCGGTGATCTTTCCCGACGACCCGGCGGTGGTGACGGTGATCAACCGCTTGATGCAGTGGTGAGCACGCCCGCTCCTCTACCCCAAGTCGAACCAGGCAAAAGCGTGCCGCTTCAATTCCAGTTCCAAAACACCGGCGGAATCGCTCGGCCACTCACCATGCTGCGCGAGGAATGATTCTGGCTCGCGCATCGCCCCTTCCACGCTGCCCTCATCGAGGATGCAGCCGCGCGCCGGCGAAGCGCCGATGGCCAGGCGCACCAAAAGATTGCCGGGAGTCAGGTTCGCCAGGAGAACTCGACGGCGGTTTCGGTCATCAAAAAGAACCAGCGCCGCCAGCGTGGCGGGATCGGCCCCCGACAGCGGGGCCGCCCGGCGGAAGCCAGCGAGAGCCGCAAAGACATGGAACACCGGGAACACCGCGCCGGCAATCGACGGGAATTTCTCCGGCAACGGCGAGCCTGCCCGGGTTTCCATCACGCCGCACCAGCCGGTGGTTTCAAAAAATGTGACACTCGCAGCGCCCGCGTCCGTCAGCGCCGCCACGCTGCCCAGCGTCCAGGCGGCGTTGAAGAGCGACATCTGGCGCGGGTCCACCTGTGAGGGCAGATCGTCGGGGGATACCCGGCTCTCGCCAGCGGTTGCCACCGCATTGAAACGCGGCTTGAGCGTGACCGGCGAAATGATCAGGGGCTTGCCGTCGGCAAAGGCGCGTGCCGACATCACGGTGTGCGGCTGCGCTTCGAGCGTTTCCATGATGGACCGGTCGTCAAACGCGTGAACCTGCGGCGTAATTGGCCAGCTCACGAAATCGGCTTCGCCTGGCTCAAAATTTCCCAAACCCCGCGCGCGATTTAATTCGCAGAAGTGCGCATCGCTGCCGCCGCCAATGGGCAGGCCGGGGAGGTTCAGACCGGCGCGGGCCTGTCGCAACGTGGCGGCACTCGCAGCCTCCTCGCCCCGACGGAAGACCAGCACGCGGGCCGGCATGATCGACAGGGTCTGCAACAGATCGCGCACCGCACCCAATTCCGCCACGGCATTGGTCGTAGGAAGGTGCAGAGCCAGTTCAAGGGGAACGCCCACTGCCCGCGACACGTCAGTCGCGCGGGCCAGCATCTTCGTCCAGGAAGAATCCGCGAGACTCAGGTCTGCGCGCAGATGCGCCAGACGCAGCACGGCCAGCCGCTGCACTTCGAGCGGGCCGGTCGGCTGGCCGTGGCCCGCGAGGCCGAGGCCAAGTTGCGGCAGATCCACGGTGGGCTGATTGGGCAGTTCCAGGGGCGCCGGCGACTCGGTGGCATAAGCGCGGAGCAACGGGTGTGAGGCGCAGACAAGCAGTCCGCGCTCCGTTGGATCGTCGGTCAAGCGCAGCGTCACGCTCTGGTTGACGCGCGTGCCGGATTTGATTTCGACTGGAAAAGGCTGGGCCAGCGGGGTGCCGTAGGTTTTGAAACTGGCGTCGGTCCAGTTGCGCTGGTCTTCCATCTCAAAGACCTCGCCCTCGAAAACCAGTTCCGCCCACACGCCCCCCTTCACCTCGTGCGCAAGCGTCCGCATCTCGCAAAAGTTTGCCTCTCCCGGAATCTGCGGCTCGATGGTTTGCGGGAAGGCCAGTTCGATCTTCCAGCCGTTCTTGCGCCCGTAGCGCCCGCGCGCCCCGCAGCACTCGCGGATGGGATGCAGCACGCAGAGGCCAATGCGATTGCGGAGGAACGTCGAGCGCGCTTCGCCATCGAAGCTGAATCGCACCGTGCCATCCGCCTTGCCGGTGATTTCGCCGCGCCAGATAAAGTCGATCTCTCCTTGCTGGCAAGCCACGTCGAAGGTCAGCCGGAAGGAATCAACCGCGGACGCGACGCGCAGGTTCTGCAATTGCGGCGGCACTGTGCCCCAGTTGCGATCCCGCACCGCCGCGTAGATGCCGCGGATGACTTCCCTGTCTTCAAAGCAGATTTGGCGCAGGGAGACCGTCTCGCGCTCAAAGAGCATCGTGAGCGATCCCGCCCGCAGCCGCAGCGCTTCGGCGGGCGGTTGGTCACGGCCGAAGATCAAGCAAGCTGTGGTCGGCATGATGGGCAGGTGGAAGGCGGTCAGCCCGGGCATTCTCCAGATTGTTTTGGTCTAGCGCGCTTCTTCCACGCGAATTTTCCGCTGCGCCAGCTTCGCGAGCAGCGCGCTGCGCAGGCTGTCCGTCAACACGGCGAGGAAGATGATGCCGCTGGTGATGAGCGGATACAAGTACGGGTCGGCGTTGAGAATGACGAGGCCGTTCTCGATGCTTTGGATGAGCACCGCTCCCAGGACGGTCCCGGGGAAGACGTGGCCGCGTCCGCCGAACAGGCTCGTGCCGCCCAGCGCGGCGGCGGCGATGGCGGCGAATTCCTTGTTCGTGCCAAAGGTGGGCGACACCGCGCCCAGTTGCGCCAGCGCCAGAATCCCTCCGACGGCCGCGCAGAATCCGCTGATGAGATAGACGGCGGCGAGGATGCGCCCGGTGTTGATGCCGGCCTTGCGCGCGCCTTCGACATCCTGCCCAACGGCGTAAATCTGCCGGCCAAACGGCGTGCATGTCAGGACGACGTGCGCCACCGTCAGCACGACCGCGAAAATCAGAACGGGCAGCGGGATGCCGAGCAGCGTGTCCGTGCCGATGGCGAGAAAACCAGGCGGCAGGTTCATCGCGCGCGTCTCGGTAAACCACAGCGCAAAGCCCCGGCCGAGATAGAGCGTCGCCAGCGTGACGATGAAGGCGATGATGCGCAGCCGGACGATGAAGAAGGCATTGATGGCGCCGAAGGTGAGGCCGACGAGCAGGATGACCAGCAGCGCCAGCCAGAGCGGCGCGCCGCCCAGCACCATCTTGCCCGCCACCGCCGCGGCCACGAACATGATGGCGCCCACCGAGAGATCGACTCCCGCGGTCAGCAGCACGAACGTCATGCCGATGGCGACGATGGCCGTCGAGGAGGATTGCACGAGGATGTTGGTGAGGTTCGGGATGGTGAAAAACTTCGGCGAGAGAAACCCGAACACCGCCAGCACCGCGGCGAAAAGGATCATCGACGCGTGATTGAGCGCGGGCAGCAGACGATGTGTCCGGGCGGCGGTCATGGCTTCATTGGGTCGTGCAGCGCGGCGCGCAGGATCCGCTCGCGGTCAAATGTCTCGCGCTTCAGTTCATCGCGAATCTCGCCGTGGCTCATCACCAGAATGCGGTCGCAGATTCCGATGAGTTCCTCGATCTCCGACGAGATGACGAGCACGCCCGCGCCTCCGTCCGCGAGTTCGTGGATGAGTTGGTAAATCTCGAACCGGGCGCCGACGTCGATGCCGCGCGTCGGCTCGTCGAGAATCAGCGCGCGGGGTTTCGCCAGGAGCCATTTGGCGAGCACGACCTTTTGCTGGTTGCCGCCGCTGAGGGTTTTGACCGCCTGCCCGTCGCGCGCCGTCGGCGTCAAGCGCACGGCTTCGCGGATGGATCCAACGGCCCGGCGCAAGGCCGCAAAATCGAGCAGGCCCAGTGGCGGACGCGCCTGCTGCCGCAGCGAGACGAGGGCGAGATTGTCCGCGATGGCTGCTTCGAGGCAAAGCCCCTCGGCGCGGCGGTTCTCCGTGAGAAACGCCAGGCCGCGCTCGATGCGGCGCCGCGGCGTGGTGCGGGTCAGCGACACACCGTCCAGGAACACTTCGCCGCCCTCGCACGGATCGAGACCGAAAAGAATGCGCGCGAGTTCGGAGCGCCCCGCGCCCATCAGTCCGGACACGCCGAGCACTTCACCGCGAGCCAGCGAGAAGCTGACGTCGCGGATGATGCCCGGCTGGGTGAGATGACGGGCTTCAAGGATGATCAAGTTCTGCTCCGTAGCGGCGTCTCGGGAGAGCGCCGTATTTGGCGCGCATTCTCGATGGCGTCGCTCTGCCGAGACGCCGCTATGCTGAGCGTCTTTGCGCTGTTTCCGCGCCGGATAAAGCTGGTTCAGGCTTCGGCCGACCATGAGCGTGATCATCCGCTCCGGGGTGAACTCCGCGCACGGCGCGGCGCCCACCACTTCGCCGTCGCGCAAGACCACGATGTCGTCGCAGAGCCTCCGCACGTCGCCGAGCGTGTGCGAAATGAAGATCATGGAGAGACCGCGCGCGCGCAGGCGACCCATGAGCGCAAAAAGAATCTCCGCTTCGCGGGCGCTGAGCGAGGTGGTCGGCTCGTCGAGGATGATCAGCCGGGCGTCGATGCTCAGCGCCTTGGCGATCTCGACGAGCTGCCGTTCGCCAGCCGAAAGCCGCTCGATCAGGGTGTCGGGCGAGAGTTTGAGGCTGACCTGCTCCAGCAGCGCGACGGTTTTCTTCCGCATCTCCGCGCGACCGATGAAGGGGAGCCGGCCACGGCGCGGAAACGCAGTGAGGAAGATGTTCTCGGCGATGCTCAGATTCGCAAACAGGTTCAGCTCTTGGTGAATGAAGGCGATGCCGTGGCGCGCGGCGTCGTGGGGATTGCGCGGCGCATAAAGTTGTCCGTTCAGCAGCATCTGACCGGCATCGGGTGGCAGGTTCCCACCGAGGATGTTCATCAAGGTGGACTTGCCGGCGCCGTTCTCGCCCACCAGGCCGAGCGTGTGGCCGGACGGCACCGCGAAGTTCGCATCGCGCAGCACGCGGACGCCGGAGAAGCTTTTCGAGATGGTGCGGAACTCGATCATGCTTGGGCGCGTCGCGTGGCCGCACGGCGTCGCGCAGGTTTCCAACCTGCCGCATCGCGGATTTCCAATCCGCAGACGGTCGCCATCTCATGCGTCGTGTCGACTCGAAGTCGGCGACACAGCAGATTGGAAATCTGCGCTACCTGCCGGGCTGCGTCGGTTGCTGGAGTTCTCATCGGGTCACCTCGTTGCCGTCATCTTGTTTCGCAGCGAATCCATCAACGCGGCGAACAGGATGACCGCGCCCTTGACCATCATGATGGTGAAATACGAGAGGTCGAGCAGGTTGAGGCTGTTGTCGATGAGCTTGATGAACAGCACGCCGAACAGGGTCCAGAGAATTTTCCCGCGCCCGCCGAACAGGCTCGTGCCGCCGATGACCGTCGCGCCCACGATGTCCAGCAGGAGCCGCTGCGCGAGCACCGGCGAACCGCTCTCCGCCTGCCCCGTGTAGAGCACCGATGCGACCGCCGCGAGCAACCCGCTGACGACGTAGGCCGAGATGATGACGCCCGCCACCGGCACGCCGGAGACGAGCGAGGCGCGGGCGTTGTGGCCCACGGCATAGAGCCACCGGCCCCAGAGCGAGCGGTTCAACATGACATGCGCTGCCAGGGCCAGCGCGGCGACGACGAGGAAAGCCAGCCAGGTCTTGCCGCCAATGGCGTTGAAGGCGGCGGGCAGGCTGCCGATGTTCTTGGATTTCGTGAGCCAGATGGCCAGGCCGCTGAAGAACATCATCGACGTAAGCGTGACGATGAACGGCGGCATCTTGAATTGCGTGATGGCGACGCCGTTGAGCAGGCCGACGAGCGCGCCCACCAGCAGCATCGCGAGAATCGCCGCGGGCACGGCCAGCGGACTTCCGGCGAGCAGGCCGTGATCGCCGGTCATGACAGCCGCGCCCGTCACGCTGGTCAGCGCGATGATCGAGGTGACGGAGAGGTCAATGCCGCCGGTGATGAGAACGATGGTCTGCCCGACGGCGACGATGAAGAGTGGAAGAAGAGTGACGAGAATGTTGGCGAAGTTACCCGGGGAGGTAAATCCGGGCGTGAACGGAGCGAGGGCGACGAAGTAGGCGACGCTCAGGAAAAGGACGAGATACTCGGATTGGAGGAGGAGAACGAGGGGGTTCGTTGTTCGTCGTTCGCTGTTCGTTGCAGCTGCGGTCATCATTCGGCGTCTTCGGCAAAGCGGCCGATGGATTTAAGATAGGCGTTCAAGCGCGGGCCGAGTTCGTCCACAACCGGCTTGAGTGCCTCGACTTGTGCTGCGGTGAGCAGTTTGCGGCGGTAGGCGCGACGAAGGAAATGTTGGGTTTCGTTCAGAGAGCCGCGGGCCGTGCGCACGAATCGCTTGTTGTCCGCATGACTACCGCGCCCGACCCCTTCTGCAATGTTGGCGCCGACGCTGTCAGCCGCCCGGACGATTTGCTTGCCAACAGTATCTTTCGCAAACGGCTCCCAACCCGCTACGACACCCCAGACTTCGTCAGCCAGCCCTTCTGACAACTGATAGACTTCCAATTTCTCGAAGTTGGTCCTAGGCATTTCCAGATTGTTGGTTGTTCGCGGTTTGCTGCTCGTTGTTGTTCATCTGCGGCCAACTGTTCACCAAGAGTGTCGCTCGCGGGCACTACGAACAACAAACAACGAACCACGAACTACTTCTTTGCCCCCCACATCCGCGCCGCCTTTTCCTTCAAATTGTTTTGGTGAATCACGAAGCCCGGGTCCTTGATGATTTCCTCCACCGGTTTGCCTGCGCGCATCGCGACGATGGCATTGAGGCAGGCTTCGACCTCGAAATAAACATCCTGCACGCCGGTCGCGTCGAGGTAGCCATCGTTCAGCATCTGCCAGGCGGTGGCGTCGCCATCGAAGCCGCCGAGGATGACGTGGCCCGGTTCGCCAACCTTCTTGTATTTGCCGGTGGACTTGAGCGCGCTGACGATGCTGGGGAAGAGGAAATCCGACGACGTGAAGATGAAGCTGATGTCGGGATTCGCCTGGAGAGCGTTGACCACGCCCGCCTGCGCCTTTTCCTGGTTCCACTCCGTCGGCACGCGGGCGGCCACTTCGAGCACGTCCGGAGCTTCCTTCGCCGCCGCCTCGAAACCATCGCGCCGCCCGATGGCGTTGACGTCGCCCAGCTCGCCGATGAGAAGCATCGCCTTGTGTTTCTTCCCGGTCTTCTTCGCCTCGCTGATCATGTAGGCGACCGTCTCTTTGGTGAGCGCAAAATTGTCGGCGACCACGGCCACGGATTTCGCGTCGCTTTTGTCCGGCGGGCGGTTGTAGAGCACGATGGGAATGTTCGCCGCGTTGGCGGCTTTGATGATGGGGATGCAGGCCTTGGCGTCCTTGGGCACCAGCACGATGCCGTCCACCTTGCGCGTGATGAAATTCTTTACCTGCTCGATCTGGCGGTTGGCGTCGCCGTCGGCGATGGCCTGGATCATCTTCATGTCGCGCTTGGCACACTCGGCCTTGAAGGCATCGAGCGAGGCGACCCAAAAACCGGTTTGCAGCGTCTCGAAGGAGATGCCGATGGTGAGTTGCTTCTCGGCTGGATTGCCGGCGGGAACGGAGGACGAAGCGGGTTTTCCGCAACCAGTGAGGAACAGGAAGGCGGCAATGACGAATGACGAATGACGAAGGGCCAAGGAATGCCGCGAGCGTCGCGGAACGGCTGATTCGTCATTCGTCATTCCGTCATTGGTCATTTCAAGGTCGAGTATCTTCATAGCATTCTCAGTCGGGGATAAAAGACCGCAAATACCGCACGCTCTCCTCGGCCCACGCCGCTTCACGGGCGATGGTGTCTTCCAGTGTGGGGCCGAAGGGCGTCCAGAGTTCGAGGATGGCATTCACGTCGCGGCCGGCGGCGCGAAGTTGGTCGAGCAACCACGGCACCTTCAGCCGGCCTTGACCGGCGGCGCAGCCATTGACGACAAAGCCCATCTGGGAATCCACGCGGGCGATGGTGAAATCTTTGACGTGCAAATTCAACGTGTAAGGCGCGAGCGTCAGCACCACGATCTCCGGCCCCTCCAGCGCGCCGAACGAGTTCACCGTGTCGAGGCAGATGCCGACTTGCTCGCGGCCGAGATCCTCGACGATTCTCGCGAGCGTCGCCGAAGCGAATCGGTCGTGATTCTCGATGGCCAGCTTCACGCCCACGTCGGCAAAGCGCGGCAGCAACGGCCGGAGCAACGCCACACATTCCTCCGGCGATGGCTCGTGACCTTTGGAATCCACGACGACGCGCACAAACGACGCGCCGAGGCGCCGGGCGAGATTGAGATTCGCGAGAAGATTACGCGTGTCGGCAATGCCGCGCGTGCCGAGTTCGATGGCGAGGCTGTTTTCATTGGCAAAGACCGCCAACCGATAGAGTTCGCCAGCCGGGAGGTCGGCGAGCGGCAGATTGTCGCAAAACTGCACGACCCGCACACCGAGTTGCCTGGCCCGCTGCAATAGCGCGAGGGCGTCCAACGGATTTCCGGGCGCGTATCCGGGCACACCGGCGGCCCAGGTGTAGGTGTAGGATCCGATGCCTAGCTTCATGGACGATGCGAAGTCATCTCGCCGGAGGGAACTTGCCTTCCACAATCGCCTTCACCTGTTCCCGCACGCTCTCCGGCTCGAAGACCTTCTTCCAATCGGGACGCAGGATGCGCTGGCGTCCGAACTCGGCGATGAGCTTCGCGCCATCGCTGAAGGGGAAATCCACCCGGTTGAAACCGATGCCGAGCGGAACCTTGATATGACCGTAGAGAAAATCCTCGGCGGCGGCGCGCGGCACGCCCCGTTTCACCACTTCCTCCAGTGCCTCGCGCAACGCCATGATGAGGGCAATGCCGACCGTTTCGGCCATGGCCGGTTCCAACATCGCCATCTGTTCCACGGTGATGCGATGCGAGCGGGTGACCGGTGCGAAGAAAGCGCGCGCCAGTTTTTCGCCGAGGGCGTAGTGCTCCTCCGGCCCCTGCATGAGGGCGCAGACAATCGGCATGCGTGCCTTTACTCCGCCAAAGAAATCGGCGCGCGCCTCCGCGTCCTCCTCGAAATCAAACACGCTTGGATGGCAGGGATGAGTGACGAAGATGCTGATGTCCGGGCGCACGGGCAATTCCCCGGCGTGCGCTGCGGCGGGATCGAGGGTGATGATCATGGCGCCGGGCTTGAGCTTGGGCACGATGTCGCGGGCGACCTGGCCGAGCACCTTGTCCGGCACCGCGAGGATGATCGCGTCGGTGTCCCGGACCGCCTGGTCCTGCGGGGTGGGCTTGACGCCGCGCACGGCGAGATTGGCCACGCCGCGCTCGCTGCACTCAACGTAGCGGAGAGCGTAGGCGGGATTGTCTTTAAGGTGGTCGGTGATGCGGCAGCCCATTTTGCCGCCGGCACCGATGAGAGCGATGGAGATCATGGCAGGTGTCAAAGGTCAGAGGTCAGTTTCACAGCTTGGCCGGTTCTGGCGGAATCATAGGAGGCGAACACCAACTCGAGCGTTTTCAAGTTGTCTTCGCCGGTGGTCTCCGCAGGGGCGTCGCCGCGCAGCGCTCCGAGGAGGTTCGCGTTGCACGCCACTCCGGCGGATTGCACCAGGGCATAGCGCGGATCGGCCCAGGCGAAATGTGGCGGCGGACCACGGCGCGATAGCGTGCCTTGCGCCGTGGTGACGCGAAGCCAGCAGTCCGGCCCCAGTTCGATCGAACCACGCTCGCCCTCGATGCAAATGTAAGTCTCGGGAAACCGGTCGTGCTCCACCCGGCTGGCGTAGCTCATCTCGCACGTCACCGTTGCCCCGGACGCCATGCCGAGCATCACCGTCGCGACATCCTCGCCGCGAATGTCCGGGTGAACGCGCGTGGTCCGGCAGAACAGCGTGCGCGCTTCCCCGAATAGCATGCGCGCGCTGTCGAGAATGTGCGTGCCGATGTCGGTGAGGATGAACTGTTCGAGTTCCTTCAAAAACGGCTGGTTGTCGAACACGGGGAAACTGTTCGAGAAGGTCATTCGCGCGCGGAAGACTCGGCCGATGGCTCCCGATTCGAGCACCTTTTTCACCTCCCGGATGGGCGTCTGCCAGCGCCAGTTTTCATGCACGAACAACGGCACGCCGGCCTGCCGGCAAGCCTCCAACATGGCACGCGCATCGTCGCGCGACGGCGCGAGCGGTTTCTGGCAAATCACCGGCGTGCCCTGCGCGGCGGCCAGTTCCACGAACGTCCGGTGCGTGCCGACATCGGTGATGATGTCGAGGAAGGCGGGCTTCTCACGGTGGATGAGTTCCTCCACGTCGTCGTAAACGGCCGGGACGCCGAACTCCTGCGCCAGTTTCTCCGCCTTGGCGCGGGTGCGGTTGTAGAGCGCCACACAGCGCGCGCCCTTCAACTCCTGCCAGGCGGCGAGTTGATAGCGTGCCCAAAAGCCGGTGCCGATGATGGCGAATCGCAGGTCATTCATGCAACTGGGTCGGAATCTAACAGGTGAAGCCCCGGCGAGGATAGAAACCATCCATCGTTGTTTTGGACGATTTTCACCGGTGCTGGCCGCGGGAGGTTCGCGGCGCGGGCGGCCCGCCGGTTGAAATCATGCTGCGTCAACAATGTCTGTTGGCTCGAAGCCAGCGAGTCCGGCACCGGACGCTTCCTGGCGAGCCACCTTGATTCTCGCATTGTGCATCGGGCCGTGAACCTGCGCCGGCCCGGTACCAGAAGACGCTTGGTAAAACCTTCACGGGTAAGGCGCGTTTGTCCCCAGCGCGCCGTCGGGTTGGCCGGGAGTGGTTCGTGGCGCGCTGGGACAGACGCGACCGGCGTGTTCATCGTCAACCGGCAGCGGCAGATTATTTTCGCCAGCCGCAACAGCCGCCCACTGCTGCCCGGCACGACGGACGCCGATCTGATCGGGCTGCGGCCGGGTTATTTGAGATTCAGATACCGTCATTCTGTCTCTTATCTGACAGAAAAAAAGAGGCGAACCTTGGTTCGCCTCGAAGAGTCAGACACTTCACTCAATCAAAGGCATGGCCAGCGCAGCACAGCACATTCTTGAGCTTGTGCCGGACCAATTCCTTAACGCAGGTCCGAGCCGGACCCAGGTACTTGCGAGGGTCAAACTCCTTCGGGCTTTCAGCGAAAACCTTGCGGATGCCGGCAGTCATGGCGATGCGGAGGTCCGTATCGATGTTGACCTTGGTGCAACCCACGCGGCGAGCAACTTCGATGTCCGCCTCCGGTACGCCCTGAGCGTCTGGCATCTTGCCTCCGTATTTGTTGACCTCGGCAACGAGGTGCTGCGGCACGCTGGACGCCCCGTGGAGGACGAGCGGGTAATCGCCCATGCCGGCGTCCAGCAGGGCCTTCTTGATGAGTTTGAGGCGATCGAGGTCGAGGTGCTGGGTGCCCTTGAATTTGTAGGCGCCATGAGAATTCCCGATGGCAATGGCCAGGGAGTCACAGCCGGTTTCCTTGACAAATTTGACGGCTTCCTCGGGATTGGTGTAGTGGCCGCTGGTGGAGTGGGCTCCGCCTTCTTCGCCTTCGTCGAACTGAGCCCCGACGAGGTGGCCGAGTTCGGATTCCACGGAGCAGTTATGCTTGTGGGCGTATTCGACGACTTTGCGGGTGATTTCAGCATTCTTCTCGAAGGGTTCGTGCGAGGCGTCAATCATGACGCTGGTGAAGCCTTCATCAATGCACTCCTTGCACAGCTCGAAGGTGTCGCCGTGATCGAGGTGGATGGCGATGGGGATGTTCGAGAGGCTGACGGCGGCTTCGATGAGCTTCTTGAGGTAAACCGGATTGGCGTATTGGCGTGCGCCCTTGGAAATCTGGAGGATGAGCGGAGCCTTTTCCTCTTCGCAGGCCTCGACGATGGCCTGGATGAGTTCCATGTTGTTTACGTTAAAGGCGCCGAGGGCGTACTTTCCTTTGAGCGCCTTGGCAAACAGGTCTTTGGTATGTGTCAGTGGCATAATTCGATTCAGGTTTAGATGCCTGCGATCAATCGGAACAGGCGGGGCGGGATACTAGGATGACACTTTGAAAAGGAAACAAAAAATAACCAGCTTCTCCCGGGGACGCCCCGCCCGTGTTTCTGCGATAAATAGTTTGAAACATTTCCCGGATTAAATTGTATAACTAACAGAAGGTTCGATCGGCCGCTGAAGAGCAACTCTGGAAGCCGGTGATGACCTTCATGGCCATGATGAATCCGACCCACCATTTCCCGTTGTATCGCCGCCCGTTTCATGACGGACGCAACTGCATCCCGCCTCAATCCCCCCATGTCGTGACGGTAAACCGCCGCGATCTTCAAAAAGGGTTGGTTGGCGGCCGCCCGGGTGGGGCCGCCAACAGGTTTTTTCCACCGGCCAGCCGACTGGAGCCGGTGTAGCGGGTAAACCGCCTCGCCGTCGTGGGGGTGGGGGCTGGTGAGTCCGCCCGGTGCTTCCTCTCAATCGTCAGGCTGCTCCGAATCCCCGGCCTTGCAAAAATTGGGAGATGAAGATGGAAGACCGAACTGGCCGGCCCTGCCGCGGGCGCGTCAATGGCCGGCGGTGACCACCAATGTCTGTTCGAGGGTGGTGAGTCCTTCGCGGACCTTTTCCAAAGCCACGTAGCGCAGCGTCTTCATGCCTTGGCCGATGGCCATTCTATTGATCTCCATCGCGCTGGAACGGGAGATGATCAGCTTGCGAATCTCGTCGGTGATGGTCATGGCTTCGACGATCGCCGCCCGGCCCGCGTATCCGGTGTTATTGCACCGCTCGCAACCGCGTCCGCGATAGACTGCCGAGCCCGCGAAGAAATCCGGCGAGATGCCGAGATCGCGGAACATGGTGGGCGGATAGCTGACCGGTTCCTTGCAGTGCGAGCATATCCGGCGCATGAGGCGTTGGGCGCAGGCGATGATGACCGAGGACGAGATGAGGAATGGCGCGATGCCCATGTCATCCAGGCGCGCCACGGCGCCGGCGGCGTCATTGCAGTGCATCGTACTGAGCACCTGATGGCCGGTGAGCGCCGCCTCGACGGCGATCTCCGCCGTCTCCGTGTCGCGGATCTCGCCGATCATGACGATGTCCGGATCCTGGCGGAGAATGGAGCGGAGCGCGTTGCCGAAGGTGAGGCCGATCTCCTTCTTCACCGCCACCTGGTTGATGCCCGGCACCTGGAATTCCACCGGGTCTTCGACGGTGATGATGTTGTACTCGGGGTTGTTCAGTTCGTTGAGCGCCGAGTAAAGGGTGGTGGTCTTGCCGGAGCCGGTCGGGCCGGTGACGAGCAGCAGGCCGTGCGGCGCATCCACCGCCATTTTGAAACGGCGGTAGGTGTCGGCGTCCATGCCGATCTTCTCCATGCTGGCGGAGAGGTTGGCCTTGTCCAGGATGCGCAGCACGCATTTCTCGCCGTGGACCGTGGGAAGAAAGGACACGCGCAGATCGAAATCCCGCCCGCTGACCTTCACCCGCATGCGCCCGTCCTGCGGCAGGCGGCGTTCGGCGATGTCGAGGCAGCTCATGATCTTGAGGCGCGAAATCAGCGGCACGACCAGATTCTTGGGCGGCGGCACCTTGTCGAGCAGGGCGCCATCCACGCGGTAGCGCAGGCGCACCATCTTCTCGAACGGCTCGATGTGGATGTCGCTGGCGCGGTCCTTGATGGCCTGCACGAGAATGAGGTTGGCCAGCTTGATGACCGGCGCCTCCTCGACCGAGGCGGACAGCTTGTCGAGATTGACCTCCTCGACGGACTCCTTGACCGTTTCGAGCTTGTCGGCTTCCGAATCCATCTCCGCCTTGATCGCGGCATCATTGATGATGTCCTCCATGCTGCCAGCGCGACCGGTGTCGACCTGATGGAGCTTGTCCGAGATGTTTTTCTCGGTGGCGATGAGCGGGGTGACATCGACGTTGCGGAAACCGTGGCGGCCTTCGATGGCCGTGCGGACGTCATCGATGGCCAGCACGTTGAGCGGGTCCGCCATCGCGAGGAACAGCTTGTTCTCCAGCCGCGCCACGGGGACGATTTTGTGATTGTGGCAGAGGTCGCGCGGGACGAGTTCGATGATTTCCTGCGGGATGCCGACACGCGCCAGGTTGATCGGGGCGAAATTCAGCACCCGGCCCATCGACACGGCCAGATCCATGTCGGTGACGAGACCCTTCTCGGTGATGATCTTCAGCAGGCGCGTGCCTTCCCGGCGCTGCTGCTCGAGCAATTCCTCAACTTGGGGCGCGTAAAGCAGGCCGTCCTCGACCAGTGCGTCGGCGATGCGTTCTCCAAATGACTTTACGGCAGACATGGGAAAGGGAATCAGCGGAAGGCCTTGCGCAATGTTTTGATAATTTCCACCGGCGAGGCCAGATACCACAGCAGGCGCTGGCGGGTGGCCTGTTCGAGTTCGACCGCGGCGGCGCGGTTGAATGGATTGGTGGTCGCCACCAACACCGTCTTGCTCATCCGGTCAAACGGCAGCACACACCACCGCTGGCATACCTCCGCCGGGAAGGTCCGTGTCAGGTCCATGTCCGAGTCATACCGCTCCAGCGGCAGATACGGGAAGCGCCCGCGGTCGGCAATCAGCTTCAGCGCCGCGTCGATCGTCATGATGTTCCTGTCCGCCAACCGCTGCACGAACGGTTCCCAGATGGTCCCGGCCGGCGCGCCATAATCCGGACCCGCCCAGCACAGGTCAAAATCGCCCGCCACGATGGCCCGGCTCTCCACAAACACGCGGTAAATATCCTGCCGTCCGTCATCCACTTCGCACATGGGCGGCGGCTCCGACCCGCCGGCAACGCTGGCGCCCGGTTCGCCCCCTCCCTCCGGGGAATCCTCCGCCGACTGCGGGTTCAGATTGATGGCCTTGCTTTCGATTTCGCCCAGCGCCGTCAGCACCTCCACGTCATCCGGACGGCGTTGCAGGATGCTCTCATACTCGAGGATGGCCGACGAAAGCTGCCCTTGCAGCATGTAGGCGGAGGCGATGCGCTTCGAGGCGCTGATGAAATCCTCCTCGCGATCCAGTTTGGAATACGCCTCCTTGAGAATCTCCAGCGATTGATAGTCCTGGGGCTGTGACTGCGTGATCACCTCAAACATCTCAATTGTTTGAAGCAATTGAGACTCTTCACTGCTGGTCAAACTGGTGGCCATTTTCAAGTCACTCGCTGTCCGGTTTTTGTCTTTGCGCCCGGGGCACGATGGCGGCGGCGTATCCTCCGCTACAACCAAGCACCCGCGAGGCCAAAGACTTCCAAACCATTCACCGGCTGTCCGCTCCATCGGTTAAATACACCAACCCTTTAGCACGTAATTGTCGGGGAACCGGAGCCGGATTCCGTCCCGTGGCCCCATCACGTTCATGGACATCAAAATCGACGAGACGATCCACTTGCGAAAGACCACGTCTGCTGCGAAGTAGCCGCCGGGACTTTCGCTTTGTCAGCCGCCGCGGGTTCTGGATATTCTCTCCGCATGGCGAAGCAATCCGGCGCAAAACCCGACCCCGTGCAGTCCCCTGCCCCCGCGTCTCCTCAGCCTTCGCCGCAGGCGGCAGGGACGGATGCCACGTCGTCCCCGGCTCCGCCCGCCCGAAAGCCGGCTCCGGCGCGCGGCGTTCCCGCCGCTTCAACGCCCACCGCGGTGACAACATGGCAACGGGCTGAAGCCCGCGCTTCGCAAACGCCCGCCCATCCTTCCGCCCTCGTCGATCCGCGCGTGGTCCATTGCGGCGACAGCCTGGAGCAACTGCGCAAGCTGCCCGAGTCCTGCGCCTAGAGCCTGTCATTTGCCACCGCATGGAAGCGCCCGCCCCGTCACCCGTGCCACCGAACAACCAGCGGCCCGCTGGTTTCTGGCGAACGTCGGGGGGCGTAATGCTGCTCGGGACGCTCTACTTCGCCACAGCTCACGCCGGATTCCAGTATCTCTCCCCCTCGAATGTTTCCATGGTCTGGCTGCCCTCGGGCATCGCCCTGGGTCTGCTGTTGCGTTACGGAATCGCCTGGTGGCCCGGCGTGTTGCTCGGATCGTTTTTCTTCAGCCTTTCGGTCCACTCCCCCGTTTGGGCCAGCGCGGGAACTGCGGTCAGCAACACGCTCCAGGCTCTGGCGGGTTGGTGGCTGCTGCGCCGCTGCACCGGTCACGCCCCTCCGTTTACCGGGCGCGCCGCCTTGTTGCGCTTCCTGGGATTGGGGGCTGGAGTGGGAACCTTCGTCGGGGCATGCACGGCGATGCCCTTCGCCAGCGTGGGCGAGAATTGGGATCTGCAGGGCTACGTGGCGGGATGGCTCTCGTGGTGGCTGGGCGATGCCTTGGGCGTGGTGCTGATCACCCCCCTGACGCTGGCGTTGACGGAAGGCGCGTTCCAACTCACCCGCCGCAAATGGATGGAATCGGCGGGACTGGTCGGCTGGGTGCTGGCGTGCGGGGCCGCCGTTCCGCTGCTGCAGACACAGGGCGTCGCACCCTTGGTGCCGCTGACGTTCCTGCTGCTGCCGCCCTTGGTTTGGGCTGCAATGAGCTTGGGGCCGCGGGGAACAACCATCGTCCTCTTTCTCTGCGCCACCACCTTTCTCTGGGACGCCAGCCACGACAGCACTCTCGCCAGCCAAGCGTCCAGCGCATCCCGGCTCTGGGGGCTGAATCTGGCGCTCCTGATCACCTCGCTCACCACGTTGTTGCTCATGGCCATCGTCAACGAGCACCGGTGCGCCGAGGACGAGATCCGGCGGATCAACGCCAGCCTCGAGCACCGGGTGCGAGAGCGCACCGCGCAGTTGCTGGCTGCCAACCAGGAGATGCAGGCCTTCTCGTATTCGGTATCCCACGACCTGCGCGCGCCCTTGCGCCATATCGCCGGATTCACCAGCCTTCTCGCGGGCAACCCCGTCGTCAACGCCGACGCCGAAGCCGCCCGCCACCTCGCCCTCGTCAGCGGCGCCGCCGGCAGGATGGGCCAGTTGATCGACGATCTGCTGTTGTTTTCGAGAATGGGCCGCGCCGAGATGCGGCGCCGGCCCGTGGCCATGCGATCACTGGTGGACGAGGTCCGGGCCGATCTCCACACCGAGTCGGCCGGGCGCGACCTCGAGTGGCGGATTGACCAGCTTCCGGTGGTCACGGGGGACGCCGCGATGCTGCGTCAGGTCTGGATCAACCTGCTCGGCAACGCGATCAAATACACCCGTCGCCAGTCCAGGGCGGTCATCGAGGTCGGCTGCCAGGAAATCGAAGGCAGATGGATATTCTCGGTGAAAGACAATGGCGCCGGCTTTGACATGCGGTATGCGCACAAACTTTTCGGCGTGTTTCAGCGCCTCCACCGCGACGAGGAATTCGAGGGCACCGGCATCGGCCTGGCCAATGTCCGCCGCATCATCCACCGGCACGGCGGACTCACCTGGGCGAAGAGCGCGGTCAATGAGGGGGCGACGTTCTCCTTCTCGCTGCCGAACCGCCTGTCGGATTCCGATCCGCCCACGCCGACCGTTGCGACCCCTCGTGGCTAGCTCCGCGCCATGAGGTTGTGCCGCCACGCTACTGCAATACCCAGGCAGAGGGACGGACGTCACCCGGACTGGGCAGGGCGCGTCTGTCCCCGCTCGCCGCGAATCACTCCCGGCCAACCCGACGGCGCGCTGGGGACAGACGCTCCCTGCCCGTGAGGGTTGGGAGCAGGCGTCTTCTGGTAGCCCATCCCAAGGTCTTGTCAGTAACATTGAAATCTGGCCGAAAAGTGTCAGGTTCCTCCCATGAGTTTCCCAGTCACCCGCCGGGTTTTCCCGGGATTGTTCTCTCCATCCCTCCTCCGCGCCGATTCCAAATCCTGCACAACGAAGCTGCCCCGCCGGCTCGCCGCGTTGGCCATGCTGGCCGGCGGTTTCATCGTGCCGCTCGCGTCGTCGCCGGCGGCGACTGTCGGTCTGGCCCATCAGCTTCGTGTGGCCGCGCCACGCGGATATCTTCCGGGCATTCCCGTGCTGGTCCGGGTGGAACTGCATGATGGCACCAACGGCGTGGATCGCAGCGTGTGGAATGCCGAGGCGACCTTGGCGGCCAATCCGCCCTCCGTGACGCTCTCGACCAACCGGGTGACTTTGCGCAACGGCCTCGGCAGCGCGCTGGTGCTTTGCTCAAACGGCGGCGATTTTCAACTCAACGTCACCCTCGGTCCGCTCAGCACAAATGCCCCGCTGCAAACGCTCACGAGTCTTCCCGTCACGTTGGTCGGCGGCACGCTGCCCGGAGCGAGCACTGTCTGGAGCGGCGTGATTCGCGTGACCAATGATGTGACCGTTCCAACCGGTCACACCCTGACCATTCTTTCCAACACGCTCGTGCTGATGAATGGCGTCGCCTCCGGCACGGTTGCGCCCGACCTCCTCGTCAGCGGCGCGGTACAATCACTCGGCACCGAGCAATACCCCGTGACCATCACCTGCGCGGACGCGGCGCTGCGCTGGGGACAGATCCGGCACAACAGCGCCCAGCCTTCGTTGTATCGCTTCACCAGCATCACCCGCGCGGGCCGCGCCCCCGGGGAAGGCCACACCGGCCAGGCGCCCGTCATCCGGCCCAGCAGTTCCACGATTGTCTTCGAGAACTGCAACATCACCGACCATGCCGACGGGGTCCGCGGTTCGGCGACTTTTGGCCAGCCGGGCAAAATCATGTCCGGCATCAGTTCGGACCTGACCTTTCGCAACTGCCTGCTGGCGCGAGCACGAATGGGCCCTGAAATCCAGGGCACGGCGCTGCTTTGCACCAACACCTGGATCATGGAGATGCGCGGTCCGGACGACTCCGATGGTTTCTACATCCACGCGCAGTCGGCGGGCCAGCAATGCGCGTTCAAGCGCTGCGTGCTGGCGGCCGGAGAGGACGACGGCCTCGACACGCTCGATTCCATCGTGAACGTCGAGGATTGCATCATCCGCGACTGGAACAATCTCTTCGAGGACGCCAAAGGCATCAGCGTTTTCAACGGCGCCACCCACCTCCGGCGTTCGCTGGTGGTCGATTGCACCGTCGGGGTTGCGGCGAAGTGGAGCGGCGGCGCCACCACGCTCGTGACGCTGAACCAAAGCACCGTCACCGGCAATCTCACCAACGTGATCGCCGCCTACAAAGCCAACGCGCCCGGCCCGTTCATCGATTTTCGCATCACCAACTGCGTCCTCTGGGGCGGCAATTCCGTTCACTCCGATTTCGCCGAAACGAACTTCACCATCGTCTATTCCTCCCTCGGTGAACCCTGGGCCGGGGCCGGCAACATCGAGACGGATCCGCAGTTCGTGGATGCCACCGCGCACGACTACCGCCTGCTGCCCGGCTCGCCCTGCATCAACACCGGCGATCCGGTTTCGCCGCTCGATCCGGATGGCAGCCGCGCGGACATGGGCGCCTTCCCCTTTAACTCGGCAGCGAATCCAGCCGTTCAGGTGGCGATCGGGTCGCCCGCATCCGGCGCTTTCTTCAGCACGCCGGCCAACATGGTGATCGAGGTCAGCGCCACGGCATCGCCCGGCAGTGTCGCCCGGGTGGATTTCTTCGCGAATGGCGTCGCGCTCGGCTCGGACACCAATGCCCCATTCAGTCTCACCTGGAGCAACGCGCCCTTGGGCAATTACCTCCTGACCGCCCTCGCGACCGACACTGGCGGACTGAAGGCGACCTCCGCGCCGGTCAGCGTGACGGTAGTCAACGACGTCCTCGTGCCGGCCCACCCCACGGGAGTGATGATTTCGGAAATCATGTACCATCCCGCCTCGGAGAATCCGTTGGAGGAATATCTCGAACTCTTCAACGGCGGCCCGACGAACGTGAACCTGCAAGGCTGGCGCCTGAGCAGTGGGGTCCAGTTTGACTTCCCGAACGTCACCCTTCCCGTGGGCGGCTTTCTCGTCGTCGCCGCCCATGTGCCGGCGTTCACCGGCAAGTATCCGGGCGTGACCAATGTGCTTGGCGGATGGACCGGCCAGTTGAGCAACACGCGCGAGAGCATCGATCTGGAAAACGCCAGCGCGCGGCAGATCGACACCGTTCGCTACGCGGACGAAGGCGACTGGGCGGTGCGCCAGCGCGGCCTGCCTTCGCCGCTGCCGGCCAATATTTTCCGCGGCTGGCAGTGGTTGAAGGAACCCGACGGCGGCGGCAAATCGCTGGAGGTGATCAATCCGGCCATGCCCAATCAGCATGGCCAGAACTGGGCGGCCAGCCTCGTCAATGAAGGCACCCCGGGCCGCTCCAATTCGGTGGCGAGAGCCAACCTCGCGCCGCTCATCGTCGAGCCGAAACATCGGCCGGTGATTCCGCGTCCGACCGATCCCGTCACCATCACGGCGCGCATTGTGGATGAGCGCGCCTCGAATGTCGCCGTCACGCTGCATTTTCGGAACGACAGTCTTGCGCCGCCGGAATTCTCCGTGACCAGCATGCTGGACGACGGTCTGCACGGCGACGGGGTTGCGCGCGACGGCATCTTTGGCGCGGTTCTTCCCGCCCGACCGCACGCGACCGTGGTGGAGTTCTACCTCCGCGCGCAGGATCAGGACGGCAACGCACGCACCTGGCCCGCGCCGGCCATCGAGACGAATGGCGACGTGCTCGGCCAGGCGGCCAACGCGCTGTATCAGGTGGACACCAACGAATACGCGGGCGACCAGCCAATTTACCGTCTCATCATGACCGCCGGCGAATGGCAGGAGTTGTGGACGATTCAGCACGGCAACTACGCCATCTGGCCCAGCGCGCCCGGCACTTCGCAGAGCGAGGCGCAGATGAACGGCACTTTTGTCAGCGTGGATGGGACCGGCACGGAATGCCGTTACACCGTCGGCATCAAGAATCGCGGCCACGGCACGCGCAACCGGCAGCCAAACAACTTCCGCCTGAACTTCAGCTCCGACCAGCCGTGGAAGGACGTCATCGCGCTCAATCTCAACGGCCAGTATTCCCACGCGCAAATCTTTGGTGCGGCCATCGCGCAGAAATCCGGGGTGGCGGGCGCGGACTCGCGCGCGGTGCAGTTGCGGGTCAACAGCACGAACCTGGCGTTGCTCGACAACTTCACCCGCACCTACGGTTCCTACGCGGCCAACGAAGTGTTGAACGCCGACTGGGCGGAGAACCATTACCCGCTGGATTCCGGTGGAAACATCTATCGCGCGATCCGGGACATCGCGCCCTCGGAGATGAATTATCGCGGCGACGCGAAGACCGGCTACACCAACACCTATTTCAAGACCAGCAACGAAAGCGAGGACGACTGGACCGATCTCGCCGCGCTGCTGCGGGTCATCGGCACCAACGACCTGTTCTCCGTCAGCAAAGTCCAGCAAGTCGTCAACGTCGATCAATGGATGCGGCATCTGGCGTTGATGGCGTTGTTTGCCAATCAGGAAACCGGCCTCAACACCGGCTACAACGACGATTACTCGATGTACCGGGCCATGCAGGATCGGCGCACCCAACTGCTCTACTACGATCTTGACTCGATCCTCAGCGAGGGCGGCGGACCGCTGGTGACCAACTCGACGCTCCTCGGTTTCCTGAACAACAACGGAGCCGGCCAGACCTTCAACCGCCTCTTCGCCGTGCCGGAGTTTCGCCAGCGCTACTTCCAGACCTTGCAGCAGTTCATCGATTCGACATTCTCGTCGCCGCAGTTCGACTCGCTGCTGCAGCAGACCCTCGGCAGTTACGTGCCCTCGGCCACGATCCAGCGCATGACCAACTGGATGAACGGGCGCCGCGCCTACGCACTGTCCGTGCTCGCCAACAACCTGCTCCCGATCACCAATCTGCCGGTGGCCACAATCGCGGGCGGGCCGCGCTCACCCACGCCATTCACCACCGCGACCCTCACCGTCGGCGGCAGCAACGTGGTGGCTTACCGCTTCCGGTTAAACTCCGCCAGCTACGGCGCCGAGACCCCGGTCGCCCAGCCCATCACGCTCACCGGTCTCGCGCAGGGCAGCACGAACACTGTCTTCGTCCTCGCAAAAGACACCGCCGGGCTCTGGCAGGACGCCGCGCTGCCGACCGTTTCACGAACTTGGGTGGTCGATACGAACGTGCCCGCCGTCCGCCTGAATGAAGTGCTGGCACGGAATGTTTCCGCGGTGAATCAAGCGGGCACCTCTCCCGATCTCGTCGAACTGTTCAACGAAGGCTTCAGCGCGGTGGACCTCGGCGGCCTGCGGCTCAGCGATGATGCAAATGCGCCGGACAAGTTCACCATTCCAGCCGGCACGACGCTGGCGGCGGGCGTTTACCTCGTGCTGATCGCGGCAAATGCCGACGGCTCACCGGGGCTGCATCTGGGCTTCAATCTCAATCAGGCGGGCGAAGGCGTTTTCCTGTTCAACCGCGCGTCCAGTGGCGGCGCGCTCCTGGATTCCGTGAGCTTCGGACCGCAACTGGCGGATCGCTCCATCGGACGTTTGGGCGCAGATGGCGGCTGGGTGCTGACCGTGCCGACGTTCGGCTCGGCCAACCTCGCGGTGTCGCTGGGCAATCCGGCCAACCTCCGGATCAACGAATGGCTGGCGAGCGGGTTCTCGCCCTATGCGGATGACTTCGTCGAACTCTTCAACCTGGATCCGCAGCCCGTGGATCTCGGCGGCCTGGGTTTGACCGATGAACCGTTCAGCACTCCGGGCCGCCATCGAATTGCGCCGCTCAGTTTCATCGACGGCGGCGGCCACCTCGCGTTTATCGCCGATGGCAATGCCGCGGCTGGGCCCGACCATCTCGGCTTCCAACTCGCCGCCGAGCAAGGGCAACTGGCCATCAATCGTGCGGACCTCAGCGTCATCGATTGCGTCGTCTATGGCCCGCAGCGCACCGATGTCTCGCAGGGCCGCTGTCCGGATGGTGCCTGGAAGATCGCGTCGTTGGCGGTCGCCACGCCCGGCGCTCCCAACGTCTGCCCGGCGGAGCCGGTCGCGCCGATCCTCATCAGCCTCGCGGCGTTCACGAACAGTTGGCGGTACAACCAGGGCGGCACCAATCTGGGCAGCGCATGGAAGGACACCGGCTACGACGACAGCGCCTGGCCCGCAGGCCGTGGAGTCCTCGGGTTCGACGGCAACAACGCGCTGGTTCAAAGCCTGACCAACACCATTCTCTCGCTCACGAACGCCGCTGGCGGCACCAACGTCACGTTCTATTTCCGCACACGCTTCCAGTTCCCCGCCGGCGCCACGCCCAGCAGCTTCGTCTTCACCAACGCGTTCGACGATGGCGCGATGGTGTATCTGAACGGCAACGAAATCTTCCGTCAGAACATGCCCACGGGCGCGGTCAGTTACGCCACCACTGCTTCAGCCAACGCCGAGATTTCCACGTTCACGCAAAACACGTTCGCCGGCGCCGGCCTGGCGGTTGTTTCCGGCGAGAATGTGCTCGCCGTGGAAATCCACCAAAGCACCCAGAACCCACCTACGGACGTGGTCATGGGCCAGGCCCTGACGGCGGTGATTGTCACGAACACGCCCGGTCAGGCGGCGGTGGTGCTGAATGAAGTTCTCGCGAACAACAGTTCTCTGGCCGATCCCGATGGCTCCACGCCCGACTGGGTCGAGATCTACAATCCCTCCGCCGCGCCGGTGGATCTCGGCGACATGAGCCTGACGGATTCACAGGTGACGCCGCGCCGGTGGATTTTTCCGCCCAACTCCGTGGTCCCGCCGCGCGGCTGGTTCGCCGTTCGTTGCGACGCTGATAGGCCCGCCTCCGAAACCAACACGGGCTTCGGCTTGAAGGCCAACGGTGACACGTTGTTTCTCTACAACAAACCCGCGGACGGCGGAACTGAGCGGGACCGCGTTTCCTTTGGATTGCAAATCGCCGATTTGTCGATTGGGCGCGTCAGCGACGGATCGTCCAATTGGAACCTGACTTTGCCTTCGATTGGCGCCGCCAACCTTCCCGCGCCGCTGGGTGATGTGATGCTGGTGAAGGTCAACGAATGGATGGCCCATCCGGAGTCCGGCAATGACTGGTTCGAACTCTTCAATCCCGGCTCGCTCCCCGTGGCGCTCGGGCGGCTCTGGCTGACGGACAATCTGCTGGACCACGCCAAGTCCCAGATTCCGGCGCTGTCTTTCCTGGGCGCTGCTTCGACCAACGGCTACGTGAAATTCATCTGCGACAGCCAGCCCGGCGCGGACCACGTCAACTTCGCCCTCAAGACCGGAGGCGAGGCGCTTGGCCTCTTCACCACCAACGGCATCATGATCGACGGGGTCACGTTTGCAGCGCAGCAGAGTGGCGTTTCGCAGGGCCGCCTTGCCGATGGCGCCACCAACATCGTCAGCTTTTTCACGAATCCGACGCCGGGCAACGCGAACTATCTCCCGCTCGACACCGTGGTCATCAACGAGGTGCTCGCCCATACGGATCTGCCGCTCGAAGACGCCATCGAATTGCACAACCCGACCGCCGCGCCCATCGACATCAGCGGCTGGTGGCTGAGCGATGCCAACGACACCCCGCGCAAATACCAGATTCCTCCGGGCACCATCCTGTCTGCCGGCGGATTCGCGGTGTTCTACGAGTATCAATTCAATGCGGTGGACCAGGCCGACATTCCGTTCGCGCTGAGTTCCGCCAAAGGCGACGAAGTTCACCTCAGCGAAACCACCGCCGGCAACACGCTGACCGGCCGGCGCGCCATCGCCCGCTTCGGGCCGTCGGCGAACGGCGTTTCCTTCGGACGTTTTGCCACGACGGTCGGCGTGGACTTTCCGCCGATGAGCCGGCACAGCTTCGGCATCGACAATCCCCTCACCGTGGCCGGATTCCGGTTGGGCACCGGCCGGACCAATGCCTGCCCGCAGGTCGGACCAATCATCATCAGCGAAATCATGTATCACCCGCCGGACTTGGGGACGAACGACAACGTCGTCGAAGAATTCGTCGAGCTGCACAACATCAGCACCAACACCGTCGCGTTTTACGATCCGGCGTATCCGACCAACGCCTGGCGGTTGCGTGACGCGGTGGATTTTGAGTTCCCGACCAACATGTCGCTCGCGCCCGGCGGTTACTTGCTCGTCGTCAGCTTCGACCCGGTCACCAACCTGAGCGCGCTCGCCGTGTTCCAAAGCCGCTACGGCTCGAACCTCCCGCTCACCGGCCCGTACCGCGGCAAGCTCGACAACAGCGACGAACCCGTGGAACTCGAGCAACCCGACGCACCGCAATTGCTGCCGGGACCGGATTTCGGCCTGGTGCCGTTTGTGCTCGTCGAACGCGTGCGTTACTCCGACCGCGGCGCCTGGCCGACCAACGCCGACGGCTGGGGGTCATCGCTCCAGCGCCGCCAACTGGCCGGCTACGGCAACGAGCCGACGAACTGGATCGCCAACGCGCCCACGCCGGGCGGCGACGGCGGACTGGATTCCGATGGCGACCTCATGCCGGACGATTGGGAAATGGCGCACGGCCTCGATCCTTTCAATCCCGCTGACGCGACCGCCGACACCGACGGCGACGGCCAAAGCAATGTGAACGAATTCCTGAGCGGCACGAATCCACTCCTCGCGACCAGCGTGCTGCGCGTTGAGACCATCGTCGCTGCAACAGGCGGAGTGACGCTGCAATTCGACGCAATGGCGGATCAAGCCTACTCGATCGAGTGGAAAGCCTCGCTGGCCGACACCGGCTGGACGCGCCTGCTCTTCGTGCCGTCCTCCGCAACGGCGCACCGGGTCACCGCTTTCGATGACAGCGCGCTGACCGCCGGCCAGCGTTTCTACCGCATCGTCACGCCCGCCACTCCATGACGGGGCGTGACCGGATTGGCGCTCGATGTCACCTCCGCGAAGCGATTGCGCAAACGGCCGCGCAGTGCCCGTTACCCGGTGCTCCTGCGCTTTGGTTTTGACGATTCGCACCATCTCCGTTTCGCTGCCTGAAACGTTCCAGCACGAACCAATCCTCAAATGAAACGCAGCCTCGCCGAGTTGATGGAAACCACCGGCGTCAAGTTCGGCACCAGCGGCGCCCGCGGCCTGGCCACCGAGATGACGGACTACGTCTGTTACGCCTACACGCGCGGTTTCCTCCAATACCTCGCCGCCGCGGGCGATCTTCCGCCCCAGGGCGCAAGTGTCGCGGTGGCGGGAGATTTGCGGCCGAGCACCGATCACATCATGACCGCCGTGTGCCGCGCCATCGCCGACCTCGGCTACACGCCGATCAATTGCGGCAAGGTTCCGTCGCCCGCCGTGGCGCTGTTCGGACTCAGCCGGAGCATCCCGGCGATCATGGTCACTGGAAGTCACATTCCCGACGACCGCAACGGCATCAAGTTCAACAAGAGCACGGGCGAGATTCTCAAGGAGGACGAGAACGGCATCACGCGCCAGGTCGTGGAAATCGACGACACGCTGTTCGATGCGGCGGGCGCGTTTACCCACCCAGACACGACGCCCAACCCGGTGACTGCCGGGGCGCGCGACGCTTACGTGGCGCGCTACCTCGATTCCTTCCCGCACGATGCGCTTTGCGGCCTGCGTCTTGGCGTCTATCAACACTCGGCGGTCGGGCGCGATGTGATGCTGGAAATCCTGCGCGGCCTGGGTGCTGACGCGGTGGCGCTGGGTCGATCCGAAAAATTCATCCCCGTCGATACCGAAGCCATCCGGCCCGAGGATGCCGCCCTCGCGCGCCAGTGGGCCGCGGAACAGAGCTTTGCTGCGATTGTCTCCGCCGACGGCGACAGTGACCGCCCGCTCATCAGCGACGAGCGCGGCGAATGGCTGCGCGGCGATGTGGCGGGAATCCTGGCCGCTCGTTTTCTCGCGGCGGACTCGGTGAGCGCGCCGGTGAGCTGCAACACCATGGTCGAGAAATGCGGATGGTTCTCCGAAGTGCGCCGCACGCGCATCGGTTCGCCCTTCGTCGTCGCTTCGATGATGACCGCCTCCGCGCGCGGCGCGCGGCGCGTCGTCGGTTACGAGGCCAACGGCGGCTTTCTGCTGAACTCAGATCTCGATCTCGGCTTCGGGGGGAAGACGCTCCGCGCTCTGCCCACGCGCGACGCGGTCATTGTCCTGCTCGGCGTGCTGCTGCTGGCGCGGCGCGAAGGGAAATCCGTGGCCCAACTCGTGGCCTCACTCCCGCCGCGCCACACGGCCAGCGACCGGCTGAAGAATTTTCCGACGGAACAAAGCCGCGCCGTCCTTGCACGCTTCAGTTCCGGCGATGAGGCTGAGGACCGTCATGCGCTTGAGGAAGTCTTTGGCGCGGCCTTCGGTCCGGTGGCGCTGGTGAATCGCATAGATGGCGTGCGCGTGACGTTTGCCAGCGGCGAGATCGTGCATCTGCGTCCGTCGGGCAACGCGCCGGAATTCCGCTGTTACGCTGAAGCGGCTGATCCGGCGCGCGCAGCCGGGATCATCAGGATCAGCCTCGATTTGGTGCAATTCCTTGGGTGATGGCCCGCTGCTTCCGAAGTCATGTGGCTCGTCTTGGAGCACGTCGGCACAGCCTGTTCGAGTTCAATCGTTGAACGATCTGCGGAGCAAATCCTGGAGCGCGCCGGCGCGCTTGACTGGACCGATGAGAGCCAGGCTCAGCCGGTCCGGCTGAAAAGACTCGCGAGCTGTCGCGCGAATTTCGCCCGGCGTCACCGCCGCCAACCGCCTCCGCACCGTCTCCGGGTCGGGAAGAGTGCCAAAGCCGAGCAGATGTTCGCCCAGCCAGTTCATCTGCGTCTCGGTATTCTCCAAACCCAGTTCCTGCTGGCCGATGACATAGTCGCGCGCCCGGCGCAATTCGGGGGCTGATGGCGCCGCCCTGGCGAAGCGCTTCGTCTCGCTCAGGATCAAGCTCAGCACCTTGGGCAATGTCCGATGTTCCAATCCGGCGCTGATGGTGAGCGCGCCGACATCGTCGTAGAGCGACAGCGTGCTGTGGACGGCATAGACCAGTCCGTGATCCTCGCGCAGCGTTTGGAACAGGCGCGACATGGTATTATCGCCCAGCATCGCGTTCAGCAAACGCACCGCGAAGCGCCGGGGATCATGCCGCGAACACACGCGAAAACCCAGCTCGAGCTGGGTCTGCTCGATGTCGCGCGTCAGCAAACGCACGCGGGGCTCGGATTGCTCCGCGATGACCGGCGGAGACGCCGCCGCCTGGCCCGCCGGGAACCTTCTGGCCAGAGCGCTCACTGCTTCGAGCACATCACGGTGGCGCACCCGTCCGGCCACGGTAACGAGGCAGTTGGCCGCGACGTAATTCGTTTCCTTGAAGGCGACCATCTGCGCGCGGGTCAGGGCGCGCACGGTCTTCTCCGTCCCCGTCAGGCACCGGCCCAGCGGATGATCCGGCCAGATCGTTTCGTTGAGCAACTCCTGCACGTAAAGGCTCGGCTGATCGAGATACATCGCCACCTCTTCCATGATGACGTCGCGCTCCTTCGCGATTTCCTCCGGCGCGAACTTCGAATGGAGGAACATGTCGAACAACACCGCCAGCACGCTCTCGAAGCGTTCGTGTCCGGCCTTGGCATAGAAGCAGGTATGATCCGCATCGGTGAAGGCGTCGAGCGTTCCGCCCACGCCCTCGACCGCCTCGGCAATCTGCCGCGCGTTGCGGCGGCGCGTGCCCTTGAAGAGCATGTGCTCGATGAAATGGGAGACGCCGTTCAGTTCCGACGGCTCGAAGCGTCCGCCCACGCCCGCCCACAGGCCGGCGCAGACGCTGGTCATGTGCGGCATTTCCGCGGTGGCGACGCGCAGCCCGTTGGGCAGGCGCGAGAGATGATACGACGCTGGCATGGAATGAAATCGAATGACGATGGCAACGGTTCCCTATCGATGGCCCGCGCCCGGACGAGAGCCCGGCGCGCGGCGGGTCGGGAGAGACCGACAAGGATTCAACTCACCCGCACACCTTGGGAATCATCAGCGGCATGGTGATGCTGCGGCGGTATTCGAGGATGCGTTCCGCGGCTTCCTCCACGTCATCGGTCACGGTGAAGAGCTTGAGATCGTTCGGCCCGATGAACTTGTTTTCCCCGAGCTCGCGCCGCATCCAGTTCAGCAGGCCCCGCCAGTGCTTTTTCCCGAAGAGAATCAGCGGGTAATGCGGGATGCGCTCCGTCTGCACCAGCGTGAGCAGCTCGAAGAATTCGTCGAGCGTTCCAAAACCGCCGGGCATGAAGACGAAGGCCACGCTGTACTTCACGAAGCAGACTTTGCGCGAAAAGAAATAGTGAAAATTCACCGGAATGTTCGCGTACTGATTCCCTCGCTGTTCCTGTGGCAGCTCGATGTTCAAGCCCACCGACCAGCCCTTGCCTGCGGCCGCGCCCTTGTTGGCCGCTTCCATGATGCCCGGTCCGCCTCCAGTGATGACGGCCAGCTTGTTTTCGGCGAGACGGCGCGCCAGCGCTTCGGCGGCCGCGTAATACGGGTTGGCCGGCTTGAGCCGGGCCGAACCGAAGACCGTCACGGCCAGGCCGATTTCCGTGAGCGCCTCGAACGAGTCCACGAATTCGGCCATGATGCGGAAGATGCGCCACGGATCCTCGCGGACAAATCCATTCGGTGGGCAGGCGGTGTTGGTGAACATGCGCGGCCAGCATAGTCGCGCCGCGCCGCCTGGCAAGATCAGGCACGCGCGCCCGGACAAGAACAACTCCCGGTAATCGTGGCGGAAAGCCGTCGGCAAGCACGGGAATTTGGTTTGTCACGCCCTGGCGGTTGCGGCTTGATTGCCCGCACTATGGATTCGCTGGCCACTCTTATCTGGCATAACGGCCGGTTTCTCGGCATCGAATGGCACTTCTGGAAAGTTGTCGGCTGGATCGGGCTTTTCCTGTTTTCAACGCGTTTTTACATCCAGTGGTGGGCCACCGAGAAACACAAGCGAGTCGTGGTGCCGGTGGCGTTCTGGTGGATCAGCATGGCCGGGTCAGGCTGCCTCCTGGCCTATGGCATTTACCGGCGCGACTCGGTCATCATTCTCTCCTATCTCTTCACCTGGATCCCTTACGTGCGCAATCTGATCATCGGCTACCGCGTCACCAAGAGCATGCGCGACTGTCCGAAGTGCCAGACTCAATGCCACAGCGGCACGCATTACTGTCCGCAATGTGGCACACCGCTCGCGGCTGCAGTTCCATCCGCGGCCTCGTGATCCGCCGGGTTTCAGCGGCAACGCCACGACCTCAAAGCGGCCTGACCCAGATGTTGCGGAACTTCACCGGGCAGCCGTGTCCGCCCAAGGCAATCGGGCCGCTGGTCACGTCCGGCTTGTAAGCTGGCTGGATCTTGTGTCCGGTCGCGCCGTGAACTTCCTCGTTCAAGTGAACCAGCACGCCATTGTGAAACATGGTGACGCGCGCGGGTTGCTTCAACTTCCCGCCCTCGAATTCCGGCGCGGCAAACACGATGTCAAAACTCTGCCACTCGCCCGGCGGACGCGTCACGTTGACCAGCGGCGGCGTCTGGCCGTAGATGGCCGCGGCCTGGCCATCGGGATACAGCTTCTCGTTGAACGAATCGAAAATCTGGATTTCGTAAAGCCCGTGCAACAGCACGCCGTTATTTCCGCGGTTGTACCACGGACCCTCGAAATTCTTCGGCGCCATCCATTCGAGGTGCAGTTGGAAATTAGTGAAGCTCTGCCGCGTCGAGAACTCGCCCTCGCCCGCCACGATGCATCTCTCCACCACCGGCCATGCGGCGGTCTGCCAGCGGGAAACATCCGAGCCCTCGAACAAGATGATGGCGTCCGCCGGCGCGGGCGCAGGTGCCGCCACCGGGCCGGGATTAATGCGCGGCGGCGCAGGGCGGTTTGGATCGTGGACGTGGAAACCGCACCAAGGCAGGACCGGTGTGTTGGTGTAGCCGTAAACGCCGGAGCCGTCGCGAGCATTGACGAGTTCCTCGGCGGTATATCCCGCCGGCGCAACCGCAAGCAGGGCGGCGGCGATGAGCGTGAGGTGGATTGGAGTGAGTGTGGTTTTCATGATGGCGGCGACGCTTCGCTCCGATGGGAGCTATGGTCGGTTCGGAACCAGCTTTTTTTGGGGGTGCATCAGATGGTGCGACAATTAAAAGGCAGAGGCCTGTTGACCTCGATTCCGATTTCGACTGTCGATCACGGAGCGGATTCCGGCATCCGAGGGCGGCCGGAGAGAGACCGCCCTCGGTGACCTTCAATCTTCGCGCACATTTACGGCAGTTTCCGCAGGCGATAGAAGAATGCCGGGGCGGGCGTGTCGGCTTCTTCGTAGGGGTTGGAGTCGCGCGTCACTTCAGTCCAGACCGCATCCGATCCCAGAGTGGGGGAACGATCGAGGGCGTAGCCGGTGAAGACGGCCGGCCAGGAAATCTGGTAGTAGCCGAACTGTCCTTTTTCGATGCGGAGAGTTGGCTTCGGCGGGAAGCTCACCGGAATGCCCCCCGGCGTCGCCGGCCCGAGGTCGGAGATCTGCGACGGATTCAAAATCACCGGCCGCGTCTGGATGCTGCTCACCACTCCGGCGGCGACTTCGCCATCCTCATCGCCGAAGAGCAAAGCCAGTGGATCCAGGGACCAGCGCTTGTCCACCGTTCCGTCTGTCGCGCTGAGATACTGATATGGGCCAAGACCGAGCGGAGCCGAGCCCACGGGACCCGTGAGCACGTTGGTGCCGTCGATGTATTTGCCAAGCTCGCGCTTGGTGAGATCCACCGTGAAGACGACGCGGTGCCAGGTGTCGGCCGTGAAATTGCCCTGATATTGGCTGGAGGTGCCGATGCCGTTCCCGGGGTTGACGAACAGATCCGCGTCGGTGGTGTTGTTGGTCTCAGTTTGCAGCAACGCGCGCCATCCCGTGCTCGCGGCCGGGAAGAGCAGATCCATGATCAAGGTGTATTGGTTGGCCTTGGCCCCGCCGCCGTTGGGCAGAACTCCATGCGGCAGGAAGTAACCGAAACTCGCTGCTTCGGAAGAACCAGCCGGATAGTTGAAGCGCATCACGCCGGAAGATCCGCTGCCCACCGTGGCGGTCTCGAAGGTCGTGTAAAACTCCATGTCGGGTCGGGGGACGAGCGGCGAACCAATCGTCGCCGCCACCGTGCCGGCCTCGAAATCCCACTGGCCGCTGACCAGGGGAATGCCATCGGTTGTCGGTGCGCCCAGCGCCGCCATGCCCGCATCAGAGACCTTGTAGTTCCGGACCTGGATGCTATTGACGAAAACCGGTTGCGATTCGCCGTCTTCATCTGAGAAGAGCAACGCGGTCGGTAGCAGCGCATGCCGACCGTCGAGTTGATTGGCTCCACGGCTCTGGTCGCCGACTTTCACGCCATCGATGAACTTCGAGATCACGCCGTTCGCCGGATCGCTCATGTCCACGGCGAAGGCGACACGGTGCCATTCGGCCCGGGTCAGGTTGCCTTCGTACACATTGGCGATGCCGATGCCGCCGGTCCCGCCGCTGAATCGGGCGAAGAGGTCGGCGTCGGTGACGTTGTTCGTCTCGTCCATCTGGAGAAAGGACAGCCACGGCTGCAAATCGGTGTTCGGCACAAATATGTCCATGATGAGCGTCCACTGATTGACCTTGGTGGCCGCGGGTCCGCCATTGGCCAGCGCGCCGTGGCGCATCACGTACCCGATTTCCCGGGTGGAAGCCCCGGGCATGAACATCACCCTGGCGTCGCCGCCCTGGACGCCGGGAAGCCCGAAGGAACGCGTGCTGCCGAACTGTGTACCGGCCGCCGTTGTTCCGGCCGGACCGTCGCGGTATTCGAGTGGCAAGCCGACGGTCGCGCCGAGATCAGCATTATCGAAGTCCCAATGGCCGGTGATGCCTTGCGCCTGGCCGCCTTTCACCACCACAAACGACCAGGTGTTGGTGAACAGCTTCACCCCGTCGCCATAAATCAGCCGGGCAATATTGGTGCTGCCATTCGGCAACGGAGCCGCCGGCTGATGCGCGATGGTGGACTGGGTTCCGACCTTGTTGATGGCGAAGATCGTAACGTCCGTGCCGTTGAGCGCGAACTGCACGGTGCCCGTATCCAGCGGCAGCGCGCCGTCGACCACAACGGCGGCGACGGCGGTGTCGGCGCGCACATCGACGGCATTGGCCGCGGGAATGGTGGAACTCAAGACCAACCCGGCCGGATCGGGCACGGCGCTGACCGGCACACCATTGGTGCCGAACTGGTAGATGCGCTGGATCTCGAATGCTGTGAGGGCCCGTCGCCAAATGGCCACGTCATCGACCATACCGTCATCGATGCCCACGTTGCCGTTGTCGGTGTACACGCCCGTACCGTCCTGGCCGATGTTGGTGGGCAAGCCGGAATCGAGCGTGGGCGCCGCCACTCCGAGGGGCTGAGTGTCCACCGCGACCCCATCGAGGAACGTGACGACACTGCCCTGCCGGTCGAAGCTCACGGCGAGGTGATGCCAGGCGCCGTTGTTGATCGTTGCGCCCGGCCCGTCGTAATCGCGCCGGCCGGTGCCATCGGTGTAATTCCACTGAAAGCGCCCGTCGCCCGCGGTGGCCAGAACCCATCCCACGTTGTTGCCGCTGTTCCAGTCCTTGTTGGCAATGAACGGCGGATCACCCTTCCAGCGGGTGAACTTGACCCAGAGCGACACCGTCAAGTTGACGTCGCCGCCGAAGTTCAGTTCGGGCGGCGTGCCGAGGGTCACGTAGTTGAACGCTGAGTTGGTGGGATTGTTGGAGAACTGCAGCGCTCCCGTGCCAATGCGACCGGCGGCGAAAGTGACGGTGTTGACCGGTGTCGCCGCCACGGTGCTGGGCGCCAGGTTCGCGTAGTCATTGTCGAACGGCAGATGGACGACCATCTCGTTGGTGATGGTTCCCGCCTGCAGAGCGGCCGCGGCCGAGAAAACGGCGGCGAGCGCGGGCAGGCAGCGAGCACGGATTTGTCGGGTCTTCATAGGTTATGTGATGGGGGATTGGTGGATCTTCAGCAGCCCAGACTTATGTGGGTTTGCGATCATGGTGACGAGGAATGCTCACCCAAACGCCACGTCCGCGCAAGGCTTCGTTTGCAGGGAGTTTGACGGCGGGCATCGGCGCACATCAGCGAATCACCGCGCGGAAGAATTGTTGGCCGACTTGTGCTGGAGCGAGGTTCGTGGCGGTTCCCGAGCCGGTGGTCGGAAGGAGATTGGTCGATACCGCCGTCCACTGGGAAAGATTGGTGGATTGTTCAACCACGTAGCGAACACCCGGTTTCCCGCTGAGAGTGATCTGCACCGGTGGCAAACCCGAAACCGGGGCGGACGCTGCCAGGCTCGGGACGCGACTGGGCAACTCAACGGCATCGAGCAACTGGTTGTTTTCGTCAAACGCCTGCCAGAGAAGCGTCCCGCCGTTTACCTCCATCAAGCCGTAGTGATAGCGCGAATACTCCACGGTGAAGATCGGCCAGTTGGCCACACGTTCCACGTCCAGAGCGCCGCCGCCGCCGCCGGTGATGATGTAGGTGACGCCATTGGTCGAGCCGCGGTTGTAGTTATGGGCGTGCCCGCAGATGACCGCATCCACGTTGCCCTGCGTGAGGACGGGCATCCAATCGTTGCGGACGAAGGTTTCGCCCGTGTAGCCACCGCCGTTCCACAAGTTCACGAAGGGCGGCTTGTGAAAGCAGACCACGCGGAAGGCGGCGCGCTGCGTCTCGGGCCGCGTGAGTTCGGCTTGCAGCCACGCCAGTTGCTCGGGCGAGGTGCCGGTGCTGGCCTCGCTGTCGAGGAAGATGAAACGCGTGTTGCCATAATCGAACGCGAACCACGCTTCATTGCCAGGAAGCGCGCTGTAAGCGTAGGCCAGCGCGTGTTCGCCATCATGATTGCCGCGCGCAAAAATCACCGGCGTGGTCTGGGCGCAATTCAGGTGTTCCAGCGGCTTGAACCAGTAGTCGTTCCACTCGGCCATTACGTTGCCGTTGTTGACCATGTCACCCGCCACCGCGATCAGGTTCACTCCCTGCGCAAGGAAGTTTGAAACGTGCGTCCGCAGCGTCGCCGTCCCTTGATGATTGTCACCCCACCACGCCACGGCGAACGGCGTGTCGCGCCGCGGCGCCGTCTGAAACGAATACGCCGGCGTCACGGCGTCACCGCTGCGCACGCGGTACACATAACGCGTTTCCGCTTCGAGTCCCGTGAGCGTGGCGCGATGCACGAAATGCGTGGCGTCGATCTGCAACGTCTCAATGTCCGCCAGCGATTGCTCCGCCACGTTGGTCCGCCCCCACTCGACGGCGTGCTCGCAGAGGTTGGCATCGGTCTCCCACAGCAGGCGCATCGCGTTGGTCCGCACGTCCTGCAACATCGGCAGCTTGGTGATCGTCGGAGTGACGCGAAACGGCGCTTCCTGCAACCGCACCACGATATCATCGGCCATGCTGTCATTGTCGGCGTCGCGCCGGTGCTGGCCAACAATCTCGGCGCGCAGGCGGCGCGTGCCGGCGGGCAGCAATCCCGCGAGCGTTCGCGACACCCAGACGTTGTTGCCCGCGACCAGGCAGCGAATGTTGGAAATCTCCACCCCCGCGCCATTCAGAAAAGCGACCCGGAAGAACACCTGATCATCGAACGTCCCGGCGCCGTATTCGTTGCGCAACCACGCCTCCGCGTCGAGCGAAGCGCCGCCATCGATGTCTTCACCGGTGAAGCCCGCCGCCAGCAGATCGATGTCCTGGCGCAGCACGGCGTTGCCGCCCGGATTCAAACCACCGTGCATGAAATAAACCCCTGAATGCGGTGCGCCCTGGCCCGCGCTGGCATTGAGCGGCACGGGCCGGCCGGCGATGGCCTGCCAGTTGGTGAAGAGCGATGCAAAGCCGCCATTGACTTGCAGCGGTTGGCCGAACATCGGATTCGCCGGTGTCCCTGAACCAAAAACCTGGAACGCCGCGTCCGAAAAGTCCGCGCCGGCTGGGTAGCCCACCGAACTGATGCGAAGGCGATAATCGTCTCCGTCGCCAAGACGCGGGGGGATCGCCCACGAGAAATTCGTCTGCGCCATCGGCACGCGCGCGATGACCCGGTTGAGCAGGGCGCTCTTGAAGAGCTCGAGCAGCACATCGCCACTGGCATTGGTGGCCACCCAGGCGACGGCCTGCGTGGTGCCAGCCTGGAATTGCTCTCCGCCATCCGGGCGGGTCAACCGAAGCCCCGGCGGTTGCGGCAGCGGAATTCCAACGGCATTGGGTCCGCCAAGCGCGGCGATATCGGCGGCGTTCAGCGCGTCAGGCCGAAGCTGCACGCTGTTCACCTGGCCGGCCGCGTTTTCCTGGTCTTCATCGGCGAAGAGCAGCATCACTGTCTCCAGCGCGAAACGGCCGTCGAGCGTCAGACCAGTGTTCTGTTGGGCCGGTGTGCCATCGACATAGGTGTTATACGTGCCGGCGACGTTGTCCACCACGAGCGCGAGGCGGTGCCATGTCCCGTCTGGCACGCTGCCGCCGTAGTTGCCGGAGATGCCGATGCCTCCTGCGGGATTGATGAACCAGTCGCCGTCGTTGGCGTTGGCGGGACTGGTTTGCAGGAGCACCGCCCAACCGGTCGGGCGGCTCGGGAACATCACGTCCATCAGCAGCGTGTAGCGGTTCAAGTAGGCGCCGCCGCCGTTGGCCGCGAGGCCGTGCGTCGCACGAAAGAATGTGCCGCGAGTGAACAACGCCACCTGCGCCGTCTGCCCGCCGATCAGCACGTTCGTGAAGGTAGCGCCAGCCACTCCCGCGGGCGCGGCCGCCCCGGCTACTAAATTCGATCCACCGACCGAGGAAGCGAGCGAACCGTTGAAGTCCCATTGCGCAAAACCGCCCTGCGCGGATGCGGCGATGGGAAGCGCGGAGGATTCAACGGCGCCCAGCGCATGGAATGCGATCGCTGCCAGCAGCAAGCACGATCTGCGGATTTTCAGTTCAGTCATCACCGATCAAATTTCACCTGCGTTCGCCCGGTCGAACGTCACCGGGACGCCAACGAGGAATGGGACGACATTGTTAAGCCACTGCGGGAAAGGCGAGGAACTTGTGCAAGTCCTCGCGACCTTCCTGCGAAGCTTCCTATTCGCGAAGACGGTCGATGGTGCGGTCGAGGAACGCGGCGTAGGCATGCACATCAGTGCATCTCAAATCAGGGGTTCCCTTCACCTCGTAGAGCCAGCCATCACCATACGGATCGCGGCTGATGAGCGCGAGCTGATCGGCCAGCTCCGGATTGCAGCGCACGAACTCCCCCGTCGCCACACAGAACAAATCGGAGATCGCCTTGAAACCTTCCAGCCAGCCGACGATTTGCCCGGGCGCAACCGCATCGCCGGGCTTCGATTCAAAGCCGTGATCCACCATGTCGCCGAACATGCGCGTGGCGAACTTTGTCAGCCCAACGCGCCACACTTCCTCTCCGACCGGAGCCAGCCAGGCGTGCGCCGGGCTGTAGAGGCAGTCCAACGGCAGTTCAGTGACGAAATGCGCGCGCTGATAAGGCAACGTCTGGCTCATGATGTTGGATCCGCTGGCAAGCGGGAGAAGAATGCACGGCAGATTAGGCTCGAAAAGCCTCTTTTGCGGGATATTCTGCCGCGGGTATGCAGAACGACCCTCGCGCGCCGATGAAAGTGGTGGGGAGAAAGACCAGTGCAACTGGCCTGGAGGCGGCGAATCGCTTGCAGCAAACCATGAACAGACTCCCCGCGAGAAGGGCGTCGGCGACCGGATGTTTCTCGAACGCCTGGTGAAACAGTCTTCCTCCTGACGGCTTGCTCTATTTCGACCACAACGCCACCGCACCGCTCCTGCCCGCAGCGCGCGACGCCTGGCTCGAAGCCAGCGAGAAATTCCCCGGCAATCCCTCCAGTCCGCATCGTCTCGGCAGCCGTGCTGAACGTGCCTTGCAGGACGCCCGCGAACGACTCGCCGCCATCCTCAATTGTCACGCGCTCGATCTCATCTGGACCTCCGGCGCCACCGAGTCGAACAACCTGGTCTTCCACCATCTCGCGCACACGCTGCCGCTTGAATCTGTAATTTGGATTTCCGCCATCGAACATCCCAGCGTGGTCGAATCCGCGCGCGCCTGCTTTGGCACCCGCTGCCGGATGATTCCGGCCCGCCGCTCCGGCGTCATCGATCTCGACTGGCTGAAGGACGGCTTGAAACGCGCGCGCCCCGCCCTCGTCGCCGTGATGGCGGCGAACAACGAGACCGGCGTGCTGCAGCCGTGGCGTGAAACACTGACTTTGTGCCGGCAGCACGGCGTGTTGTTCTTCAGCGACGCAACCCAGTGGGTCGGGAAGCTCCCCGCAAACGGCTTCGGCGGAGGCGACTTCGTCAGCGGCAGCGCACACAAATTCGGCGGACCCCGCGGCGTGGGTTTTCTCAAAGTGCCGGCGAAGAAAAACATCGCGCCGCTTTTGTGCGGTGGCCCGCAGGAAGATGGTCGGCGCGCCGGCACCGAGAATGTCGCGGGTGTTTTGGCGATGCTGGCTGCGCTGGATGCCCGACAGAGAATGCTGGCAACTGACGACGACAAACCACGTCTTCGGTGGCGGGAGGATTTCGAACGCGCCTTGGTGAAGAAGCTTCCTGGCGCCAGCGTGGTGGGAGCCGCATCGGCGCGCTTGTGGAACACAGTTGCGACGATCATGCCGGAACGCGGATCCTGCGATGGTCAGGCCCGCTGGGTGGTCAAGCTCGACAAGCTCGGTGCCGCGGTGTCCACCGGCTCCGCGTGCGCCAGCGGCAGGGCGAAGCCTTCTTACGTCCTCGCGGCAATGGGTTGCACGCAGGACGAGGCTGGCCGCATGCTGCGTTTCAGCAGCGGCTGGGAGACGGACGCGGCGGCCTGGACTGAATTGCTCGCCCACCTCGAAGTCGTTGCCCACGCGCCGCTCCCGCCGGGCTGACTACCATCGTCGCCGCGCCAGGAATGGCAGGCCACCCGTTTCAGGCGGATGCCAATCGTTTGGCCCGCGCGTTCATCTCGTCGAGGAACGCCTGCGCCGGCGCCGCCAGTTTGCCGCGCCACAACGCGCCGACCGTGACCGGCTCGATTTCGGTCAGCGGCAGGCAGCGCAGTTTTGGCGACATCTCAGCGCCCGGCACGGCGAGGGAAAGGCCGAGCCCGTAACCGTTGAGCACGTAGGGTTGGATGAGTTCGAGCGCGCCCACCTCGATGCCGGTCAGCCAATCGACGCCCATGCGTCCGAGGCCCGCCTGAAAAGCGCGCGTGATGGCGTGGTTGGCCGGCATGGCGATGAGCGTCTCGGTGATTTTGTCGCGCTGCCACAACTCCTCGGCCGATTTCAGCGGGCTGGCCTTGGGCACAATCAGCGCGAGCGGGATCTGGATCAAAGGCTGCGATTGCATTCCGGTGGGCGGGCGCGCTTCGATGATGGTCACGCCCACGTCGATCTCCTGACGCGAAAGCCATTCCTCGATCTGGGCCTGGTAACCCAGGCGCAGCGTGACTTTCAGCTTGGGGAACTTCTTGCGCACATTCTGCAACGGTTCTGGAATGTGATCGCGCAGGACGATTTCCGACGCCCCGATGCGCAGATGATGGAACTGACCGCCACCGCGAATCTTCTCGGCCATGCCGTCGATGTTGTCGAAGAACGGCCGGATGAAGGCGAACAGTTCCTCGCCCGCCGGGGTGAGCTGGAATGGCCGGCGCTGGAAGAGCGTCACGCCGAGGAATTCCTCGAGGTTGATAATCTGCCCGCTGATGGCCGGCTGCTGAATGCCGTAGGGCATGTGGCGCACGGCCTCGCTGATGCCGCCGAATTTCGCCACGTAGTAGAAGAGTTCGAGGTGATGGATGTTCATGGGCAGGGGGGAGTGTGTGATTTGGCTAGTCTTTTAACGCCGCCCCCCGCAAGCGCAAGCGCGGAATCGCGCGGCCGCCCGCCCGCTTCAAGTAATCCTCCCGCCGGTCCCCTCTGCCGCCGAGCGCAGGCGTTGCATCCAGGTGAAGTAGCCCCAGAGCGGACCGACCACGCCCTTCTGCCGGAGACGCTCCACGAGCTTCAGGTAGGTCGGCGGCGGGTCGCCCACGATCCAATTGGGCGAGCGCCGCGCGAACTCCTCCAGCATCGCGAAGATCTCAGCCTCGGTCATCTCCTGAGTCATATAATACGCCGGCTGCAGGAGATTCGCTCCGGGGGCGAGGCGTCCCTCGGTGGTGGCCAGTTGGAAAAGAGGCGTGCCGGGATAAATGCGCATGCCCGCCACCGCCAGCACCACCGCGTCGGGAAGGCGCAGGGAATTATCGTAGGTTTGCTGCAAGGTGGCCCGCGTTTCGCCCGGCCCGCCGCAGATGAGGAAATGGCAGTAGTCCACGCCGGCCCGGTGCGCGTATTCGCTCGAAGCCAGGACTTCGCCGAACGTGAACCGTTTGCCGTAATCGCGCAGCACTTCATCGCAGAAGCTGTCGGAGCCGAACTCGATGTGTGCCAGCCCCGCGCGCGCCATCAGCGCGACCAGTTCCGCCGACAGCCCGGCGGGGCGCAGGAAGCAGCCCCATTTGATTTTGAGGTTGCGCCGCAGCAGCGCCTCGCAAACCGACGCGACATGTTCCGCCGAGGAGTTGAACACCGAATCGACGATGAACACGTAGCGTGCCCCCTGGCCCGCCAGGCGCGCGAATTCCTCCGCCACCACTTCGGGATCGCGCCGGCGGAAGCGGTTGCCTTCGATGACCGGGTAGGTGCAGTAGCAGCAGGTGAAGGAGCAGCCGCGCTGGGTTTGCACGTTGAGCATCGTGCTGCGCTGGAGATAAAACCGCGCCAGTTCGTCCGGACGCTCCACGCTCCCGGTTTCGACGATATTGGCCGGGGCGCGCTGCGGATTCACCGCGATGCCATCGGCCCGGCGAAAAACCAGCCCGGGGATGGTGGAAAAATCCGTCCGCTGCTCCAGACAACGCAGCAGCGCCGGGAGGCTTTCCTCGCCCTCGCCTTGAATGCCGAAATCGGCGCCGGACAGCTCGATCAATTCGCGCGGAAAGATGGAAAAGCCGCTCCCACCCAGCACCACCGGACAGGCCGTCCGCTCGCGGATCGTGCGGCACAGCGCGGCCAGCGGCTCGAAGAATACCTCGCGTTTGCGGATGAGCACATCGTCGATGTTGCGCAGGGACAGCCCGACCGCGTCCGGGCGAAATGAAGCGAGCGTCTCAGCCAACGATGTCAGGCTGGCGAGATTCAGATCCACCCAGCGCGTCTCGTAACCCGCCGCGCGCAACGCCGCGTCCAGATGCGAGAGACCCAGCGGAAACACCGGATACGGGTGTTTGCACTGGTTGACACTGATGAGCAGAAACCGGCCGGCCATGATGTGAGTTGAATGGAGCGGCCCGCGAAGGACACCGCCAATCAACCGCCGCAGCTTGTCCACCACACGGCAGCAAATCAACCAAATCGCTCGGGGACAATCTGGTGTGGGCGCAAATCAGAGCCCGGCCATCACGTCAAGGCCGGGGTGTATTCCAGCGGACGACCCGCTGATTTTGGAGTGCGGAGACTTGTCGCCGCTTTTGCTCAGGCGACTTGTCGCCGTCGAACTGGCGGCACGTGAATTCGCTCCGAGTCCCGACTCCGAGTCGGGACTCTGCCGGACCGACGAGTCGGCCCGGCGGCGAAAGCGGCGACAAGTCGCTCGCACTCCAAAGCGGAAAACAACGCCGGCTGGTCAGATGCTCAAACGCTGATTGGACCCCGTCCCTCACCCACCCGCCTTCCCGCTTGGAATCCGCGCGCGGTTGGACTAGAGAAGACGGCGTTGGCTGATACGAACATCATTCTCTCCGTCAGATTCATGGCCGGGTGGCGCGCCGCCGCCCCACGATGAAACATTCCTGGCCCCATCTTCTCACGCTCGCGCAACGCGAAGTCGCCGAAACGTTGCGCGACTTGCCGGCTGAACTGCGCGAGCCGGCCTCGGCGCTGCCGGTGACCTGCGAGCGGCGTCCCAACCAGTCGATTCTCGACGACGGCTACGAGGACGACTTGCTCGGGCTCTTCATCGGTTCCCCGATCGACGAGCCGGGATCCTCGCCGCTGCCGCCGCAGATCATCCTCTTCCTCGAAAACCTCGCGGAACTCGTCGAGGGCGATGAAGACGCTTTTCTCGAAGAAGTCCACATCACCTATCTGCACGAACTCGGGCATTACCTCGGGCTCGATGAAGATGACCTCGACGAGCGCGGCCTGCTCTGACCGCCTTTGACCCACCCGAGCATGGCTGCAAATTCCCCCTCACTTGCCGAACTCGGCTGGAATGACACGAGCGAGGCCGCCTTCGCCCCTCAGCGCGCCGCCGGCCTTGAACCAGCGCGGGTGGCCATCGAGGACAAGCATCATTACGTGGTGCTGCGCGCGGCGGGCGGCATCGTGGCGCGCGCCTCCGGCAAATTCCTGCACGACGCGCGCTCCCGCGGCGAAATGCCGAAGGTGGGCGACTGGGTGGGCATCGCACGCAAGGACGGCGAAGCCAAGGCCGTCATCCACGCCGTCCTGCCCCGGCACACGAAGCTCTCGCGCAAGGTTCCAGGACGCGGCACGACTGAGCAGGTGCTGGTGACCAACGTCGATGTGGCCTTCGTCGTGCAGGCGCTCGACAAAACCTTCAACCGCCGCCTGCTGGAGCGCTTTCTCCTGATGGTGCTCGAAGGCGGCATCCAGCCGGCCGTGGTGCTTAACAAGGCCGATCTGTCCGCCGACCTGGACGCCGCGGTCGCCGAGGCCAAGCTCTGCGCGGTCGCAGCACCGATTGTGGCCGTCAGCGCGCTGACGGGAAAAGGCGTGGCCGAGTTGCGCCGACTGCTCAAGCCCGGGACCACCGCGGTATTCATCGGCACTTCGGGCGTCGGCAAATCGAGCCTGATCAACGCACTCTACGGCGATGAGGTGCAGGCGACGGCGGAGGTGCGCGAACAGGATCAGAAGGGGCGGCACACCACGAGTTGGCGGGAGATGATCGCGCTGCCCTCGGGCGGACTGGTCATCGACACGCCAGGGATGCGCGAGTTTCACCTGTGGATGGCGGGCGACGGCATTCACGAGGCGTTTCCGGACATCGAGCAACTGGCGTGGCAATGCCGTTTCCGCAATTGCACGCACACGACCGAGAAACACTGCGCGGTGCTGGCTGCGATGGCGGACGGCACGGTGACGCAGGATCGCTACGACGGTTTCATCAAGCTGCGGCGCGAACTGGAGTTCCTCGCGGTGGCGCACCACCGGCATGAGGCCATCAGCCGCCGGACCGATCGCCGGCGTCAAAGGTCCAAAGAGGAGGGCCGCTGGCGATTTAGCGACGAGGACAGTTCGTAGGCAGCGGGGTGTTTCCGTTGGAAAAAAGAGCCGGGAACATGCGTTCCCGGCGGGAAGACCTCAACCGTTCCCTCACGGGTTTGGATTATCCGGATCGCGGTCGGCCGGCACCACCGCCCACATGTTGATCGGATTGAACGCCTGGCCAAACCGCAGATACCGCGCACTGCCGTCGGCAAAGGCGTAGTTGGAACCGCCGGAGCCTGAGTTCGACCCGTTGCTCGAATGGCGGGACTGCTCGAGTTGTTTCAGATCGTCCATGTTCTCGTAGTCCATCCACCAATGCCCCGAGCCGGATTCCTTTTCGCCGAAGAGAATCGTGTCGGTCGGCTCCCGAATTGCCGACTCAAACATCGCCGAGTTGTTCGTCGGCAGTCGTTTGAAGTAATCGTTGAAGCCATTGAACATGTAGCTTCGCGGTGCTCTGATGGCCTCGTCACTGCTATTCTTGCCATTGTTTTCAGGAACCGCCACGTCGCTTGCGCAATGCAGAACCTTCACCTCCTGATAATACGGAAAGAGAGTCTTTGGCCACGGATTGGACGTGCCGCCGCGGACCGGATAAAGGCCGTTGAAATCGTCCACATACATCGCCACGGACTGGCCAAGGTTGCGCAGGCCGTTCATGCAGGAAATACGCTTGGCGGTTTCCTTGGCCTTGGCCAGGGCCGGCAGCAGCATCCCGGCGAGGATCGCGATGATGGCGATCACCACCAGCAATTCAATGAGGGTGAAAGCGCGCCGCGAGTTTGCGTTCGATTCTGTTTTCATGGCAGCCATTGCCTGGAAAGACGGTTTTGCGACCCGTCCGGTTACGTGAAGGCCGGCTCCGGGCCGCGCCAGGAAATGCAGAACCCGCAAGTACGCACGCATCCACGCCCTGCCTCCGGCGCGCGGAATTCAGGCCGCTTCAACGTCAGTAGGCCACCAAAGTAACGATGGGAGTGTCGGCTTCCGAACGAGGAAGCAGCGTAAACGTCGCACTCCAACCCAGTGGCATCTGGGGCAGGATCAAGGTGCGCTTGCGGGGAAAAAGCGCCCGGGTCGCCGCGCCCCGCGCGACTTCATCACCTGCACTCGCTCACTTGCGCGGATGGAACTTGCGGTGGATGTCGCGCAGACGGCTGCCGGCGACGTGCGTGTAAACCTGCGTGGTGCTGATCTGCGCGTGGCCGAGCAGTTCCTGGATGACGCGCAGGTCCGCGCCGTGTTCGAGAAGATGCGTTGCGAAGCTGTGCCGCAGCATGTGCGGCGTCACGTTGCGCGCAATGCCCGACAGTTTCGCCCGGCGCTTGATGCGTCCCCACAGGCTCACTGACGAAAAGGCGCCACCGCGCTGGTTGAGGAACACATTACCCGGAGTGCGCGGCTTGACCAGTTGCGGGCGGCCCGCGTCGAGATACCGGCGCAAGGCCGCGATCGCCGTCTGCCCCATCGGGACCACGCGCTCCTTGTTGCCCTTGCCGATGACCTGCAGGAAGCCGGCGTCGAGCTGCAACTGCTCCAGACGCAGCGTGCGCAGTTCGGAGAGGCGCAAGCCCGAGGCGTAGGCCAGTTCCAGCATGGCCTGCACGCACAACGCGTCCGGCGTCTCCGGCGGGATGGGCTGGAGCAGTTGTTTGATTTCACGATCCGTGAGCGCCTTCGGGAGCCGGTGCCAGCGGCGTGGGAGCGAGAGATTTTCCGCCACGTTAGCCGCCAGCAACTTCTCGTTTTCAGCGAATTTGTAGAACGCCTTGAGCGCCGCGATCTCGAGATAGATGCTCTCCGAGCTCATGCGCCGCGTGCTCGGCCGGGGTTCTCGCGCCGGAAGGCGTTCGCGTTCGTCCTCGAGAAACGCCATCAGATCCGGCAGCCGGATTTCCTTCCAGTCGCAGAAGCCGCGCCGCGCCGCCCAGGCGACGATTTTGCCGAGCAGAAACGCGTAGGTGCGTTGCGTGTGCGCCGCCTGTCCGCGCTCGTTGCGCAGATGCACGAGGAAATCCTCGACCAGATTCTGCATCGCCGGTGGCGGCTCGGGCGCGGGCTGGAGGTCGTCGGGAGGTTTCATTCACGCCAAGATTCCGGATTTGCGGACAACCGAGCGGGGTTGGGCGCGTCTGTCCTCAGCGCGCCGGCTTGCGGGCGGGCGATCATCGGCGCGCTGGGACAGACGCGCCCTACCCGTTGGCGCGCAGCGCGGAGACTCATTCTGACTTTCATCCGAGGGCTTTCTAGTTATCTGGACGGTGGGGATCGGGTCGCGGATCCTTTCGCGCGGCGCAACTTCACCGCCACGTCGTGCTCGAAGGATGGCACCGCCAGGTGCGCTTCGCCAGCCGCTGACGCCGTCACGGTCGTACGCCGCAGCACAGCGCCGGTCCAGGTGTCCCAGATCTCCGCATCCCAGGAACCGGGCGTGAGTCCGGGGATGACAAGCTGCAATTCGGGCACGGGCGCAAAGGTTTGCCGCCCCACGCAGAGCGCCTGCCACGAACGATCCTCGTGCCGCAGCCAGGCGAGCGCCGTCTGGCGGCCGGCCAGCACCCAGGCCAGGGCCGGCGGCCCGGTTTGCTCCAGCAAATCGCGGACGCGATAGTTCGCCATGAACCAGTCGGGCCCGGTATTTTCCACCACCACGGTGTGAAGTCCGGCCGGCAGATCGACGCCATGATTTCCCGCATACTGACGCAGCGTCTTCGTGTTCGTTCCGCCGTCGGGATCAGTAAAATCCTTTTCCCGCGCGAGCTGGCCATCCAACGTGATCCGCAACTTCGCGCCGCCGTGGCCGGAGACGTCGCCGACCTCCACCTCGAAGCGCATGGGCGCCGGCAGATCAAACTCGAAGGTCACCGGATTGTGCAGCGCGCGATGACCGCCAAGCCCGTGCTGCAGGCCAGCCACGGGAAGCTGTCCAGACGCGCCGGCGGGGGTGATCTTCACGCGGCGGGGCTGATTAACCTCAGACGGACTCCAACTCATCGGTCCGCTTTTCAGCACGAGATCCTTGCGGGGCGGCGACGCGGGTTTCGCCAGCCACTCGACGCGCGGCACGACGGTCTTGAATCCTTCGCGCGGCCAGTCGATGCCGGCGGTGAATTTCGCGGCGGGCGTGAACAGGCCGTACAGATTCTGCGGCGCGATGGCGTTGTCCCACCACCACGGCTGCGCGGTGCCGGCGCCACCGGTGACGAGGCTGATCCAGATCGGGTCGTGAATCTGGTAGCCGCGCGGGTCGTCCTCGGCGCGCGGCCCGCCGGCATCGGCGCCGATTTCACCGACGACGTGCGGCTTGCCGAACGCCGCTTTCTGCGCCTGCGCGTGCGCCAGCGTGGGAACGAGATCCGGGCTGCCGTAATGATGCGTCTGCACGTAGTCGAGTCCCGGCAGCGCATCGACCTCTTTGTCGCCGGTGGTGTTCGCGAAGCTGGTGGTGATGAGATGTCGCCACGGATCGAGCGCGCGCAACGCCGCCGCCATTTTCGCGTGCCACGCGCGCGAGGGTCCGGAACGATAGCCGGTGGTGATGTCCGCCTCGTTCCAAAATTCCCACGAGAACACGTTCGGACTACACCCGTAGCGCGCAACGAGGTAGCGGAGCTTGTCGAGGTAGAGCTTTTCCATCACCGCGTTGGTCCAGAACTCCGTCGGGCGTTGGAGCGGGCCGCCGTTCTTCGCGTTGTGCGGCGTGGCGTCCCACTGCGGATAGCCATCCTTTTCGCGAAGAATGTTGTAGGAATCAATGCACAGCATGAGGTGCAAGCCGTGGCGGGTGGCGAGGTCGAGCACGTAGTCAATGCGCCAGGCATTGGCGAGATCGTACTGCCCGAGACCACGCCCCTCTTCGGGTTTGCCGGGCTGTTCGAGCGCGAACGTGCTCCAGTGCGGCGAAAGCCAGAGCCGCGCGTAATTGCAGCCCGCGGCGGCGAATTTTGGAAACCAATCGTCGTAGTTGAAGGTGCCCGGGCCGTAAGACCAGCAGACATTCCCGCCGATGGGGAAACAGGGCTGGCCGTTGTCGAAGGCGAAGTAGCGCGGATCCTGCGCACTGACGCGCACGAATCCCGTCATCGGAGCATCGCTCACCTGGAACGATTGCGACGGCGATTTCGTGGTGCCGCTCTTGTCGCGGGCGATCAACTCGAAGCGGTAAACGCCCGCTTCCTCGGGCGTGAAGCGCACGCGCCAGCCGGGTTCGCCGACGGCGGTGAGCCGCTCACTTTTGTTCGTCAACTCGCGGCGGAATTCCTGGTGGAAGAAACCCGGCACGGAGTATCGCCGGCCCGACGGCGCGGTAAACGCCGCGTCGAGGCTCACCTCGGAGGAATCGAACGGATTGCGATAGGTCGCGGACAAGGCCGCCGCGATCTCGACGCGCCCGCCGCGGACAGCGTTGGTGGAAAACAGTTCAATGCGCGACAAGGCCAGCGCTCCTTGGCGGGCGTAAGGCGGCGTCGGCGCTGCATCAGCCGCTGCGGCCGGCGACATGAGGTGGGGAATCAGGCCACTCAGCAGAAGAGCGAGAATTCCCCAGGCAACGGTTCGCGCTTTGGCCCCCTGAACCGGACGACGCCCCCTCTCCCTTCCCTCTCCCCCGCTGCAAGCGGGGGAGAGGGTGGCCGAAGGCCGGGTGAGGGGAAGATTCATGGAATAGCGGGCCGGCATCATGCGGAGAAGTTGAAACGCCGCCACGGCAGGCACGCGAGCGAAAAATTCGCCAGGGCCGCGCACGGTGAGCCTTGGCAGCATGGTGCGGCGTCGCGATTCCCCGGTGACCCGGCGACGTGCTGCGGCTTACCGAGCCGTGCTCCAACCGCGACGCGGTTCCAGCCCTCAGCCCAGCGTTGGCGCGCAGAGTCTGCGCTGCTGCGTGACGACTTTCTGGCTTCGATAATCATGTCATCTTCGCAGTGCTACCCAGGCAGTGGGATGGACGACACCCGGACAGGGCAGGGCGCGTCTGTCCCCGCGCGCCGCGAAACCACTCCCGGCCAACCCGACGGCACGCTGGGGACAGACGCGCCCTGCCCGTGCGTGTTGGGACCAAGCGTTTTCCCGTAGTTCTTCCGGCCTGCATGTCACTGGAGTCGCCGAACACAACAGGCGGGCGGCCCCCTGTGCTCCCTTCACGCCTTTGCGTAAAGCTGCTGCCCTTCCCGGTGAACTCGCGGAACCTTCCTTTCATTCACTCTCAAAAAATACAAGGCGGGCGGAGTCGCCTTGTGGCGAGTGAACCCCCATCGCCAAAATTAAGGCTTTACTGGCTGATGGTCCGACTTTCCGCGAATTACCTGGCCGAGGCGTTTGATGCCTTCGCGAATGTCATCCACTCCGGCGCCGCCAAAACTCAGACGCATCTCGTTCGCCGGTTTGCGCCGCGACGAATCCTCGGCGTAGCACAACTCGCCCGGCACGTAGAGCACGTCGCGTGCAAGCGCGGCGCGAAAGAACTTCGATTTCGGTCCCGCCGCCGTTGCGCGCGGCAAAGCGGCCCAGACGTAGAGACCGCCGCGCGGTTCCGCCCAGCGAACCTCCGCCGGAAAATGCCGGCGCACGGCTTCGACCATCACTGCCGCCTTGTGAGTGTAGCGCGCGCGCAGCGTGGTGAGGTGCTTGTCGTAGCGGCCGGAGGAGAGGGCGCGTGAGAGCAATTGCTGGAGCAGGTTGGTGGTGCCGAAGTCGTGATTGCCTTTGAGTCGCGCGACCACCTCGAGCAACGCCGGCGGCATGACGCCGAAGCCCACGCGGACACCGGTCGCGAAAGGCTTGCTGTAGGTGCCGGCGTAAATCACCCGACTCTCGGCGAGCGGCGCGGCGAGTGCCGACGGGACATCTTCGCCCGCGAAACGCAGTTCGCGATAGGCGGCGTCTTCAAGCAGATAAATCGGATGTCCGGCAGCGCGCTCGTATCGGCGCAGCAACGCCATCGCCGCGGCCTTCTTCGCGAAGCTCGTGGTCACGCCGCTGGGATTTTGAAAATAGCTGACGAGGTAAAGCAGCTTCACTCGAGGCAGTTCGCCGGCGCGCTTCAATTCCTCCAGCGTGCGTTCGAGATGCGCGAGGTCGAGACCGTCGGCTTCCATGCGCACGCCGCGGCAGCGCAGTCCGTGGCTTTGCGTGATGCCGAGATAGACGAAGTACGTCGGATCCTCGACGAGCACGATGTCGCCGGGATCGCAGAGCGCCTCGGTGACGAGGTAGAGCAATTGCTGCGAGCCGTGCGAGAGGAGGGTGCGTTCGGCGCAGCAATCCGGCGCGCCCGGACGCCCGTCGAGTTGCGCGATGCGTTCGGCGGTCAGGCGGCGCAGTGTGGCGTCGCCCATCGTCGTGCCGTATTGCAGGGCAGGGCGGCCAGTGCGCGGGCGGCGGAGAATTTCGGCGAGCAATTCGCGCGCGTGCTCGACGGGCAGCGATTCGTTGTCAGTGAACCCCGCCGCGAGGGAAATCAGGTGCGGGTGATCGATCGTCATCTTCATGAGCCACGAAATGGGCGGCTCAGGAGTGCGTCGGGACAGGGCCGAAAAAGCGGATGCCTTCATGAAATCGGTGCGACGAGCGTAGAAAATCGCGGCGGGAGTGAGAACCTCAATATTCGAGCCGCGCGAGAAACTGTCGCAGACCTTCGACATAGCGCGGATATCCGGCCTCCAGCGTGCGATTGTGGTCGCCCTCCAGTTCCCACAGCATCTTCGGCTCGCCCGCGGCGGCAAAGTTGCGTTCGGCATGTTGAAAACCAATCAGCCCGTCCTGCCGGCTGTGCATCACCAGCACGGGTGCCTTGATTTGCGGCAGCTTCGTCCGGGTGTCGTAGCGGACGGTGTTGAGCCAGCGCAGCGGCAGCCACGGATACAATTCGCGGCCCAGGTCCGGAATGCTGGTGAAGGTACTTTGCAGAATCAGGGCGCCGATGCGTTCGCGCACGGCCAGTTCCGCGGCCGGTCCGCCGCCGAGGGATTTGCCGAGCACGAGAATGTCCTCCGGCGCGAAGCCACGAGCCACCAGCCAGCGATGCGCTGCCTGCGCGTCAGAATAGGTGCCGTGCTCGCCCGGTTTCCCGGCGCTGCGACCGTAGCCGCGGTAGTCGAAGGCGAACACATCCAACCCCAGCCCAAGCCAGGCGCGGTAGTAGAACAGGCGGTGACTGATGTTGCCGGCGTTGCCGTGCAGGAGCAGCAACACGCGCCGCCGCGGCGGTGGTGGGTTCGGATCCGCCGGAAAGAACCAGCCGAAGAGCGGCGTGCCATCAAGGCTGGTGAATGATACATCCTCCCACGGACGCCGCAGGTCCGAGGCCGCGACCACGAAGTGCGGCCACGGCCGGTAAATCAGGCGCTTTTCAAGCCAGCCAAGCATCGGCGTGTCAAAACCTCAGACGAATTTTCCCGGATTGAGGATGTTGCGCGGGTCGAGCGCGGCCTTGATGCGGTGGTGCAGTTCACGCGCTTCCTCCGAGATCGCCAGCGGCCACCACGGTTTCTTGGCGAGGCCGATGCCGTGTTCGCCGGTGATGGAGCCTTTCCACGCGATGATCTGCGCGAAGAGATCGTCGAGTGCGGCGCGGGAGCGTTCCTCGGCGCCCGGCTGCGTGCGGTCCACCATGATGTTGACGTGAATGTTGCCGTCGCCGGCGTGGCCAAAGCAGGCGAGAGGCAGTCCGTGCTTCTTCTGCAACTGTTGCGCGAACTTGAAGAGATCGCCGAGCCGCCCGCGCGGGACGACGACATCCTCGTTGAGCTTGGTCAGACCGGTGTCGCGCAGGGCGTAGGAGAACTCGCGGCGAATCTGCCAGATCTTCTCGCAACCAGCGGCGCCGTTGGCCGTCTGCACAAAGGTTGGCTTGAGCGAGCGGACAATCTTTTCGACGACCTTGATCTCGCCGCGCACGGAACTTTCCTGTCCGTCGAGTTCGGCGATGAGCATGGCCTGGCAGCCGACGAGCAGCTTGCTGCCGGTGCGTTTTTGCGCGGCGGCGAGCGTGAAGCTGTCGGCCACCTCGAGCGCGCAGGGGAGGAATCCGCCGCGGAAGATGGCCGCAAGCGCATCGGTGGCCTGCTTGGTGGTCAGGTAGCCCACCGCCAGCGCGGCGCGAAACGGCGGCAGCGGGATGAGCTTGAGGGTGGCCTCGGTCACCACGCCGAGCAGACCTTCCGAGCCGACGAACAGGCGGTGCAGATCAAAGCCGGCTTTGTTCTTGTGCGTGCGCCCGCCGAGGCGGACGAGCGTGCCGTCGCCGAGCGCGACTTCGAGGCCGAGCACGTAATCGCGCGTGACGCCGTATTTGAGGCAGCGCGGCCCGCCGGCATTGGTGGCGATGTTGCCGCCGAGGCTGCAATCGGCCCGGCTCGCCGGATCGGGCGGGTAGTAAAGGCCGCGTTTCTCGACGGCGTTCTGAAGTTTTTCCGTGATGACGCCCGGCTCCACCACCGCCACGAAATCGCCTGTGTTGATCTCTTTGATGCGATTCATCCGTTCGAGCGAAAGCACGATGCCCCCGTGTGACGGGACACATCCCCCCACGTAACCATGCCCGGCGCCGCGAGGTGTCACGGGAATCTTGTGCTGGTGCGCGAAGCCCAGGAGCGCGACCACGGATCGGGCGCTGCGCGGGCGCGCCACGGCGTCAGGCTGGTGAGCGGCGAACCATTTGTCGCCGGCGTATTTTTCGCAGACGGCGCGGTCGAGGGTGAACTCGCCGGCGGGAAGGAGTGGTTGAAGTTTCTGGAGGGATTTTTCGAGGGTGCGGTTCATGCAGAATCAGAACTGGGGCTTTGGATGAGCAGCCGGGCTTCATCGGCTTCGCTTTCCGGCACCTGCACGAGCACGCCGCCAGTCGCCAGGGCGTAGCCGTCCACCATCAGTGCGGCAGTGGCGTGGATGACTTCCGCGTGCAGTCCGGCGGCGCTCAACATCGAGCAGATGAGATCGGCTTCGGCGGGATTAAAGGTGCGCAGAACAGTGACCGTTTCCATGTCGGCCTCCGAGGTTAAAGTTGATTGTCGTGAGCGGTTTCAAGCGGCAGCGGCCATCTTCATTTCGGCGAAGATGATAACGCCAGCGCCAGTCTGCACAAGACTTTGCACCTGCACCTCGGCCTGCTGGCCGATCATGGGTTGGCCTTGATTGACGACCACCATCGTGCCGTCGGGGAGATAGCCAACCGCCTGCCCGCGGTCTTTGCCCTCCCGCACGAGGCGCAACTGGAATCGATCGCCCGCGATGACCGCGGGCTTCAGGGCGGCCGACATCTCGGTCAGATTGATGCACGGGACGCTCTGCAGTTCGGCCACTTTGACGAGGTTGTAGTCGTTCGTGTAAAGCTTGGCCTCGAGAGTGTGTGCGAGGCGGACGAGTTTGGAATCCACCGCCGACTCATCCGGGAAATCCAATTGATGGATGCGCACTTCGCAGCGCGGATTCTGCTGCAGGCGGTTGAGCATCTCCAGGCCGCGGCGTCCCCGGGCACGACGGGTCGAATCAGCGGAATCCGCGATCAACTGCAATTCATGCAGGACGAACTTCGGCACCACCACGATGCCCTCGATAAAGCGGCCCTCGATGAGATCGGCGATGCGCCCATCGATGATGACGCTGGTGTCGAGCACGATGAAATTCTCCGGTTGCCGCGTGGCTTTGAAGCGCACGTAGGGAATGATGAGGGAGAAATCATCCTTGTTGCTGCGCATGGCCATGACCATGCCGAGATAGCCGAACGCGAGGAACAGACCGAGCCGGATCATCCACTGGGACTGCAGGTCGGCCCAGACGAACAAGCCCGAGCGATCCACCAGCCACGCCACGATCTGCCCCAGCATCAGGCCGAAGGTCATGGCCGAAAACGCGCGCAGCGAAAAGCCCTTCATCATTTCATCCACCGCGATCAGCAATCCACCCAGGCCAAAGCCAATCATGAGACCCAGCAGCCCGCCATTGATCAACTCCGGGCGGCTCTGGCTGACGGCGTATCCGGCCAAGGTGCTCAGCGACAAAAAGAAAATGCGGATGACCCAAAGCGACATACTGCTTTCCTTAACGGGTTCCGCGCGGTTTGCTTGAGCCGGAAATTTGCCCGGGGTCTGGGGTGGCACATCCTAAGTTGTTGGCGCTCCGGGTGGTGCGGAGCCTCCACGATTCCACTATCGCGCCTTGGGGCGATGAACTGGGAGAGCGGGCATCCTGCCGCCGCTCCCGGTGGACACCCTCCTTTTGCCGCGCGACGCATTGGCCATGACGCGCTATAGTGACGTGTCCGGCGGCGCATCAGCAGCCTGCCGGCATCCAAAAATAAGCGCTTTTCCCGAATGTTTTTCCGATGGGCTGGTGGGTGAATAGGCTGGGCAGGGGGGCGTCGAATCGCTGCTAGGATAAGCCGGCGCCAAAAAAGATGCGCCGTGAGTGACGGTAAAAATCGAACTGTCGCATGGTTATGAAAACAAACTTTCTCCTCTGGTGCGCTTTGGGAGCGGTGGTGGGCGGCCTCAGCATCGCCGGTACGGGTTGCCGGAAAAACAAAGCCAACGCCGAAGTGGCGGTCTTTCCGGCGGCGGCCACCTCCTCGCAGCCGGCCTCGGTCCAGACCTCGGCCGCTCCGGTGTCTGTCGCCGTTCCGGCCATGCCACCGGCTCCCGCCGTCCCGGTGGTTGCGGCCAATCTGGCGTCCGCTCCGCCACCGGCTCCGATCATCATCACCAATCCAACGCCCGCTGCTCAGGCAAGCGCCGCGCCGGCTTCGCCTGCGCCCGCCGCCCAAGTGGTTCAGGAGCCCATCGTGCCGGAAGCGGCCACGGTGTCGCCGGCCCTTGCTGACTTGGTGAAGATGATGCACTCCGGCGTGACTGAGGACGTCCTGGTCTCGTATGTGACTAATTCTTCCGAGGCCTTTTTCGTGGGCGCCGACCAGGTCGTTTATCTCAAAGACATCGGAGCGTCACCCGCGTTGATCACGACGTTGCTCCTCCACGAAGGCCAGCCGCAAATCGTCGCCCGACGGCAGGCGATGGCGGCGGTCAAACCGTTGCCTGAAGGCGTGGCCGTCAGCACTCCGGTGGCCAAAATTTACCCGGGCCAGACCCAGCAGACGCAAACCTCCGAGCCGACACCGGTGACGAATGCCTTCGAGGCATCGGCGGCCCCACCGCCACCGTCCGGCACGGAACCCGTCGCGGTGGAAGCACCTCAGGCAGCGGTCGAAGTTTCCTCCTTCTATTCGTCGATGGCTCCCTACGGCACCTGGGTGGACGTCCCGGACTATGGTTATTGCTGGCGTCCCACGGTGGCGGTGGGCAACGCAAGCTGGACGCCCTATCGCGACGCGGGCCGTTGGCTCTGGTCGGACGCCGGCTGGTATTGGTATTCGGATTACTCGTGGGGCTGGGCGCCATTCCACTACGGACGCTGGGCGACCTACCCCGGCTACGGCTGGGTCTGGTCCCCCGGAACGGTGTGGGGGCCGGCGTGGGTCACCTGGCGCTACGATAATTCCTATTGCGGATGGGCTCCCTTGCCGCCGGCCTGCGGATACTCGATGGGAGTTGGCTTGACCTGGGGTGGCGGCGCCGTCGGTGCTGGCTTTGGTTTCGGTCTGGGGTGGAATTCCTACAGCTTCGTCGGGTGGAATAACTTCTGTTCGCCCTATCCCTACCGCTACTACGCCCAGCCGGCGGTCGTGCAGAACATTTTCAACAACACCGTCGTGGTCAACAACTACTATTCCGCCAACAGCCGCACGGTGATCAACAAAGGCGTGGGCACCGAACGCATCGCCGGCCCCGTGCCCAAGGCGACCATTCGTGAAGCGTCGCTCAACGGTGGCAAGATGTCGCCAGGATCCAGCCGCCGGGAGATGCTGTCCAAGGACGGAACCTTGAGCGTGTATCGTCCGGAATACACCGGCGCGAACGGCGCCGTCGCTTCGCGGCGCGTCACTTCCGCGGGCGCAACTTCATCGGGCAAACCGTCGCTTGCGCCGGCCGGCCGGCCTGCTGGCATGGACCGGAGCGCGGCGACGACTCGCAACGGAACGGCTTCGCCCGGGTTGGCCCCCAGCGGTTCAGTATCACGTCCAGCCGCCGCGATGCCCTCCTCCCGCTACCAGCAAACACCGCGGGCCAGCGCGCCGGGCACAACGCCGTCGGCTCCCGCCACGCGCACCAGTCCCACGGTTTATCCGGGAGCGCGATCTTCCACTCCCGGCGTGACTCCAACGCCATCCCGCGGCGGAACCATCCGTTCGGCTTCGCCAACACCTTCCGCACCGCGCTCGGTGACCACGCCCTCGGCTCCGTCCCATCGTACACCGTCACCAGCAACGCCCGCGCCGTCCTATCGCGCTCCGTCTGCTCCGGCGCCATTCTCCGCCCCGCGCTCCACTGCGCCGGCAACGCGGAGCTACTCAGCTCCGGCGGCTCGTTCCACCGCCACTTATTCTGCGCCCGCTGTCCGATCTGCGCCAAGTTACTCGGCACCGGCGGTTCGCTCTTCGCCCAGCTACTCCGCGCCCGCCGCCCGTTCCACGCCCAGTTATTCCGCCCCGGCGACACGCTCGACACCTTCGGGGGGACGTCCTGGAAAAGATTAGTCGGAGGGTCCAGCATCGCCCTGAGGACGCGAATCAAATCATTCGATGCACTTTGCCAATGGCGGGCACGCCGGCTGTTGGCGCAGGAAACGGTTATCGATCAAGAGCCGGGTGACCTGCGGAAGAGCTGGCCTGCGACGGACAGGTCTTAGCCCGGGGGCCAGCCGGTTGGTGAGTTGCCGAAATGCTTCCAGCGGTTGGTTGAGCCAGAGACAGGCGATCAGTTCGGCCATCCTGCTGGGGGTGCTCCATATATGGTGGCTGCCAGACGGCGGCGGCGACCCGGTTCGTTGCCAGCCGCATACGCTCCGCGATTTGGCGCGCCGCTAATTCCGCCGCACCGGCAGGCCGGGCTTCATGGCGTCCAAAAGCCCTCCAACATTTCGCGAGTGCGCACGTTCTCCAGTCGCCAGACTCCGCCGCTGCCGCCGGTGAAACGCCAGTCCGCGGCGGGCGTCCGTCCCGCCTCGGCCGCGGGCAATTGAAACCAGACGAAGCGCGCCGGCAGATCTCCCTTGCCGCTGGCACTTTGCCGGCGTAACGGAAACTCGATCCGCCAGCGGCCGGGTGTGACCTGCGCCTCGACGAGGGTGAACGGTGATTTCGAGAATTGGGCGAGGACGCGGCCGTCGGCGTTCACCGCCAGCAGCAGTTCGCCGGCGATCTCCGCCTCATTGGCCGAGGGTTTCCAGATTGCCTGCCCATGCCGGATGCTCCAGCCGGGTGCCGCCAGGTCCACCGGCGGCAGGGTCGTGCGGCACGCGGTGAGCCAAGCCACCACCGCCAGCAGCGCGGGGAGCAGCCGCCGGCGAACTTGCGCTGAACAAGGCGGAGGCTGGCCCGTCGCGTGGCGGGCACCGGACAGGCGGCACCCCGGCCGGACAATGTTGCGGGATGAAATCAACGGCGCCATCAAGAAGCATGGCGTGCCGCAAGGCAAGGCGAGACGGGTGCGCGCCAATCTTCACGTCGGGTGTCCTCACGCGGCATCACTTCCCGCCGGTGATGCGGTGATCCTCGGGCGGGATGGCGTGATTTCTGCAAAACGCTGTCGCGGTCCCGCAGCCGCGTGTTACAACGCGCGCGTGGTGTTGAGCCTGTTTCTGGGAAGTCTCTCGGTGTTGAGCGCGGCCCTGCTGGGATGGCAGTGGCGCGTCGCCCGCCGTTTCCCCCTGCACGTCCGGCCGCCAGCCTTGGCGGGGACGCTGCCCGGCGTGACGGTGCTCAAGCCGCTCAAGGGCGCCGACTCGGAATCCGCCGCCTGCCTGCGAAGCTGGTTCACGCAGGAATACCCCGGCCCGGTGCAACTGCTCTTCGGCGTGGCGTCCGAAATGGATCCCATTTGCGACCTGGTGCGCGAGTGGATGGCGGCGTTCCCCGAACGCGACGCGCAACTGCTCGTTTGCGCGGAGCGGCTCGGCGCCAACGCCAAAGTCTCGAAGCTCCTCCAACTCGAACGTCACGCGCGGCACGAGATCCTCGTCGTGAGCGATGCCGACGTCTGGGCGCCGCGGGATTTGCTCGCGGCCCTGGTGCCCGCGTTGGCGGAGGAACAAACCGGTCTGGTGAACTGCTTCTACCATCTCGCGCATCCCACCACGCTGGCCATGCGCTGGGAGGCCATCGCGGTGAACGCCGATTTCTGGAGCCAGGTGTTGCAGGCGCGCAGCCTCAAGCCGCTGGATTTCGCGCTGGGCGCGGTGCTGGCACTGCGCCGCGAGACTCTTCGCGCCGCTGGAGGTTTCGCGCCGCTGGCCGATCAACTCGCGGATGATTATCAACTGGGCCGGCGCATTGCGCGCACTGGCCGGCGCATCGAATTGTGCCCGGTGGTGGTGGAGTGCCGCGAGGCGCCGCAAGGCTTCCGCGACATCTGGACGCATCAATTGCGCTGGGCGCGCACCGTGCGCGTCTGCCAGCCGGTGCCGTATTTCTTCAGCATTCTCGGCAACGCGACGCTCTGGCCGCTGCTCTGGCTGGGGCTGTGTCCCGGCGGCGTCACCCTGGCCGTCGCGGGGTCGCTGCTGCTGGGCCGCATCATCGTCGCGCTGGATTTGCAGCGGCGCTGCACCCGCTCGCCGGAAGCAAACGCCTATGGGTGGCTTGTGCCTGTGAAGGATCTGCTCGGCGCCGCGATTTGGGCGCTGGCGTTTTGCGGGAATCAGATCGTGTGGCGCGGCGAGCGGTATCGGGTGGGGAAGAACGGAGTGATGAAGTGATGGAGTATTGGGCGGCCGGATTCCCCCGATCATTCCACGCCTCCATCGCACCTTACCTTCCCATGAACCGTTGGCTCGTGGGACGGGTTTGCCAACCCGTCGGGCGATCGAGTGGCCTCAGAGACGGGTGGCAAACCCGTCCCACGGTTCAGGGGTTCAAGGAGCGAATCCTTTGTCCGGGGAATCCTCCCCAAGAAAAGAGGCCCGGCGAACCGGGCCTCGTCGAAAACTTTGCTGCTGACGCGAACGTCAGGCGCGCGGCGGGAGCTTCTTCTCCACCTTCACCTTTTCAAGGGTGACGTATTTCGGCAGGCCGCCCTCCATCGGAACCTTCACCTCGCCCTCGATGAGCGGGCGGGCGTATTCCACGAATTTCTCATTGGGCAGATAGCCGTCCTCGGCAATCCACTCGCGCGGGACGAAATGCTCCACGTTGGCGATGTCCGCGAGCGGCTGCAGCCCCGTGGCCCAGCGAATCGAATTGTCGCTCTGAACATGGCGGATGATTTTCACCATGAAGCCGCTCTGGCCGGCCATGGCGGCCCGCACGGCTTCCTCGCCGCATTTGAAGGCGTTGGTCGAGTCGGTGAGGCTGGCAATATGTTCGGCGGCGCGCTGGGCGTAGCCGAGCAGAACGGTGCGGGTCTTGGTGTTGAGCTTGCCTTGGACGAACTCCTTGAGCTTCTCCGCCGCGCCGGCCAGCACCGGATGGCCGAACGCATCCAGGCGATCCTTGTCGGCGCCGATTTCCTCGCCCTTTTTGTTGCGGATGCCTTCGCCGACCACGACCACGCAGTATTTGTGGGCTTCCACCGTGGCCTTCACCTTCGCGAGGAATTCGTCCACGTCGTACTGAATCTCGGGCAGCAAAACGATGTGCGGCGGGTTGGCGGGATTGCCGCGCTTGGCCAGCACGGTGCCGGCCGCGATCCACCCGGCCGAGCGGCCCATCACTTCGATGATGCAGCAGGAGCCGTCATCGGTGGCCATGCTGCCCACGTCGAGGCCGACTTCCATGACGGTCGTCGCGCAATACTTGATCACCGAGCCGTAGCCCGGGCAGCTATCCGTGTGCGGGAGATCGTTGTCAATGGTCTTGGGCACGCCGATGACGCGCATTTCGTAGCCGCGCTTGATGGCCTCCTCGTGAATCTTGTGCGACGTGTCCTGCGAATCGTTGCCGCCGGCGTAAAAGAAAAAGCGGATGTTGTGCGCCTGGAAAACCTCGAAGAGGCGGTCCATGTCCTTGGCGGCCTTCTCCGGCTTCTTCTTGAAATCGATCTTGTAGCGGCAGGTGCCGAGGCCCGCGGCGGGCGTGTAGCGGAGGCCCTCGATGGCGGTGCGCTGTTCGTCCTGCAGGTCGATCAACTCCTCGTTGAGAATGCCGAGGATGCCATTCAGGCCGCCATAAATTTCCTCGATCTGATCCGGGTGCTTGCCCGCCTCGGTGATGACGCCAGCGACGCTCGCGTTGATGACGGAAGTGGGGCCGCCCGACTGGGCGACCAACAGATTGCCAACAAGTTCAGCCATAGTTTTCTTTCGAGAGCCGCGCTGGAATTGAACCCCGCCAATCCCCCCGCGACCGTTCACGTTTAGTCAAAATTGAGGCGAGACCATGCCAATCGGCCTCCGGGCTGTCAAAGATGAATTCCAATTCTCTGGGGCCGTTCGGAACCACCACCGGCTTGCGACATTTCATGCATTCCTCGACAACAACGGCAGTCCGAGGTCCATCAGCACGCCCTTCGGCGCGCAGTGCAGCCGCACCCGCAAGGCCGGTTCCCCATCGCGCAAAGCGGTTAGCGCCTGTCTGAAAACCCCGGAGCGCGGCTGTGTCGTCCCCGACCAGCCGCAGCAAGCCCCGAAATTTCGGGGTCTTGAAGTGTTTTCGCCGTGCTGCGGCTGGTCTGCGAGACAGCCGCGCTCCATTTTCAGACAGGCGCTAGTGGACACCCACGGTCTCTTCTCTTCCCGACAGCCGAAAGGTGCAGGAGAAAATATCGACGGTGGGGCAACTTCCTTCCGGCCTGCTGCGTTAAACCTTGCCCAGTCGATGGCACCGAGGCAGTTCGTTTGAACCAGTTTTCACCCAACACTCTCTGACATGGGGATAACACCCCATAGCACCCGCACTCCCTTCTCGCTTAACCTCGATCCGCTGTGAAATCGAATGCCGTTGCGCAATGGAAGGAATGCACGCCTGGAATCTGGTCGCGCCTGCCCAATCCAACGTCATCCGCTGTCAGCAAACCGGCGCGCAGAAAATCTGCGCCACGGGCGAACCAACTTCCGCCAGGGAAAACACGGCAACCGAGCAAACGTATTACCCCTTCCAAGCTGCCCACAGCCGCTCGGGGATAATTGCCGCACACAAAACCTGCGGCCGCCGCGAGGCGGCCGCAGGCCCATCATTCTGCAACTGCGGTCGCAATCGAAACCGAGGCGGACAGGACACCCCGCCGCTTCGCAACAGGGGAATCGTCGAAAACGACGGCTTCCTCTCGGGCATGGCCTCCCGCCACACCACTTCTTCCGGCAGGGCTAAGCCTGAACTGCGAAGTTGGGGAGCGCACCCGCCCTCGGGTGTGGCGGGACCGCCTCGTGGCCCGCACGCTGCCCCTCCCGCTGTGCCGATGCGTCCTGCACTATTTCACGCACATCGGGTTTTCCGCGAGGGCGCGGAAAACTGCTCCCGGGGCGGGTGCGCTCCCCAGCCAACTTCGGAGTTCGGGCTGAGTGCTTCAGATCCTACATGGGGAGAACACCCCATAGCGCGCCCAAGGCGTTCCGGGATATTTGTTCTGCCATGATACAGGACAAAGTCTCGCAAGCGGGAGGCCCAGCCAGCGCACCGCCGCCACCACAAACGCGTCCGCTCCATCGCATTCTCGTGGTGGATGACGATGATTTCGTCCGCCAACTCAACACGAGAGTGCTGGTGAAGTCCGGCTACAACGTGGACGCCGCCGAAGATGGAGCGGTCGCCTGGGACACTCTGCAACTGAATGGTTATGACCTCCTCGTCACCGACAACAAGATGCCGAAGGTGACAGGCGTTGAGTTGCTCCAGAAGCTGCATGCCGCCCGCATTTTCCTGCCGGTCATCATGGCCACTGGAACATTGCCTGACGAGGAATTCGCCCGCTCCCCCTGGCTTCAACCGGCCGCCACGCTGCTCAAGCCCTATTCGAACGCGGAGTTGCTGGCCACGGTGGAAGACGTTCTGTGCGCGACTACCGAGGCCCGCGTGCAGATTGAGCCGTCGCTGGCCGGTTCACCCTGCCAGTCATCAGCCGATGGTTGGCAGTTGTGAAGGGGGCAATCGACGGGCTCGCGCCCAAGTGAGGTCCTTCAGTCAGGACGCCGCTATTAGTCGTTGCGCAAGTGCATGCACGACCATCGCAAAGCAGAAAGGCAGGGCGCGTCTGTCCCAGCGCGTCGTTCGTTGGCTGTCCGAAGTTGCGGCGCGCTGGGGCAGACGCGCCCTGCCTGCGATCGCTTTCGCAAGGATTGCATGGGGTGAACACCCCATGTTTGGGCATGCGTTTATTCCTGCACATTATCACGCCATGAGACCGAAGGCCTTTGAGACTTTTTGCAATACCGCAGTTCACGCTGGAGATAAGACGGGGGGGGGAGAATCATGAGCGGTGATCTTCCAAAGGAAAACGAAAGCGGCAGCGAGATGCGAACGGAGCAGGCGATACGCGCCTCGGAACTCCGGTATCGGCGGCTGTTCGAGACGGCGCAGGACGGCATCTTGATTCTGGAAGCCGACACGGGGCGGATCAGCGATGCGAACCCTTTCCTGATCAGCCTGCTGGGCTATCCCCACGCCGAACTCGTCGGCATGCCCATCTGGGAACTTGGCCCGTTCAGGGACATCGTTTGCAACAAGGCCAAATTCGAGCAATTGCAACAGACCGGGTATGTCCGCTACGAAAACCTGCCGCTGGAAACGCGCGAGGGTCGCAAGGTCGCCGTGGAATTTGTCAGCAACGTGTATCAAGCCGGTGACCGCCGCGTGATCCAATGCAACATCCGCGACATCTCCGAGCGCAAGCGGATGGAGGAGCAGAACCGCGTGCTCACCGCGGAACTGGAACAACGCGCCGCCGAACGACGGCGGCTGGAAGTGCAGTTCATCGAAGCGCAAAAAATGGAAGTGATCGGCCAGCTCGCCTGCGGGGTGGCCCATGACTTTAACAACATTCTCTCGGTCATCATGGGTAACAGCGATTTGATCGCGTCGGGCCTTGACCCAGACAGTCCGCTGCAAAAGTTTTCCGAGGAAATCCGGCTCGCGTCACAGCGTGCCGCCGGTTTAACGCGGCAACTGCTCGTCTTCAGCCGCAAACAAACGGTGCAGCTCGTGGTGCTGGACCTCAATGACATGCTGAAGGATTTGGACAAAATGCTCCGGCGGCTCATCGGCGACGACATCGAAATGACGATTGTTCCCGGAAAGCAGGCCGCACGCGTCAAGACTGACTCCGGCTACATCGGGCAGGTGCTGATGAATCTGGCGGTCAATGCCCGCGATGCCATGCCCAATGGCGGCAAGCTCACCATCGCCGTCAATGATGTCGTGCTGGATGAAAACTACGTGCGCACCCACCCGGGCGCCACCCCCGGCGACCATGTGATGCTGAGCGTCAGCGACACCGGAACCGGCATAACCGAGGAAGTCCAGGCGCTGATGTTTGAAGCTTTCTTCACGACGAAGCCATTGGGCCAGGGGACCGGTCTGGGCCTGGCGACCTGCCAGACCATCGTCCTGCAATCCGGCGGTCACATCGGCCTCTACAGCGAGGTGGGCAAGGGCACGACCTTCAAGATCTATCTGCCGCGGGCCGATCAGCCGCTGGATGTCGCGGCCAGTGCCGGCCAGACCGGGCCGTTGCCGCGCGGAACGGAGACATTGCTCGTGGCGGAGGATGACCCGTCCGTGAGGCAACTGGCCTGCCGGATATTGACAAGCCAGGGCTATGAAGTGCTGTCCGCCGCGAACGGCCAGGAGGCATTGCAGGTGGCGTGCGCGCATACAGGAGCCCCGATTCGCCTGGTGATCACTGATGTCATCATGCCACTGATGGGCGGCGAAGCGACGGCGGAGTGCCTCAAGGCAACTCATCCCAATCTCACCGTCCTCTTCACGTCGGGTTACACGGACGACGCCATCTCCCGCCACGGAGTGCTCGAGCCGGGAGTTGAGTTCCTGCCCAAACCCTATACGGCAGCGAGTCTCACCCGCAAAGTGCGTGAGTTGCTGGATGAAGGTAATGTCGGGACGGCCAAGAACCTCAAAACCACCCCCAATCCGCAAAAGGTTCAACAATGATTCTCGCAAGCCTGATCATCATTTGGTGCGGTTTAGCCATGCTGTACACTCTCGCCCTGTGCCAGGTCGCCAGCGGCCCGACTCCCTCCCCAGCTTCCCCCCACATTAATAGACATTTTTCGCTTTGATTCAGCGAACATGGGGTGAAGACCCTATAGCGCCCCGCGGATGTTCCGTGCTTACCTCCCGCCATGAGAGAACAACAATTTGTCGGCAGCCCACAAGCCGTGGCGGCACCTGCTCCAGCACAGCACCCCGACCGAACCCGAATCGAGATTCAATGGAGGGAAGCGATGGCCAAAACAATTGAGATTCGGCATGATCACCTGAAGAGGGCCACGATGTTCGGCTGCAGCAATTCGACACCTGGTTGGTGGCGTGGATGCGACGCGCGCCCAGTGTTGATCGTCGCCGCCCAAAAGCTTTCCGCCTCACGGCCAGGAAACCGGGCAATTTGAAAACCAGGAAGTACCGGAAAATTCAAGGTTCGGCGCTGGTGGTCGCGTGGTTGTGCCTCTGGTCATTCGCCCACGGGCAGGAGCCTCCCGCGGCTTTGGCGAAACCACCCGCACCGGAGGCCGTAATTCTCCCCAAAGCCGTCCCCGACCCCCTCGAACCGTTGAATCGGATGGTGTGGGGCTTCAACGATGGGCTGATGACCGGCGTCATCAAGCCGACGAGCAAAGTCTATCGCTTTGTCGTCGTGAAACCGGTCCGAACCGGCATCGGCAATTTTGGGAAGAACCTCACTTACCCGGGACGATTGATCAACAATCTGCTCCAGGGAAAGTGGAACGGCGCCCGCGACGAAACCTACCGTTTCGCGTGCAATACCACGGTCGGGGTGGCCGGAATCTTCGACGTGGGGACCAAATGGAAGATTCCCAAGTCGGAGGCGGATTTTGGCCAGACCTTCGGCCAGTGGGGGTGGAAGCCCGGCTGCTTCCTGATGCTGCCGTTCTTTGGACCGAGCAACGAACGGGATGCCTTCGGCCTCGCGGCGGACACGGCGGCCAATCCGCTCATCTACATCGCTCCCTACGAATTCGTCGCGAGCAATCCCCTGACCTATCTCGGCCCCTACACCTATGTTGCCTACCTGGTCACGTACAACAATGTCGCTGACACCGTGGGCGAATATGTGCGCTTCAGCCAGGCGGAAATGGACCCGTATTCCGAGGTGCAGTATGCCTGGACATTCGCGAGAAAGAACCGGGTGGCCGATTTCCAGGTGAAGGGAGAACGGGACGAAGCTTCGCTGGAAACCCTCGAATCCGTCTTCTTCACCTACCAAGACCCGGAATTTCCAAACCACGGCAAGACCCGGTCGGTTGTGATTCCGGCAACGGGCCGGAGATTGAAATTCACGTCCTGGCTGCAACCGGGTAAGGCGCCCGTGGTGTATATCGTTCCCGGCCTGGGCTCACATCGGCTGGCCCAAGCGTCCGTGGCGCTGGCCGAGCTGGTTTACAAAAACGGCTTCTCCGCCGTGTGTCTCAGCAGCGCGTTCCACTCCGAATTCATGGAACACGCCTCCACCGCAGCGTTGCCGGCCTATCTGCCGGTCGATGGGCATGATGTCCACGCCGCGTTGACGGAAATGGATCGCCGCCTGCGCGTGCTGCATCCAGACCGCCTGGGCGACCGGGCGCTGATGGGGTATTCCATGGGCGCACTCCATTCCTTGTTCGTCGCGGCCACGGAGCCGACGAATCAGTCGGCGTTGATCCAATTTGACCGCTACGTCGCCATCAATACCCCCGTGCGCATGGCGCATGGACTTCCCAAACTGGACGACTTTTACCGGACGCCTCTGAACTGGCCGGGCGCGGAGCGCACCGACAACATTGAAAACACCTTTTTGAAGGTGGCCGCCTTGAGCCAGAGCAAACTCGCGCCGCAAACTTCGCTGCCCTTCAGCGCCATCGAATCCCAGTTCCTGATCGGGCTGACGTTTCGCGTCATTCTGCGGGATATTATTTTCAGCAGCCAGCGGCGATATAATCAGGGAGTCCTGCTCCACCCGATCAAGAATTTAAGGCGGACCCCTGTGTATGAGGAAATTCTTCAGTACTCCTACCAGGACTACTTTGAGAAGTTGGCGATTCCGTATTATCAGGTCCGTGGGGTGCCCACACCGATGGCGGCAGTGCTGGAAAAAGCCGGTGATTTGCGAACCTATGAGGCCGGGCTGCGCGCCAATCCCAGGATTCGCGTCATCGTCAATCAAAACGATTTTCTGCTGGCGGACGAGGATCTGGTCTGGCTCCGCGCCACCTTCACCCCGGAGCAACTGACCGTCTTCGCGCAAGGCGGTCACTTGGGAAATCTCGCCAATCCGTCGGTGCAGAAGACCATTTTGGGAGCGCTGGCGGGTTTGAAGTCATCACCACGCAGCTCGCACTGAGCTACTGAAAAGCTTCCAACCGCGCCGGGCGGGTTGCCTGAACGGAGTTCCCGATTCGCCGCCGCGCTTCTGTCCCCCAATCGGGCAAGCGGGTCGCTTCACGGCCCGACCATGGATCGCAGATCCGGCTTTTACCCCGCTCTGAATCGAACCAACGCCATCCCGACATCGGACGGATCAGGGCGTGATGCATGCCATTTCGTATGGGGTGAACACCCCATAGACCGCTCGAGGCGAGTTGTTTTATTTTTGCCTCCTTCGAAATGAATCCGTTGCCAAAAGTCAATTCAGACAGCCTGCTTCCAAGCGCCGACCACGGACTGGCACCAGACAGCAAAGGAACAAAGACCATGAAAGCGTTAATCCAACATCCCGAGCCGAAAACCCTCGTTCAACCGACAAGTTCTTCGTTCCAGAGCGAAGCGACATCAAGCGCCCGGCGCAATCCGGGCAGGCCCTTTGTTTGGGCGGCGTTGCTCGCGGGACTTGTTCTCCTTTTGTTCAGCACGCCTTCGGCTCGCGCCCAGGGAGTTCCTCCGGGATGTTCGGGCAGCGCCATCGGCATCAGTCTGTTCACCTCCGCGCCGGACGTGCATATCGGCGACACGCTGCGCTACAGCGTCAGCGTGTTCAACGGCATCATCGGCAATCCCACCTCGTGCGATGCGTCCAACATCATCGCGTCGCTCACGACGCCTGATGGGGTCGTTCATCCCACATCGTGTTGCGGCGAACCTACCTGTCGCATGGCCAGTCGGATTTCTACACCAACGTCGTCAGCTACGTGGCGCGCGCCCAGGACATTCGCCCGGATGGCACGCTGCGCGCGACCGCCGAGGACACCGCTACGATTTTCCAGAATGACACGCCCAGCACCGGCGGCGCCAACCAGGGCGTGAACACCGAGGTCAGCCAGCCCTGCATTCAGCTCATCGTGCAGTGCATCCCCAGCATCGGAGAAAATGGCGTCATCGTTTTCAACGGCGCGGTGACGAACTGCGGCAACAACACGCTCGTCGGCGTGACAGTGACAAATTACGTCGATGGCCAGGCGATCCCGGTTTTCTTCCCGACGAACATCTTGCGCGGCCAGAGCGTGAACTTCACCGGCAGCTACGTCCCGGCCAATCCTTGCGTGCCCAGCACGGCAACGCTCGTGGCCGTCGCCCGGGATCAGTTCACCGCGAATCCGCGCACGGTCGTTGCGACCAACCTCACCACTTGCTCCGCCGTGATCACTCGCGGCATCAAAGTCACCAAAACCTGCCCCGTCGGCCCGACTGCGCCGGGGCAGCTGATCGTCTTCTCCGGCAGCGTGAGCAACACCGGCAACATCATCGTCACGAACGTGGTCGTGGTGAATGATCAACCGGCGCCCAACACGCCGGTCTTCGCCCGCGCTTCGCTCGCGCCGGGTGAAGTCGCCACCTTCACCGGCAGCTATGTCGCCCCGGCGAATTGCTCGGTCACGGACACGCTGACGGCCACCGCCATCGGCGCTTGTGGCGTGCCAGTCTCGGACACGGCCACCGCCACCTGCGCCGTCATCACCGCGCCCGCGATCACGGTCACGGAAGTTTGCCCGGTTCCGCCCGGCGTTTCCGGCGGCAGTTCGAGCTACAGCGGCGTGGTCCGCAATAGCGGCAACATCACTTTGAACAACGTCGTGGTGGTCAGCGACCGGCCGGCCCCGAACACCGTCGTGCTGACCGTGGCCTCACTCGCGCCCGGCGCTTCCGCCAACTACACAGCGAACTTCACCATTCCGCTCGATGTTTGCACCGTCACCACGACCGTGCGCGCGACGGGCAACGACGCCTGCACGGGCGCGGCGGTCACCAACACCGCTGCGGCGACATGCCCCATCACGACGGCGCCGGCGATCGCGGTAACACTGGCCTGCCCCACCGTTCAATCGACCCCCGGCGGTTTGATCACCTATACCGGAACCGTCAGGAATTCCGGCAACGTCACATTGAACAACGTCACCGTCGTCAACACCCAGTCCCTGCCCAGCACGGTCCTGACCGTGCCGAGCCTGGCCCCAGGCGCCTCCGCCAACTTCACCGCGAGCTTCACTGCGCCCGCCGATGCGTGCTCCGTCAGCAGCACCGTAACCGCCAGTGGCCGCGATAATTGCTCGGAGATCGTGGTCAACAACAGCGCGTCGGCCACCTGTCCGCTGTTGACGACTCCGCGCATCGTCGTCACGCAGAGCTGCCCGCCGGCATCCACGGGTTTGGGCGGTCTCCTCACTTATAGCGGCACCGTCAGCAACGCGGGTAACATCACGCTCACCAATGTGGTGGTGACCAATGACCGCACGGGCGCCACTCCAATCTTTACAGTGGCCACGCTGGCCCCGGGCGTGGCGGCAAACTTCACCGGCAGTTACACGGTGCCCACCAACAGCGTTTGTGACATCACTTCCACCCTGACCGCAAATGCGCGCGACATATGCGTCGGCACGCCGGTCACGGCCAACGCGGCCGCCACCTGCCCGGTGCAGGGCGCTCCCAGCATCGCCGTAACGCTGGCCTGCCCGGTCACACCAACACCTTTGGGCGGCACCCTCACTTTCAGTGGTTCCGTCCGCAATGCCGGCGACGTCACCCTGACCAATGTGGTCGTGCGGCGGGAAATCCCGGCGCCCAATACCGTGGTCTTCAGCGTGGCCAGCCTGGCCCCGGGAGCATCGGCCAGTTTCTCCGGCAGCTACACCGTGCCGGGTAGCGACACCTGTTCGATCACGACTGCGGTCAGCGCCATCGCCGATGATCAATGCGCCGGATCGAGTGTCATCGCCCGCGCCAGCATCAATTGTCCGCTGGTCACTTCGCCCAGTATTGTCGTGGCGCAAACCTGCCCGCCCATTCCGGTGTTGCCCGGAGGCAACCTCGTCTACAGCGGTACCGTCCGCAATGCCGGGAACGTCACGCTGACGAACGTCACCGTAATCGGCAGCCGGCCGGCTGCCAATACGGTTGTGTTCACCGTGGGCTCCCTCGCCCCAGGCGCTTCAGCCGGTTTCACCGGCAGTTTTGACACGCCCTTGGACGCCTGTTCCGTGACCTCGACGTTGACTGCCGCCGGTCGCGACCAATGCACTGGCAGCACGGTCAACAACAGCGTGACGACCACTTGTCCGTTGGTGACCGCTCCCCAAATCCGGGTGACCAAGACCTGCCCCGTCACCCCGGTCACCGAAGGCGGCTTGCTGGTGTTCACGGGCACCGTCACGAACACGGGCAACATCACGCTGACCAACATTCTCGTGGTCAACGACCGGCCGGCGGCCAACACGACCGTCCTCGGTCCGATCACGCTGGCACCCGGCGCGGGCACGAACTTCGGCGGCAGCTACACCGCCCCGCTGAATGCCTGCTCGGTCACGGATACGCTGACCGCCAGTGGTCGTGACAAATGCACCGGCAGCACCGTGACCAATTCCATATCGGAGACCTGCCCCATCACCACCATTCCGCGCATCGCGGTCACGCTCGCGTGTCCGACTGTGCCGGCCGCCACGGGTGGTTTGATCATTTACACCGGCACGGTCCGGAACTCGGGCAACGTCACGTTGAATAACGTGACGGTCGTCAACAACCAGGCCTCGCCCAGTACCGTCTTCACCGCGGCGAGCCTGGCGCCCGGAGCATCGGCCAACTTTACCGCGAGCTTCACGGCGCCCTCCAATGCGTGCTCCGTCAGCAGCACGGTGACGGCCCGCGGAAACGATGCGTGTAACGAGAGCAGTGCTACTGCGAGCGCCTCCGCGACCTGCCCGCTGGTGACCACACCGAGCATCGTGGTCGCCCAGGGTTGCCCGGTCAATCCGGTGATTCCTGGCGGTCTGGTGACTTACAGCGGCAGCGTGAGAAACTCGGGCAACATCACGCTCACCAACGTGGTGGTCCTGAATAACCTGAGCGGGACTACGCCGGTCCTCACGGCCGCCGCGCTGGCGCCCGGCGAGGTGGTCAGCTTCAACGGCAGTTACACCGCGCCGGCCAATACTTGCTCCACCACGAGCAGTTCAACCGCGACCGGCCGGAGCATCTGCGGGGATGCCGTCACGAGCACGATTAGCGCGACCTGTCCCATCCTGACTGCGCCCCAGATAGAGGTCGCGGCGGTCTGTCCGGCCACCCCCATCGTGCCCGGCGGCACACTCACCTATGGCGGCACCGTTCGTAACACCGGCAATATCACCTTGACGAACGTCGTCGTGATCAGTGATCGACCCGCGGCCAACACCACGGTCTTCACGGTGGCCTCGCTGGCACCCGGCGCGTCCGCCTCCTACACCGGCAGTTTCACCGTTCCGCCCACCGATTGCTCCGTCGCCACCACCGTGACCGCCACGGGCAGGAACCTTTGCACGGGGGCCACGACGACCAACGCGGCCACGATCACCTGCACCATCGCCACCGCTCCCAGCATCGCGGTCACGCTGGCGTGTCCGGTTGTGCCCGCCGCGACCGGCGGTTTGATCACCTACACCGGGACCGTCAGGAATTCCGGCAACGTCACCTTGAATAGCGTGACCGTCGTCAACAGCCAGGCTTTGCCCAGCACAGTCTTGACCGTGCCAAGTCTGGCCCCGGGAGTTTCTGCCAGCTTCACCGCGAGCTTCACGGCGCCCGTCGATGCGTGCTCCGTCAGCAGCACGGTGACAGCCCGTGGCAGCGATGCCTGCACCGCGACAATTGTTACCGACACGGAATCCGCGACCTGTCCGTTGGTCACGGCGCCGCGCATCACCGTCACTCAGAACTGTCCGGTGGAACCCATTAGTCCGGGCGGCACCGCCACCTACACCGGCAGCGTCAGCAACGCGGGCAACATCACCCTCAGCAACGTGGTGGTGACCAGGGGCGGCAGCGTCGTTATACCCTCGAACACCGTCACCACCACACTCTGGGTGGACGATGCGCTGCCCGCGGGAGCGGTGCCCGACAGCGACGGCGGAGATTCCTGGAACTGGGTGAGCAGCAATCCCGCACCGTTCTCAGGCACCAGGGCCCACAAATCCAACATCGGCGCTGGAATGCATCAGCACCTCTTCACCTCGGCCGCTGCTGCCTTCGAGATCGGCACAGGTGATATTCTCGTCGCCTCCGTGTATCTCGATCCCGCCAATGTGCCGAGCGAGGTAATGCTGAAATGGAACGATGGAACGTGGGAGCATCGTGCCTACTGGGGAGCAAATCTTCTCCGCTTTGGCACAGATGGCACCGACAGCCGCCGTTACATGGGACCACTACCTGCGGCGGGCCAATGGGTCAGGCTGGAAGTGCCGGCCAGCGTGGTGGGCTTGGAAGGCAGTTCGCTCAATGGCATGGCGTTCACTTTGTATGGTGGTCGGGCCACCTGGGACGCCGCTGGCAAAGTGAGTCAGACCACCACGTCGCAGCCATCAACCGGCACTCCGGTCTTTACCAACGCCACGCTGGCGCCGGGCGCTGTCGCCAACTTCACCGTGAGCTACATGGTGCCCGCAAATAGCGAGTGTTCCTTCACTTCCGTGCTGACAGCCGGCGCGGGTGACACATGCACCGGCAGCCGGGTCACCGCCAATGTGTCCACCACCTGTCCGTTGGTGACGCTGCCAGCCATCGAAGTGACCCAGACCTGTCCCACCGAACCGGTGCTGCAAGGCGGCATCCTCACCTACAGCGGCACTGTCCGCAATGTCGGCAATATTACCTTGACCAACATCATCGTGGTCAACAACCAGCCGGGCGAGAACACGGTGATTTTCACTGTCGCCACATTGGCGCCGGGGGCCAAAGCCGACTTTACCGGCAGCTATCAGGTGCCTTGGAACTGTTGTGTCAGTTCCAGCACCGTCGGTGCGACGGGCCGGGACATTTGCACCGGTGTCACCGTTGCCGACACGTTCACGGCTACCTGCGCGGTGCTCACATCGCCTCAGATCGTCGTTACCAAAGTGTGTCCGACGCAGCCGGTGGAACCGGGAGACGTATTGCACTATAGCGGCACCGTCAGCAACTCCGGCAACATTACCCTGGTCCAGGTGACCATCGTGAACTCTCAGCCGAATCCCGGTTCGCCCGCACTTGGCCCCATCACATTGGCTCCGGGCGAATCCGTCACCTACCACTCATCGTACCGCGTTGCACCCGATTTCTGCGGCACGGACACGGTCACGGCGCGCGGTTTGGACGCCTGCACCTTTGCCCCCGTGATCAACAGCGTGACGACAACCTGCCCGATCATGACGACGCCGCGCATCTTTGTGACGAAGACCTGCCCGACAGAGCCTACGCCGCACCTGGGTATCCTGGTCTTCACTGGCACGGTGAGCAATCCGGGTAATGTCACCCTGACCAATGTCTTCGTGGTCAACAACCAGCCCAGCAACAACACGCCGGTCATCGGCCCCATCACCCTGGCGCCGGGCGCCTTCGTCAACTTTACCGGCAGTTACACCACGCCGCAGTATTGTTGCGAGATCGTTGATACCCTCACCGCGCGCGGCCGGGACCGCTGCTCGGGTGAGCAAGTGGCAGCGACCGCCACGGCTATCTGTCCGTTGCTGAACACGCCACGCATCGCGGTCACCAGAAACTGCCCGACGACCCCGGTGCCGGTAGGCGGCTTGTTCGTGTTCAGCGGTTCGGTGAGCAACTCAGGCGACACGATTCTGACGAACGTCTATGTGGTCAGCAGCCAGCCGAGTCCCAACACACCGTTGCTGGGTCCGATTGAGCTGGCACCGCGTGAAAGCAAGAGGTTTAGCGGCAGTTATACGGTCACCGCCAACTCCAACCCGCAGACGGATACGGTCACGGCCCGCGGCATGAACACTTGCCGGGGGATTACCACCACCGCCACGGCCAATTGTTTCGGGCCCGTAATTGCGCTGGCCTTCACCTCGGTGACTACGGCCAATGGCATGGCGACGGTTTCCTGGACGGCCACGCCCGGTGTCACCTATCGCCTCCAATCTGCATCCAACTTCCAGAACTCAGTCTGGATTGATGTTCCCGGCGATGTGACTGCCAGCGGCACGACGGCCTCGAAGAGCGACCCCATGGGATCAACGAAACAACGTTTCTATCGAGTCAAGGTCGTGCAATAACGAACTGGGACCGGCAAGTAACAAGGCCAACCGGAGGCAAGCAGGGAAATCCTGCTTCCTTCGGTTGGATTCCAGAAAATGACAAAGCCGGTTGAGTGAAGACACGGCCCCGCGGGGTGACCGGCAACCATTATGATTATGAAATCGACACTAATTGCGGCAACGGTTTGGACATGCGCAGGCGGTCTCGCGGCGCTGGCTGAGGGATCACCGAAAATCAAGTTTGGCCAAACGGTTTACGACTTCGGCAAGACCACGGAGGTTGCCACCGTCTCGGGTGTCTTCAAGTTCGAGAACGTCGGCGATGGCATTCTCAAAGTGGAACCGCCCATGCCTTCCTGCGGCTGCACAGTCGCCGAGCTGAAGCCAGACACGCTCAAACCGGGCGAATCCGGCGAGCTGGCCTTCACCCTGCATCTCGGCCAGGCCAAGGCCGAATTTGACAAGCACATTGCGGTCAAATCAAACGATCCCCAGACGCCTGAAGTATCCCTCCGCATCAAGGCCGATTACACCCCTCTCTACGACGTCAACCCGATGACGCTCAACCCCCAGTTGGCGTTTGGCGTGAATGCTACAAACGGATTCACCACCATTCAACGCACGGACGGAAAGCCGCTACCCCTTCTGAGGCTCGTCGCATCCAAGCCTTGGATCACGGCAAATGTGGAGCCCGGCACCAAGGCGAATGAGTCCGCTGCGCGCATTCACATCGCCATTCGACGGGAAGGCACGCCGCGGCGCTTCAGTGAATTCATCCAGGTGTATAGCGCGGAACAAACGAACACTCCCGTGACGAGCATCTACGTCTATGGCCAGATTATGGGCGAGGTTTCTCTCACCCCCGAAGCCTTGTATTGGAGTGTCACCGAGGCGCCGAAGATGGCGGCGGATCGCTCGGAGGCCCTGGCCCTGCGGCGGGTGACGATTCGATCGGCCGACGGCAAGGCGATTGAGTTGAAGAATCCGGTAAGTACGATCAAGGGTATCAAGGTCGAACTGGTGCCAAAGGATGCCGGCCAGGTCTATGAACTGGTCGCCCGCTTGGAGGAGATGCCGGCGAGCACCGTCAGCGGTAATGTGTCTTTTGAGACGTCGGTGCCCGCGCAACCCAGAATTGAAGTGCCAGTCATCGTCAATGTGTTCAAGCCGTGAGTGCATTCGCGGCGCGCTGGGCCAGACGCGCACTACCCAGTCCGGGTGTCGTCCATCCCACTGCCTGGGTAGTAAACAATGGAAATTACCGCAACAAAACCTGCGCTGCCGCGCGGCGCGATTGTCAAACAAGTCTTCGAGCAACGTTGGTGAGCAACATGCAAGTGGGCAAGAGCAAGCACCCAGCCTGAGTTGCCTTATCTGTTGTCCATAGTGCCCCGCCCTGCTCGCCGTGGCTGGAATCATCATCTCTGGCATGGGGGAAACACCCCATAGCGACAGCGCACCCTCCGGCTTAGGCTTGCATCGTGAATCAAATAACACGCATGCAAATTGAGGATTTAATATGTCGCTGATTTCTCTAGCCATCACCCTGATCGTCATCGGCGTGTTGCTGTGGCTGGTCAATGCTTATATCCCGATGGACGGAAAGATCAAAAAGATCCTTAACGCTGTCGTGGTGATTTGTGTCGTGGTCTGGCTGCTGTACGCCTTTGGCATCCTCAATCAGTCAAGCAACATCCGGGTCCCGCAGCTTCGGTAATCAACCGCCATCAAACACCTCATCCGCATGGGGTGAATGCCCCCTAGCTCCCGGACGGTTTTCCGAGTTCATTATTACGCTATGAAAACAAATCACTTTAAAATCGTGCAACGTCTCCTTCTTTTGATCCTGGTCGCCGCCTTGCTGGCCATTGTCGGCGTCGGCTGCAATACAGCCCACGGCTTTGGCAAGGACATGGAAAACGCCGGCGAGAAGATTCAGGACGGAACCAATTAACTCCCGGCTGCTGAGAGGATTCGGAGAAGGGGAGGCCGCCGAGGCGTTACTCACGTCTGAATCCGGTGCCGTTCCGGTTCCGCAAATCGAACCGGAGAATTACTCGCCCACCCCCACCTCAAAAATTTGTTCTCCCGTCGGAGCGATTGCCTGAAGGCCCAAAAACGCCAGGTAAGGAACAGCGATGAAAACCAAAACGGGATCAACACGAGTGCCTGGCGACCACCGCGACCCCGTCGGCAAGAAAGCCAAAACAGCATGACGCCTCTTCTCCGCAGAGCGCTTCACGCGGGCGTGATCGTCATGGCAGCCCTGGCACAGGCCTGCGAACGCATTGAACTGCTCTTCCGTTCCAAAGAGCACGTGGCCCGGAGGTCCGCGGGAAGATTTGCGGCACTCCGGCGCAAAGAAATGGAAGAGGAGCGGCTCGATCGTCTGAGAAATCCGGACGCCTATCGAGGGAGGTAAAGCTCATGCCCTGTGCATCCAAGACTTCGCACAGCGAAAACAAGATTTCCACAACCACCTCACTCAGGAAACGCCGCCATCGCTGATGAGAACATCGTCATGACTAACACTCTTGCAAACTATCGAAACTTTTTCTGGGCCGGCCTCCTGAAACAGGCGCAAACCGGCGGCATTGTACCCTCCCAACGATTTCTGATCGCCAAAATGTTGGCTCCAATTCCAAAAACCTATCGAGGTCAAATCATCGAGTTGGGCGCGGGGACGGGATCCCTCACCTGGCGGCTTGCCGCCCGATGTCCGGGAGCACGCATCCTGGCCTGCGAGATTAATCCAACTCTGGCGCGAGAACTCAAGAACAGCCTGACGAAGGCAGGTTACGATGGCCGGGTGGAAGTTGTGTCAGCCTCGGCTGAGCATCTGCTTGCGGAAATCGGCCGATGCGGAAGGGAGAGGCCGGATTTTATCATCTCTGGCATTCCTCTCGGAAATCTTGGCGGAGCAAAGGCGGTGCGACTCCTCGACGCCGTCCATCATACTCTCGAAAAAGGCGGGATGTACATCCAGTTTCAGCATTCGTTGCTGGACCGGAAAAAGATCAGGGACAGGTTTCCCGACACCCGCACCGTCACGGCCTTCGTGAACTTTCCTCCCGCGGTTGTCTATTACGCGCAAAAATGTCGGGGATGATCGCATACCCAGAGAAATCTTCCCAACACATCAATGACTAAACCAAACAAACCATCACCCATGAAACACAGCAATCATCACGACAATGCCAGCCACGCCGGTCCTCGGCTGGAGGCAGTTCGCTTCGAGTTCACCCATCCGACGGCCACCGCCGTTTGCATCGCGGGATCGTTCAATGACTGGAATGCCCAAGCCAAGCCCATGCATCCGCTGGGTGGCGGCCGCTGGCTGAAGGAGAGCGCCCTCCCGCCCGGCACTTACGAATACCTGCTGGTGGTGGACGGCCAATGGATGGCCGATCCTCTGGTCAACGAGAGCGTGCCCAATCCCTTCGGCGGTAGAAACTCCATACTCAAGGTGGCTACTTCCCCGGAAGCATCGCCTGCCGCCAAGGCCCAACATTTAAAACTAAGAAGCGCCAACCAATAGAAAGAGCAAATCGCTATGGACAAACAGACAACATCAACCGGCAATGACATGGACACGCTCGCCGAAGACGCGCGCGCCTTGATGGCCGCAACGGCCGATGTGGCGGGAGATAAAGTCAGCGAAGCACGCAAACGGCTCGCCACCGCCCTGGACAGTGGCACGAAGCTCCTGGGGCGCGCTCGCGAGAAGGCGGTCGAAGGGGTCAGGGCGGCCGACGGGATGGTGCATGAACATCCTTATCAAGCCCTCGGCTTCGCTTTTGGTGTAGGGGCGATTATCGGCTGTCTGCTGGCGCGGCGTTGCTCCTGCAACAGCGACTAGACTCGTTTCCAACGGTCGGCGGTCGAGGTGCAGGAGGACCACGCGTGCCGCTTGCACCTTGACCGAGCAGCCATGCAGAGCAGCGGTGTTCGGTGCGACGCGCCTGGGCAATTATCATCGGCGCCATTTGGAACCCGTCACGCCACTATGCGAACCAGCCTCCGTCAGATATTCTCGGGATTGCGGTGGCGTCTGTTCTTGCTGGTGCTGCTGGCGTGCGCCCCGTTGGTCGGGCTGACGCTGCGCACGGCGTCGGAGGAGCGGCGGCGTCTGGTGAAGGATTGGAAGCAGCGTTCGCGGGAAATGATGGACCTGGCCACGCGGGAGGAGAGTCAGATGATCGGCCAGACGCGCCAATTGTTGCTGGCCCTCGCGGAGTCCGTTCCGGGGCGATCGGACAATCCAGGAGACGGCAAAAAGCTGCTGGACCTGCTGCTCGGCAGCTACCCGCGCTATGCCAATCTGGGAATTGTCGGACCCACTGGCAACCTTCTTGCCAGCGCTCGGCCGATGGTGGAGCCGACCACCCAGACAAATCGTCCATACTTCCGCCGCACCCTCGCCACGCGCGCTTTCGCGATTGGCGATTTCCCGGATGGACAGACGTTTGGCCAGCCCACAGTGACTTTCGGCTATCCGGCCTTCGACTCGGCCGGAAAGGTCCAGGCGGTCGTCTTTGCCACGCTCGATCTGGACTGGGTCAACCGCTTTGAATCTGCCTTGCCAGCGCAATTGCCCGCAGGCGCGACCTGGACCAAGATCACCCGGGCCGGGCGAATCCTGGTCCGATATCCCTCGCCGGATAATTGGATCGGCCAGCCCTTCCCGGAAATGTCCCTGCTAAGGTCCGCCTTCGCGCGGGAGCACGGCGTGATCGAGGCGGTCTCGGCGGAAGGCATGCCCGGTTATCATGTGTTTGCGGCAATGCGCAGCCAGCTTGTTCCCGATGACGTGGTCACCATTCTCGGCAGCATCCCCAAACAGGTTCTCTTTGCCGAAGCCGACCGCCGGCTGGCGGGAAACCTGACCGGGGTGGGAATTGCGGCTGGCTTCGCTCTCCTGCTCGGCTGGTTTGGAAGCTACTGGTTGGTCCTCCGCCCGGTTCGGACGCTGGTAAAATCCAGCACCTGTCTGGCCACCGGCGAATTCAGCACCCGGACAGGACTGGTCCACCGCGGAGATGAACTGGGGCAACTTACCCGCACCTTCGATCAGATGGCACAGTCCCTGGAGCAGCGCGAAGGGGAACGTCAGTCAGCAAATCATGCGCTCAAGGCTTCGGAAATGCGCTATCGCCGGCTCTTTGAAGCCGCCCAGGATGGGATCCTGATTCTCAACGCGCAAACCGGTCAGATTGAGGATGTCAACCCGTTCCTGACGGAAATGTTGGGCTATTCCCGCGAGCAGTTGCTGGGCAACAAACTCTGGGAGATTGGTCCCTTCAAAGACACCAGAGCTTCGAAGACGGAGTTCCGGGAGTTGCAGCGTGAAGACTCTGTGCGTTATGACGATCTGCCGCTGGAAACCAGCGCCGGCAAGCCCATCAACGTGGAGTTTGTCAGCAATGTTTACCGGGTCAACGGCGACAAAGTCATTCAATGCAATATTCGCGACATCACCAAGCGCAAGCGGGCCGAGGAGGAGTTGCGAGCCAACGAGGTCCGGCTGCGGGGCGTGGTGGAATCCACCGCCGATGGGTTGCTCGTGGTGGACCGAAATGGCCGGGTAATGATCCAGAACAGCAGGTTTGGTCAGATGTGGCGGATTCCCAACGAGGTGCTGGCCAGTGGCAACGATGAAGCCCTGCTGGCGCAGGTGGTGGGGCAGTTGTCCGACCCGCAGAACTTCCTGGCCAAGGTGCGAGCCATCTATGACACGGACGACGAGGACATGGACGAACTGCGCTTCAAAGACGGCCGGATCTTCGAGCGTTTCTCCCGCCCGCTCGTGCTGAAGGGTGCGGCCATGGGTCGGGTGTGGTCCTTCCGGGACGCCACTGAGCGCAAACAGGCCGAGGCAAAACGCAAGGAATACAGCCGCAAACTGGAGGTGCTTTCCCGCCGACTGGTGGAGGCGCAGGAGACCGAACGAAGGAACATCGCGCGCGAACTTCACGACGAAATCGGCCAGGCTCTTACCGTCATGCAATTGAATCTGCAAGCGATGTTGCAATCGCCAGGCACGGAGGCTCTATCGCAGCGCTTGCACGACAGTCTCGCGGTTGTTGACCGCGTGCAGGAACAAGTTCGTGACATCTCACTCAACTTGCGGCCGTCCATGCTCGACGATCTCGGATTGGAACCGGCGTTGGTATGGTTGACCACCCGGCAGGCGGAACTGGCCGGGCTGAAGAGTGAGGTGCAGGCAGACGCATTGGAACAGCGCTTGGATCCGGTGATCGAAACCGAGTGTTTCCGCGTGGCGCAGGAAGCCTTGACGAATGTGGTGCGCCACGCTCACGCGAAGAAAGTGAAAGTGGAACTCCGCCAGGAAGAGGGGCACCTCCATCTGCGCGTGCGCGACGATGGGATTGGATTTGAGGTGGCCGCCACCCGGGACCAAGCCGTGCGCGGCGCCAGTCTTGGTCTCTTGAGCATGGAGGAACGCACGGTGTTGGCGGGTGGCCAGTTGGAATTCAACTCCATCCCAGGTCGGGGCACCGAAGTCCACGCGTGGTTCCCTTTGAAATGGCATTCCCTGCTGTCTGCATCCGAAACCTGATGAAAACCACCATTAAACCGATTCGCCTCGTCTTGGCCGACGACCACACGCTCGTGCGCGCAGGTATCCGCGCCTTGGTGGAAAAACTGCCCTGGGTGGAGGTGGTGGGCGAAGCCGGCGATGGCCGTGAAGTTCTGAATCTCGTCAAGCTGCACCGGCCCGATGTGGTTTTGCTGGATATCACCATGCCCGGTCTGAATGGACTGGAAGCAGCGGCTCGCATCGCAAAAGAGTTTCCTGAGGTGCGCGTCATCATTCTTTCCATGCACGACAACGAGGAATACTACTGGCGGGCGCTGAAGGCGGGCGCGGCTGGTTACCTGCTCAAGAAGGCGGCCACGGCTGAACTGGAATCTGCCTTGCAGCAGGTGGCTCACGGGGAAATTTTCTTGAGCCGTGAAATCTCCGCGCGCCTCCTCAAAAAGTTTCCCATCGGCGGAATCGCCGACCGGAAGAGTCCGCTGGAACAGTTGACGGGCCGGCAGCGCGAGATTCTCCAACTCATCGCCGAAGGACAGAACACCAAAGGCATCGCCGAAATTCTGAAGGTCAGCCCCAAGACCGTCGAATATCATCGAATGAAGTTAATGACCGGGCTGGACGTGCATGACATTCCGGGCTTGGTACGCTTTGCTCTGCGGATGGGATTGATTCCACAGGAAAGCTGAGGTGCCTTCTCACGCCGGCAGCGCCCGCCTCGGTGCGCTACCACAACTCATGAACGATCTGCTTCCGGGACAGCGAGCGCGCCTGTTCCAAAATTTGCAGGTGATTGATCTCTCGCAGCCAGAACGAACCGTTCTCACGCAAGCGCCTGACGCTCGGATCCCACGCCAATGTCACACTCTGTGCTGCCTGAATGGGGCTGTGGAGTTGGGCGAAGAGGCACATGACTCCCCAGAGCCTTGCGAGTCCCTTGAACCTCAAAAAACACCCCATGCCTCCATGGGTGCGAGCTTGGCTTTGTTCAAAGTATTTTCGCATGAGTGCCGTTACGTCTCATACGCTCCGACCGCGACTAGGGCATCCCTTGCCGGAACTGGGAGAACCCTTGGGTTCGTTTTGAGGCGTGAACGTGGGGTTGAGAACAGGCTGCATGGAATGAAGCAAGCCCATGGAAAGTCCGCCGCGCCCGGATGCCCCGAGTGCGCCGCTGAGTCTGACGGTGGCGGAGGCCAACCTGGTGTTGATGAGCCACCCGGCCAAGGCGGCGCAAGTGGTCATGGACAAAGGCTATCGTGACCACGGTCTGCTGGCCGACTGTGCGGCGCGGGGCGTGCGCACTTTACTACCCTGGCAGTGGAATGGACGACACCCGGACTGGGTAGGGCGCGTCTGTCCCAGCGCGCCGCGAACCACTCCCGGCCAACCCGTCGGCGCGCTGGGGACAGACAGGCACGCCCGACCCGTGAGGAGTTGGCACCAAGCGTCTTCGGGTAGCCCATCCCAAGGTCTTGTCAGTATACCGCACCTCGCCGAACCTCCCCAAAACCCCACTGCGTCCCTCCGGGACTCACACCGGACCCGACCCACCAAAGGCCAGGTAGTTGAAAACTGCTTTGCCCCTCCGGGGCATCAGGCCGATCACAAAAGCCCGGGCTGCGCCTTCACGCCGGATTGCTGCGCCTTGAATTCCGTCAGCAGGGCTTTCAGTTGCGACGGCGGAAATTTGGTGCGGAGCTTCTGCACCTCGGCTCGGGCGAGTTCATCGCAGCGTTCATTGTCGCGATGGCCGGCGTGGCCTTTGAGCCAGCGCCATTCGACGCGGTGGCGGGTGGTCTGCGCATCCAGCGCGCGCCAGAGGTCATCGTTCTTGACCGGCTTCTTCTCCTTCGTCAGCCAGCCGCGCACTTTCCAGCCCTTGATCCAACTGGTGATGCCTTCCCGCAGGTATTCGGAGTCGGTGAAGAGTTCGACCGCGCAAGGCTCCCTGAGCGCCTGCAATGCGCTGATGGCCGCCTGAAGTTCCATGCGGTTGTTGGTGGTGGCGGGCTCGCCCCCGGCGAGTTCCTTGACGCGCTCTCCGTGGCGCAACACCGCGGCCCAACCGCCGGGGCCTGGATTTCCCTCGCATGAACCGTCCGTGTGAATGGTGACTTGTTTCATTTTGCGGCGCGCAGCTTCGGCAAGAATCACGCGGGCGTCAAAGCGGGATGTGTTGCGCTGGTTCAGCGTGGCAATGCGGGGGCTGATGCCTGAGAGGCTAAAAAACAAAAGAGCGGCGGATGTTCTCCGCCGCTCGTGGCTGAAAATGTTTCGCAGCCCTACTTCGCCGCCGGTGGCACGACGAACGGTGTCGCGGGCGTGGCGGCGTCCTTCGTTTCGTCCTTCTTCTCCTCTTTCTTTTCCTCGATGAGTTCGTGGCGGACTTTGAGGAGCGGATCGACGGTCCACTTGCTGACGGTATAAACCCAATCGCTGAACTTGCTATCGTTCTTCAATCGCTCTTCGAGCTTCTTCAAGTTGTCGGCGAATTCCTTGTCGAGGCGCGTCTTGTCCTCGGGCTTCTCCTCCTTGCCCGGAGTCCTTTCCTTCGGGAAGTTTCCTGTCACGGAAACGTGCAGATAATAATCGTCGCCGCCCGGCTTGGGCGCCGTCTTTGCGGTGTAGGTAAACCCGTCGAAGCTCTCGAGGACTGCGGTGGTGCCTTGGTCGAAACCCGCTTTCTCCGGCTTCACACCCATGGCCACGTCATTGAAGGACGGATAAGACAGCGCATTGTTCACGCTGGAAACTTTGCCTGAATCGAGCTTCTCGGTCGCTTTCGTATCCGCCAGCTTCCAATCACCGGCATCGGTCTCACGGGAGATCTTCCAGTTGTTGGTGGCGTTGGTGGTGGTGACGGCGATCGATTTGTGCTTCTCCACCTTGAAGAAGTCCTTGTTCAGCCAGTCTTCCGCCTTGGGCGCAATGTTGCCGAAGCTTTCGGAGACGAGGGCGATGGATTGCAGGTTGGTGCCGACCATCACGTAGCGCCCGTTCGGGAATGAGCCTCCGCCGAAGGGCGAACTCGCGCCCGCTTCCTTGGTGTGCTGCGCGCCGAGCAACAGCGTGGTGATGACCTTGCCGTCCTTGCCCTGAAGTTCCACCACCGTGCCCGCCCCAGGCGTCAGCGAGAGCATGGGCAATCGCGATGAGCCAACGGCGACCGGTGAGGCAATCTTGAGTTCCCACAGCTTGCGCAGGAATTCCTGAATGGTGCCGAAGTTGGCTCCGTAGCCACCGCGATCCGTTACCACCCAGCCGGCGTCCTGCACCGTGAGGGTCACTTGATTGGTGGACTGACGCACGATGAACTTCGCCACGTCATTGAGCGGGAAGTTCGGCAAGACGCGGTCGCCCATCCGGGCGGTGGACTGATGGTAGTCTGCCCCTTTCTTCTTCAGGGCGATCCAGCCAAGGGCGCCGAGAATGACGCCCAGGACGATTACGAGAGTGAGTTGTTTGCGGTTCATCGTGCCTTGGTCTTTTGTTTGCGAACGACGGCGAGAGCGATGCCGAGCAGGGCCACGAGCACGGGCACCGCGGCGATGTTGATCCACTTGAGGCGCGTCTCCAGCGCAGAGACGTCCTGGCGCAGGTCGCGCCGCACTTCGCGCAGCTTCTTGCGCGACTCGGCGGCCTTGGTGCGGAACTTCTCAATCTCCTCCATCTGGTCCTTGGAAAGGACGAACTTCTGCCCGGCCTCTTTCTTGCCCTGCAATTCATTGACGCGTTGCTGGGTTTCCTCCTGCTCCTTCTGAAGCCGGCCGATCTGTTCTTGGTAGCGATCCCGCGCCTGAGCCTGGATTTCGTTGATGACGGTGAACGGCCGGTTGAGCGTGCCGCGGCTGCGAATCGCGATGAGGCTCTCGTCGCCGGCTAGCTGCTCGGCGAGGTTCTGCGCGAGGCTCAGATTGCCATTGCGCGGACGAAGCACCTTTTGGCCGAGGAAATTCAGGACTTCAACCGAGGCGGCATCCGAAAGCCAGTCAGCGTCAGCGAGCAGGGTGACGACGTTGTCGCCCTTGGTCTGCTTGATCGTGCCATCGTCCTTCTTCTCCTCTTTCTTCTCGTCCGGCTTTTCATCCTTCTTCTCGGCGGCGTCGGCCTCGCTCTTCGGCTTGCCGTCCGGGAAGGCTGTTTTGAACTGGCCGGTGAGACGCAGACCAAGCTGGTAGGATTTTCCCGCGGACTTGAAATCATCGACAATCTTCTGCGGCGAGAACTGCGCCTCCATCGTTTCCACCAGCGCCGCATTGGTCGAGGAACGCAGCAGGATCTCGGATTTCAAGCCGCTGACCGGTTCGCCGGTGAAGTGCCCGGCGGCGGGCAGGAGCAGTTCGTCGATCTGCCCGGTGACGACGTTGGTCCGGTCGATGCCCTGCTTGGTGAGGAACAGGTAGATGGGCATCACTTGGGTCTGGCCGTTCTGGCCGCGCAACTGGCGGGCATAATTCATGTCGGCGACCACCTTGCTAGTCTCGTAGGTGAGCCCCCATGCCTTGAGCAACTTCTCCAGATTCGAAGGGCCGCCCGGCATCGGCGGCATTCCGGGATTGCCACGCTGCTGGTCCGAGAGACACATCGCGTCAAGGCAGGCCACGAGCTTGCCGCCGCGCATGATGAACTGGTCGATGGCGTAGAGCGCGCTGTCTTTGATTTCCTTCGGATGCGCCACGAGCAGGACCTTGATGTCGTCATCAATCTTCTCGGTTTCCATTGGCACCTGCCGGACATCGAAGTCACGCTTCAACTCGGAGATGAACGTCCACGGATCCTGGTTCGCCTGCCGGCCCATCTGCATCATCATCTGCGGCGGCATCTGCATGCCGAAGACCGGCAGCGGCGTCATCACGCCGATGACCGGTTTGTTGGTGGACATGACCTGCGCGATGGCCCGGGCGACGTCGTATTCAAGCAGGCGCTCGCGGCTGGGCGCCAGCGGCAGCGACACCTTGAGAGGATCCTGGCTGATGGCCAGACCGAGATAGAATTGCTCGCCACTCTGAGGATCCGCCTGCGGTTCGATGCCGTCGAGATTGGCGAGATCCTCCGCCTCGGAATCCGGCTGCGGATCAAACTTCTTGATGACCACGTTGCCCTTGCCGGCCTGCTTAATTTCGTTGAGCAGATCTTCGACGCTCTGCACGTAGCTGCGCAATGCCGAGGGCGCACGGCCTTCGCCGCGGGTGGCGTAGAGGCGGAGTTCCACCGGGCCGTCGAGTTTGCCCAGGATGGCCTTGGTGCCGGGCGAGAGCGTGTAAAGACGGCCCTCCGAAAGATCGAGGCGCGTCTTGAATTGTGCCGTGATGACGTTGAACGCCACCACGATGAAAAACATCACCACCAGTCCGACGGCGGAGTAGAGGAGAATCTCTGACTTCTTCTGTTTCATGGCTCGTGAGAAATGGGAGTTGGGATTTCAGCCGGCGCGCAGATTGCGCAGGATCACCCCGGTGACGAACAGCGGGAATCCGATGGCGGACAGGAAGAAAATGACGTCGCGCGAATCAATCACGCCCTTCTGGAAGTTCAAGTAGTGCGTGAAGAAACTGAACGACGCGACCAGGTTGACCACCCAGTTCAATTTCTCCGGCACCCAGGTGGAGAGCAGGTTCGTCACCGGCTCAAATCCGGCCAGCAGCAGGAAGAAGCAGAGCACGACCGAGAGGATGAAGGCGATCACCTGGTTGCGGGTCAAGGCGGAGGTCATCGACGTGATGGCGAGATAGCCGCCGGCCAGCAGGAAGCTGCCGACGAATCCGCTGAAGACCGCGCCGTTGTCCGCGTCGCCAAGGTAATTCACGGTGAGGACCACCGGGAAGGTCAGCAGCAGCGCCAGGAACAGAAACAGCCACGAGGCGAGAAATTTGCCGATGATGGCCTGCCAGGTGGTGATCGGCATGGTCAGGAGCAATTCCATGGTGCCTAGTCGGCGTTCCTCCGACCACAGCCTCATGCCGGCGGCGGGGACGAGAAACAGGTAGAGCCACGGATGCCAGCGGAAGAATGACATCGACAGCGACGCCTCACCCATTTCGAAAAATCCGCCCAGCATGAAGGTGAAAAATCCCACCAGCAGCAGCCAGATGACGAGGAACACGTACGCCACCGGCGACGCGAAATACCCCGTCAGCTCGCGCTTGCTGATGGTCCAGATGTGTCGCAATGCCACGCTCGAATTCATTACTTGTTCTCCTTCGCTGTCTCGGACCAGGTGATGCTCCGGAAGACCTCGTCCAGGCGGCCCTCCTCGGTGTGCAATTCGTCAAATTTCCAGCTCTCGCGCGTGACCGCCTCGGCCACCGCGCGGGCAAATTCCCCGTTGCGCGCGTGCGCCTGCGGATACACCCGCGCCCAGACGCCGTCCTTGCCTTCCTTGATGATGGCCGCCTTGCGGGAGCTCGGCACCAGCGCCAGCTTTGCCTTGATGATGTCAGCCGGCACGCCCAGCACGCGCACCGAGACCGATCCGGCGAGATCAGAGCGTTGCTTCAATTCGTCCGGAGTGCCGTTGGCCACGATCTGGCCGCGATCAATGATGATCGCGCGGGTGCAGGCGGCCTCGACTTCCTCGAGAATGTGGGTTGAAAACACGATGGCCTTCTTTTCGCCCATGCGGCGGATAAGCTGCCGCATCTCGTGCTTCTGATTCGGGTCCAGGCCGTCCGTCGGCTCGTCCATGATCAGCACTTCCGGGTCGTGCAGAATGGACTGGGCGAAGCAGAGGCGATGGCGGAAGCCCTTGGAAAGCGTGTCCACGCTCTGGTGCAGCACGCCTTCGAGGAAACATTGCTCGACCGCGCGATGCACTGCCTTGTTGCGGGCGTCCCCGTAGAAGCCGCGCAACTCCGCCGCAAACCCGAGAAAGCCAAACACCGTCATGTCCGTGTAGGCGGGCGCATTCTCCGGGAGGTAGCCGATGAGTTTCTTGGCGGGAATGGGGTTCTCCACCATGTCAAAGCCGCCCACCGTGATCCGGCCCTCGGTGGGCGGGATGAATCCGGTGATCATGCGCATCGAGGTGGACTTGCCGGCGCCGTTCGGGCCGAGGAAGCCCAGCACCTCGCCGCGCTCGACCGAGAATGAAATCCCGGACACGGCGCGCTTGGTGCCGAATGTTTTTACAAGGTTTTCGACCTTAATCATCGCAATGTTCCTGTTCGTTGAGCCGAATCGAGAGGGTCCATTACCAAACTGTTCCGCCTCTTGTAAAGAGGGGCAGAATTATTTTTTTGTCATTCTCGGCCCGTAATAAGGCAAACCGGGCGCTGGCAGGACACAACAAACTCGCGCCCCTTTCCATGAAACCAGAGCACCTCCTCTCCCCATCCCTCTCCTCCACGCCGAGTGGCGGAGAGGGTGCCCGACAGGGCGGGAGAGGAGGCGCTCTTGTTCATGGCCCCGATGCGCGTCCGATGTTGGAGCTTGCAGCTCCCCGCGACCGGGCGCGCATGCCATCGCCGGAACGTGCCGGGTGCGCGGGCCGCTCCGGGCGTCCGTCCTCGGTTGTTTTCGATCATCCTGAGCGCTTCGCACGACCACCAACGCGTAATCCTAAAAACCGCAGTTCACCACGGATGGACACCGATGGACACGGATGCCAGGCACTTGCACAAAACCAGTGGATCACCCGGAGGGTGAGGCAGACATGCCGCAGCAAATCCGTGCTTATCCGTGTGCATCCGTGGTTTATGACTTCTTCGCCCGGTTCCAATTGCTCCGTTTAGGGTAATGATAGTCGATTTGAGCGCACCGGACGAGTGCCAACACGTGAAGTTGGTCGTCAATTCGAGAATCCGCAAGGTTGGCCAGGCGGCCGAGCTATCCGCACCTAAAATGTTGGCGCCCCTGTCCTCGTCCTTCTTGTTGAGGCAATCGAGGATGCGACTGACAGATTCGGCCACGGCCGGGGAGGTTGACCAAGACGAGACTTCCGAAGCCGCCCGAGGTAGAACAGGCCGGGCGTGATGCCCGGCTTATTCGTGCTCAGGAAAGGGGCTTTAACCGGCATCAATGGGCAGGGGACTTTGCGAGCTGGCCGGTCATCCGCCAAACGAATCACCCCCAAAATCCTACCGGGCCACTTCTGCCGGGGTGCGATTTTTCACGTCAAAGGAGCTACACACTTCAGATTCCTCCCTCTTCCGCCATTTTCCCCATTCTGCACAACTGTCCCGAGCAGGCTCAAATCGGGATGGAAGATGGTGCGCGCTGCAGGACTCGAACCTGCGACCCCCAGTGTGTGATACTGATGCTCTACCAACTGAGCTAAGCACGCCCGGCGCGGTAAAAGCTAGTGGAGGACCGGGACAATTCAAGGATTCTTTTCCTGGCAACTCAGAAGCGGTCTCCAAGCTTCGTGCAATCGGAATGGGAAATGGTGCGCGGTACAGGACTCGAACCTGTGACCCCTACCGTGTCGAGGTAATGCTCTACCAACTGAGCTAACCGCGCAACCTTTACCGAAAGACCCTGCTAAATGGCTGTTTTGCATAGTCTTTCGTCGAAAGTTTGTTGACTTTCGAGACGCATAATCTCCCTGCCACCGCCGTCCTTGGCAAGTGAAAAAATGGCCAAGGTCAGGACAAAAGTCAGGACAATACCGCGCTGCGCGGAGGCGTGCGCTTGAATTCAGAACCGGCCAGCATGGTGCATTCTCCAAGAATCAGGTTCGTCTCTCCGGCCTCGGTGGTAGAATCCACCCTTGCTCCACGTGAACGCTGTTCCTCATGAAGCGGAGCAGGAAGACGATTGCGAAGACTAAAGCGTTGCCGATGCAAAACCTGACCACCATCCCCGCCCAGAGTGCCACTCAGCGGCACCATCTGCGAGTCTCGAAGTCGCACTTCCTGCGCGGCCTGCAATGCCCGAAATTGCTCTGGCAGGTTCACAACGCAAACCAACTCATCGCCCGACCAAGCGCCATGACTGAGGCCATCTTCGAGCAGGGCCGCGAGGTTGGCGCTCTGGCCAGGCGACTGTTCCCTGACGGCATCGAGGTCGGCGCTGGCATCATCGACCACGACCAGACCGTTGCGCTGACGCGGTTGGCAGTGGAACAGCGTCGCCCCCTATTCGAGGCCGCGTTCGCGTCGGCCAATGCGTACGCGCGGTGCGACATCCTCAATCCAGTCGCGGGCGACCGCTGGGACGTATACGAAGTCAAAGCCTCTGCATCGGCCAAGCCCGTCCACCTGCATGACCTCGCCCTGCAAGTGCGTGTCCTGCGCGATGCGGGCCTGAACGTGCGCCGGTGCGTTCTGGTATACGTAAACAAGAATTACGTGCGCCAGGGCAACCTCGACCCAGACCAGTTTTTCGTGCGCGAGGATGTGACCGACAAGGTGGATGAACTGGTGCCGGACGTGGCCGACCGTCTCAAACAGATGGCGGACATCATCAGCCAGGAGGAATCGCCGGAAGTCGGCATCGGGCCGCACTGTGATAAACCGTATACGTGTCCACTCCATGACCGCTGCTGGTCGTTCCTGCCCGCGCACAGTGTTTTCACGCTGACCCGCATCGGAGCCAAGGCGTTCACGCTGCTCGAACACGGCATCAGCGCCATCCGGCAGATTCCTGCGGACCACAAGCTCAGCCCGATTCAGCAGCTTCAGCGGCAGGCGGTCGTCAGCGGGAAGCCGCAAATTGACCAGTCGACAGTGGCCACCTTCCTGAAGCGGCTAAAGCCTCCGGTCTGCTACCTCGACTTCGAGACGTTCGCACCGGCCATCCCGATGTTCGAGGGCGATGGGCCGTTCGAGCAGATTCCGTTTCAGTTCAGCCTGCACATCGAGCACGCGCCAGGCGCGACGCCGGAACACATCATGTTCCTGGCCGAGGGTAACGGCGACCCGCGCCGCGCCTTCTTGGAGCGCCTTCAGGCGGCGCTCGGCGACCACGGCTCAGTCGTCGTTTACAACGCGCAGTTTGAAAAGGGCGTGCTCAGCCGGTCTGCGGAATTGATGCCGGAGTTTGCGCCCTGGGTGGCCAGCGTGAAGCACCGCATCATCGACCTGCTCACGCCCTTCAAGTCCTTCCGCGTATACCATCCGCAGCAATGCGGCAGCGCCTCCATCAAAGCCGTCATGCCCGCGTTCACCGGGCGCGGCTACGACGAACTGGAGATTCAGGAGGGCGGCGCGGCCAGCATGGAGTTTGCGCGCGTGACCTTCGGCGATGTCCCGGCTGCGGAGCGCCAGCGGGTGCGGCGGCAGCTTGAAGAATACTGCGGGCGCGACACCGAGGGGATGGTGTGGATTCTGGACGAACTGCGACGGTTGGCCGGTGCTTGAGGCACGCCAGTATACCGAAACGACAGCATGTCCGTCTTCACTGGTCCTCCCGTGCTTCGGTCGCCGTGAAGTGCGGATTGAGATGCGTGACCTGCACGGACAGATAACAGCGTTGGATTTTGACGCCGTGGGTTTCGCCCCAGGTGCGAGTGCCATTGCCCAGATGCCAGGTGGCTCGCTGGAAGACATGACCCGAACCGTCCAGATACGGGTCGCTGGCCGTGGAAAGCAGGCCGCAATGGAACGAGACGGAGCCGTGGCCGTCACGGAGCACAAGGAGCCAGAGAACCATGCCCGCGACAAACACGGCCAGAACTGCCGTCGTGATGTTTAGAAAACGCCGTTTCACTTCCCGGTCCCGAAACCCTTGGCCAACCAGGTCCGCGCCCGCGCCGTTCCGACGAACAACAAACCCTCGCGCAATGCCAAAGTCAGCAGCGTGCGTCACGCTCCGGTACTGGGGACGCAGCGGTCAAGGGTGAAAGCTTTTGCTTTGATTGCCTCTTCAGCGCCACCACCGCTCTCGCCGCGCCTCATCAGAAGTTCTTGAATCGCGTTCGTGTTCACGGCAAGAACTGGTGGCATGGCTGCCAGAAAATGGACCCCGGAGGAACTCAAGCTTCTCGGCAAGCGGACTGATGTCGAACTGGCGCGACAGTTTCAGCGCACGGTTCAGGCCATCCTGAACAAACGCTTCCTCCTGGGCATTCCACGCTTCATCCCGCCAGGGCAACCGCGCCCGTGGACTGCAAAGGAGGAAGCACTGCTGGGCACCGAGCCGGACCACGAGCTTGCGCGTCGGCTCAAGCGGACGGCGGTGTCCGTTACCAAACACCGCCGCGCCCTGGGGCTGAAACATTTTCGGCACCGGCCCTGGACCCAAGCCGAGGACGCCCTGTTGGGCACCATCAGCGACCGGCAGTCCGGTCACGAGTGGGGGCGGAGTGTGAGACAGGTCCGGGCACGTCGGCGACAACTGGGCATCCTGCCGTGGATTCCCACGCCGCGCCATTGGACCGCCCAAGAAGAGGCGCGGGTTGGTCATGCCTCGGATTTCGACGTGGCCAAAGCCCTGGGCCGGTCGCTGGGTTCGGTGACGGCCAAGCGCCAGTCCCTCGAATTGCCGCCCTATCCCGCAAAGTTCCGGCTCTGGTCGGAAGCGGAAGTGGCGCTGCTGGGCACCAAACCCGACGAGGAAATCGCCCGGCTTCTCGGACGCTCTCTCAGCGCCATTCGTCACCAAAGGAGGCTGCGCCACATCAAAGGCGTGGACGATGCGCTGGTGCCTCGCCCTTGGACCAAACGGGAGGAAAAGCTGCTGGGCACAAAACCAGATGAGGACGTGGCCCGCTTGCTGGGGCGCAAAGACTCCGCCGTCCGAACGCGACGCCAGCGCAAGGGCATTCCGCCCTCCAGGTTCCTGCGCCGTGCCTGGTTGAAAGCCGAGGAATCGCTCCTGGGCACGGCCAAGGACTCCATCATCGCCCGCCGACTCCGACGCGACCGCACCACGGTTTCCGACCATCGTCGCAAGCTGGGCATCCCAGCCGTCCAGCAGAAATGGACTCCCACGGACGACAAGCTGCTCGGCACGATGCCTGACCGCCAACTCGCCCAGCATCTGGGCCGCAGTCTGTTTTCAGTCCAGAACCGACGCCTGAAGCTGAACATACCTCCGGCTGCCAATCCCATGTATCGGCCCTGGACAGAAGCGGAAATCAGCCTGCTGGGCACGCTGCCGGACAGCGACGTGGCGCGGCGCATCGGGCGACCGTACGTGGCCGTCCGCGAAAAACGCAATCAACTGGGTGTCCCCTACCAGAATCCGCGCTACGACTGGTGGAAGCCGGAAGAACTGGAATGGCTGGCCACGCTTCCTGAAGAAGAAGTCGCCCGCAGGACCAATCGTTCCGTTGCGGCGGTGCGCCAGAAGATTTGGAAGCTGCGCAAAGCTGACGCCACGTCCTGAGTTCTTCCGTCGGCAGGTGCGGAAAGCATCACCCGGTTCGGTATACGGATTTGACTGACCTCGTTTGGGATTTGCGGTCCCGGCGTGAAGAGCCGTTCTCCGGCCTCGACAGAGTATTCCGCAAGCGGCTCAATATCGCCATATCCGCAATCCGACGAAACGCCACCGAGATTGACGCTCACTTGAATTTTTGGCATGAGCGCGCTTGTGAATCAGGAAGCACGACCAGACAATCCGCAAACACACTCAGGCGGTTCTTCATTGCTGTGGTGGGTCGTCGGGGCGGCTGCTATTTACGTCGTTCCTTTCGTGATGGTGATGATTGATGAGCGCATCCTGAAGACGTTCTGGTTCTCGCACCATTCCCCCGAGTGGATGAGTGATTTCATGCGTGCCATCTATCCATTTTGGAAGGTGTTCGCCGGATGAGGAAAGTGATGATGCCACCCGATGAACCAGTCGCGCATGATTTCCATCCGCAGCGTTTCTTGCCTTCGGAGTTTTTTCCCGCATCGCCGGGCGTCCGGCGCGGTTCGTTTTCCAACCATGCGCGCAACGGACTTGAGCAACCCCTTCCAGCAGCAATCATGGCCGCTTCTGGGCCGCGTCGCTGAGCTTGGGGCTTGGGCGGCACTACGCACATGAGCAGATTCCAAGCATTGAAAGATTTCGAGCAGCGCTTCGATACGATGAGCGTCGATGAATTGAAGCGTTGGAAGTCATACTGGACGCAGCACGCGCAGGGCTTGGCTCCCAAAGTGCGGAAGCAGGCGATGAAGAGAGTTTATGAAATTGAGCAAGCAATCCAGACGAGGTCACAGGCAGACAGCGATGGCGAGTGATGTGCCGCCTCACCATGCCCGCAACGAACTCGACCATCGCGCTATTGTCGCCGTCGTGGACCTTGGCGGGCGGTGTCGATAAACTTGGAGCGTAGTCCACGTTCACTTCATGACAAATTCAAGCGCTAGACAGGTTGTCCGAGGGTTGAGTCTTCTGCCAGCCATCGTCGCCGTCTTATGCTTGGTCCTTGCGGGGATGGTTGCTGCCTCCCTTTTTCACGTTTTCGTTTGGTGGCACTTGCTGCTCTTCGTTGCCTTCGCTGGGTATGCGGTCTATTTGTTCCGCCGCGCCTATCTGTGCTGGAGACGGCCATCACGCATTGTCGTGCAGGAGACATGTGGCTGGTTGGTCTGGGCATTCTTAGCACTCGCTGCCTTCGTGATTGGCGAGCTTGATTCTGCCGGGCACACCCGTTTGGCAACCGGCGCTGCATGGGTTGGACTGCCCCTTCTAGCCACCATCTACTTTTGGCTGACCCGCACGCTGGTCAGGACATTGTTTACGACTGATTGAGCATGACCACGACGCCTTCAAGGAAGGGAATTGGAGGAAGCGCTGCGGAGCGCCGATTCCATCCGGTGTTGATGCCTTCTGCGGCAGTCTCGCGGCAACCGCCGCCTCGCAGGGATGCCGCCCTGCCTGACGTGCGACGGCAGTTCGGACGCGTGCCTGCGACGGATGCCGGGCGTCAAGAATCTGCCACGCACTCTGGAACGATGATTTTGAAGACGACCAACTGGCTCCTTTTCTTGATTGGATACTGCGCCCTCACGTGCGTCAGCATCCGAGCCGCCACCCTCCACGTCTGGCAGGACAGCCCAAGCCCGGTCGCTCCCTTCACCAACTGGGCCACGGCAGCGCATGTGATTCAGGACGCAGTTGATGCCGCGCAGGCCGGGGACAGCGTGCTCGTCACGAATGGAGTCTATGCGACCGGTGGTCGGGCGGTCTACGGGCTGATGACCAATCGTGTAGCGGTGGACAAGGCAGTCGTGCTGCGCAGCGTGAACGGGCCGGAGTTTACCGTCATCCAAGGTCGGCAGGTGCCGGGCACCACCAACGGTGATGGAGCCATCCGGTGCGTGTACTTGACCAACGGTGCTGTTCTGAATGGTTTCACACTGACCAACGGGGCAACGCGCACTGAAATCTCGGACATGGTGCAGGAGAGTGGTGGTGGCGTCTGGTGTGAGTCCGTTACCGCGCTGGTCACGAACTGCACACTCACGGGAAACTCCGCTTGGTGGTCTGGCGGTGGGGCGTATGGGAGCGCGCTGAACAATTGCACGCTCACGGGCAATTCCGCCCGTTTTGGCGGCGGGGTCTATGCTGGCGCGTTGAACAACTGCACCCTGACCCACAACTCGGGCCAGTGGGGTGGTGGGGCGTATGGCGGCACGCTCAACTCCTGCACTCTGACCGGCAATTCAGCTTCCTCCCGCGGTGGCGGGGCGTGTGGGGACAGCATTAACAATGACAAGCGCTATAGCTGCATGTTGAACAACTGCGTGCTCACAAGCAATTCGGCTCAGTTTGGCGGTGGGGTGTACGCTGGGACTCTGAACCATTGCACGCTCACCGGTAATTCGGCCTCGATTGGCGGCGGGGCATCTTTGGCCAACCTGACCAACTGCATCGTCTATTACAACGCCGCCACGAACGGTCCAAACTTCTACCCCAGCGCCATCCTGAGCTTTTGCTGCACCACGCCCGTTCCTACGAACGGAATCAGCAACATCACCAACGAACCGGCCTTCGTTAATCTAGTGGCTGGCGATTTCCGCCTGCGCTACGGCTCTCCCTGCATTGACGCTGGAACCAACCTCAGTGGCATCACCGACGACCTCGATGGTCATCCCCGTCCGCTCGACGGCAATGGTGACGGGATTGCGAATTTCGACATCGGAGCTTACGAACGTGTTCCTCTTGCCCGCTACGTCTGGCTGGACAGCCCGAACCCTGCCCCGCCTCACGCGAACTGGGACAGCGCGGCGCACACCATCCAAGATGCGGTCGACGCTGCCACCACGGGCGACCTCGTGCTCGTGACGAATGGGGTCTACGCCACGGGCGGACGGGCGGTGTTTGGCACGATGACCAACCGGGTGGCGGTGGACACGCCCATCACGCTCGCAAGCATCAATGGTCCTGCCGTCACCGTCATCCAAGGCCATCAAGTACCGGACAGCACTAATGGGGATGGGGCGATTCGGTGCGTGTATTTGACGAGCGGAGCGGTCTTGAGCGGATTCACGCTGACGAACGGAGCCACAAAACAGACCGGAGACCACGGTAGCTGCCAAAGCGGTGGTGGTGTGTGGTGCGAGTCTGAGAACTCGTTTGTATCGAACTGTGTGCTGACCTGCAATTCGGCTGCCAAAGTTGGAGGGGGAGCCTATTCGGGCACCATCATAGATTGTTCGCTCATCGCAAACTCATCCATCGGAGATGTCGGCGGCGGGGTTTTTGGAGCCATCTTGAATCGGTCATTCCTTACTGACAACTGGACCCCTATCAGTGGGGGAGGCGCTGCGGAGAGCACCTTGCGGAACTGTACGCTTGCGCGTAACCACGCAACGCAAGAAGGCGGTGGCGCGGTCCTCAGTTCGCTGGAGAATTGTGCGCTTGTTGCCAACTTGGCGGGCAACAATAGCGGGGGCGCGGCGGTTTGTACGTTGAAGAACTGTTCGCTTGTCGAGAACGCAGCCTTCTACGACGGCGGCGGGGCTGGCTACCGGAGCTATTTGACCAACTGCACGCTGGTCAGGAATTCTGCATGTTACGGCGGCGGAGCCAGCTATGCTTCGCTCAATCACTGCACGCTCTGGGGCAATACGGCCAGCATTTCCGGGGGCGGTGCGTTTGAAAGCGCATTGAAGAACTGCATCGTTTCCCATAATTTCGCCCCCGATGGGGCCGACTATGCGGCTCCCTATCAGGACTTCACCGCCGACTACTGCTGCTTGCCAATCCTGCCGCAGAACGGCACGGGCAACATCACCAACGAACCAGCTTTCGTAAACCCAGCCGCTGGAGATTTCCACCTGCAACCCAACTCCCCCTGCATCAATGCGGGCAACAACTCCTTTACCGCGAGCGCCACCGACCTCGATGGCAACCCGCGCATCATCAGCGGCACGGTGGACATCGGTGCTTACGAATACCAAGGCACCGGCTCGGTCATCTCCTACGCATGGCTCCAGCAATACGGATTGCCCACAGACGGCTCAGCGGACCTGACTGACCTCGACCTTGACGGCGCAGACAATTACCAAGAGTGGACGGCGGACACCGTGCCCACCAACGCAGCGTCGTTCCTGAACCTGACCATGAACTCCAGCAACCCGCCCGTAGCGGTCGCATTTGCCAGTTCTGCGGCCCGGCTGTACACGCTCCTGTCCTGCACGAACCTGACGCCAAGCGCCGTCTGGACGCCCGTTCCCGAACAAATCGACGTGCCCGGCAATGGTGAAGTGCTCACGCTCACTGACACCAACACGCTCCCGACAGTTTTCTACCGCGTCTCGGTGAGGTTTTGAACAACCTCGACGCTCCACCAACCGCAATGGATTAGGAACCGTGTGACCGGTTCCCCTGAATCCCCACGATGCAACGACCCGCCTGGTCATTTCACTCCGTCCGTTGGTGCTGTCGACGTTTGAGATTGTGCAGTAGCACGCGCTTGGGTGTGTCCGCCTGATTCAAGGCTGCCAGCACCTGCTTGGGAGTGATGGTTCCGTTCGAGCAGAAGACAAATCGGCGCTCTGTCTCAAGCACGCACCCGCAATCGTCCGGCGCTTGCAGCGCGGCCTGTCGCAGCTTGCCAGACCATCGCCCAGCCTCTATGCCATTTGCGTTCAGCAGGTACTTCTTCATGCGTGTTTGTCCTCCATGACCAAACCTGGCAGCCCGCTTGCCAGTTCAGCAGCACCAGGCGCGGCGGGGATTTCACTGGACCTGCACCCGCATTTGAACTCGAACCAGGCATCGGCAGCCGCGCTGCCGCGCACGGCGTCGATGATGAGTCGCCAGTGCCGTTCCACATCGGCGGAGTTGGGCTGCGCGTTGTTGTCCATGCCTTAACTACGACCACCACTTGCCGGGCGATGCGTCCGAGAATCAGGCCAACTTTGTGGTTTGGCAGCGGAGGCCGAGCCGGGTAGAACCGACCATGTCCATGCAGAACATTCTTCGAGGCAACGCGATGGTTGCAGGCGGGCGAAGCCTGCTCGGCGTGGTGCTGCTGACCGCCATTCTGGCCCCGCTGTCCAGCCAGTCTGCCGTGAGCACCTGGACGCGGTGGGAACACTCGCTGACCAGCGCAAAGTCGTACGCCAACCCGGCTGTCGATGCCCGGCTCACCGTCAGCTACCTGGGGCCGAATCAGCAGACCATCAGCGGGCTGGGCTTTTGGGATGGCAGCAATGCCTTCAAAATCCGCTGCCTGTTTCCAACACCCGGACAGTGGACCTGGCAGACCACCTGCGCGGACACCAACAACGCCGGGCTGCACAACTTCAAAGGGTCCGTTGAGGTCGCGCCGTACACCGGCTTGAATCCCCTCCGCCGACATGGCTACCTGCGAGTTTCAGAAAACCGCCGCTACCTGGTCCACGCGGATGGCACCCCCTTCCTCTGGGTGGGCGACTCGCCCTGGTCGGCCCCGATGAACGCGGGCATGGAAGACTGGCAGACCTACGTCCTCGACCGGCGCGAGAAGAAGTTCACCCTCTTGCAGGTCTTCTGCGCCAGCGACTGGGCGGGGAGCAAGGACGTATACGGAAACGCCCCTTTCCTTGGCGCGGGCCTCGACCAGCCCAATCCCGCCTACTGGAAACAGTACGAACAGAAGGTGCAGTACGCCAACAACCAGGGCCTGATGGTGCTCGTCGTCGGCTTGATGGAGCCGGTCAAGCGATACCCGGATGCGGCGGCTGCGCAGGCGTTCACCCGCCACCTGGTCGCCCGGCTGATGGGGAACCACGTCCTCTTCTCGCCGAGCTTTGACAGCCGTTTCATGGAACTGGGCAACACCGTCGGCCAAACCATCCGCGAATCGTCGTCGCTGCATCTCATCACCCAGCATCCCGGCACGGACCTGCCCGCCGCCCGGCGCTACTACGACCAGTCTTATCTGGACTTCTGCGGATTGCAGAGCGGCGCGGGCTGGGGCGGCAAGCCGCTCGGGGCGGACATCGCGGCCCGCAACGCCGTCGAGTGGAGCCTCGACCTCTACCGCCGCCAGCCGCACAAGCCGGTCATCAATCTGGAATCACGCTACGACAGCGAGTTCAACGAGACTCAGATGCCGCGCCTTCCGCGAAGCGGCGGCTACTGGAGTTTCCTGTCCGGCTGCGCGGGCTACACCTACGGCTGCGCCGGTCTGTTCAATTGGGGAATCACCAACGCCCAGAACGACCAGCAGTTCGCACGCTGGGATTGGCGCACCGCCATGAACCGGTCGTCCTCGATGGAGATGAAACACCTGGCCGTCCTCTTCGCCAGTCTGGACTGGTGGAGGCTGGAACCGCGCCACGACCTGGTTGCGAATCAGACCAATGACGCGACCAGGCGGATGGTGCTGGCAAAGTCTGCGGCGGGCGACCTGGCGGTGGCGTACCTGCCGGACAATCCGGGCATCGCCCTCAAGATGTCCGGCTTTCCAACGCCGATGCGGTGCGGCTGGTTCAATCCCAGGACCGGCGCATCGCAGCGGGGTGAACGCTCCGTCAGCAATGCGGGCGAGAAGACCTTCGAGCGCCCGGCAGGCTGGGAGGATGCGTTGCTCGTGCTCCGGCAGGCGATTGCCAAGTAAATCATGGAGCAACCGGTCTGAGTCTCTGGTCCCTCCGGTAAACGAACCACCAGAACCAGAGCGTGCCCAGCGCACCGCAGACCGCCGCGCCGAGGAAGTTCACCTGTGGCCCGAGGCTCCACAGCCACGCGCCGAGCAACGAACCGCTTGTCACCACACAGTCGCGGATGAGGTAGTACGCGCCATACGTGCGGGCACGGATTTCCGGCACCGCCTGCGCAATGATGAGCGCCTTGCGGGCCGGTTCCCCGAACTCCTTCAACCCGCGCACGGCAAACGCCACGGCCAGCCAGCCGAAGCTGTCCGCCCAGAGCAGCGTCACAGGAAACAACGTGAAGAAGACGAAGGTCGCCAACACGAATGGGCGCTGGCCGTGCTTGTCGGCCAGATGCGCGACCGGGATGTAGCAGAGCATGGCTGTCACCATCTCAATGGCCACGAGCCAGCCAAATTGCTTGGCGCTCACGCCGCCGTGGTTCATGGCCCAGAGGATGACGAAGGCGTACGGCAGCCGCTCGCAGAACCGGATGAGGATGTCGCTGACCAGCAGTTCGCGCAGGGTCGGATTGAAGGACTTCACCACGCCAGCAAAGGAGAGCATTGAAGCTGTCGATTCCGCTGCCGTCTTCACTGCCGGTTCCGCCATGAACCACTGGAAGACCGCCGTCGCCGCACTGAGGAAGATGCAGCCGAGCAGCGCGTAGTGGACGCCCAGTTCCCAGCCGAAGCGCGTGATGAGCCAGCCGCCGATGAGCGGGCCGACCATCATGGGCACCCGGCGCACCATCGACTGCACACCCACGCCCATCGTGTGCTGGCGTTTGTCCAGCGAAGACGCGACGACACTGAAGGTTGCGGGCAGGGAGAACGCGCTCCATGCCAGAAACAGAAACGCACCGACCAGCAACGCCAGCGAATGGTGCCAGACCAGCACCAGCACGTACCCGGCAAGCGAGAGCGCGTTGAACAGCAGCAGCGACCGGCGCTGGCCCCAGCGGTCGGTCAGCCAGCCGCCCGGATAGGCGTAGACTGCACCGAGCAGCGTTTGCAGCGCGTCGAACAGGCCGATGATGAGGATGCTCGCGCCGAGGGTTTCGAGGTATTTGGGCGCGAAGCCAAGCCAGAGGCGCTCGCCGGTCCCGGCCAAGACCAGCGCCACCAGCAGCAGCGCGATGTTGCGCCGGAGCGCGAGAAAGTCAGAGATGCTGCGCCGGTCAGTCATTTTTCAGACAGGTGTTTCTGCGCTTTGTTGGCCTTGATGAACTGTGCTCCTTTCAGTTGCCGCCGCACAGCCGCAAGTTCCCACACCCACGGCGGCTTGGAGGGCTGCTGAGCTTGTGCGGTGCTGGCCGTCAAAAACCGCATCGAAATCGCCCCCCAATCAACTCTCGACAGAGCTTTCTGCACCGGCCACTTTTTCATCGCACTCGTCGGCCAATAACACGTGAACCCGCTCGTCTCACAATTTCACTGTTAGCGCACTCAACCATGCCACGCGTGGATTTCAACCGACTATGACAACGCATCCGATGCTTGCCGCAATCATTGGCGGATGGGAGTTGGTCATCATCTTCGCAGTGCTGTTCATCTTGGCCTTGGGAGTTGCAGTCGTGGGTGCGATTGCCTTCTTCATCGTGCGTGCCGCCAGGAAGAAGCCGGGCACATTGCCACCACCGGTCCATCCCGGCAGTTCGGAGTCGCATGACAATTCAAATGGCATCAGATGACAATTCGCCGAAGCACCCCTGCGGCTTTGCGTCCGGTGCGCGGGGGCTGTCGCGCTGGCTCCGTGCTCGGCAACCAAACGAATCGAATCCGTCCGAATCCATCGTCGACAGCGCGGTTCGCACTTCGCTCGTTCTTTGCCACATCCGCAGACCGACGACACATGAACCCAGTTGTCGTTGTGTACTGATTTAGGCGGCATCGCGCACCATGACATACTCCGAACGCCCAATGCCTCGTATCCCAGCCTCCACGTGGCTGGTCGCCGTCGTGGCATTCCTTCCAGTTGTGGCTGTTTCGGTGTGGCTCAGCGTGCGCTACGAGTCGCAGCTTTATCTGCTACCGATTCTTGCGGTGATTGTAGCGGCCTGCGTTTACAATCAGAGTTTCCGCCGTTGCCCAGAGTGTAAACGCCGACTCGCGTTCCGTCCTGATTACCTGCGTCCGAGTGCGACCCGATTCCGGGTGCTTTACGACTGTCGCCACTGTGAGATTACTTGGAGCACAGGAGAAATTGGCGACGAGGGAGCCTGAGATGATTCCACCCAACCATCACGCTCCGGTTCCAAGCGTTCCCCCCGTGGTCCCGGTCGCAGAGCTTGGGTCGATAAGCGGCGCTTCGGCACGTAGCGCATGAAGCGACGCCACGTAGATGCAGCAGTTCTTGGTTTGCTTGGTCTACTGGCTTTTGCGGCTGTTCTCGTTTCGGCCAGCGGAGGCGAACCGGTCGGCGTCGTCTTGTTGGACATCGGTCTTTCGGCAGCGGCCATCGTCGCTGGTTTGCTTCTCATCGGCTACCGACGCCACACTCAACGGCGCGTATTGCCTGCGCTTGCCGGGACCATCCTTTCTCTCGCCGTCATCATTTCGGCGGCGGTCACGCATTGGCCATTGCGCGTCACCTACGCTTTGTCGCGAGATTTTTTGATGCGGTCGCGCATCGTGTACGCATGGGCGAGCACGTCACGACGCCATTCCGCGCTGGCTTTTTCACCATTGAGCGTGCAGAGCTTTCCCACCACGGCATCGTGTGCCTCTGGACACAGCCGCAGCCCAGCGGAAGCACGGGGTTTGTTCAGTGTCGGCGTGACTACGTACCTTTCAATCTCTGGTCGATGGTCAGGCTCGACGACCGCTGGCAGTTCATTTCAGAGGATTGAGAGATGAAGCACTCGTGGCATACCCATGCGCTGCGCGAACCTTGCCCTCTCACCTCTGGCGTCAAGCTTGGCCCCTCGCGGGCCGGGTCGCTGAGTTTGGGTCGCTAATTGTCTTACACGCGTCATGCGAACTCGCGCCAAGATTATCGCCGCCAGCGTCGCAGTCGTCCTCGTCGCTGCTGCCGTTCTCATCGTGCGGCATATCGACGGCCCGCGAGTCGTGGCCCGCGCTGTCGCGCCTGATGGCACGGAGTTCTGTGTCGTCCAGACCTGCAACTGGGATTTGGAGTTTTTCACCACCAGTTGTTATTACCGCAAAGAGGGCGGTCGGTGGGGATGGTTTTATTACGACCATGAGCATTGGTATTGGGGGCGCGGACGCGCCGAGATTGATACGGCGGCGAAGCGCATCAGCATCTATCGAGGCGGTCACTTGACTGTGACCTTTGACTGGGAGTCCGAGAGATTTCGCCTTCTTCGCCGCGACTTCCCGCAGCGGGAGTTGACCGGTGCGCAGGAGTGGATGCCAGCAGGATGGAGCATTGCACAGAAATGATGCTGTCCAGCCATGCCCGCTACGGACCCGGCCATCGCGCTCCGGTCGCAAGCGCGACCCCTCGCGGGTCGGGTCGCTGAGATTGGGTCGTAGCCCGCCCCGCACGCCATGAGCAATCCGAAGCTTAAACCGAAAGCCAAATGGTGGCACGTAGCGCTGGCCATTCCTCTCGCGCCGGTACTGCTCCCGGTCTTGGTGCTCGCGCTCGTCTTCTTCTTGGTGTCCACCGCTTGCCTGCACATCGCCATCTGGTCATGGTGGTGTCTTCGCGGACGAGACATCCTGTTCGTGTATTCCGACAGCCCCGTCTGGCACGACTGCATCGAGCAGAATTTCTTGCCTCATCTCGGCGACCGTGCCGTGGTGGTGAATTGGTCACGTCGCAAAGAGTGGCGTTTCTCGCTGGCACGAGCGGCGGTCCACCACTTCGGCGGTTGGCGCGAATGTAATCCTCTGGCAGTCGTCTTTCGTCCGTTTCGGCGCACACGCACGTTTCGGTTCTGGCAGCCGTTCAGAGATTTCAAGCACGGACACCCAGAAGCCCTCCAGCAGATGGCGAGCGAATTCTTCGAGTTGATTGGAGTTCACAGACATGACCCGTCTGCCTCCTGACAAACCAGACCTGCAAGCTGGGCTGTTTCAACGAAGCGCTCCACGCTTGATTCCCATGTTCTTGCTCTGCCGCTCTGGCGCTTGACTGGATTGACCGGCAGGCGTACGCCTCAACCATGAAGGTCTGCTCCTACTGCGGTCGAGAAAACGACGCCGGGCGGACGGATTGCCAAGAGTGCGGCGTCAGCCTTCCCGGCACCGATGGCACCGGGGGTGCGCCGCCCAGGCCGGTTATCGTGTGCCCTGTTTGCGGAGCACAGGACAACTACAAGGCCAGTATCGCATTGAGAGGCTCCTTCAGTTGGCTGATTTTCTTCCTCGGCGGATTCCTCGCCATTCTATTTCACAACGCCAGTCGGCAGCGGAGAGTTCAGTGCAACGCGTGTGGCGCGTTCTTCGGCGTGCGCACCCCGCTCTCCAAGCTGTGGCTTGTCGCACTCTGGCTTCTTATCGCCCCGACGATAATTTTTCTCGTGTTCATTTTTATCAGTTCTTTGTTTTCACGGTGAGTGCGAGGGAGCAAGATTGGGAGTGGAGGCGATGCGCCATCTCGCGTAAAGTCCGGCTGGAAAACTCAATTATGAATGCGTATCGCAATATGACCAACCGCCTGCTGCCTCTCGTGCTCATGGCTGGACTCCTGACCGTGCCCGTGGTCGGCGCGGACGCTCCCGTAAAATCAGCCCGCCCGCCCCTCTACGATGAGCAGGCGGACGGCGCGAAGCAGATTGCCGAAGCGCTGGTCGTGGCGAAGAAGGAGAACAAGCGGGTGCTGCTGCAATTCGGCGCGAACTGGTGCGGCTGGTGTCACCGGCTCCACGGGCTGTTCCAGACGAACGCCACGATTGCCGCCAAGCTCAAGGAATCGTACGTGGTGGTGCTGGTGGACGTGAACAAGGAGCACAATGCCGCCACCAACGAGAAATATGGCAAGCCGACGCAGCACGGCCTGCCGGTCATCGTGGTGCTGGATGCGGACGGCAAGGCAATGGTCACGCAGGACACCGGCAAGCTGGAGGAAGGCGACCACCACGACCCGGAGAAGGTGATGGCGTTCCTGAACCAGTGGGCACCGACCAAGAAGAATTTCCCGTGAGCTACGTGATGGTCGACATCGAATCGGACGGCCCCATTCCCGGCGATTACTCCATGATTTGCTTTGGCGCAGTCCTCGTGGAGCCATCGCTGTCCCGAACCTTCTACGGGCAGCTTCGTCCGATTTCAGAGCAGTGGCAGGCGGCGGCGCTTGCGGTCAGCGGCTTCACCCGCGAGCAGACGCTGGCGTTCCCTGAACCGGAAGGAGTGATGCGCCAGTTTGCGGCGTGGCTGAATGAGCACTCGATGGGTCGCCCGATGTTCATCTCAGACAACAACGGGTTCGACTGGCAGTTCATCAACTGGTACTTCCACCACTTCACCGGCTCGAATCCGTTCGGCTTCTCATCCACGAATCTCGGCTCGCTCTACAAGGGGCTTGTTGGCGACGTGACTCAGAACTTCAAGCACCTGCGCAAGACCCGGCACACGCATCATCCCGTCGACGACGCCAAGGGCAATGCCGAAGCCCTGCTGGCGATGAAGGAGAAGATGGGGTTAAAGATTCCGCTCTGAGCTTGGCCCGCGCACTGGCAGTGCGGACAGGCTGCACCGCTATCAACAAGGTCAAATATCAATCTCGCGGAATAATTCCTCCGCGCTCGTGCCCAGCGCCTTGGCGATGCGCATGACATTATACAGGCTCACGTTCCGAACCTCGAAGCTCAGCCGGTCGAAGTTTTTGCTCCATCCATCGTGCCAGCGCCCGCCGCGCCACTGCTTGCTTTCGTGGGCGTGCTGCACGAACCTGCGGTTGTCGGAAGGCCACACAACCTCCCTCTCGGAATTTGCCATGAAAGCACCATTCGCCATCGCACTCACTTCGGTTTGTCTGCTCGGCACCATCACGGTTGGCCGCACAGCCGGATTCTTTGATTTCCTCGGCCTCGGCAAAGGAACCTCCAACGCACCGGTTGCCGCTGTGGCGTCTGCGGCGGGCCTGTCCGAGCAGCAAGTCACCGATGGACTCAAGGAGGCGCTCGCCAAGGGCGTCAATCAGGCGGTGACGAATCTTGGCCGTAACGGCGGGTTCCTCAGTGACCCGAAGGTGCGCATTCCGATGCCGGAAAATCTCAAGCGCGTCGAGCAGACGCTGCGCACGTTGGGGCAGGACAAGCTGGCCGATGAGTTTGTGAGCACCCTGAACCACGCGGCGGAGCAGGCTGTGCCAGAGGCGGCGGCGGTGCTCGGAGATTCGGTCAAGAAGATGACCGTCGCGGATGCGAAGTCGATTCTGACCGGAACCAACACGGCGGCGACGGCCTATTTTCGTCGCACCAGCGAAACGAACCTGTACGGACGCTTCCTTCCCATCGTGAAACAGGCCACCGGCAAGGCCGGAGTCACCAGTTCCTACAAGCAGATGATGGACAAGGTGGGCTTCGCCTCGGCGTTCGTTGGCAAGGATGCGGGCGACCTCGACGGCTACGTGACCCGCAAGACGCTGGATGGGCTGTTCGTGAAAATCGGCGAAGAAGAAGCCGCCATCCGGGCGAACCCAACCGCCCGCACCACCGCACTCCTCCAGAAGGTGTTCGGCGCGGCGACCAAGAAATGACGCCTGTGACGCACACCGCGAACCGACGTTCTGTCCAGACGATGCAAGCCAATTCAATGAACTCCCAACTCGATATTCTCCCTCTGGCATCTTCGGCTGCACATGGGAGCCTGAAGCCATGAAACCACTCGAACTCAAAGAGCCGACCAAATGCTGTAGCTCACCGACCCTGCTGTGGGTGGTGGCCAAGCACCATTTCACCTGTCCGTGCGGCACGGTGAAGACGGACATCAAGGGCAGACCCCTCACGGATGGGCACAAGTTCAACCGCTTCACCTACGGACGACGGCACCAGGTCTGAACCCCTCCCGCCAGGCTGGCGGCGAACTGGTCATGCTCAGTCCGCAGGCTCCGCCATCGCTCCCGTCATCACGAGTCCAGCCTCCACGCGGTCGCCCTGAATGCTGGCCACGACGCTTCCGCGAACGACGGTCGCGCCCAACTCTTCCGCTACACGCCCCAGCAACCGCACCAGTTCCCGGATAGTTAGCGCCCGGTCAGCAGGCTTGCGCATCCGCACTTCCGCCACCGGATGCTCGTCGAGGCAATGGATGCGCACCTGGCTGAATCCGGCTGCTGCCAGCCGCAACTGGATGTCCGCCTCCATCTCCCGGCCCCAGGCGGGCGGGAATTGATGCTGCAAGATGAACTCGCGTATCTGCTCCGGGGTCATCATGTCTTGGATTTCCTCCAGAAGTGTTTCGGCGTAGACGGCAGGCGGTGGCCGGACGGACAGGATGAAGTCACGCGCATTCACCATGCCTGGCTTGCGGTTGTCGGGCGGGTGCTGGTGTTTCATGGTGTATACGGTAATAGGATGCTTCCTCCGGTAAACGAAGGCCAGTGACTTCCATCAGCGGCTCCGCCGCATCAGGCAGGCGGGGGTCGTAGTCGTAGCGGTGCCCGCCCAGGGCGGCAATCAACTCCGCGCCCAACTCGATGGCTGCGGCGGCATCGACCAGGCGTAGGTGCTCCACGTTGGAGTGCCAGTGATAGTAGCCTGCCGAGAGATTCAGGCAGGAGAACGTGAATCGCTTCCGCAGCGCCATGACATCCGTAAACGGGTGCCGCTGCCAGTTCGTCGCGCCGTGCTCTCTCAGCACCGGGAACGCCCGCTGGATGAATTCGCCGTCATTCTGGAACAGGCGCACCCCGCCCGACGTATACGACACCAGACCGCTGGCCGGACAATCGAACTCCAGGACATAGCCCACCTGGTCGAAGAACTTTGCCTCCGCCGCATACGCGCCCTGACAGCCGATTTCTTCGGCGGCAAACAGGACCACTGCCAGGCTGTCGAACCGCTCCAGCAGTTCGAGGCAGATGAACACTCCCGCCTTGTCGTCACCGCCGATGCCTGCGCGGTGGCCGTCCTTGTCATACCCAATCAGTATACCGTTCTGCTCGACAATCCTGACCGGCTTCATTGGGAGAACCGTGTCGATGTGCGCAGCCACGCAGGGGTAGTGGTCCGCCTGTCCCTTCACGATGTAGAGGTTGTTGTGCGCGTCCGACCAGCAGCGCCCAAGCTGCCCTCCAGCTTCCTTTACGTGGTCGGTGATGAAGGCGACCATCTGTTCCTCCTGCCGTGAGCGGGAGGGGACGGCCAAGATTTGTTTGAGCAGGTTGAGGCGCACGTAGCCTTGCAAATCAGTCTTCCCCTTCAACCATGATGGTGATGACGGACTGAGCGTCATCGCCGGGACCGCACAGTGCCCACAGCTTGGCCACATCGAGACGGCCATCGCCGTGAACGTCCACCATCACTTGGAAATGAACCCGGTCGGAGTTCGCGGCTTTGCCAGATGCGACCCGCAACATCCAGAGCAAGTCCCACAACCTGCCGGTAAGTGACTGACCGCCCTTCAGTGCGAGGACTTCACCCTCCCCATCTGGCTTCCAGATTCCGCCAGCCTCGATGGCCTTGGTCCAAGCCGTCCGGGTGATGGCGACCGGGACTTTGAACCCTGCCTGCTGGCAAAGCAGTTGCCCCTTGTCGTCGGTAGCGGTGGTCAGGTCCACGAGCACGCCATCCGCGATGGCTCGGGCGCGGGTATAGCTGAAGATGGGTTCGCCCCACGGGTTGTCGGGTTGGATTTCCATGTTGTATGCGCAGAGGGTGCGGGTTGTCGGCTAATCGAGAACAAAATTGAAATGGAATCGCGGCAGGTGCTGGAACGCCAAGCTTCCCTTGCGCCCGTCAGACCTGCGCCCGACGACCACATAAGGGGCCATGAAGCCGAGCGCGTCAAAGTCCTTGGCAAGCAGGGCGGCGACCCGCTCGGCAATGTCCAATCTGATTTTGGGCTTCATCTTCGATACTAATGTTCTGCCACTTTGGAGGCGTTTTTTGCCCATGCCCGCCATTCGGTTAGCGTGCAACGACAGGGACGATTCGAGTGCCTGCGAGTCCAGACGACGGTGGTGCTGCGTGGATAGCGCTTTTCAAGCGCCAGCACGCGGCGGCTGAACACGCGTCTCACCCCTGCGCGGTTGGTCAAGACCTTGGCCAGCCGGTCGCCGGGGCGAGGGTTGATTCGAGGGTTACGCATAATAGTCCATGTTCCGGCTCACCCGTTAGAGCGCGGCCAGCAGCGCTGCAATCTGGCCCGCGATGGCTTCGGAGGTTTCGATTTCCAGCTTCAGCGAATCGCAGAAGGGCTTGGCCTGGAGATTGAACTTTCCCGCCCGGTCAATGGAGAGCGGGCGTGGTTCCCCTGACCTGGTGTCGCACTGGACAGGCTGCCCGAACGGCGCGGCGACCGCGCTCAGGGCCTGTATACGCTTTGCGTTGAACTCATCGCGCCGGGCTTTCTGGGTAACGCAGGCGGCGGTGTCTTTTTCGTATTCGGGAAGCAGGCGGCGGCGGATGTCGGCCACGATGCGCGGCGCGTCCTTGGTGTCGGCCACATTGATGCTGGTCTTTGGCGCTTCACCGTCGCGGTAATACGGGCGGCACTCGCGCAGACTGTCCGCCGCGCTCGTCGAGATGTGAAGTTGTCCACGAGTACGACCGGTTGAAATGCACAGCCTCCCGCCGTCAGGCAGTGAGAACAGGCGTGCCCAGTGCCCGTCGCAGCCTGGGGCGGGTGGCAGTTTCAGCAACGCCGCCACAGCTTCGGCCAGTTTGATTTGTTCCAGGGTCATATTCAGGCTCGGGATGAAATTTGATGCCAGGCTGGCTCACGCAGCCGCCTGCGCGGTGCCCTGGGGCTTGGTGGGCAGCCGGTGGACCTTGGCGACCCGGTAGTCAGACCAGTGCGAGGCTTGAGGGTCGAACTTCTCCGCGACCTCCGGCTGATACTTGTAGGGGGCGCTGAGCACCCCATCGAGGTCGTGGAAATACAGGCTGTCACGATGCCCGCCGCCGAGTTGGATTTCGAGTGTGCCGATGGGGATGCCGAGTTCCCTGGTGCGGTCACTTCCGGCTTCGAGAGAGGGAGCCTTGGCCCGCACCGCCACGGCCTTGCGGCACAGGTTGAGCAGCGCCTGGCTGCCCCAGTGAAACACGATGCGCCCCTCGAACCGGCAATCGGGACCGAACTTCTCGATGACCTCAACCCAGCGGATGTCTCCGGCCTGGCGGTCATGCTTTTCGTATACCAGAACGGCATGGCCGTCCGCGAACAGGTAGGCGCAATGGAGCTTCTTCTTCATCGTCGGTATCCTCGGTCAGCAGTCGCCGCCAGCCGGATGGAACCTGGCGGCCCTGGAGAAAATGCTGGGGAAATTCCCGGCTCCGGGGGGTGCGGCAGCAAACAGCCTGGATTTGAGCAGGAGTGTAGTTGGCTGGTGGTGGAAGATGTGGTGACATTCCTCCTGCGTGAGGGTTTCTGGCTCTTGGGCGCGACGACAGAGGTCTTCGACCCAATCAGCCTCCGCTTGCCGTTCGGCGGGCGTCAGGTTGGGCTTCGGCAGAATCCAGCGGTATGTCTCGTTGTGCAGGCCGATGAGGTTGGCCAGTTCGAGCCTGATTTTCAGGTCGGGCGATTCGGCAGCCCCGCGAGCGAAGTAGGCTTTGTCCGTCACGTTGATGGTCGAATGCACCACCGCCTGCTCGAAGATGTTTGAGGCGAGCAGGGCGAACTGCTCGTCCGACAGCAGGGTGTAGTACTGCACCGGCACCACCCCATGCGGCGGGATGGGCTGACCTTCCATCGTGCCAATGAGCCGCAGGAACGCCGCGAACAGTCCAGCATCAGCGGCCTGGTCCACGCCCCGCCTGCCCAGCATATTAGCGCCGTCGCGGACATCACGGATGAGGCCGGTTTGAAAGTCACGGTGGCGGCGCGGGAAGTGGACATGAAAAAGGGCGGCTTGCTTGCGCGAGCCGCCCAGAGGTTTTGCCTCGGTGCTACGGGGTTTCGATTTG